>SFPN01000020.1 GCA_004551945.1 Clostridiales bacterium | reverse complement strand
AAAAAGGTCATGGCCGCAGCTTATCAAAGGAAGCAATTGCCCATTTACGAAAGCATAAGCTGATTGAAGGACGCGTAGACAGTTTGTATGTATCTGCCGAGGTTGCACAGAGCATGGAAGAAGAAGCCCAATATATCAAAAACAAGGGCTTTAACGACCAATACTATAGAGATATGATTGTTCAATATCTCAAACAGTACGGGAAAGCTCAAAAAAAAGATATTAGGAACTTACTTTGGGATAAATTACCCGATGTCTTTGATGATAAGAAAAAGGATCGTAAAATATCAACTCTTCTAACATCTCTTCGAACAAAAGGCATTATCACTACTGATTCTCCAAACCAGCAAAGGTCCCATTGGATTCTTGTTAGAAATCATGAAAAATCTATCAAGAAAAATTGATTTCTAACAAGAATTCTAACAAGCTCAGGCAATTAGCAATGAATTTGTGACGCTTGTTATACAGAGGTGAACTCCATGGACGCAGCCCAATATCTCCGCAAAAGCCGCATGGAAGAAGGCATGGAAACCGAAGAAGTCCTGGCCAAGCATCGCAAAGCCCTGGCCGACTTTGCCGCCCGAAACAACATCCATATCATCGAGACCTATTATGAGGTTGTCTCCGGCGAATCCCTCTATGCCCGCCCGGAGATGCTGCGGCTGCTCCGGGATGTCGAAAACGGAGACTATGACGCCGTCCTGTGCATGGATCTGGACCGTCTCTCCAGAGGCCGGATGCGGGATCAGGGCGTGATCCTGGACACCTTTAAGGACAGCGGCACACTCATCATCACCCCCGAGAAAACCTATGATCTGGCGGACGAGCTGGACGACGAACTGGCAGAGTTTAAAACCTTCATATCCCGCCGGGAGTATAAAATCATCAATAAGCGGCTGCGCCGGGGCTTGCAGCAGTCGATTCAGGATGGCTGCTATGTGGCCAACGCCCCCTACGGATATAAAAAGACCACCGTTGACAAGAAGCCGACGTTAGAAATCTATGAGCCGGAAGCGAAGTTTGTCCGCATGATGTACCAGATGTACGCCGATGGGTATGGATGCGTTTCCATCGCCCGGCAGGTCAACCTCCTGGGCGCCCGTCCTCACCGGTCCGCGGAGTTCAGCCGAAACTCCGTGGCCATGATCCTGCGAAACCCCACTTACATCGGCAAAGTGGTCTGGAATCAAAAAAGCCACATCAAAAAGGGCGCCCACGGAAACGCCAAGCACGTCACCATCTACAATCCCAGAGAAAAGTGGACCATCACGGACGGGCTTCATCCCGCCATCGTGGAGAAGGAGCTCTATGACCAGGTCCAGGAGATCATGGCCGGCCGCTATCGGCCCTCCAAGCAGGACGGCACGGTCAAGAGCGCCCTTGCCGGGCTTGTCCGCTGTTCTAACTGTGGACGGAACATGCAGAAGCTGAACATGAACGGCGGCCCATACCTGCTCTGCGTCAAGGCTGGCTGCTGCGCCAGCACAAAGTATGATTTGGTAGAGGCCCGTCTTCTCCAGCATCTGCGGGAGCTTCTGGATGAGCTGACCTCCGCCAAAGGGTCTGCCCCCAAAGCAGGCAGAGAGGCAGACTATAAGGACATGCTGGCCTCTGTCCGCAGAGAACAAAAAGCCGCAGAGGGCCAAAAGGCGCGCCTCTACGAGCTGCTTGAATTGGGGGAGTATGACTTACCCACCTTCCGGGAACGGATGCCTGTGGTGAAAGAAAAGCTGGCCAGGCTGGAAGCCAAGGAAGAGGAGATCCTGGCCGCCATGGACCGCGACAAGAGAACAGATCCCCAAGCCCAGGCGAGAAAGATCGCAGCCGTCCTGGATGCCTACGACACCGCCGACATCCCCCAGCGAAACGCCCTTCTCCATTCCGTCATTGACTATGTGGTGTACACCAAGGAGAAGAAAACCAAACCCACCGACTTCACGCTCCAGACATTCCTGAAGCCGAATTGATGGGGAATCAGATGTATTGTGGCTTATATAAAGCGCTATATCTTTATCCCGGCAGCTGTCGTAGATTTTTTTCGTATGGATACACACGGCTTCCCGGATACCGCAGCTGTCCTGCACGGGCCCGGGCACAACCCTATCACTCATGGTACTACCTCCTACTCTCATAAGACTGGCGTTCGTGCCATTCCATTCTATGAGGAAGGGGAGAAATCGTGTCACCGGAAAATGGGACTCCCCCGCCCCCATCCGACAAACTTTCCCCTTGAAATTTCCTTTGGAGCGTGGTATACTGTGTTTCACAAGCTGACAGGCAGGTATAGTTCATCGGTAGAACGCAAGCTTCCCAAGCTTGATAGGAGGGTTCGACTCCCTTTACCTGCTCCACGAAAAACCTCTTTTGTCCCCCCGGACAAGAGAGGTTTTTTTGCGCTGCGTGTTTCTTGACAATGGCGGGATCCAGCGTTATAATGTATCTGCATCTGATACATCAACAACCGGAGGGCAGCCAGATGGACACAAAATTTTCCATTGCGATCCACATCCTGATCCTGGTTTCAGAGTCTCCCAATCCCATGAACTCTGACCAGATGGCGGGAAGCGCCGGCACCAACGCCAGCTACATCCGAAAAATACTGGCGCTGTTAAAAAGGGCCGGAATCGTGGACAGCCGCAGAGGGATTGGCGGGTATTCCCTGGCGGTGCCCCCGGAACAGCTTACGCTGCTTCAAATCTATCAGGCGGTGACGGAGGAAACCAACGTCCACCTGCTGGATATCCACCAAAACCCCAACGACCAATGCGTTGTTGGCCGCCATATCCAACCGGTTCTGACCGGGGTGTTTGCCGATACGGAAGCGGTGTTTGCCCGCTCCCTTGCCGGGAAAACTCTTGCCGATTGTATTGCCGGCATACGAAAAAGGCTGGAACCCCCGCAGTCTGAATAAGCCGATGCTATTGGGGAGGAGAAACCCTATGCGTACGATAGAAATCATTTTCAGCCCCACAGGCGGAACCGAAAAGGTTGCCCACATTCTCAGCAAGCGCTGGAGCGACGCTCCTGTCCAGATCGATCTGAGCGACGCCAACGCCGCGTTTTCCAGCTGTGAAATCGACAAGGAGGATATGGTTCTGGTTGCCATGCCCTCCTTTGGCGGGCGGGCCCCTGCCGCTGCCATTGAGCGGTTAAAACAAATTCCGGGAAACGGAGCCAACTGCACCCTTGTCTGCGTCTATGGAAACCGGGCATATGAGGATACCCTTGTGGAAATGGAGGACGCAGCGAAAGCGGCTGGATTTCATGTCATTGCTGCCATCGCTGCCGTTGCAGAACACTCCATCATGCCCCAGTACGCAGCCAACAGACCGGATCTCTCCGACGAGAAGCAGCTTGCTGAGTTCTCCAACCGGATCGCGGCCAGGAACAGCACCGCCACTTCGATTCCCGGAAACCGTCCCTACAAAAAGAGCGGCAAGGCGGGGCTGGTTCCGAAGGTGACCAAACGCTGCGACAAGTGCGGGCTGTGCGCGGAAAAATGCCCCGTGCAGGCAATTGATCCGGAGCGCTTTGCCGCAGATGCCCAAACCTGCATTTCCTGTATGCGCTGCGTCAGGCAATGCCCGCAAAACGCCAGAAAGGTCAGCGGGATTATGGTCTCAATTGCATCCATGGCGATCAAGAAGGCTTGTTCTGTCCGCAAAGAGAACGAACTGTTCCTTTCATGATAAAAGGAGGGCATTCACCATGCCCTCCTTTTTTCGTGCCCTGGGGGACCTGGAAATGCGTTCCATTGACAGTTTCCTGTTTCTCCCTGTATACTGATGAAACCAAACCCAAAGAAAAGAGCTGAGCGCCATGCGTCCCGACGCAGCCCCGGCCCAGGGAAATCCCTTGGGCACCGCCCCGCTTGGGGGGCTGATCCGCAAATTTGCCATTCCCTCCATCATCGGCATGCTGGTGGGGGCGGCCTACAACATCACCGACCAGATTTTCATCGGCCAGGTGGTGGGCCTGCTGGGAAACGCCGCCACCAACGTGGTCTTTCCCCTGATCTCCCTGTCCATCGCCCTGGCCCAGATGACCGGCGTGGGCACGGCGGCAAACTTTAACCTCTCCCTGGGCGCCCGCAGGGAGGACCGGGCCAGAGCCTTCATCGGCACGGGGCTGACCCTCACCCTGATCTTCGGTCTGGGCATCACCCTGGTGGTCCTGCTGCTGGAGACCCCCATCCTTCTCCTCTGCGGCGCCACGGAAACGGTACTGCCCTATGCCCAGGACTACCTGGGGATCGTGGTCTACGGTCTGTTCTTCCAGGTGTTCACCATGGCCGCCGGGACCATCATCCGGGCCGACCGGAGCCCCTCCTACGCCATGTTCTCCTCGGTGATCGGCGCGGTGCTCAACGTGTTTCTGGACTGGCTCTTCCTCTATCCCCTGGGCTGGGGCATCCGGGGCGCGGCGGCGGCCACGGTGATCAGCCAGGGGATCTCCTTCCTGGTGTGCCTGGCCTACTTCCCCCGGTTCAAGGCCTTCTCCCTCAGCCGGAAGGACCTGCGCCTGCGGCCGGAGGTGATCCCGGCCATCCTGAAGCTGGGGGTCTCCAACTTCCTGAACCACCTGGTGATGATGCTGGTGAACATCGCCATGAACAACACCCTCACCCGTTACGGCGCCCTGTCCATTTACGGCAGCGACATCCCCCTGGCGGTGTCCGGGGTGGTGGCCAAGGTGAACATGATTATGGTCTCCTTCGCCGTGGGTCTGGCCCACGGGTGCCAGCCCATCCTCAGCTTCAACATGGGGGCCAAAAACTACCCCCGGGTGAAGGCCACCTACCGGAAGGCCGTGGCGGTGGGGCTGGTGTTCAGCTTCTGCGCCTTCTTCCTCTTCCAGTGCTTCCCCCGGCAGATCATCTCCATCTTCGGGTCCGGGGACCCGCTGTATTTTGAATTTGCCGAGGACTACCTGCGCATCTTCATGTTCATGGTCTGCCTGTTCAGCATCCAGCCTTTGTCGGTGAACTACTTCACCAGCATCGGGGCGGTGAAGCAGGGGATTTTCCTGTCCGTCTCCCGCCAGGGCTTCCTGCTGCTGCCCCTGCTGGCCATCCTGCCCCGGTTCCTGGGGCTGGACGGCGTCCTTTACGCCGGCCCCGCGGCAGACCTAATGGCGGTGATCCTCTCCCTTGCCATGATCCGCCGGAGCTTCCGCCGGCTGACGGCTTTGGAGAAGGAGGCAAAGGAAACGGAATCTCTGCCCTTGTGACAGCGATCCCATACGCCGGCGGCGGGATGTGGGCATCCCGCCCTACAGGGTAACACAACAGCTGCTGATATCCCCGGCAAAAAAGCCTCGCAGAGTTTGTTGCCCGCAGGCAGCAAAGACAATCCAATCATGTTCTCCGAGTGTGGGGTCCGTGCGCCAAGGGCGCACAGACCCTGCGCGCAGCGGACTGCTATCCCCTCTTGTCGGAAAAGGCTTTGCCTTTTTCGACAAGCTGAAAAAAAGCCTCCCGGAAGGGAGGCTTTTCATGCTTAATATCGTCTCATCAGCCCCACGACCTTGCCGATGATCTGGGCCTGGGTGCCGTCGATGGGGTCGTAGTCGGGGTTTTCCGGCAGGAGCCAGACCTCCCCGTTCTTCCGGGAGAGGGTTTTCACCGTGGCCTCGTCCTCGAAGAGGGCCACCACGATCTCCCCGCTGTGGGCCTCGGGCTGCTTGTGGACCACCACCAGGTCGTCGGGGAAGATACCCGCGCCCAGCATGGACTCCCCCCGCACCCGCAGGGCGAAATACTCCTCCGGGTGGGGGCCGGTCTGGAAGGGGACGTACTCCTCAATGCACTCCTCCGCCCAGATGGGGGACCCGGCGGCCACGCTGCCCACCAGGGGCACCTGGTCCCGGCGGGGCTCCTCCCCCTCCAGCAGGGTGATGGACCGGGTTTTGCCCCCGTCCCACTGAAGGTACCCCGCCTCCCGGAGATTGTCCAGGTGGAACTTCACCGTGGAGGGGGACTTGAGCCCCAGGTGCTCGCCAATCTCCCGCACAGTGGGGGGATAGCCGTTCTCCCGGGAGAAGTCACGGATGAAATCATAGATCCTCTGCTGTTTGGGGGTCAGGTTTCCCATATCGTCGCCCTCCCAATCTCTTGTGGTTGGGGGTATTTTACCACACAAGGGAGAGAAAGTCAAACATCTGTTCGAAAAAAGTCCCCCGGCTGTTCCAACCGAGGGACTTTTCCTGGTCAATACTGCTTGGTCCACAGGGAGACGAACACCACAGGCAGCAGCCACAGCAGCAGGAACAGGGACAGGTTCCAGGCGCTCATAGCGCCCAGAGCTCCGGCGCTGGACAGGCTGGCGGTGAGGAAGACCCCGATGCAGGCGCTGATGTTCACCAAAAAGCTGTTGGCCTTGGCGGCCCGGCGGATGCGCCTGGCCCCGATGATGGACTGGGCGAAGGGGGCCAGCCCCTCCCGGCACAGCACCGCCACGATGGTGGAGCTGTGGGTCTGGTTGGGTCCGGACAGGGTCACCCGCCGCTGAAGGTCGGGGAAGGAGATCTGGTCCACCGGCAGACGGCCCCGCAGCCGCAGGCGGTGGGGGTTCAGGTTAAAGTCCCGGGTGACCAGGATGGGGTGGAGCCTGTGGGTAAACAGGGCCTTGAGGGAGGGGATAATGGAGGGGTGCATGGTGTATTTCAGCACGAACATCCCGGCGATCTCCCGGCCCACGGCGCAGAACACCGCGTCCTTGGCCCGGATGCCCGGGGGCAGGGCGATGCCCTGGCGGCTCATGAAGTCGCTGTTGCCCACCAGGATCTCCTGGCCCTGGCTCTGGCCCATGAGGCCGTTTTCCTGCATCACCAGCTTTTCCACCGCCACATAGGCTCCGTGCTCCTGGTGCAGGGCTTTGTCGAAGAGGTAAGTAAGGCCCGAGCCGGAGGCCCGCACCACAGAGGCGGCGAAGGACACGGCCCGCTCCATGGAGAAGTTTCCAAAGGGCCGGGCGGTGACCAGGGTGATGGTCCCGGGGGGATAGATGTCATAGTCGTGGAGCATGGCCGCCTTGCAGCCCTTTCCGGCCACAATCCCCGGCCAGCCGGCCAGGGCAGCGCCCAGCTTGGCCAGCTTGTTCCCCAGCAGCCGCTGGGGCAGGCTCAGGGCCATCCCCACCCCCAGGGTGGAGGCGGCGGAGAACAGGGCCGACAGGGACCAGAAGGCCAGCCTGGGCTGGTGGTGGGCCACGGTGGTGATCAGGGAGAGAACCACGCAGGCAGTGAGGAGCACCGGGGTCAGCCGCTGGAAGCGGAACTCCCCGTCGCTCATGGTGCGCACCTGGCTGCCGAAGCCCCGGGGGGTGCCGATCCACTTGCGGAAAGCACTCTGGCTGCTGATCAGGTTCTCGTCCTGGGTGACCAGATAGGGCTGGGCCACCGAGGAAGCCACCCGGCAGGCCTGGAAGCGGGCGGACTGGGTGAGGTACCGGCCCAGCAGATGGAAGGTCAGCACCAGGCCGCAGGGGGCAAAGAAGGGGAGAGTATCCGTGCGCAGGTGGACGGCCAGCAGGGTCACCCCGTCCAGCAGGGTGAACACCGCTGCGAAGAGGGCCAGGGTGTCCCCGTTGGGGGCCTTGTTGGTGAGCTGGATCAGGCCGTCCTTCAGCACGTCCCAGCACAAAACGGCGGCCACCACAAAAAGGGCCATGCCCACCGGCAGAAACAGCTCCTGGGGAAAGAGGCCGGAGAGGGCCGCGATCTCGCCCCCCTCCAAAAAGGCCAGGGCCAGAAGGAGCACGGAAACCAGAGCCGCGCCGATGCACCGGCCCTTGAGAGAACCCAGCCCCTGGCTGTACTCCTGGGCCAGCTGGCCGGGAGGTGCGTCCGGGGGGGCCTCCGGCTCCGGCCGGGGCTTGCGCTCCCGCCGGGACTGGGTCTCCGGACCGGCAGGGCGGGGCCGCTGGGGACCGGGCTGGGGACCGGGCTGGGAACCAGGCTGCGGGCCGGGTTGGGGGCCGGGCGGGGTCTGCTCCTGTTCCGGCTGGGGCTGTTCCTGCTCTCCCGGCTGGGCCTGCTCCGCGCTCTCTCCCTGGGCCTCCTGGGTCTCCGGCTGGCCTTCCGGGGCGGGCTGGCCCTCCCCAGAGGCTTCCGGCTTGGCGCTGGGGTCCGGGGTGAAGGCGATCAGGTCCGGGCCGTCGTCCTGGGGAACCCCCGTCTGGGGGGCGCTCCCGGCAGCCCCTTCCGGGGCCGGCTGCGGGGGTTCCGGCTGCTGCTCTGTCTTTGGAGCGGGTGTCTCCTGGGCAGGGGCAGATGCTTCCGGCTGAGCAGCAGGCGCGGCTTCTTGGGTGGGCGCTGCCTTGGGCGGGGCGGATGCCGGAGCAGGGGCTGCCTTGGGCGGCTCCTGCTGGGGCGGCTTGGGCGGCGGCGTCTGGCTGGGAGGCGGCTGAACAGGCGGAGCCGCCGGAGCGGGCTTGCTGGTCTGGGGCCCTTGGTTTGCGGGCAGGTAAGGGGTTTGCTTCTGTCCGGCTCCCGGCTTGGCCGGGGCAGGCCGGGGCGCGGCAGGCTTAGGCGCGGCCGGTTGGGGAGCCGGGATGGTCTCCCGGACCGGGGCCGCCGGGGGCGCAGGCTTGTCCGGGGCCTGAGGCGGCACCGGGGGCAGCGGCACCGCGGGGACCGGGTCCGGCTCCGGCGGGGTGTAGTCCGCGTATTCCCACAGAATGTCCCCTAAGCTGAAGTTGTTGTCATCTGACATAGAAAAGCCTCACTTTGGACTCACAGGCGCTGCCGGACGGCCTCGTAGAGGAGGATAGCAGCGGCGGCGCTGGCGTTGAGGGAGTTGAGCTTGCCCTTCATGGGGATGCTCACCAGAAAATCACAGGTCTCGGAGACCAGGCGGCTCATGCCGTCCCCCTCGGAGCCGATGACGATGACGGCGGGGCCCTTCAGGTCCGCGTCGTAGAGGGAGGTGGTGCCGTCGGCGGCGGTGCCGAAGATCCACAGCCCCTGCTTTTTCAGGTCCTTCAGCAGGGAGGGCAGGTTGGCCACCCGGGCCACCGGCACATGGGACACGGCCCCGGCAGAGGTCTTGGCCACCACGGCGGTGAGGCCGGCGCTGCGGCGCTTGGGGATCACCACTCCGTGGGCCCCGGCGCACTCGGCGGTGCGGATCACCGCCCCCAGGTTGTGGGGGTCGGACAGCTCGTCGCAGACCACGATGAGGGGCTGCTCCCCCTTGTCCCGGGCGATCTGGAGGATGTCCTCCACGGAGACGTACTCCCGGACGGCGGCCACGGCGATGACCCCCTGGTGGGCGTGGGTGCGGCTCATTTTGTCCAGCTTGTTCTTGTCCGCGTCGGCCACCACGATGCCCTTCTGCCGGGCGGCGGAGGCGATGTGGCCCAGGGCGGCGTCCACCTCGCCCTTCATGATAAAGATCTTGTCGATGTTGGTCCCGGCCCGCAGGGCTTCGGTGACCGCGTTGCGGCCCTCAATGATGCCGTCGGCGGCGGTCTCCTCCCGCTGGCGGGGGGGACGGGAATCGGTCCGTTTTTCTTTCATAGCGCTCCAATCCTGGCCCAAAACAGGCCAAAGGAAGAAATTTTGACATACATATTGGTATTATAACACGGATCGCCGGGGAGAAAAAGCCCCTTTCCCGGGAAATTCCTGGGGTTGCGGGGCAGGGGAGGGGTATGGTATACTGTAAGAAAAAAGGAGGCGTGACCATGCTGACTCCCCTCAACCGGCGGGAACTGACCACCCTGCGCTCCCTGGGCGACAGCGAGCGCATCCGCCAGGCCCTGGACGCCCAGGGCATCGAGTACCAGGTGAAGGCCAAAAGCCGCACTTCCATCGGGGCGCTGAACATGGGCTCCCGGGAGCTTCTTGGCGCAGGCAGCCTTCTGAACCAGGGCAGCACCTGGTACGAGATTTACGTGAAAAAAGAGGACTGGGAGGCCGCCTGCCACGTGACAGGCCTGGGTTCTCCCCGGTAAACAGCAACCCCCGCCCGTCTTCGGGCGGGGGTTCCTTTTTGACAGGGTATGTTACCCCAGCCGTTCGCAGCGGGCCAGGGTGGCGGTGAAGTAGTCGGGCAGGGGACACTCCAGGGTCAGCCGTTCCCCCGTGGCAGGGTGGACGAAGGACAGCCTTCTGGCGTGAAGGCACTGTCCCACCAGCTCGGGAAAGCCCTTCCGCACCCCGCCGTACACCGGGTCGCCCAGCACCGGGTGGCCCGTCTGGGCCAGGTGGACCCGGATCTGATGGGTGCGGCCGGTCTCCAGCCGGCACTGGAGGTGGGTGTACCCCCGGTACCGGTTCAGCACCCTCCAGTGGGTCACCGCCCGGCGGCCGTTGTAATGGTTCACCGCCATCTTCTTCCGGTCGGTGGGGTGGCGGGCGATGGGCAGGTCCACCGTCCCCTGGTCCTCCTTCATCCCCCCGATTACCACCGTCTCATACTCCCGGTAAAGGGAGTGGTCCTGAAGCTGCTGGGCCAGGGCCAGGTGGGCGGCGTCGTTTTTGGCGGCGATGATCAGGCCGCTGGTGTCCCGGTCAATCCGGTGGACGATCCCCGGCCGCAGCTCCCCGTTGATGCCGGAGAGGCTCGCCCCGCAGTGGTGCATGAGGGCGTTGACCAAGGTGCCGTCCGGGTGGCCGGGGGCGGGGTGGACCACCATGCCCACGGGCTTGTTCACCACGATCACGTCCCCGTCCTCGTAGACAATGTCCAGGGAAATATCCTGGGGGAGAATTTCCACCGGCGCGGGGTCGGGGATGAGCACCGCCAGCTCGTCTCCCAAGTTCAGCCGGTCGTTTTTCTTCAGGGCCTTGCCCTCCCGGAGGACGTGGCCTCCCTCCAGCAGCTTCTGGGCGGCGGAGCGGGTGAGGTTATCCAGGGACTGGGCCAGAAACTGATCCGCCCGCTGGCCGGGGACCTGCACGGTGAGGGTAACCATCATGCCTTGGCCGCCCCCTTATCTCCCCGCATGAAGAAGAGCACATGGACGCACAGGAGCACGCCCCCCACCACCACGCCGATGTCCGCCACGTTGAACACGGCGAAGTTCATGAAGGTAGTGGCGAACATGTCGGTGACATAGCCCAGCAGGAGCCGGTCGATGAAGTTTCCGATGGCGCCCCCCAGCAGCAGGGCCAGGGAAAGCTGCCCGGACCAGTGGGGGAGAACCCGCTTGGCCAGAACAATGGCCAGAATCACCGCCACCACCCCGGACAGGAGGGTGAGCATCCAGGTGTGTCTGCTGAACATGGAGAAGGCCGCGCCGGTGTTCTGCACATAGGTCAGGTCCATCCCCGGCAGAAAGTCCAGGTGGGTGTGCAGGGGGATGTTGGCCCGGACCCAAAATTTCACAAGCTGGTCCCCCGCCACCAGGGCAGCGGCCAGGATAAAGTAGGGAATCGGCAAAAAATCACCTCGTATAGAAAAATCGCGGCCGGCCATGGGGCCGGCCGCGGAAAACTGTTGGAAAAGCCTCGCAGAGTTCGCTGCCCGCAGGCAGCGAAGATCATCCAATCATGTTCTCCGGCGGCATGTACGGCGGAGAACATACTTCTCAGGCCGCAAGTGTGGGGTCTGTTCGCCAACGGCGCACAGACCCTGCGCGCAGCGGACTGCCATCCCCCATTGTCGGAAAAGGCTTTGCCTTTTTCGACAAGCTGTCGCGGCCGGCCATGGGGCCGGCCGCGGGGTTTCTTTGGAACAATTACACCAGGCTCTGGATGACCTTGGCGCAGCGGGGGCACAGGCCCTCGGCATTTACAGTGGGCAGAACCTTCCAGCAGCGCTGGCACTTGTCGCCGGCGGCGTTTTCCACCTGGGCGGCGATGGCGTCGCCCACGGTGACGGACACCTGGGAGACGATCAGCAGGTCAGCCAGGGCGTCGGCGTCCATCTCAGCCAGGAAGGCGTCCTCAGCGGGAACCGTCAGGGCCACCTTGGCCTCCAGGCTCTTGCCGATCTTCTTTGCGCCCCGGGCAGCTTCCAGCACGCCGTTGACCACGTCCCGGACCTGGATGATCTTGTCCCACTTGGCCATGGCAGCCTCGTCCAGGGCGTAGTCGGCAAAGGGCTGGTTCATGTCGCTGAAGAGCACGTTGCGGGTGTCGGCCCCGGCGGCGTGAGGCATGGACAGCCAGATCTCGTCGCAGGTGAAGCACAGGATGGGGGCCATGATCTTGGTCATGGTGTCCAGGATCAGGTACAGGGCGGTCTGGGCGGAGCGGCGCAGGGCGGAGTCCTTCCCCTCGCAGTACAGACGGTCCTTGATGATATCCAGGTAGAAGTTGGACATCTCCACCACGCAGAAGTCGTTCACCGCATGGGTAATGACGCTGAACTCATAGTCGTCGTAGGCCTGGAAGCAGCGGGTGATGAGGGCGTTCAGGCGGGTGAGGGCCCAGCGGTCCAGCTCCTCCATATCGGCGGGGGCCACCAGGTTGTCAGCGTCGAACCCGTCCAGGTTGCCCAGGCAGTACCGGGCGGTGTTCCGGAACTTCAGGTAGTTCTGGGAGAGCTGCTTGAAGATCTTGTCGGAGCAGCGCACGTCGGCGTGGTAATCGGCGGAGGCTGCCCACAGGCGGAGCAGGTCAGCGCCGTACTTGTTCATGATTTCATAGGGGTCCATGCCGTTGCCCAGGGACTTGTGCATGGCCTTGCCCTCGCCGTCCACGGTCCAGCCGTGGGTGAGGCACTGCTTGAAGGGAGCCTTGGCCACCCCGGTGGAGCCCACGGAGGTGAGCAGAGCTGCCTGGAACCAGCCGCGATACTGGTCCAGACCTTCCATATACATGTCAGCCGGCCAGAAGCCCTGGTCCCGCTTCATAGCGGCCAGGTGGGAGGAGCCGGAGTCGAACCAGCCGTCCAGGGTGTCCTGCTCCCGCTCGAAGCCGGCAGACTTGCCGCAGTGGGGGCAGGTGAAGCCGGCGGGGAGGATCTCAGCGGCCTCCTTGGAGAACCAGGCGTTGGAGCCCTCGGCGGCGAACAGGTCGGAGATAAGCTGGATGGTCTCGTCGGTGACGATGGGCTTGCCGCAGTCCTTGCAGTAGAACACGGGGATGGGCAGGCCCCACCGGCGCTGACGGGAGATGCACCAGTCGGCCCGCTCCCGGACCATGGCCTTCATCCGGTCCTGGCCCCAGGCGGGGACCCAGCGGACCTCGTCGCAGGCGGAGCAGGCCTCTTCCTTGAAGGCCTCCACGGAGCAGAACCACTGGGGGGTCGCCCGGAAGATGATGGGCTTCTTGCAGCGCCAGCAGTGGGGGTAGGAGTGGACGATCTCTTCAGAGGCGAAGAGCATCCCGGACTCCTTCATGTCCGCCAGGATGATGGGGTTGGAGGCGTCGGTCTTGAGGCCGGCGTACTTGCCGGCGTAGTCGGTGTGGCGGCCCTGGTCGTCCACGGGCACCACCATGTCCATGCCGTAGCGCTTGCAGGTCTGGTAGTCGTCGGCGCCGAAGCCGGGAGCGGTGTGGACGCAGCCGGTACCGGAGTCCATGGTGACGTAGTCTGCCAGCACCAGACGGCTTGTCTTGGGCAGGAAGGGGTGGTCAGCCAGCATGTTCTCGAAGAAGGAGCCGGGGTGGGACTCCAGAATCTCGTAGGTCTCAAAGCCGCCGATCTTCATGACCTTCTCGGTGAGGGCCTGGGCCATGATATAGATTTCGCCGTTGGGGGCCTTCACCAGGACGTACGCCTCGTCGGGGTGCAGGGCGATGGCCAGGTTGCCGGGGAGGGTCCAGATGGTGGTGGTCCAGATGACGAAGAAGAGCTTGCTGTGGTCCACGTTTGCCAGCTTGCCCTGGTCGTCGTGGATGGGGAACTTCACAAAGGCGGTGGTGCAGGGGTCGTCCTGGTACTCGATCTCGGCCTCGGCCAGGGCGGTCTCGTCGTGGGGGCACCAGTAGACGGGCTTCAGGCCCTTGTAGATATAGCCCTTCTTGTACATTTCCCCAAAGACCTTCACCTCTTCGGCCTCAAAGCCGGGGTTCATGGTCAGGTAGGGGTGGTCCCAGTCGCCGATGACGCCCATCCGCTGGAAGCCCTCGCTCTGCACGTCCACATAGTGCTGGGCAAACTCATGGCAGGCGGAGCGGAACTCCGGCACCGGCATCTTCTTGTGGTTGAGCTTGTTCTGCTTGATGATGGCGGACTCAATGGGCATGCCGTGGTTGTCCCAGCCGGGGATATAGGGGGTGTAATAGCCCCGCATGGCGTAGGACCGGACGATGATGTCCTTGATGGACTTGTTCAGGGCGTGGCCCATGTGCAGGGCGCCGTTGGAGAAGGGAGGGCCGTCGTGAAGGGAGAACCGGGGCTTATCCTTGTTCTTCTTCAGCAGCTCCCCGTAGATGTCGATTTTTTTCCAGCGTGCCAGCATTTCCGGCTCCCGCTTGGGCAGGCCGGCCCGCATGGGGAAGTCGGTCTTTGGCAGATTGATGGTGGCATTGTAATCCTGGGCCATAGTGTTCTTCATTCCTCTCTATCACAGAAACGGAACCTGCCCGGTGAGCCGGCCAGGTTCCGCTTTTGGGCGCATGTGCGCAAATCTTTCTTCTGTCGTCTCTGGAGAAGCCTCGCAGAGTTTCGCCGCCGCAGCGGCGAAAAAAGGTCCTGTCATTTTTTCCGGCGGCGTGTACGTCGGAAAAAATACTGCTCAGCCTGCCAGTGTGCCCGAAGGGCGCGCGCAGTCAGGCTGCCATCTTTTTCGTTTGGGAAAGGCGCTGCCTTTTCCAAACGTGGTTACTCGATTTCGTAGTCCTTGCCAAACTGGATCTGGTCAAAGACCCGGGTGTCTCCCAGGCTGCCCTCACCCTCCGCCGGGGCGGATGCGGGGGTCTCGAAGATCTTGGCCATGGAGGCCTCGATGTCCTGGGCCACTTCCTCCTGCTGCTGGGCGGGGGCAACCGTCACGGGGACGGCGGCCGGAGCCGCTTCCGGAGCGGCAGGGGCGGGGGCGGGAGCAGGCTCGGCCGGGGCCTGGGCCTGCTGCTGGGCGGCCTTTTCCGCCGTCAGCTCGGAAAGGTTTCCGATGTAGGCCAGCTCCTTGGTGTACAGCTCCTTGAGCTTGGCAATGTAAGCGGTGGTGGAGGCGCGGGCGGCGTCCAGACGGGCCTGCTCGTTGGCCAGGGCGGTTTTCACCGCGTCTACCTTGGCCTGCACCGCCTGCTCCTCCCGGGCCATTTCCGCCCGGGTGGCCTCGCTCTGGCGCTTGACCTCGGTGACGGCCTCCTCAATGGCGGCCTGCTTTTTGGCCTCGCCCTCCCTGACCATCTCCTCGGCCATCTTCTGGGCGGAGTGCAGGGCGCGGCGCATGGCGTCCTCTGTGGAGCGGTATTCCTCTACCTTGTCCACCAGAACCTTCATCTTGCTCTTCAGGGAGATATTTTCCTGGTATAACGTGCGGTAGTCCTCAATGAGGCTGTCCAGAAAGGTGTCTACCTGCTGCATGTTATATCCGCCGAAGGAGGCTTTTGGGAACACATGAGATTCCGCTTCCTGAGGTGTCAACATACTCGATCACTCCTATCCCAGTCATTTCTCTGTGTGTTGGGTGCGGCGGGTACCTTAGAAGTACAGGCCGTTGTTCTCCAGCTCGTCAATCAGGTCGCCCATGATGTCCACATTGTACGGGGTGACAATGTAGGTCTGCAGGGCCACCTTCTTGATCTTGCCCTCCTGGGCGTAGGCCACGCCGGACAGGAAGTCCAGCAGGCGGCGGGCCACGTCCTTCTGGGTCTTCTCCAGGTTCAGCACCACCGTGCGCTTGTCCCGCAGATGGTCTGCGATCTCGGAGGCGTTTTCATACCGCTCCGGCTTCACCAGCACCACCTGCAGCTGGGTGGTGGCGTGGATGTTCACCACCTTGCCCCCGGTGTTCCGGCGGGGCGGCTCCTGGTATTCCCGGCGGCGGGAGGGTTCCTCCCGGGGAGGAGGGGGCGGGGGAACGTCGTCTTCCGGCTCGTCCTCGTCTTCGTATACGTCCTCTTCCTCGTCGTAATCGTCTTCCATCTCGTCCTCGTAGGGATGGGTGAGACGCTTGAGTTCATCTAAGAATCCCATGGTTGCAGTAACCCCCTAAAAATTGTAAAAAATGGCACGGCGGAGAAGCCTCATCCCTGGGGATGCCATGGCGGACGGGCGCCGAACAGGGCGGTCCCCACACGCACCATGGTGGACCCGCCCTCGATCGCAAGGGGATAATCTCCGCTCATGCCCATGGAAAGGCAGTCTATATTGGAGTTATTATCCCCTAATTTCTCCTTCATGTCAACAAAAAGCTGATAAGTTTCTCGGAAAAAGGCGCGATTTTCTTCGTCAGAGGCAGTGGCCGGCGGGATGCACATAATCCCCCGCAGGTTCAGGTGGGGGCAGCTCAGGGCGTGCTGGGCCAGGGCCAGGATCTCGTCGATGGCGGCGCCGCCCTTGCTCTCCTCGTCGCCGATGTTCACTTCCAGCAGGATGTCCTGGGTGACGCCCACCTTGGCCGCCTGCTTTTCCACTGCGTCCATAAGACGCACGGAGTCGATGGACTCGATCATGTCCACCTTACCCACCACAAACTTCACCTTGTTGGTCTGGAGATGGCCGATGAAGTGGACCTTGGCCCCCTCATAGGCGTTGTCCTCCAGATGGGCCACCAGCTCCTGGACCCGGTTTTCGCCGCAGACGGTGATGCCCGCCCGGATGGCGTTGCGAATGGTCTCGGAGGTCTGGACCTTGGTGGCGGCCACCAGGGTGATCTCCCCGGGGTCCCGCCCGGCAGCCTTGGCCGCCTGGGCCATCCGCTCCCGCACAGCCGCTACGTTGGCGGCGACGGTTTCATAACTCTTGGTTTCCGGCATAGTATTAACGTACCACCTTTCCATCATATAACTCGGTGGAGGCGAGCACCAGCTCGTCCCCGGACCGAAGGATTCGCTCATCCACCTCATTCTTTGGGTTGGCCGCCACCAGATAACTGGTCTCGTTCTCCGCCAGGATCTTCACCGGGCGGAACCAGGCGTTGTACCCGGAGGCCACAAACACCCCGTTTTCCCCTTCATAGACCCGCAGGGCCTCCTTGGGGATCAAAATCCCCTCGTCGCTGCGGAAGATCAGCCGGCCGCTCTCCTGCCGGAGTTCGCCGGCCGCCTGCTCATCCTGGGAGGAGCGCAGGATCACCACGTTCTGGCCTTCCTGGCTCTCGCTCACGTTGTATAGCTCCATCTCCAGGGTCTGGGACAGGGAGGTGAAGTAAATCTCCACCTTCTTCCCCACGGTCAGCCTGCTCTCGTAGTCGCTGGGAACGGTGATGGCATAGTACCACACGGGGTTGGTCACCAGCTTGCCCAGGTTGTTGCCGCTGGCCCGGGGGGTTAACTCAGAAAACGCCGCCAGCCCCTCCGGGGACAGGCCGTCCAGGCTGGCAGGGGAGAGAAGGGTCTCATATCCGTCTATATGGGAGGAAAACATGCCCGACTGGGCCGCTTCGATGGTGGTTGCGCCGGATTGGTAGCTTTGCAGGGAATCATACTTTTCATAGAGCACCGTGGCCGCTGCGGTCATCTCCGCCGCCGCGTCGCTGGAGACCAGAAACTCCCGGCGCAGCACCAGCTTCCGGTAGGTTTCCGCCTGGTCGGAGAGGTTGGTGTAGTCGCCGGAGGAGGCCGCCGTGCGCAGGTTGGTCATGGCCGCCACCATCTGGTCCTCCAGGGCAGCCCCGGAGGGGGACTCGCTGTAGGTGGCGTATTGCAGCGCCGTCAGGTCGTCCTTGGTGCGCAGCAGCTCCTCCTGGTGCTCCACATAGTCCTCGTCCTGGTACACCACGGCGATCTCCGACCCCTCGGCCACCTTTTCGCCCTGGTTCCGCTTGAGCTGAACGAGCCCGTCTCCGCCGCCGGGCACCACCTGCTCAGAGCGGATCACCCAGCCGGAGACCTCCAGGCTGTCCTCCATGGTGTCGGTGTAGGCGATGACGAAGGTGTAAGGGTCCCGCAGGCCCATCCAGGCGGAGAAGATCAGATAGACCACGATGGCCGCGATGATGAGGGGGATAATCAGTTTGGAAAGGGTCGTTCCCTGCTTTTTCATACGTATGCCTTCCTTATGGTGCCCGGCCATAGGGCCGGGGGCGTGCTTACTCGGCGCCCTCCTCCTCCCAGGTCAGGGGCCGCTCGGGCACGATGGTGGAGATGGCGTGCTTGTACACCATCTGCTGCTTTCCGTCGCTGTAAATCACCACGACGAAAGCGTCAAACCCTCGGATTTCCCCCCGGATCTGGAAGCCGTTGACCAAAAAGACGGTGGCTCCCATCCGGCTGCGGCGCAGTTTGGACAGAAGTAGGTCCTGTAAGTTGCGTTTTCTGGTTTGTGTCGCGATTGCTGTCTGCATAATTGACGCACTCCTTTATCTTTGGGATGCGTCTATGGTAATCCTTTTTCCCGAAGAAATTCCGTCGAATCCTGAACGACGGCGGTAAAATTGGGATTTTTTTCCAAAAGTATCCAGTGTGCCTCTTTGTCCCGGCGGAACCAGGACAGCTGGCGCTTGGCATATTGCCGGGAGCGGAGCTTCACTTCCTCCGCGGCGGCCTGGAGATTTCCTCCCTCTGCCACCGCCCCGGCCAGCTCCTTGTAGCCGATGGCCTGCATGGCGGTGCAGTCCCGGGGAACCCCGGCGTCCAGAAGGGCCTTGACCTCCCGGGCCAGCCCCCGCTCCATCATCTGGTCCACCCGCTGGTCGATGCGGGCGTAGAGATCCGCCCGGTCCCGGTAGGTCAGGGCAATGACGGCGGCCTCGTACCGGGGGGGAAGGGCCTGGGTGCGCCTGTTGTGGGCGGAGATGGTCTCTCCCGTCTCGTACCACACCTCCAGGGCACGGAGGATGCGCTTTTCGTCGTTGGGGTGGAGCTTTTCCGCCGACTCCGGGTCGATGGTCTGAAGCTCCTTCCACAGGGCGGGCAGGCCCTCTTGGGCGGCCCGTTCCCGGAGTTTGTCCCGCTGGCCGCTCTCCGGCCGGAAGGCGGAGAAGGTCCGGCCGGACCGGAGGGCGTCGATGTACAGCCCGGTGCCCCCCACCAGGATGGGGCATTTGCCCCGGCGGAGAATGTCGTCCACGCAGGCGGAGGCCTCCTGGACGTACCGGGCCACGCTGTAATTTTCCGTGGGGTCGGCCACCGCCAGCATGTGGTGGGGGACGCCCTCCATCTCCTCCGGCGTGGGCCGGGCGGTGCCGATGGCCATGTCCCGGTAAATCTGCATGGAGTCGGCGGAGACCACCTCTCCATCCAGCCGGTGAGCCAGCGCCACCCCCAGCCTGGTCTTTCCCGTGGCGGTGGGGCCGCAGATGATAACGATTTGGGGTGGCATAAAAGGCCTCCTTATTGGTATGTTGTACCGCAAGGCCCCATCGCAGGGACGGATAGCATCCGCCCGAGGAACGTTGAGGGTGCCTGCTGCGTTGGCGGGCGGCTGATAGCCGTCCCTACGCACGATCACGTCCGCTTAAACTGCTTTTCCAGTTGGGCGCGGGTGAGGGTGATGGCCACAGGGCGGCCGTGGGGGCAGTATTTCACCTGGCCGGAGAGCACCGCCCGGGCCACCACCAGCAGCTCCTCCCGGGAGTTCTTCTGCCCTCCCTTCACCGCCGCCTTGCAGGCCATGGTGTGAAGGACCGTGTCCCGGGCAGCGTCCGGGTCCGCCCCGCCGCCGCTGAGCAGGCCGCCGGCGATCTCGCACAGCACCGCCTCCGCCTGGCCGGGCTCTAAGTAGTCGGGAATCTCCCGCACCGCCAGGGCCCCGCCGCCGAAGTCCCCGCAGGCAAAGCCGAACCGGGACAGCAGCTCCTGGTGCTCCAGCAGCACCGCCCCTTCCTCGGGGGAGGGGGTGAAGATCACCGGGGCCAGCAGGGTCTGGGCCATGGGCTGGTACCCCTCCTGCTTCATCCGGTCGAAATTCATCCGCTCGTGGGCAGCGTGCTTGTCGATAAAGAGGATTTCTTCCCCCCGCTCCACAATGAGGTAGGTCTGCAAAACCTCACCGGCCAGCCGCCAGGGGAGCTCCTCCCGGGGCGCCTCCGGAACCGGCGGGACAGGCTCTGCCGGGGCCGGTGGCGGGGGCGGCATGGTCAGCTTCTCCTGGGGGGGAGGGGGTGCACTGGGGGGTGTACGGGAGTTTTCCACAGGCACCTGCCTGGGTTTTTCAACATTTTCCACCGATTTTTCCACATTTTCAGGAGAAACGGTGGATTTCCGGAAAGTTTTTGGGGAAACCTCCGGTTTTTTTGTGGAAACCGGGGTGTACGGCGGGGTGTACGCCTTCTCCACCGGCCGCAGCAGGGCGGGGGCGGACACCCGGGCGCTGTCCCGGAGGGGCTGGGCCTGAGGCTGCCTGGCCCCTTGCCCGGAGGCAGGCTGGTGAAAGGCCAGGGTGGGGTACCGGTCCTGGCCGGTGAGGGCGGAGAGGACGGCGTAATAGACCCCGTCAAAGATCTTCCGCTCGTAGAGAAATTTCACTTCGGTCTTGGCCGGGTGGACGTTTACGTCCACCGCGTTGGCCTTCACCTGGAGCTGGAGAACGCAGCCGGGGAACTTGCCCACCATCTTCTGGTTTTCATAGGCCTTTTCCAGGGCGGTCATCACCAGCCGGGACTTCACCTGCCGGCCGTTGACGAAAAAGTGCTGGTAGCCCCGGGTGCCCCGGCAGCAGGCGGGCAGGGAGACGAAGCCGGTTACCGTTACGTCCTCGCTCTCCCCCTTCACGGGGGTGTAGCCCAGGGCCATGTCCCGGCCCAGCACCGCGTAGAGGGCGGACTGGAGCTTGCCGTCCCCGGCGGTCATCAGCTCCTGCTTGCCGTCCCGGATGAACTTCAGGGCCACCTCCGGGTGGGACAGGGCCAGCTTCTGCACCAGGGCGAACACCGCCGCCCCCTCCGCCGCGTCCCGCTTCATGAACTTCAGCCGGGCAGGGGTGTTGTAGAACAGGTCCCGGACCACCAGAGTGGTGCCCAGAGGGCAGCCGGCCTGGTCCTTGCTGATGACCTGTCCTCCCTCCAGGGTGAGGGCGGCGCCCAGGTCCTCCTGGGGGGTGCGGGTAAACAGCTCCACCCGGGAGACCGCGGCGATGGCGGCCAGGGCCTCCCCCCGGAAGCCCAGGGTGCCGATGGCGGCTAAGTCCTCCGAGGTGCGCAGCTTGCTGGTGGCGTGGCGGAGAAAGGCGGTCTCGCACTGATCCCAGGGGATGCCGCAGCCGTTGTCCGCCACCCGGATAAGGGCCATGCCCCCCCGCTGGATTTCCACGGTCACGGAGGTGGCCCCGGCGTCGATGGCGTTTTCCACCAGTTCCTTCACCACAGAGGCGGGACGCTCCACCACCTCACCGGCGGCGATCAGGTCGGCCACATGGGGGTCTAATACTTGAATCGTTGGCACAGGGGCACCTCCTTTGCAGACTTTTGGGATGGGAACCATCCCAAAAGTGGGGATACCGGCCCGAACCGCGGCCGGCTTACCGGCCACTCCCAGGCCGAGAAGAGTTTTTTGCCCGGCACATGTCCGTGCAAAAAACAGATTGGAGTTTCTTTCGGCATCTGCGGATGCCGAAATTCTACGAAGTTAGTTTACCGGAAAAATATGGCGAAACTGTGTCAGAATACTTACAGTTTTTCCTTTAATTCGTTCAGCAGGTTCAGCGCCTGCAAGGGGGTGAGGGTCTCCACCGGGGTGGCCCGGAGGGTGCGGAGGACCTCCTCCTCTCCCAGGGCCGCCAGGGAGACCTGATCCTGCTCCCGGGGAGAGGGCGCACGGGCCACCGGCTGGTTGGCCTCCAGTTCCGCCAGAATCTCCCGGGCCCGGCGGATCACCTTGGGGGGCAGCCCCGCAAGACCGGCCACCTCGATGCCGTAGCTCTGGTCCGCCCCGCCGGGGACGATCTTCCGCAGGAAGATGATCTCGTCCTTCTTCTTCCGGGCGGCGATGTTGAAGTTCTTCACCCCCGGCAGCTGGCCCTCCAGCACCGTCAGCTCGTGGTAGTGGGTGGCAAAGAGGGTCTTGGCCCCCAGGCGCTTGGGGTCAGCGCACCACTCCAGCACCGCCCGGGCGATGCTCATGCCGTCGTAGGTAGAGGTGCCCCGGCCGATCTCGTCCAGGATGAGCAGGCTCCGGGAGGTGGCGTACTTTAACAGCTCCGCCACCTCGGTCATCTCCACCATGAAGGTGGACTGGCCCCCGGCCAGATCGTCGGAGGCGCCGATGCGGGTGAAGATCCGGTCCACAATGCCGATGCGGGCGGACCGGGCGGGGACGAAGGAGCCCATCTGGGCCATGAGAACGATGAGGGCCACCTGGCGCATGTAGGTGGATTTGCCCGCCATGTTGGGGCCGGTGATGATGGCGGCCAGGTTGTCCCTGCCGTCCATGTGGGTGTCGTTGGGGACGAAGAAGGCGTCGGACCGCATCTTCTCCACCACCGGGTGGCGGCCCTCGGTGATCTCCAGCTTGTCGGACAGGTCCACCAGGGGCATGCAGTAGTTGTTCTCCGCCGCCACCTGGGCAAAGCCCGTGAGCACGTCCACCCGGGCCACCGCCCCTGCCAGACGCTGGATCTGGGGGGCCTGGGCGGCGGCTTCGTCCCGGATCTGGCAGAAGAGCTGATACTCCAGAGCCACAATCCGCTCCTGGGCGGAGAGGATGGTGTTTTCCATCTCCTTCAGCTCCTGGGTGATGTACCGCTCGCAGTTGACCAGGGTCTGCTTGCGGATATAGTCCTGGGGCACCTGGTCATAATAGGACTTGGAGATTTCAATGTAGTAGCCGAAGACCTTGTTAAAGCCCACCTTCAGGGACTTGATGCCGGTTTTTTCCTTCTCCCGGGCCTCCATCTGGGCGATGAAGCCCTTGGTGTCCGTGAGGATGGCCCGGAGCTCGTCCACGTCCTGGCTGTACCCCGGGCGGATGAGGCCGCCCTCCCGCACAGAGAAGGGGGGCTCGTCCACAATGCCCTGGCCGATGAGCTGGCACAGCTCCGGCAGACCGTCCAGCTCCCGGCGGAGGCGAGCCAGCAGGGAAGGGGCCTTCTCCGGCAGCAGGGCCTGCAAGCTGGGCAGACGGCTGAGACCCGCCGCCAGGGAGACCAGGTCCCGGGCACCGGCGGTGCCGTAGACAATGCGGGAAATCAGGCGCTCTAAGTCAGTGACCTCCCGGAGAACCTGGGTCAGCTCCCCCCGCTCCACCGGGTTGTCCACCAGCCAGCCCACCGCCTCCAGCCGGCGGGAGATGGCCGCCGGGTCCAGCAGGGGGCGCTCCAGCCAGCTGCGGAGCAGCCGTCCCCCCATGGCGGTGCGGGTGCGGTCCAGCACCCACAGGAGAGAACCCTTCTTCTCCTTGCCCCGGAGGGTTTCGGTGAGCTCCAGGTTCCGCCGGGCGGTGGGGTCCAGCTCCATGAACCGGCCGGTCTCGTAGTACCGGAGGGTGTTCATATAGGAAAGGTCGGTCTTTTGGGTCTCGTAGAGATAGTCCATGAGGCCCCCCGCCGCCCGAAGGGCGGGGAAGGACCCGGCGGGCAGCTCCTCCAGACCGGCGGTAAACTGCTTTTTGGCCATGGCCTGGGCGGCGGCTAAGTCAAACCGCCCCTCCTCCGCCTGCTCGATCCGGCAGCCGGTGCGGGCGGTGAGAAAGCCCATCACGCTCTCCTCCCAGGCCCCGGGGGAGAGGATCACCTCCCGGGGAGAAAACCGGGCCAGCTCGTTGACGGCGTGATCCTGCCAGCCGGCGGCGGGAAAGCCCGTGAGAAAGACCTCCCCGGTGGAGATATCCCCAAAGCACAGACCGGCCCCTTCCTCCCCGGCCCAGAGGGCGGCCAGGAAGTTGTTCTTCCCCTCTTCCAGCAGGTTTTCCTCGATGAGGGTGCCGGGGGTGACCACCCGGATGATCTCCCGGTCCACCAGGCCCTTGGCCTGGGCCGGGTCCTCGGTCTGCTCGCAGATGGCCACCTTGTACCCCTTGGCGATGAGCCGGGCGATGTAGGCCTCGGCGGAGTGATAGGGCACCCCGCACATGGGGGTGCGCTGGTCCTCGGGCTTGTTCCGGTCCCGGGTGGTGAGGGTCAGGTTCAGCTCCGCCGAGGCGGTCTTGGCGTCCTCGTCGAACATCTCGTAGAAGTCGCCCAGACGGAAAAAGAGCAGGCAGTCCGGGTGCTGGGCCTTGATCTCGTTGTATTGCTTTTTCATGGGGGTGAGTTCGGCCATGAAAGGAATCCTTTCTACTTTGTGAACCCGCTTCGCTGGGCTTCACAAAGTGGGGAAATTGCACTTCGGTCAGCGCACGGACCATAAGGTCCGCACGTTCCCTCCGTGAGAGGTATATTTTCCGCCGTACATGCCACCGGAAAATATGATGTTACTTTCTTTCGCCGCTGCGGCGGCGAAACTCTGCGAGGCTTTTACACCACCGTGCCGAACAAGGCCCAGGTGGAGGAATCGGTGATCTTCGCCTGCTGCCAGGTGCCGATGAGGGCTTCCTCCCCCTCCAGGTGGATGAGCCGTCCCCCCGGGGTGCGGGCGGTGAGTCTGCCGTCGGTGCCCACCCCGTCCACCAGGCAGCGGACCGTCTGGCCGATATAAGCCCGGTGCTTTTCCCCGGAAATCTCGTTCTGCCGCTGGAGCAGCGCCTGGAAGTTGGCGCTTTTCTGCTCTTTCGGCATAGGGTCGGGCAGGGTCTCCGCCGGGGTCCCCTTCCGGGGGGAGAAAATAAAGGTAAACAGGGCGTCAAACCGCACCTGCTCGATGAGGGTCATGGTCTCCTGAAACTCCTCCTGGGTCTCCCCGGGAAAGCCCACGATCACATCCGACGTGAGCACCACGTTGGGAATCCGGGCACGCAGCTGGTCCACCAGCTCCAGGTAGTGCTCCCGGGTGTACCGGCGGTTCATGGCCTTCAGCACCCGGCTGCTGCCGGACTGGAAGGGCAGGTGCAGGCAGGGGGCCACCTTCTGGCAGCGGGCCATCACGTCAAACAGCCGCTCGCTGGCGTCCTTGGGGTGGCTGGTCATAAAGCGGATCACAAAGTCCCCGGGGATCTGGTTCACCTGCTCCAGCAGCCAGGCAAAGTCCACCCCCAGATCCAGGTCCTTGCCGTAGGAGTTTACGTTCTGCCCCAGAAGGGTAATGTCCTTGTACCCGGCCTGAGCCAGCTCTTTGACCTCCGCCAGAATGTCCTCCGGCTGGCGGCTGCGCTCCCGGCCCCGGACGTAGGGGACGATGCAGTAGGTGCAGAAGTTGTTGCAGCCGTACATGATGGACACCCAGGCCTTGATGCTGTTCTGCCGCACCACCGGGATGCCCTCAGCCACGGACCCGGGCACGTCGTCGGTCTCAAAGACCCGCTTGCCGGTGGTGAGCTTTTGCAGCAGCAGCTGGGGGAACTTCCACAGCAGCTGGGGGCCGAACACCAGGTCCACATAGGGGAAGGACTGCTTCAGCCGCTTTGCCACGTGCTCCTGCCGGGCCATGCAGCCGCAGACGCAGATCACCTGCTCCGGGTGGCGGCGCTTGGTGTGGGACAAAGCCCCCACGTTGCCAAAGACCCGCTGCTCCGCGTGCTCCCGGATGGCGCAGGTGTTCAGCAGCACCAGGTCGGCTCCCTCCTCGGTGTCCGAGAAGGCGTAGCCCATCCGGGCCAGGTAGCCCCGCAGGCGCTCGGAGTCCGCCTCGTTCTGCTGGCAGCCGTAGGTGTCCACAAAGGCGGTTTTCTGGCCGGGGCGGCGGTCCAGCAGGGCGCGGACCTGGTCACATAGGGAAAGCTGGCGGTCGATCTCCGCCTGGTCGATGGTAACGGTCTGTCTCAAGGTCGGTTCCTCCGGGGTCAGATTCTCCGCCCCGGCAAAGCCCAGGGCGGCGGGTTCACATAAAGATACAGAATGAAGTATAGCACAATCCACCCTGGTTTTCAAGGCGGCGATCGGCAGGAAAACGCCCCGTCCGGCAAAGACGGGGCGCAGGATGATTTTCGGTTATCCGCCGCAGACCTGTAAGATTTTGTCCGCCGCGCCCTTGGCCCCGGAGCAGCGCCGGAACCCGGCGGAGATGGCCGCCGCATTCTCCCGGTAGGCGGGGTCCTCCAGCACCTGGCGCACCTCCTGGCGGATGGCCTGCTGAGACTGCTTCTCCAGCAGAATGCCCGCTCCCAGCTGAACCACCCGGGCCGCCACCCCGCCCTGCTCCGAGGTCTGGGGCAGCAGCACCAGGGGCACTCCGTAGTACAGGCTCTCGCTGACGCTGTTCATCCCCCCGTGGGAGAGGAACACATCTGCCTTTTCCAGGACAGCAATCTGATCCACCTGGGGAAAGACGGAGACCTGCTCCGGCAGCGCCCCGAAGGCTTCCAGAGGAACCGCCGTCCCCACGGACAGGATCACCTGGCAGTCCAGGCCCCCCAGGGCGGCGATGCACCGCCGGTAGAAGGGGAGCATATCATTGTTCACGGTACCCATGGAGACGTAAATCAGCTTGTCCCGGGTCTTTTCGATTTCCCCCGCCGCCGGGCGGACAGAGGGGCCCACAAAGGCGTATTTGTCCGAGAAGGTCTCCGCGCAGGGCTGGAACTGGGGGGAGGTGTACACCACCGTGTGGGTGTTGTCGTCGTTCTGAAGGATGTCCAGCACGTTCTTCACCGGGTACCCCCTGGCTTGCAGCCGCTTAATCTGTCTGCCCACCTTGGGCATGGAAAGAAGCATCGCCGCCAGGGACCCAACGCTCTGCTTCATAATTTTTGCAGAGAACCGGTTAAAAGCAAAGGTGGTGGTGGAGGACACGAAGGGAATCCCCAGCTTCCTGGCCACCGCCTTGCCCCACATGGCCATGGAGTCCGCCACGATGCAGTCGGGCTTCAGCTGCTCCATTTCGGCGCAGACCCGGTGGTCCAGGGTCAGGGTCACGTCCACCAGGACCCGGGTGGAGAGGGCCAGGTCCTTGCCCATCCGGGCGGCCTGCCTGGGGGAGAGGTCCTGCTCCGGGGTGGCCTCGTCGCAGGAGACGAAGGTGGCCCCGGCGGCCTCGATCTTCTCCCGGAAGGGCGCGTAGGAGTAGTACCAGACCTGGTGCCCCCGGGCGGTGAGCTCCCGCACCACCCCCAGGGTGGGGTTGGTGTGCCCGTGGGCGGGAATGCAGAAAAAGACAATCTTAGCCATGGGAACCCTCCTGACCGGTCCCCTCCATCTCCTGGAAGAGGAGAGAGAAATATTTGTCCCGGACCTCCTTGGTGGGGATGGCGATGCCCTTCTCCTCATCGGCCACCACCAGGACGGTGTCCCCGGGCCGGATGCCGAACAGATCCCGGGCCTCCTTGGGGACCACAAACTGGCCCTTTTCCCCGATCTTCACCATCCACGCGTGCTTTCCTGCGGGAAATTCCATGCAAAACACCTCCGGTAGTATGATTAGTATAACCAATCATACTACCGGAGGCAGGAAAAAGCAAGGGGGGTTCGGTCAGGAAATGGCAAAGGCCCCCACCGTATAGTCCGACCAGTGGCCATGTTTGTCCTGGGTGCTGGTGCAGTCGCAGAAGAAATAGGCCCCGGTGCCGCTGCGCCACTTTTCCGCGGTGAACACAAGGCCGGGCTCTCCGGCGTCCTGCTCTGCCCGGATGGAGAAGAGCACCCCGTCTTCCCAGTACAGGTTCTCCCCGTCAATGTACCCCTGGTCTGCCAGCTCCTGCCAGGTGCCCTCGATCACCGGCAGGCCCTGGTCCCCGGCAAAGGCCCAGGCCAGGGCGCTCTGCTCGGACTGGCTCAGCCCGGACTGGGACAGGTCCACCCCCAGTTGGGTGATGCCCTCATTCAGAGCGGCGTCCTCCCCCCACAGATCCTCCAGCACCTGGCGGTAGAGAACGCACAGGTCGTCAAAGCCCGTTTGGTCAGTGACAACTTCCACCTGACCCAGCTGGGCGGGGAAGGTCTCCAGGATGACCCCGCTGTAGTACAGGGTGACCAGGTCCCCCTCCCGGAGACCAGCCAGGGTCTCCTCGGTGGGGGAGGCGGTGTACACCCCGCCCTCGCTCCCGGCCAGCAGCAGGCTGTCCTCATACAGCCGGACCACCCGGCCGGGGAGGGGGGTTCCGTCGGGAATCAGGCCGCCGCAGGCCTTCTGCCCGCAGGCGGACAGCAGACACAGGGACAGCAGGGCGGACAACAGGCAAAGCAATCTTTTCATGGAAATTCCTCCTTTTGCCCGGTTAGACGGCTCTCGGGGGAAAAAGTTCCCGGTCCTGCGGGGAAATTTTCCGGGATGAGAACAGCATTGACGAGTCCTCTTTCCCCGTGCTATACTGGGTGTTGTATTTCCTTTTTACCATTTGATAAAAGAATTGGGGGACGAACCATGCGCGCAGTGGTGACAAGAGTATCCCAGGCCTCCGTGGCCATTGACGGGGAAACGGTGGGCCGGATCGGCCAGGGCTTTCTGGTCCTTTTGGGCATCGCCCCGGAGGACACTGAGGCCCAGGCGGAAAAGCTGGCGGACAAAATCTGCGGCCTGCGGGTCTTTGCCGACGAGGCGGGAAAGATGAACTTAAACCTGGAGACCGTGGGCGGCTCCCTGCTGGTGGTCTCCCAGTTTACCCTGTACGCGGACATCAAGAGCCGCCGGCCGGGGTTCACCAAGGCCGCCAAGCCCGACGTTGCCATCCCCCTGTATGAGAAGTTCATGGACCTGTGCCGGAGCCGGGGGTTCCAGGTGGAGCACGGCCAGTTCGGCGCGGACATGGCCGTGTCCTCGGTGAACGACGGGCCGGTGACCATTTGGATGGACACGGCGGAGATGTGATGACCTCCCCCTTAGCTCCCCCAGAGGGGGAGCTCATAAGAGAACCGCTTTCTAATCAAATTCAAATAACCAAAAACGAGGTGACCCTATGTTACAAATCAGACGCATGCCCGTGGGGCAGATCGGCACCAACTGCTATCTCCTGGAGGACCCGGAGACCAAGACCTGCGCGGTCATTGATCCCGGCGACCAGGCAAACGACATTGACCGGGAGATCCGCAAGGCCGGGCTCTCCCTGACCATGATCCTCATCACCCACGGCCACTTTGACCATGTGCTGGGGGTCCCCGGCCTGCTGGAAAAGTGGCCCGGTATCCCCGTCTACGTCCACAAGAGCGAGGTCAACTGGGACAAAACCGGGGACAACTATATGCTCCTGGCCCCTGTGGAGGGCATCCAGACCGTGAAGGAGGGGGACACCATCGACTTTGCCGGGGCCAAGATCCAGGTGATGCACACCCCCGGCCACTCTCCTGGCTCCGTGACCTACCGGATCGGGGACGTGCTCTTCTGCGGGGACACCCTCTTTGCCGGCTCCTGCGGCCGCACGGACTTTGTGGGGGGCAGCGTGGGCCAAATCCTCCAGTCCCTGAAGCGCCTGGCCCAGCTGGAGGGCAACCTGCGGGTCTGCCCCGGCCATGAGAGCACCACCTCTCTGGACGCAGAGCGCGCCCACAACCCCTTCGTCCGCCAGGCCCTGCGATGAAGCTGTTTTTCTCCGGCCACCAGGAAAAGTACGCCGTGGAGCAGACCCTGCTCACCCTCTTTCCCCAGGAGCGGCCGGTGTATCCGGACCAGGCCCCCGGGGGAGACAATGAGTTAGAATTATCCTTCTCCCGGGGCAAGACCTGGTGCACCGCCTCGGCCCTTCTCCGCCGGGAGGGGAAGACCTACGCCAAGCAGTGCCGGGTGCGCACGGACGCCCTCCCGGCAGACGATCCGGTGACCGCCACCCGGCTCACCCGCCGGACCCTCCAGCGGGCTTTTTACCTGGCGGCGGTGGAGCACCTGGGGACCGAGCCCCCCTGGGGGATGCTCTCCGGGGTGCGGCCGGTGAAGCTCCCCACCCGGGCCATGGAGGCGGGAGCCACCCCCCGTCAGGCAGAGGCCATGCTGCGGGATCAGTACCGGGTCACTCCCGCCCGCCGGGCGCTGGCCATGGACTGCGCCCAGGCCAGTCTGGCGGTGAAGCGGTCGCTGGAGCCCCAGGAAATTTCCCTCTATGTGGGCATCCCCTTCTGTCCCACCCGGTGCGCCTACTGCTCCTTCATCTCCTCCTCCGGCTCTGCCAACCGGCTGATCCCCGCCTATCTGGAGGGGCTGTTTCAGGAGATTGACGCCGCCGGGGCCGCCTGCCAGCGGGCGGGAAAAACCGTCCGCTCGGTCTACATCGGCGGCGGCACCCCCACCACCCTTTCCGCCTCCCAGCTGGCCCAGTTGCTGGACCGGCTGCGTTCTGCCTTCGCTCTCAAGCCCGGCACGGAGTTTACCGTAGAGGCCGGCCGCCCGGACACCATAACCCGGGAAAAGCTGGAGGCCATCCGAAACGGTGGGGGAAACCGGATCTCTGTAAACCCCCAGACCATGTCCGACCAGGTCCTGGAAGCCATCGGCCGCAGCCACCGGGCGGAGGATATCCGCCGGGCTTACGCCCTGGCCCGGGAGGTTCAGGTGGGAGCCATCAACATGGATCTCATCGCCGGTCTGCCCGCAGACACCGTAGAGGGCTTTCAGGAGACCCTAAACCAGGTGATCGCCCTGGACCCGGAGAACATCACGGTGCACACCCTGGCCCTGAAGCGTGGGGCACGGCTCCGCCAGGAGGAGGCCCCTCTGCCCACGGGGGAGGAGGCAGCCCGGATGCTCACCTTTGCCTGGCAGTCCCTGCGAAAGGCCGGGTACCTGCCCTACTACCTCTACCGGCAGAAGTTCATGTCCGGCGCCTTTGAAAACGTAGGCTGGTGCAAGCCGGGGTATGAAAATGTATATAATATCTGCATGATGGAGGAGCTGCACACCGTCCTCTCCCTGGGGGCCGGCGGCGTGACCAAAACCATCGGGGAGGGGTGCGTGGCCCGGCTGGCCAACCCCAAGTATCCCCAGGAATACATCCAGCAGATCCAGCGAATCGTGGCCGAAAAGGCCGCCTGGGTCTGATCCTATTTCTTCCGTTTTGTGACTTACACCCTTGACTCGCCTGAAAGGAGGCATTATCATGGCATATCAGCTTCGGGAAATCAACCGCCGCATTGACCAGGACGTGAAAGGCTTTTTGGAGGAGTGCGACGACCAGTACGCCCAGAAGGTCAGCGCCGCCGCTGACGTGATCCTGAACAACCTGTCCCTCAGCCCCATCGTCCTGCTGTCCGGCCCCTCCGGCTCCGGCAAGACCACCACCGCCCTGAAGATTGAGGAGGAGCTGGAAAAACGGGGGGTTCTCACCCACACCATCTCCATGGACAACTACTTCAAGACCCTGGACCCCAAGACCGCCCCCCGCACCGCCGAGGGCATGGTGGACTTTGAGTCCCCCCTTTGCATGGACATGGACCTGCTGAACCTGCACTTTGCCAAGCTCTCCAAGGGCGAGCCCATTCTGGTCCCCAAGTTCGAGTTTGCCCGGCAGATGCGCAACGACCACCTGGGCACTCCCCTCCGCCTGGGGAAGAACGAGGTGGCCATCTTCGAGGGCATCCACGCCCTCAACGACGACTGCGCCGGCCGGAACCCCCAGGCCACCTGCATCTATATCTCCGCCCGGTCTGACGTGCTGGAAGGGGAGGAGCTGCGGTTCAAGGGCACCTGGATGCGCCTGACCCGCCGGGCCGTCCGGGACTACAACTTCCGGGGCACCGGGGTGGCCGAGACCATGGATATGTGGGCCAACGTGCGCCGGGGGGAGAAGCTCTACATCTCTCCCTTCAAGCACCGGGCCAACTATATCTTCGACTCCTCTCTGCCCTATGAGGTCTCCGTCATGAAGAACTACGCCATGCCCCTGCTGGAGGCCGTCCCCCAGGAGAACGTCCGCCGCCGGGAGCTGCTGGACCTGATCAAAGGCTTCGAGCACTTCCAGCCCATCGACCCCGCGCTGGTTCCCCCCGCCTCCCTGATTCGGGAGTTCATCGGCGGGGGAACCTACGAATACTGAAACGTTCAAAAAAGGCGCTGCCTTTTTCGACCGGAGGGGATGCGCCTTATTTCGCCGCTCCGGCGGCGAAACTCTGCGAGGCTTTTTAGCCCCTTGCAGCATCAACACCCAGGTGAAAAAACCTGTTACCCAACAAGAAGGAAAGGAAGTTATACACCATGTCTGAAGAATGTACCCATGACTGCAGCACCTGCGGGTCCAGCTGCTCCACAGTGGACGAGAAGGATCTTCTGGCGCCGCTGAACAAGTACTCCTCCATTAAGCACGTTTACGCCATCATGTCCGGCAAGGGCGGCGTGGGCAAGAGCTCCGTCACCGCCTCCCTGGCCACCGCCATGGCCAAGAAGGGCTTCAAGGTGGGCATTATGGACGCCGACATCACCGGCCCCTCCATCCCCAAGGCCTTCGGCCTGAACACCCGGGCGGTGGGCGACGGGGAGAGCATCTTCCCTGAGTTCACCCTGGGGGGCATCAAGGTCATGTCCCTGAACCTGCTGCTGGAAAACCCCGCTGACCCGGTCATCTGGCGGGGCAGCCTGCTGGGCGGCGTGGTCAAGCAGTTCTGGAGCGACGTGAACTGGGGCGAGCTGGACTATCTGTTCATCGACATGCCCCCGGGAACCGGCGACGTGCCCCTCACCGTGTTCCAGTCCATCCCCGTGGACGGCATCGTGGTGGTCACCGCTCCCCAGGACCTGGTGTCCCTCATCGTCACCAAGGCCGTGCGCATGGCCGACATGATGCACAAGCCCATCCTGGGCGTGGTGGAAAACTACAGCTACTTCCAGTGCGATAAGTGCGGGGAGAAGCACTATATCTTCGGCCAGAGCAACCTGGACCAAGTGGCCGCCAGCCTGGGCGTGAAGGTTCTGGCCCAGATCCCCATGGATCCCGCCATGGCCCAGGCCATGGACCAGGGCGCTGTGGAGAACCTGGAGCACAACTATCTGGACCCTGTGGCCGACCAGATTCTGGAGCACGAGAAGAAGTAATTTTGCGCAAGCAAACCGCGCCGGCAGGGAAGGGGCGACCCCATCCCGCCGGCGCGGTTTTTCGAAAGAAAAGGAGGCGAAAACGCCCATGAAACTCATTTCCTGGAACGTCAACGGCCTGCGGGCCTGCCTGAAGAAGGACTTTATGGAGGCCTTTCAGAGTCTGGACGCGGACATCTTCTGCCTGCAGGAGACCAAGCTCCAGCACCACGCCGGTCAGGCGGACGAGATCACCCTGCCCGGCTACCACCAGTTCTGGAACAGCGCTGTGAAGAAGGGCTACTCCGGGGTGGCGGTGTTCACCAAAGAAGAACCCCTGTCCGTCACCTACGGCCTGGGGAAGGAGGAGCACGACCAGGAGGGCCGGGTCATCACCGCCGAGTACCCGGGGTTTTGCCTGGTGTGCTGCTACACCCCCAATTCCCAGAATGAGCTGAAACGCCTGGACTACCGGATGACCTGGGAGGACGACTTCCGGGCGTACTTACAGAAGCTGGACGAGACCAAGCCGGTGGTGCTCTGCGGGGACCTGAACGTGGCCCACCAGGAGATCGACCTGAAAAACCCCAAGACCAACCGCCGCAACGCCGGGTTTACCGATGAGGAGCGGGAGAAAATGACCCAGCTGCTCTCCGCCGGGTTTACCGACACCTTCCGGGCCCTGCACCCCGGTCTGGAGGGAGCCTATTCCTGGTGGAGCTACCGGTTCCACGCCCGGGAGAAGAACGCGGGGTGGCGCATTGACTACTTCATCGTGTCCAACCGGCTGATGGAGCAGGTGAAGAACGCCTCCATCCACAGCGAAATCTTCGGCAGCGACCACTGCCCGGTGGAGCTGGTGCTGGAACCGTAATCTTTCCACAGGCTGTGGAAATCCCGTCGCCTTGACAACAGGGGGGGCGGGATGGTATGATGAATATAGAAAAGGCGCTGTTGCAATGACGGTTAGCCCTTTACGTTAAGACATAATTACTTATGCTGACCGCTCGGGGGCCATCCGGGCGGTCAGCAGGCTTTTATGGTGAGTATGATTGAAACTCCCGCCACAAGGAATGTACCTTGTGGCGGGAGTTCTTCGTTTAAAACACCTGCTTTTTCCGCAGCACCAGGAACATGATCAGGCAGATGATCACCGACACCAGGGACCCGGCAGGAGCGGCCAGGCCCATGGGGTAGAGGGTGTCCGGGAACAGCGCGGAAGCCAGATAGGCCCCCGGGATGCGGATGGCCAGGACGGAGATCAGGTTGTGGACAAAGGAGAGGACGGACCTTTCATAGGCGCAGAAATAGCCGCTGAAGCAGAAGTGGATGCTGGCGATGGCACAGTCCAGGGAGTAGGCCCGCAGGTATTGGCCCCCCAGGGTGACCACCAGCTCAGACTCCTTGGAAAACAGGCGGACAATGGGCTCTGCCCACACCTGGCAGATGGCCGCGAACACCGCCCCCACAGCTACGGTAATCACGATGCCGTAGACCAGTGCCTGGCGGCTCCGCCGGTGCAGGCCCGCCCCGGCGTTCTGGGCCGCCACCGCCGACACGGTGGAGAGCATGGCGGAGGGCACCAGGAAGAGGAAGCAGATAATCTTCTCCACAATCCCCACTGCCGCGGCCACATCCACCCCCCGGCCGTTGGCAATGGCGGTGATGACCAGGAAGGAGATCTGGATAAACCCGTCCTGAAGGGCCACGGGAACGCCGATTTTCAGCAGGACGGACAGGCCGGAAAGGCGCAGGTCGGACTTCCGCAGGGTGATGCCCAGGTTTTGCCGGCGCATCCAGAGCAGGGCCAGCACCACGCTGCACCCCTGGGCAATGACAGTAGCCAAGGCCGCACCCACGGCTCCCAGGGCCATGGGGCCGATGAACAGCCAGTCCAGAATCACGTTGATGACCCCGGCGGCGGCCACAAAGTACATGGGGCTCTTGGAGTCCCCCAGGCCCCGGAAGACGCTGCTGATCACATTATAGGCCGTGATGAAGGGGATGCCGGCAAAGCAGATGGTGAGATAGCTGCGGGCCTGGCTGAAGGCTTCGGCGGGGGTGGAGAGCAGGGAGAGAATGCCCTCTGCCGCCAGCAGCAGCAGAACCGTGGTCCCCACGGCGAAGAGGGCAAAGAGGGAAATGGTGCTGCCGATGGTTTTCTCTGCCCTCCGCTGGTCCCGGGCCCCCACCGCCCGGCTGATGGTTACGGTGGCTCCCATGGCAAGGCCCACGATGACCACCGTGAGCATGTGGGTCACCTGGCTGCCCACGGAGACGGCGGTGATGGTGTCCGCCCCGTTGTACCGCCCGGTGATGAAGAGATCGGCCAGGCCGTAAAAGGTTTGCAGGAAGCAGGAGAGGAGATAGGGGAGGGAAAAGCGCAGCATATTCTTGAGTACGCTCCCCTCGGTGAGCCGGTATTGCATGTGGTTTCCTCCCTGCGTTCGATAATTTTTAATTATAGCATGGGGTTGGTAAGGTTCTCAAGGGTTTCTTTTTGCCTCCGGCGGGGTATCAAGCACAAAACAGGAGCGCCAAAAATGGCGCTCCTGGTTTTTTATCCACAGGCTGTGGAATTATTCTTCTTCTGCGGGGGTCTCCTCGATTCTGGTGACCGCAATCGCCAGATCGTCCAGCTGCTTCTGATCCGCCCCACGCGGCCTGCCGCGCGGGGACCCTGAATGGGATTTTACTTCCTCGGCGGAAATGAATTCCGCCTGCGGCAAGGTTTTGCCCTTGGCAAAACGCTTGGTGTGGTGGATCAGAAGCTCCTCCCGCTTTACTCCTC
>SFPN01000004.1 GCA_004551945.1 Clostridiales bacterium | reverse complement strand
GCTGCCTTGGGCTACAAAAGCCCAGTTCAGTACAAGACCGAACTGGGCTTCTTGTAATTTTGTCTTTTTTAGTGTCTACTTTTTCTTGACAAGTGCAGAACCGGGTTTGGTTCCTGCCGCTCTTATTTTTTATGTCTTTAGTTGGAGAGCTGCTCCTGGGCGCGGACCAGGCTGGCGTATTCGCCGTTCAGGTCCATAAGCTCCCGGTGGGTGCCCTGCTCCAGCACCTGCTCCCGGTCGATCACCGCGATGCGGTCGGCGTTGCGGATGGTGGAGAGCCGATGGGCGATGATGATGGAGGTCCGGCCCTCGCACAACCGGTCGAAGGAGGCCTGGATCTTGGCCTCGGTGACGCTGTCCAGGGCGCTGGTGGCCTCGTCCAGAATGACAATGGGCGGGTTCTTCAAGAAGACCCGGGCAATGCTGATGCGCTGCTTCTGTCCGCCGGAGAGCATCACGCCCCGCTCGCCCACATAGGTGTTGTAGCCGTTGGGCATGGCCATGACGTCCTCGTGGATTTCTGCCAGCTGGGCCGCCTGGATGACCTCCTCGTCGGTGGCCTCCGGCCGGCCGTAGCGTATATTTTCCATGACGCTGTCGGCAAAGAGAAACACCTCCTGCTGGACGATACCCACCTGCCGCCGCAGGGAGGCCTGGGTCACCTGGCGCACATCCTTGCCGTCCACCCGGACGGCTCCCTCGGTGACGTCGTAGAACCGGGGAATCAGCTGGCAGATGGTGGTCTTGCCGCCCCCGGAGGGGCCCACAAAGGCGAACTTTTCCCCGGCGTGGATCTTCAGGCTCACGTCCCGCAGAACCTGGGACTGGTCATTGTACCGGAAGTTGACGTGGTCGAAGGTCACATTTCCTTTGACCGGGCCCAGGTCCTCCGCGTTGAGGGCGTCCTGGATCTCCGGGTCCAGGCGCATCAGCTCCAAAAACCGGGTGAAGCCCGCCGAGCCCTGCATGAACTGCTCCACGAAGTTCACCAGCTTTTTCACCGGCGTGGTGAAGGTGGTAACGTAAAGGGTGAAGGCCACCAGGTCCGCGTAGTCCACTGTTCCCCGCATAATGAAGTAGCCCCCGGCGCCAATGACCAGCACGGGCATAATGGAGGTGCTGAACTCCATGCCGCCCATAAAGGTGGCCATGGTCTTGTAATAGGTCTGTTTGGCCTGGACGAACTGGACGTTCATGGCGTTGAATTTACGCTTTTCGGTTTCCTCGTTCTGAAAGGCTTTGGCGGTGCGCATACCGGAGATGCCGGACTCAATGGTGGCGTTAATCTCCCCGGTTTTGGCTTTCAGCTTCAGGTTTGCCCGGCGCATCTTCCGTCTCTGGTAGATGGTAAAGAGCAGGAAGAAGGGGACGATGGAGAAGGCTACCACCGCCAGCCGCCACTCGATGGTGCACATAATGCAGAACGCCCCCACCAGGGTTACGGTGGAGATAAACAGGTCCTCCGGGCCGTGATGGGCCAGCTCCGTGATCTCAAACAGGTCGTTGGTTACCCGGGACATGAGCACGCCGGTGCGGTTCTTGTCAAAGAAGCTGAAGCTCAGGCTCTCCATATGGCCGTACAGGTCCCGGCGCAGGTCCGCCTCTACCCGGACGCCGAACAGGTGTCCCCAGTAGGAGACCACAAAGTACAAAAGGCCCTTGCACACATAGGCCACAATGAAAATGGCTACCAGGACGAAAAAGGCGTGGTAGGCCTTGTTGGGCAGCAGATTGTTCAGTGCCGACCGGGAGGCGTAGGGAAAGGCCAGGTCAATGAGGCAGATGAGAAAGGCGCAGCACATGTCCAGAATGAACAGATTTTTGTGGGGGCCGTAGTAGGAGAGAAATATTTTTAAGGGGTGGGTCTTTTTATAGTCAATGTTCCGTTTCACACAGGAGCCTCCTTTCCGTTTCCCCTTATTATATCGTTCCCCGGCGATTCTTTCAATTCCCAGGCCGGAGATGTTTTTCCCCCTCTTTCCCCTGTTATTGACATTTCCGATAGGATAGAGTATCATGACCATATTGTACGATTTCTAACATTCTTGGGAGGTGAGGTCTATGGAATACCTGGAGAATCCGTCCCTGAATATCACCCAGTTCATGTGTGTGATGAATCTGCTCCACCGGATTGCCATCCGCCGGCTTCCTGACGCCCTGCTCCAGGGGATGACAGTCTCTCAGCTGACCGCCATCGGCTTTCTGTTTTTCCAGGAGGAGAAGGATTTGTATCAGCGGGACCTGGAGAGCTTTTTTAAGCTCCGGCGGTCTACCATCAGCAGCCTGCTCAACACGTTGGAGAAAAAAGGCCTCATCCAGCGGCGCTCCGTTCCCCACGATGCCCGGCTGAAAAAGCTGGTGCTCACCCCCCAGGGCAGACTGGTGGGAAGCCAGGTCCATCAGCTGTTTACCGGTCTGAACCAGCAGATGGTCCGCGGCCTGAGCCAGGAGGAGCAGGACGCCATGCGTTCCATTTTAAGTAAAATAGAGAAAAACCTAAGCTCTGAGGAGCTTTGAGATCGCCCCGGGAGGGACCCCAATGAAACAAAGAATCCTTTCGATCACAATGGCCCTGATTGCCCTGCTGGCCCTGAGCGGGTGCGGTGAGGAGGAGCCGGAGCCAGAGGACACCGCCACCCCTGTGGAAGTGGCCCTGGTGGAGAGAGGCGGCATCTCCGCGGAGAACAGAGTCTCCGGGCAGGTGGCCTCCGGCGACCAGCAATCGGTGTTTGTGGCGGTCTCCGCCCAGTGCACCGACGTGTATGTGGAGGTGGGCGACACGGTCTCCGCCGGGCAGACCATCTGCACCCTGGACATTTCCTCGACCCTGGCCAATTACGATACGGCTGTCATGAGCTATGAAAGCGCCAGGAAAAGCTATGCGGATCAGTCCGCCCTTCTGTCCCAGCAGGTGGCCCAGGCGGAGAAGACCGTGGAAGAGGTCCAGGATCTCTTTGAAAAGGGCGTCGTTCCCGAGCTGGTGGTGGACAGCGCCAAGGCGAGCCTGGACAATGCCCGGGCCAGCATGAACAGCGCCCTGAGCCAGCTGGAGGTATCCATGAAGAACTACGAGGCCACCATTGCCCAGCTGGAGACCTCTCTGGCAAACGTGGACCGCAGCGGCAGAGTGGTGGCGCCCATTTCCGGGACAGTCGTCTCGCTGAACGCCTCGAAAAACAACTTTGTCGCCCCCAGCGCGCCAGTGGCTACCATTGAGTCCACCTCCAACATGGAGGTCAGCACCGCCGTGTCCGAATCTCTGGTCTCCAAGCTGACCAAGGGCGGTCGGGCGGATGTGACCATTTCCTCTGCGAATCAATCCTTCCAGGGAACCATCTCCTCCATTGGCTGGTCCCCCAGCCCCCAGACCCATCTATATAGTGTGACCATCCAGATTCCCTCCTCGATGACCTCCGGCCTGTTTTCCGGCATGTTTGCCGACGTGACCTTCTACACCGACACCCAGAACAATGTGGTGGTCATCCCCACAGAGGCCATCCAGACCGGGGTGGACGGGCAGTATGTGTACATCCTGGACAGCGAGGATCTGGCCCATAAGGTGATGGTGGAGACCGGCCTGGTGGGCGACGGCGTTACCGAAATTACCGCGGGTCTGTCGGGGGGAGAGCGTCTGGTAACCGTGGGGCAGTTCTACCTGTCCGAAGGCGATCCGGTCCGCGTGGTCTCCGGCGAGGTGTGAGCCATGAAAGTTTCCGCCTTTTGTATCAAGCACAAGGTCACAACCATCCTGGCCTTTCTGATGATCGCCCTGTTTGGCGTGGTCTTTTATTCCAACCTGAAGCTCTCCCTGATGCCCAACATGGAGTACCCGGCTGCCGTAGTAGTCTGCACCTATGCAGGCGCCAGCCCCGAGGACATCGAGCAGCTGGTCACCCGGCCCCTGGAGTCCAGCATCTCCACCCTGGCGGGGGTTGACGCCATTGAGTCCTCCTCCTCGGAGAATTTCAGCATGGTTATGATTACCTACCAGGAAGACACGGACGTGGACAACGCCGCCATCAAGCTGCGGGAAAAGTTCGACATGCTGACCCTGCCGGATGGATGCAGCGACCCCATCATCTATAACTTCAACATCAACGACATGATGCCTGTGGCCGTCATTGCCCTGGGGGGCAGCGACCTGGTGCAGCTGCAGAACGTGGCCGACGACACCGTGGGTCCGGCTCTGGAACGTCTGGACGGCGTGGCCTCGGTGGATATCACCGGCGGTATCCAGCAAAAAATTGTGGTGGAGACCAATCCCTCCGCCCTGTCCGGCTATGGGCTGACCATCTCCAACGTGTCCGACTATCTGGCCGCTGCCAACGTGCTCTATCCGGGGGGCGACGTGCACAACGGCACCAACGTGCTCACCGCCACCACCAACGGCCAGTTTCAGACGGTGGAGGACGTGGCCAACACCATGATCTTTCTGCCCCAGGGGGGCTCGGTGCGGCTGAATGAAATCGCCGCCGTCTATCTGGACACCTCCCTGGAGGAAAGCGCCGCCAAGGTTGACGGGGAAAGCTGCGTTGTTCTCACCATCAACAAGCGCGCCGGGGCCAACGAGGTGGAGATCTCCAACAAGGTGGTCAAGGCGCTGGAGGAAGTGAAGGAGGACAACCCCAGCATTGAGCCGCTGATTGTGTACAAAGCCAGCGACTACATTATGCAGGTGGCTGGCAACGCCATCCAAAATATCGTCCTGGGCGTGATTCTCTCCGCCGTGGTGGTCTTTGCCTTCCTGCGCAGGGGCGGCCCTACGGTTACCATTTCCCTGTCCATGCCCTTCTGCGTGCTGACGGTCTTTCTGCTGATGAACATCTTTGACATCTCCCTGAACATGATGAGTTTGGGCGGGATTGCCATGTGCATCGGTATGGTGGTGGATAATTCCATCGTGGTGTTGGAAAACATCTACCGGTACGCCAGCGACGGCTTCAGCCGGTATGACAGCTGCGTGCTGGGGACCGGAGAGGTGGTCACCTCCATTACCGCCTCCAGCCTTACCACCATCGCGGTCTTTCTCCCCATCGGCCTCAGCGGGGGCTTAAGCGGTATGCTGTTCAAGGACTTCTCCCTGACCGTTGCCTTTTTGATCTTCTCCTCCCTGCTCATCGCCCTGACCCTGGTTCCCCTCATGTGCTACTTCCTGCTGGATGAAACCGCGGTGCGCCTGCAAAAGCTGACCGCCGGAACCAAACCCTCCAGGTTCGGAGAAAAAGCGGCGTGGCTTTCCGCAAAGTATCACAGCCTGCTCTCGTACTTTATCAGCCACCGGCTGAAAGCCTGCCTGATTTCAGTGGCCATGGTGGCCGTGTTCCTTCTCAGCTGCCTGACCACCAACCTCGTCCTGCTTCCCGACATGGATCAGGGCATGGTGAGCATCACTGTGGACATGCCCACAGGCACTGAGCTGGAGGACACCATTGCCTACGGCGACCGGGTGATGGGGATCGTCCAGGAAAACTGCCCGGAGCTGGACAATATGTACATGACCGTCGGCGGAAGCCTCATGAGCAGCGGCACAGAGTCTGCCTCTATTACGGTAAACCTGGTAGGCCGCCAGGCGCGTGACCGCTCCAGCAAGGAGGTAGCCAGAGACTTAAACAACCACTTCCGGGACATTGCCGGGTGTGAGATCACCGCGGGCGCCTCCAGCATGGTGGACTCCATCAGCAGCGGAAATGACATTGAGGTGAACGTCAGCGGCCCGGACTACGACACGCTGACCCGGATTGCCAATGACCTGACCCAGCAGATTGCCGGGCTGGACGACGCGGAGAACGTAACCAATTCCCTGGAAAACAGCATCCCCGCCATTAAAATCGCGGTGAACCACGCAGCGGCTGCCCAATATGGCCTGACCACCGCCACCATCGGCGCAGCCGTCCGGGCGGAGCTCACCGGCACCACTGCCACCACCATGACCCTGAACGGAGACGATCTGGACATTGTGGTTCAGGGCAGCAGCGCCAGCGCAAAGAGCCTGGACGCCGCCCGCTCCATGCCAATCCCCACCCCTATGGGCGGTACCATACCCCTGTCCTCCGTGGCAGAGGTCTTTGTGGAGCTAACCCCCCAGACCATCACCCGGACCGACCAGGCCAGGCAGATCCAGGTCACCGGCAACTCCATCAGCGGCGACACCACCTCCATTACCGAGCAGGTCCAGGCCGTTCTGGACGCCTACGCACTGCCCGACGGTTATCAGGCGGAGATCAGCGGCACCTACACGGAGATTATGGAAAACTTCTACACCCTGTTCCTGGCGATGATGGTGGCCATCGGCCTGGTGTATTTCATCCTGGCGGCCCAGTTTGAGTCCTTTATCATGCCGGTGATGGTGATGCTGATTCTCCCCATCGCCCTGTCCGGCGCTCTCTTTGGCCTGCCTCTTACCAGGCAGGACCTGTCCATCATTGTCCTGCTGGCTCTTATCATGCTGGTGGGCACGGTGGTGAACGCCTCCATCGTCCTGGTGGACTATATCAGCATCCGCCGGGCCAGCGGCATGGAGAAGAATGAGGCTATTCTGGCGGCCTGTCCCCTTCGCGTCCGCCCCATTCTGATGACCACCCTGACCACGGTGCTGGCCCTGATCCCCATGGCGGTGGGCACAGGGGAAGGCAACGAAATGCTCCAGCCCATGGGCATTGTGATGATCTTCGGCATGGTGATCTCCACGGTGGTCACCTTGCTCTTCACCCCAGTGTATTACTCCCTGCTGGACAGCCTTTCGGAAAAGATCGGCGGGCCCTTCCAGCGGCGCAGAGCGAAGAAGCAGGCCCGCCTGGCGGAGGCGCTGGCCGCGGCGGAAGCCCGGGCCAGCGGCATCGGCTCCCAACAACCCGCAGAAGCGGAAGCGCCTCAATAACAGAAAGGAAAACGCGCCCCCTGCCATCTCATGTGGATGGCAGGGGGCGCATGTTTGTTTTGGAATCAGTAGAAGGTGGCCACTTCTTCCGCCGGCGCGGTGCCGGGCTGGATGTCAATCACGTTGAGAACGGGACCCTTCTTGTTGTAGACCCGGTTGTGCTTGATGGCGACCTTTGCGGTCAGCTCAATCCACTGGTCGTCACGGAGGGTTTTGGGGTTGCCGCCGGTGCAGAGCAGCCCGGCGAAGGTGATATCCTCCACGCAGCAGGTCATCACCTTCCGGCCGAAGATGAAGCTGCCCGCAGGGAGCTTTTCCCGGACCATGGGGAAGCCGCCCACATGGATGGTCTTGCCCTTGTACTTGTCCGGCTCCTCGGAGATATCCTGGTACCAGATGGCATAGTTCTCCGGGGTAATCTGAATGACGGGGGCTTCGATGTCGAAGGGAAGCTCCTCGGGGGTATCGTCGTAGTACACCTCGCCGGTGCGGTCCTCGTAGGCGATGTTGGTCCGGCGGCTGACGGCCCGGATGATCTTGTGGATCTCTACCTTGTCCACCTTTTCATCGGCCCGGTTCAGCACCACCATTTCGCAGCTTTTCAGCTTATCCACCACAAGGCCCCGCATGTTGGCGTTGTAGGTCAAAAAGGTCTGGGAGTCGGCAAACATGAACTCCTGGTAGACCAGCCAGGAATCAGGCATGTTCTGGTACAGGTCGTCCAGCATCCACATGCCGTTGTACTCCACAATGACCCGCTCTGCCGCGTGCTTTTTCTGCAGCCGCTCCAGGTTGGTGGGGGTCAGCTCCGACTGGTCGTCGATCAGTTCAATGAACACGTTGTGGCCGGAGAAGGTGGAGGGCTCGTACTCCTCCTCCCCCTCTTCGCAGAGGAGCAGGAGGGTGCTCTCGCCGTTGTTGAAACGGACGTCCTCCAGGGTCTCCTGGATGAACTTGGTTTTTCCTGCGTCCAGAAAACCGGTAAAGAGGTAAACAGGGATTTCTTCCATCATAGCGCGGTCCCCTTCCCTTAGTTCAGGTGGAACAGCACGTCCAGCGCGTCCTCATTCAGCTCAGAGCCGATGACACACAGGCGGCCGGTGATCCCGGCAGGACCCCGGCGGACGTTCTCCTCCCCGGGGACATAGTCAAAGTGAATCCAGGTGCCGTCGTCGCAGGGGACGATGCCCTTGGCACGAAGAACCACGCCGTAGGCTGCCTCGTCGGCCAGGGCGTTCAGGGCGCCGGTGATCTCAGCCTCAGTGTACTTCCGGGGCGTCTCAGCACCCCAGCTGATGAAGACCTCGTCGGCGTCGTGGTCGTGGCCGCAGGAGCAGCTGTCCTCATGATCGTGGTCATGATGATGATGGTGGTGATGCTCGTGCTCCTCGTGGTCATGGTCATGATGGTGGTGATGCTCGTGCTCCTCATGGTCATGGTCGTGGTCGTGATCGTGGTGGTGCTCATGCTCCCCGTGGTCATGATCATGGTCGTGATGATGCTCATGCTCCTCGTGATCATGGTCTTCATGGTCGTGGTCATGATGGTGATGGTGGTGATCATGATCGTGGTCGTGGTGATGGCCGTGCTCCTCGTCGTGGGCAGCCTGCTCGGCGGCCAGACGGGCCAGCTCTTCCTTCAGGGTGTCCTTGTTCTCCATGGTCTCCAGGATCTGCTTGCCGTCCAGCTCCTCCCAGGGGGTGGTGATGATGGGGGCGTTGGCGTTGTGCTCCCGCAGCAGCTTCACGGTGTCCAGCAGCTTCTTTTCGGTCATGCCAGCAGTGCGGCTGAGGACGATGGCGGCAGCGTGCTCAATCTGGTTGTTGAAGAACTCGCCGAAGTTCTTCATATAGATCTTGCACTTGGAGGCGTCGGCCACGGTGACGAAGGCGTTGAGCTGGATGTCTTGGCTGTCCACCCGCTGGACTGCGCCGATGACGTCGGACAGCTTGCCCACGCCGGAGGGCTCAATGAGGATGCGGTCGGGCTTGAACTGGAAGAGCACCTGCTCCAGAGCCTGGCCGAAGTCGCCCACCAGGCTGCAGCAGATGCAGCCGGAATTCATCTCGGTGATCTCCACCCCGGCGTCCTGCAGGAAGCCGCCGTCGATGCCAATTTCGCCGAACTCATTTTCGATCAGAACCAGCTTTTCCCCCTGGTAGGCCTCCTGAATCAGCTTTTTGATGAGGGTGGTCTTACCGGCCCCTAAGAAACCGGAAAAAATGTCAATTTTGGTCATGGTTGTTTCCTCCTGTTTTGTTCACAGGGATGCTCCCTGTATCAAGTTTCTCCTGCGGCAGATACCGGCTGCCCTGCCGGACGTTGTCCCGCTGAAAAGCGGTGCGGATGGCGTTCAGCACCCGCTTTTTATCTCCGCTCCACAAAGGAGCCAGCAGATCCCGCTTGGCTCCGTCGCCGGTGAGCCGGTGAATCACCATGTCCGGCGGCAGAACCGCCAGACAGTCCTCCAGAATGGAGATGTATTCCTCCAGGGACAGAACCGGCACCTTGCCCGCCCGGTAGTCCCGGGCCAGGTCGGTTCCCTCCAGCACATGAAGCAGCTGGAGCTTGATGCCATCTCCCCCGGCGCGGCCTACATAGCGGGCGGTCTCCACCATGTCTACCCTGGTCTCTCCGGGCAGGCCTAAAATAACGTGGGTAATAATCTCCAGCCCGGCGGATTTTAAACGCCGGACCGCGTCGTCATACACCGCCAGGTCGTAGCCCCGGCGGATATACCGGGCGGTCTCCAGGTGGATGGTTTGCAGCCCCAGTTCCACCCACACCGGTTTCTCTCGGCTGAGGGTTTGCAGCAGCTCCACCACCGCCGGGGGCAGGCAGTCCGGCCGGGTGCCAATGGAGAGGGCTGCCACGTCCTCCGGAGCCATTGCCTGGCGGAAGATGGCCTCCAGGTAAGGCAGAGGTCCATAGGTGTTGGTGAAGCTCTGAAAGTAGGCGATGTATTTGCCGCCCTTGTTCTTCTGTTCCACCCGGGCTTTGGCCTGGGCCAGCTGCTTTGGGATATCCCCCCGGGCGGGAGCGGAAAACTCCCCGGAGCCGGCGCTGCTGCAGAAGATGCAGCCCCGGGTGCCCAGGGTCCCGTCCCGGTTGGGGCAGGTCAGCCCGCCGTCCAGGGCCAGCTTGTAGACCTTGCAGCCAAAGCGCTCTTTCATGGCCTGGTTAAAGGAGCGGTATTCCATCAGTCATCCGGCAGCTCGTCCAGCTTCCCTGTGCAGAAGAGGGTGAAGGTTCCGCTGCACAGGAGCTTGCCCAGGCCGTCGTGAATCTCCACCTCCGCCACACAGATGGTGCGGCCCCGGCTTTTGATCCGCCCTTCCGCGATGAGATGGTCGCTTTTGGTGTTGCGGAAAAATTCAAAGCTGTTGCTCACGGTCACATAGCGCATCCCGTTGGTCCGGGCCGCGCCGCCGGCGGCGCAGTCCCCCATGGTGAGAAACATCCCCCCGTGGACTGCCCCGTACAGGTTGCGGTTAACCCGGGTCAGGTCTGCCTCCACCCTGGCGTAATCCTTCTCCATCTGGATCAGACGGATGCCGTTGTGGAGCATGAAGGAGTTTTTGCTGTTGGTGGCATTAATTTTGTCAGTAAAATCCATGGCTTTCCCCTCTTTGGTTTGGGTCTACAGCACGATGAAGGTCACGCCGTTGTTGTATCGGTCCAGGTCTCTGTCCCGGCGCAGGTCGTCGCACCGGACAAAGGCCCGGCGGGTGGCCTCCTCGAAGATGGAGAAGGCCTCGCCAGGAATAAAATCCTGAATCTCTCCCCCGCTTTTCAGCCGGGCCAGATATTTTCTGGAGGCGGTGCGGATCTTGCCGCCGGTGCCGGAGGAACCGTAGCCGTGGATGATCTTGAGAACCGAGCAGCCCATGGACCGGCTGTGATGGATCTCAAAGGTCAGGCGCTTGATGGCCTGGTCCGCAAAGGGCATCCCAGCCTCCAGGTTGACCTCCCGCAGCTTGGATGTGGGTTTGCCCGCCATGTCAGAACCCGCAGCGCTTGCGGCACTGCTCCAGGAAGTAGTCGAAGATCTTCTGCCCGTCAGGGCCGCCATCCTCGCCGGTCATCTGCTCCGGGTGGAACTGAACCGTCCAGATGGGCAGGCTGCCGTGCTGCATGGCCTCCACAATGCCGTTTTCGTCCCAGGCGGTGCGGTACATACCCAGGCCGAACTTGAACACGGCCTGGTGGTGGCTGCTGTTGACCACCAGCTGGCTGCCGTAAAGCTCATCCAGCATGGTGTAGACTGCGGTCTGGATGGGGTGGGAGACAGAGGCTCCCTCCGGGGTCTGGGCGTGGGCGCTGCGGAAGGGTTCTTTCAGGTCCTGGTAGATGGTGCCGCCCAGGGCGATGTTCACCACCTGATGGCCCCGGCAGATGCCCAGAAGGGGCTTGCCCTCGTTGATGCAGCGGCTTACCAGGGCCAGCTCCGCCTGGTCCCGGGGCTTGTCGATCTCCACAGAACCCAGGTTGAGCTCCTGAAATTCTTCGGGGTCCATATCGCCGCCGCCGGCCAGGATCAGGCCGTCGAAGTCCATCTCCAGGTCCGGGCAGTGGAAGGACAGGGGTTCCCCGCCGGCGCGTTCCACGGCGGCCTCGTACAAGCCGCTGCTCTCCGGCGAGCGAGAGATTAAGATACGGGGTTTCACGGGCATACCTCCTCGGATTTTTTCTCGTCTAACAATATATTATATCACATCCGAATGGGATTTGAAACCATTTTTCCTGCCGCATGACAAAGGACGCGCCGAAAAATTCGGCGCGCCATTTGTTTCAGAACCTTTGGGAAAAGGGTCCGGATTATCAATACATAGCCCCGCTCATGTCGGCGGCAGGTGCGCCTGCACCGGTGGCGGAGGGAGGAGCCAGACGGTCGCCCACCAGAGCTTCGGTGGTCAGCAGCATGGCGGAGATGGAAGCGGCGTTCTCCAGCGCGGAACGGGTGACCTTGGTGGGGTCCACGATGCCGCTGGAGATCATGTCGCAGTAAACTTCCTTGTAAGCGTCGAAGCCATAGCCAATCTGGCCGCTGGTCTTGACCTTCTCCAGGATGACGGAGGCGTCCAGGCCGGCGTTGGTGGCGATCTGACGCAGAGGTGCGGTCAGAGCACGGGCAATGATCTGCACACCAGTCTTCTCGTCGCCTTCCACTTCATCAATGAGCTTCTCCACGTCGGTGATGGCGTTCACATAAGCGGTGCCGCCGCCGGCAACGATGCCCTCTTCCACGGCAGCGCGGGTGGCGTTCAGAGCGTCCTCGATGCGCAGCTTCTTTTCCTTCATCTCGGTCTCGGTGGCAGCGCCCACGCGGATGACAGCAACACCGCCGGCCAGACGGGCCAGACGCTCCTGAAGCTTCTCGCGGTCATACTCGGAGGTGGAGCGCTCGTACTCGTTGCGGATCATGTTGGTGCGCTCCTTGATGGCCTCGGCAGAACCGCCGCCGTCCACGATGATGGTGGTCTCCTTGCCGGCCTTCACCTGACGGGCAGTGCCCAGGTGAGAGATGTTGGCGTCCTGCAGCTCCAGACCGTAGTCGCTGGAGATAACGGTAGCACCGGTGAGGATGGCGATATCCTGCAGCATTTCCTTGCGGCGGTCGCCGAAGCCGGGGGCCTTCACGCACAGCACGTTCAGGGTGCCGCGGAGCTTGTTGACCAGCAGGGTGGACAGGGCCTCACCCTCCACGTCCTCGGCCATGATGAGCAGCTTCTTGCCGGACTGGATGACCTGCTCCAGAACGGGCAGGATCTCCTGGATGTTGCTGATCTTCTTCTCGGTGAGGAGGATCAGAGGATCGTCCAGAACAGCTTCCATCTTCTCGGTGTCGGTGACCATGTAGGGAGACAGGAAACCGCGGTCCACCTGCATGCCTTCCACCACTTCGCTGTAGGTCTCGGCGGTCTTGGACTCCTCAACGGTGATGACGCCGTCGGTGCCAACCTTCTCCATGGCCTGAGCGATCAGAGTGCCGATCTTCTCGTCGCCGGAGGAGACGGTGCCCACGCGGGCGATGTCGTCGCTGCCGTTCACGGGCTGGGAATTCTTCTTGATGGCCTCCACAGCGGCCTTGGTGGCCTTGGCCATGCCCTTGTTCATCACCACGGGGTTGGCGCCTGCCACCAGGTTCTTCAGACCCTCGCGGATGATGGCCTGAGCCAGCAGGGTGGCGGTGGTGGTGCCGTCGCCGGCCACATCGTTGGTCTTGGTGGAAACTTCCTTCACCATCTGAGCGCCCATGTTCTCAAAGGGATCTTCCAGTTCGATCTCCTTGGCGATGGTCACGCCGTCGTTGGTAACCAGAGGAGTGCCGTAAGCTCTCCACAGAACCACGTTGCGGCCCTTGGGGCCCAGGGTCACCTTCACGGTGTCGGCCAGCTTGTTAACGCCGCGCTCCAGAGCCTGACGGGCTTCTTCCCCATAACTGAGCATCTTTGCCATAATTTATGATCTCCTTCCGAAATAAGGTCAGTTAGTCTTCCACGATTGCGACGATATCGCTCTGCTTGACGATGGTCAGCTGCTCGCCGTCGATCTTCACGTCCGTGCCCATGTACTTGCTGGTGATCACCTTGTCACCGGGCTTCAGGATCATCTTCACTTCCTTGCCATCAATCACGCCGCCGGGGCCAACGGCCACAACAACGGACATGTCGGGCTGTTCCTTGGCCGCTGCGGTCAGGATGATGCCCCCCTTGGTGGTTTCTTCTGCTTCCAGGCGCTTAATCACAACGCGGTCAGCCAGAGGTTTCAGTGTCATTTGGGGTTCCTCCTTATATATGCTAAATAGTTTACTTGATCAGGGTTAGCACTCTTTTTACTTGAGTGCTAAGGCAAGTATTATAATACCCTGCCAAGCTCAATTCTGCAACATTAAAATTTCCGAAAAGTAACGAAAATTCCAATTCTTTTTTGTGCACTTTTCAGACAAGTCCTTGGCAGACGGTCTTTAGGAGCGTTTGCCCTTTTTTCCGCCGTACTGGAACAGATCGCACTTAATCATACCATTATATAATTTCCGCTTTTTATCCGCCGGTTTGCCGAAGGTGCGCTCAAACTCTGTGTGAGAAGAGAGGATATGAAGCTTCCATCCGGTTGGCAGTCCAAAGGCAGCCCTGCCAAAATCCCGGTACAGAACCTCGGCCTCCTGCTTTTCCATGAGCCGCTCCCCGTAGGGCGGGTTGCAGACCACCCGGCCGTAGGGCTCCTGCCGGGAAAAGCTTCGGGCGTCGGCCACCTGGAACCGGACCAGGTCCTCCACGTCGGCCTTCACCGCGTTGCCCTGAGCCACCTGGATGGCTGCCGGGTCAATGTCGCCGCCCCAGATATCATAGGTTCCGTCATATTCCAGGTCCATGGCTTCCCCCGCAGCCTCCACCCAAGTATCCGAGGGCAACCAGGACCACTTCTGGGCGGAAAAGGTCCGGTTTAGCCCCGGCGCCCGGTTTTTGGTGATAAGGGCCGCCTCAATGGCGATGGTGCCCGACCCGCAGAAGGGATCGCAGAAGGGGTCCTTCCCCCGGTAGCCGGAGAGGAGCACCAGGGCGGCGGCCAGGGTCTCCCGGAGGGGAGCTGTTACCCCCACCGCCCGGTAGCCCCGCTTGTACAGACCGGGACCGGAGGTGTCCAGCATCAGGGAGGCCACATCCTTCATGATGGAAAACTGGATCTGGTAAAGGGCGCCGGTCTCCGGCAGGGTCTGGCGGTGGTAGACCTTGCCCAGCCGGGTGGCCACCGCCTTTTTTACAATGGACTGGCAGGCGGGCACACTGTGGAGAGCCGAGTTCAGGCTGAATCCCTTCACCGGGAAGGCCCCGCCGTCAGGGATAAACCGCTCCCAGGGCAGCTTCCGGGTGCCCTCGAACAGTTCTTCAAAGGTCGCGGCGGGGAAAGAGCCCAGGAGGATCAGCACCCGCTCCCCGGTGCGCAGGCGGAGGTTTAGCCGGGGGATGTCTTTGGGCTCCCCCTCGCAGAACACCCGTCCGTTTTCCGCCCGGACGTTTTCCATTTTCATGCGCCGCAGCTCGTCGGCCGTCAGGCCCTCAACACCCAGCAGGGTGGGAATGGCAAAGGTCAGCTTTCCCATGGGTTTCTCCTTCTCTATGTATTATGCATCATCTAGTATTAGTATCTATGTATAAACAGTATTTGCAGTATACCTGCTTTTTACTTGTCGAAAAAGGCAAAGCCTTTTCCGACAGAAGGGCATGCGGCCTTCTGCGCGCGCCCTTTGGGCACACTTGCAGGCCGAGCAGTATTTTTCCCGGCGTACACGCCGCCGGAAAAAATAAGTTCACTTTCTTTCGCCGCTGCGGCGGCGAAACTCTACGAGGTTTTCAGGTGAGTGAGTATTTGCAGTATACCTGCTTTTCTTCCGTTTGGCAAACCTTTTCTTGGTTCTCTTAGGCTCCATCTGTGGGCAAATTGTCTGCGATTCTTCCCTTGCAATCCCTTTCTCCCTGTGGTATGCTATGAGAAGATATTAGGATGCGGCGTATTTTATTTTAATTGGGGCTTTCCCAAACGTTCCAAACATGAGAATATTTTTAGAAAGCTGAGATGATGCGTCCCTTATGGACAGTACCTGTATAGCAATTATCCTGATTCTGATCATTCTGGTTGTGCTCTCCGCCTGGTGTTCCTCCACGGAGACGGCCTTCTCTTCTGCCAACAAGGTCCGTCTGAAAAGCAAGGCGGAGGATGGAAACCTCCGGGCACAAAAAACCTTGGTACTGCTGGACCAGTACGACAAGCTGCTCTCCTGCATCCTGATCGCCAACAACATTGTAAACCTGACCGCCGCCTCTTTGGGCACCGTACTTTTCACCAAGCTCTACCCCGCCTACGGCCCGGCCATCTCCACCATCGTCCTGACCGTTGTGGTGCTGATTTTTGGCGAAATCACGCCCAAAACCATGGCAAAGGACCAGCCGGAAAAGTTCTGTATGCGGGCAATGCCTGCCATGCGGGTGGTTCTGACGGTGCTGACGCCCCTGTACCTCTTCTTCGGCCTGTTCAACAAGCTGGCGGTGAAGATCTTCCACCCCGCCAAGGACGAGGGCATCACCGAGGAAGAGCTCATCACCATGGTGGAGGAAGCGGAGAGCGAGGGCGGCCTGGAGCACCACGAGAGCGAACTGATCCGCGCTGCCATTGAGTTTAACGACATGGAGGTGGAGGAGATCCTCACCCCCCGGGTGGACATTGTCGCTGCCCCGGACACCATCACCATGGAGGAGCTGGCGGTTCTCTTCGCCGAGAGCGGCTACTCCCGCATCCCTGTCTACCACACATCCATCGACAACATCATCGGCCTGGTCCACGAGAAGGACTTCTTCTCTGCCCGGTACCACAACCACACCGATGTGTCCAGCCTCATCAGCAAGGTGTTCTACACCACAGGCTCCGCCCAGATCTCCGATCTGCTGAGGTCCCTCCAGCGGAGCAAGTCCCACATGGCCGTGGTGGTGGACGACTACGGCGGCACCATGGGCATCGTCACCCTGGAGGATATCCTGGAGGAGCTGGTGGGCGAAATCTGGGACGAGCACGACGAAGTGATTGAGGAGTTTAAAAAGCAGGAGGACGGCAGCTATCTCATCGCCTGCACGGCCAACCTGGACGATCTGTTCGACCGATTCTCCATCCGGGCCACAGACATTGACTCCGCCTCCATCAGCGGCTGGGTTCTGGACCAGCTGGGCCGCCTGCCCGTGGAGGGGGACCGCTTCGTCTACGAAAACCTGGACGTGACGGTTACCCGGCTGGATCACCGCCGGATCTTAGAGATCCGCGTGGCGCTGATCCCCGAGGCAGAGGAGAGCAATTAAATCGTTCCATATTGCAAAGCACAAAGCTCCCGGCGCGCATTTCCGCGTGCCGGGAGCTTTTCTGTCAGGATTTTCTACGTTAGATTTCTGCCTGGCGGCGAATACTACGTTCACCAACCCCGGAAGAAGGTGATCCCCTTGAGCCTGATCCCCTGCACGGACCCGTGCATCTATCAGCAGGACGGCTGCTGTACCCTGTCCCGGGCAGCCTCCGGCGGCGACCCTGCCCAGCTGCGGGACTGCGTCCACTATCTGCCCCGGCCCGCCTCACAGGAGCACCGCCAGAGCCTCCCGGATGTTCTTCACCGGGATGAGCTGTAACCCGGCCGGGGGCGTGGTGTGCTCCCGGCCCCGGTTCTGGGGCACCAGACACTTGGTAAAGCCCAGGCGGCGGACCTCGGACAAACGCTGGTTCAGGGCGGACACCGACCGAAGCTCCCCGGTGAGGCCCACCTCCCCGATGGCTGCCAGGTCCGCGGGCACAGGCTTGTCCCGGAAGCTGGAGGCCAGGGCCAGCACCGCCGCCAGGTCAGCCCCCGGCTCGTCCAGATACAGGCCGCCGATGACATTTAAGTAGGCGTCGCAGGTGTTCACCGCCAGGCCGCCCCGCTTTTCCAGCACCGCCATCAGGAGCATGGCCCGGTTATAGTCAAAGCCGTTGCTGCTCCGGCGGGGGTTACCAAAGGAGGTGGGGGTCAGCAGGGCCTGGACCTCCGCCAGCACCGGCCGGGCCCCCTCCATGACGCAGGCAACGCAGGTCCCCGGCTCGTCGGTGAGCCGGCCCTCCAGAAGCATCTGGGAGGGGTTGGGCACCTCCAGCAGGCCGCTCTCTGCCATCTCAAACACGCCGATCTCATTGGTGGCCCCGTAGCGGTTTTTGGCCGCCCGGAGAATCCGGTGGGACATGTGCCGGTCCCCTTCAAAGTAGAGAACGCAGTCCACCATGTGCTCCAGGACCTTGGGCCCGGCCAGGTTCCCCTCCTTGTTCACATGGCCCACCACAAAAATGGTGGTTCCCCGGCTTTTGGCCAGCTGCATCAGGGCCATGGTGCACTCCTTGACCTGGGAGATGCTGCCCGGGGAACCGGTCTGGTCTCCGTGGTACATGGTCTGGATGGAGTCCACAATGAGCACGTCCGGGGCCGTTTCCTCCACGGCGGCAATGACGGTTTCCAGGTTGTTCTCCGCAAAGAGGTACAGGTCCAGGTTCCCCACCCCCAGGCGGTCTGCCCGGAGCTTCAGCTGCCGCTCAGATTCTTCCCCGGATACATAGAGGACCTTGGCGGCCTGGCACATCTGACGGCAGATCTGAAGCATCAGCGTGGATTTGCCGATGCCCGGCGCGCCGCCGATGAGGACCAGGGAGCCCTGCACCGCGCCGCCCCCCAGAACCCGGTCCAGCTCATCCAGACCGGTGGCAAACCGAATCTCCTGGTCCAGGGTCAGGGCGGAGACCAGCCTTGGCTTTCGGGCCGGAACGCCCACCGGGGTGGGTCGGACTCCACTGCTTCGCCCGCCCCTGGCCGGGGCGGGCTGCTCTGTGATGGTGTTCCAGGCGCCGCAGGCCGAGCACTGCCCCTGCCACTTGGGGGTCTCATTGCCGCACTGGGTGCAGTAAAAAATGGTTTTCGCTTTCATATGAGGCCTTCTCCCTCCTGTGTATCTCCGCACTGAATGTAGCTGGCCGCCAGGACCAGGGCCAGCTTCATCTGGTACGCCTTCTCCTGGAGCAGCAGGTCCTCCTCCGGGTTGGACAAAAAGCCGCACTCCACCAGCACCGCCCGGCAGGAGATGTGGTTCATCAGGTAGACCGACGAGGGGATGTGCTGGGGGGTCCGGGCGTTGTCCGGGTCCAGGCAGACGCGGACGGTCTCCTGAATCTTCCTGGCCAGAGGCAGGGAGAGGGTCTCATCCCCATAAAACACCTGGGTCCCCTGGCAGCTGGTGCCGGGATAGGAATTTTGGTGGATGCTGATAAGGGTGGCGTTTTCCAGACCGTTCACCAGGTTCACCCGGTTGTGGATATCCGAGACCTTTTTCTCCCGCAGGGTGGAGGCGCTGGCGTCGTGAATGGAGATATCCTCCGACCGGGTCAGCACCGTCTGCACCCCGTAAAACCCCATAAGCTGGTCCAATTGCAGGGCGATGGCCAGGTTCACCTGGCTCTCCTTCTGGCCGGAGACGGAGACCGCGCCTCCGTCCTCTCCCCCGTGCCCCGGGTCAATCACCAGGGTCTGCCGGGGCAGCCGGGCAAAGACCGGCGTGGTCTCCTCCGTCCGGAACATCTGCACCGCCAGCACCATCGCCAGGGCCGCCAGCAGGATCGAGCCCAGCCGGACCCGGCGGATTACATATCGTTTCAACTGACATCCCTCCCCTGCCACCTTATGCGCCGGGAGGGTTTTCGTATTCAGATTATAACAAAGAAGGGGCGGCGGCGCAATCCCGGTTCCCAATCGGCCCTTTGACGCATAAGCTGGAATGAACGCGGATATCTTCGTTTCCGCGCTGTTTATGTTGAAGGAGGTAGTTCCTTTGTTCTGCAATTCCAACGGAAACCAGACGGAAGAGACCCAGCGGACCTGCCCTGCCGGTCAGGGTTCCCTTCCCCCCTGCGGTCCCTTCGCCGTCCCCTTTGTGGTGCGCCAGGGGCCCAACCCGGAGCGCTATGACCGAACCAAGGCCCTGGAGGCCGGGACCCTCTTCCCGGATCTGGACCTTCCCTTCCACCTGAAGGTCAATCCCAGCCAGCTGGCCGACAGCCACCTGAACCAGCTGCGTGCTCTGGACTTTGTGATCCTGGAACTGGGGCTGTATCTGGACACCCATCCCTATGACGCCGAAGCCTTCGCTCTCTTCCAGAACTATGTGGAGCTGGAAAAGACTGCCCGGGCCGCCTATGTGGAGCAGCACGGTCCCCTGACTATGACGGACGCCGCCCTGAACGGCTCCTACACCTGGGGCGACGGCCCCTGGCCCTGGCAGTATCCTGAGGAGGAGGGATAACCTATGTTCACCTATCAGAAGAAGTTACAGTACCCTGTCCGCATTAAGAACACCAATCCCAAGCTGGCGGCCCAGATTATCACCCAATACGGCGGTCCGAAGTGCAAGAGGGTACAAGAAAAAAGACCGCAGTCCGGGCGTAATGATTTCTACGGATTCTCTTAAGAAAACCTTCATTTTCCCTTAATTCCGGCAAAAGATTCCTTTGCTATACTGAACCTGAAAGAAACATCAAAGTATTTCAGGGAGGGAACACCATGAACGTTCTGATTTTTACCGGCCACTTCGGCCAGGGCCACATCGCCGCCGCCCAGGCGGTGCGCCAGGAGATCCTGCGCCAGGACCCCGCCGCCTGCGTCACTATTCTTGACGTGGTGGAGCACTGCTTTCCTCAGCTGAACAAGTTGGTCTACGGCTGCTTTGATTTTACGGTGAACTACTGCGCCGGGGTTTATAACTTCCTCAATCGTATGGCGGGGCGGTACAGCTGCACCCCCATGAAGGGAACCATGATCCAGAAGCTGGACGCGCTGCTGCGGGACAGCAGGACCGACCTGCTGATCTCCACGCTGCCCCTCAGCTCCCAGTACCTCTCTGCCTACAAGCGAGCCACCGGCAGCACCATCCCCCTGTATACCTACATTACCGACATCCAGGCCCACCGGGAGTGGATCGCCCCGGGGACGGACTGTTACTTTGTGGGGGATGAAGCCACCCGCCTTCAGCTTCTCCGCCAGGGAGTGCCGGGAAACCGGATTGTGGTCAGCGGCATCCCCGTCCGCCAGGAGTTCCACCGGCCCATGCGCCGGGTCTCTTCCCAGCGGGAGCTGCTGGTGATGGGGGGCGGTCTGGGGCTGATCCCCAACGCGGACGAACTGCTCTCCGCCCTGGCCCGGGAGCCGGACCTTCATGTAACGGTGATCGCCGGCAAGAACGAGGAACTGCGCCGGTCCCTTGCCGCTTCTTACCCGGCCTTCCAGGTGATCGGCTTTACCGACCAGGTGGCCGGGTACATGGCCCGGGCGGATCTGCTGCTCACCAAGGCAGGAGGAATCACCACCTTCGAGGCCATCCACACCGGCACCCCCCTCTGCCTGCTCCACCCCTTCCTGATGCAGGAGGAGCAGAACGCCGCCTACGTCCAGCGCCACGGCTTCGGAATGGTGCTGGAGGACAAGGGCCAGGAGGCCCGGCAGATTCTGGACCTGCTGGGGGACAAAGCCCGGCTGGCGGACATGCGCCGGAAGATGGCAGGGGCCCTGCGCAGTCTGGACCAGGTCACCGCCCTGGACCGGTACGCCGGAGAACAGGAGGCAGCATGCTGATTTTTCTTCTTCTCGCCTGCGCAGCGGCGGCCGGCTACGCCTTCCTCCCCTCTTCCCTGGGCAAAGCCCGCCGGCGGCTGAGCCGGAACCGGAGACAGGAGCCGGGGGTTCTCTATCTCACCTTTGACGACGGCCCCAGCCCCGACTACACCCCCGCCCTGCTGGACCTGCTGGCCAGCCACCAGGTCCCGGCCACCTTTTTTGTGGTGGGAGACCACGCCCGGGAGAATCCCGCCCTCATCCAGCGGATGCAGGCGGAGGGTCACGCCATCGGCTTTCACTCTGCCCACCACCACAGCGCCTACCTGATGGGCCCCCGGCAGACCCGAAGGGATTTTTCCGATGGGTTAACTGCGTTAAACGACCTGGGGGTTGCTCCCCGGTATTTTCGCCCGCCCTGGGGCGTGGTGAACTGGAGCAGCCTGGCGCAGATCCACACCCGCCGCCTCCACCCCATCCTCTGGGACGTGATGGCCCAGGACTGGCGGGGGGATATCACCTCCGGGGAGATCATCCGCCGCCTGCGGGCCCGGGTCTATCCCGGGGCGGTGATCTGCCTCCACGACGGCCGGGGCGCCGAGGGCGCGCCAGGGCGGACCATCCAGGCCCTGGACGTTCTGCTGCCGGAGTGGCTGGACCAGGGCTTCACCTTCCGGCCCCTGGTGTGCCATGAGTAGCCGGAACAAGGGGCTGGCCTGCGGGGGCCTGTTCCTTCTGCTCACTGTGGCGGCCTTTGCCCTTTTGCTCCGGGGGCAGGACCCTGGTCAGCTGTGGTCTGCTCTGATCCAGGCCGATCCCCGCTGGCTGGCCGTTGGGGCCGGGTGCATGGCGTGCTACTTCTGCTGCGAGGCCAGAAACATACAGACGGGTTTATCCCTGTTCGGAAGCAGCGCATCCTACCCCGCCTGTCTGCGCTATGCCCTTACGGGCTTCTTTTTCAGCTCCATCACCCCCTCTGCCTCCGGCGGGCAGCCCATGCAGCTGCTGGCCATGCACCAGGACGGTCATCCCGCCGCCCCTGGGGTCCTGGCCCTGCTGACGGAGTTTTTCTCCTTCCAGCTGGCGGGGGCGGTTCTGGCAGTGGGTGGCTTTCTCCTCTGCCGCCAGGAGCTGCTGGCCCTGGACAAGGCCGTTCAGCTGTGCTTTCTGGTGGGGGCCGGGCTGAATCTGGTGGTGGTGCTCCTGCTCTGCACGGCGCTGTTCTCTCCCCGGCTGCTGCCCTTTCTGTGGGGTAAACTTATGATTCCCGCCGGAAAACTGTTCCCCCGGCGAGCAGAGGGCTGGGCAGCCTGGGGCCGGGCCCAGTGGGCGGACCTGCGCCGGTGCACCCACTGCTACCGGACCAACAAGAAGAAGCTGGCCGGAATGGTGGCTGTGTCCCTTCTTCAGCTGGCGGCCTGCCACAGCATCCCCTATTGGGTCTATCTGGCCTTCGGGCTGGAAAACGCCAGGCTGGTAGGTGTGATCGGAATGCAGGCGGTGCTGTTTCTGTCTGTATCCTCCCTGCCTCTGCCTGGGGCGGTGGGGCTCAGCGAAGGGGGCTTTCTCCTGCTCTACCGCTCTCTCTTCCCGCCGGCCCTGATCTCCGGGGCCATGATTCTCAGCCGTGTCCTCAGCTTTTACCTGTGCCTGGCAGTGAGCGGCGCAGCCCTCTGCGCCTCCTGTCTGTTCCGTTCTTCCAGAAAAAACGCCCCGGCGTCCTGCGAGTAAACCCGCAGGCCCGAGGCGTTTTCTCATTCTACCGTGAGGTCCGGCCGCCGAAGACCTACCCGCACCTGGGTTCCCTTCCCTGGCGCGGAGGTAATGGAAAGGGTATGTCCCAGAAGCTCCGTCACCCGGCGGCAGAGGTAGAGCCCGATGCCGGTGGCTTTCTTGTCCAGGCGGCCGTTCTGGCCGGTAAAGCCCCGTTCAAAGACCCGGGGCAGGTCTTCCGGGGCGATGCCGATACCGGTGTCGGCAATCACCAGAATCTCCCTTGGCTCCCCGAAGATGGCAACCTGCCCGCCCTCCGGGGTGTATTTCAGGGCGTTGGAGAGCAGCTGCTCCAGGAGAAATGCCAGCCACTTTTCGTCGCTGAGAACGGTAAGGCCCGTCTCCCGAAAGTCCAGACGGATCTTTTTGAGGATAAACAGCTTGGCATACTTCCGCACCACCTGGCGGATCACCTGATCCAGGGAAACCTGGGACAGGTGCAGGTCCCGGGTGGTTCCGTCCAGCCGGACGTACTGCAGCGCCATGTCCACATACTGGGAGATTTTAAACAGCTCCGCCTGGGCGGCCAGTCCCCTCTCCCCCTGTTGGAGAAGCAGGTCCATGGCGGCGATGGGGGTTTTGATCTGGTGAACCCAGAGGGTGTAATAGGCAAGCTGATCCGCCATGGCCTGGTCGGCCTGGGCCTGCCTGTCCCGCAGGGTGCTTTCCAGCAGACGGAGAAGCGATTGGTAATCTTCCTCAATGAGGCAGCCCGGTCGGGGCAGGTTTTCTGCGGTGACCAGAATCTCCTTGTGCAGCTTTTCCAGATCCCTGTGGCAGCGGCGGAACCGGAAGAAATCGACACCGCCCAGCACAGAAAATCCAGCCGCCCACAGAACCAGGGTGTACACCAGCCCCTCGCCCGGCAGGCCGTAGAGCCAGAACACCAGAACGCTCACCCCCGCTCCCAGAAGGCCCACGGCTGCGGCCAGCCGCTGGACCCGCAGCCAGGAGAAAAACAAAATCGGTTTTCCCATGTCACTTCACCAGATAGCCCAGGCCCTTTTTGGTGACAATCACCTGCTCCAGTCCGATGCTCTCCAGCTTGCGCCGCAGGCGGGTGATGTTCACGTACAGGGCGTTTTCGTCCACATAGCTGTCGCAGGCCCACAGGGCCGCCATCAGATCCTCCCGGGAGACTACGTTGGGCTTGTGCTCCAGGAGAACCTGCATCAGACGGTTTTCGTTTTTGGTCAGCTCCGCCTGCTTTCCTTCGTAGGTTACGGTGCAGTCCAGGCTGTTGAAGAGCATCCCCCGGTGCTCCATGAGGGTGCTTTGGCCCTGGTAGTCATAGGCCCGGCGGAGGGCTGCCTGAACCTTAGCCAAAAGCACGGACAGGTCAAAGGGCTTGGGGATGAAGTCGTCAGCCCCCAGGTTGATGGCCATGACGATGTTCATGTTCTCCGCCGCAGAGGAGAGAAAGAGAATGGGCACCCGGGAGACCCGGCGGATCTCCTGGCACCAGTGGTAGCCGTTAAAGAAGGGCAGGGTGATATCCATGAGAACCAGGTGGGGCTGAAAGGCGGCAAACTCCCCCAGAATGTCGGAGAAATCCTCCGCCTGCTGAACCTGAAAGCCCCAGGTTTCCAACCGGGCGGCAATGGCTCCGGCGATCACCTGGTCGTCCTCCACAAGATAGATGCGATACATATCCTTCCCTCCTCCGGCTTCTTAGGGTGCGGCAGCGGCGGTTTCCTCCGCCTGGGCAGGCCGGGAGGCAAAGACCCGGTCCAGCCAGCCAGCCAGGTCGGCGTAGACGGTCTGGCGGTCGGTCTCGTTTAAAATTTCGTGGCGGTCGCCGGGGTAGAGCTTCACCTCCACCTGGCGCATTCCCGCCTGACGGAACATGTCCGCCGCCCGGAGAACTCCCTTGGAAAACTCCCCCACCGGGTCGTCCGCCCCGGCGGTGAAGAGCACCGGCAGCTCCTTGGGCATCCGGGCCAGGAAAGCCTTGTCGTACAGCCGGTCAATGCCAGTGAACATGCTGTGGTAGGCGTTGAGGGTGAACACAAAGGTGCACCGCTCGTCGGCCAGATAGGCGTCTACAATGGCCTGGTCCTTGGTGAGCCAGTCCCGCGGGGTGCGGGCGGGTTCGAATTTTTTGTTGTACCCGCCGAAGGCCATGTTGTCAATGAGAGAACTCCGGTGCCGCCAGCCCTTGAAGGCCGCCAACAGCGAGCACAGGGCCTTCCCTGCTTTCACCAGAGCCCGGGGCTGACAGCCGGTGCCCATGATGATGGCCCCGTCCAGCTCCCCGCCGAACTGGCAGAGGTACTGCCGGGCGTAGAAGGAGCCCATGCTGTGGCCCAGCAGCACATAGGGCAGGCTGGGGTAATCCCCCTTGGTGATCTCCGTCAGCTTGTGCAGGTCTGCCAGCACCGCCCCGTTGCCGTCGCGTTCCGCGAAAAAGCCGTAGTCGTCCTTGGTGCGGATGGACCCGCCGTGGCCCAGGTGGTCGTTGCCGGTGACCAGAATGCCCTGGCCGGTTAGATACCGGGCAAAGCCCTCGTACCGCTCGATGTACTCTACCATCCCGTGGGAAATTTGCAGGATGCCCCGGATGGGTCCCTCCGGCACATAACGGACCGCGTGGATTTTGGTCCCGCCGGAGACCGAGTCAAAGAAAAATTCTTCCTTCTTTCCCATAAAATCGCCCCCTTTGTGCTTTGATTATACAACAAAGGGGGCAATTTGACAGCCACATTTTTCCTTAATATCCATAAATCCACGAAAAGGCCACCCGCTGGATGGGTCCCCCCAGAAACATCTGGAAGAAAAAGAGACCTGCCGCCGTAAGCAGCGCCAAATGGCGGACGGGCCAGCTGCCCTGGTTATCCGCCTGAAAAACCCGGACTTTGGACAGGAGAAGCCGGAACAGGAGAAAGCCCAACAGGGTTCCCAGGGTGTTGGCCAGAAGGTCATCCACGTCGGTGGCCCGGAAGGTGGACAGCTGGCTGACCTCAATGAGCAGGGAGAGGAGAAAACCGGTCAACACGGTGTCCCTCATGCCGGTTCCTTGACGGAACAGCAGCGGAAGCAGACACCCAAGAGGCAGGAACAGCACCACATTCAGAAGAAAGCCTCTCATGTCCTCTAGGGCCCAGCGCAGAGGGATGAGATTCACATCCTCCCAGGAGAAGACGGTTTCAAAGCGCAGCAGATCCTGAATGTCTCCTGCCCCGGTGACGGTCAGCATCACCACCAGAAGGAAGGCCAGGACCTGCCAGCCAATCCAGAAGCCCCTGGGCGGGCGGATCTTCTCCCAGTGAAAGACGGTGGCCACCCCTGCCTCCATCAACAGCAGGCAGGGAAGGAGAACCATATAGTTCAGCAGGTAATCGGCGATGAGCTGGCTCAGCATGGTCCCGTCTCTCCTTTCTCTATGGGGAACACTCAGCGGACGATTTTGTAGTAGGTGCGTGCGGTGAACGTGTAAATAATCAGATACCCCAGGGCGAACACTGCCACCGTGCACAGGCTGGTGAGGGCAAAGAGGGGGACGTTGTCCAGGTGAAGGGCCGCCATGAGCTTGGTAATCATTTTGAAAGCAGCGGCCAGATGGATGACCGCTCCGGCCAGGGGGAGAAAGAACACGGTCCGCACCTGGCTCCGGATGGCGGTGCGCACCTGCTGCTGGCTCATGCCAACCTTCTCCATGATGGCAAAGCGCTCCTTGTCCTCGTAGCCTTCGGAAATCTGCTTATAGTAGATGATGAGCACCGTGGCCATCAGGAAGAGGAAGCCCAGGAAGAGGCCCAGGAACAGCAGACCGCCGTAGATACTGTATACCTCCAGCTTGCCCTCCTGCTGGCATTCGCTGTAAACCGACAGGGGCCGGATGCCGGTGATTTCTCCGTTCTCCCCGTAGTCCGGCTGGCTGTAACGCTCCGCCATGGATTCGACGGTTTCGTTATAGGCATCCAGAATCTCCTGGTCGCTGGCCCCGGCGACATCCAGGTTGAGCTGCCATTCCACGTTCTGCGCCATGTCAGCGTAGTGGAACTGCTGCTGGTACAGCGCCTCCAGGGCGTTTTCATCGGGCACCACCAGGCTCAGCCGGCGGCTGGAGTAGGCGCTGTACCCTTCCGTGGGGGACTCATCCAGACGATGGAGCACCTGGAAGGTGCTGTCCAGCAGGGTGAAGGTGTCCGGGATTTCCTCGGTGGAGTACACCGCCGCCTGACCGGGCTGCAGGTTCAGTTTCTCACCTGTGGCGGCCTCATAGCCCGCCTGGGTGATGATCTCGGTGAATACGATCTGTCCCAGGGCGTCCTCCCGCTGGATGAGAGTGAATCGGTCCCCGTCCTGGATGGTGTTCATGCTCAGCATATGCCAGGACCAGGCCTTCTCAACCGTGAGGCCCGCTGCCTGCACCTGGGCCAGAACAGCGGTTTCATATTCCTCCTCCGAAATGCGGTCGGGATCGTCTTTCATCTGAGAAAAGGTCATGTCATGGGGATACATGGACGACACCGCGTCGTCCACCCCGATGTACATGCAGAAGCAGGTGGAGAGCATCACCAGCACCATGGTGGAGAGGATGCAGATGTTGGCCAGGCCCACGGCGTTCTGCTTCATCCGGTAGAGCATTCCCGATACGCCGATAAAGTGCTTGGGCTGGTAGTAGTAGTTTTTCTTTTTCTTCAGGGCCTTGAGCAGGGCAATGCTCCCGGCGGTAAACAGGCAGTAGGTGCCGACGATCACCAGCACCACCGCCACGAAAAAGAGCATGATGGCGTCCAGAGGGGACTCAGTGGTGAGGGCAATGAAATACCCTGCCCCAATGGTGAGGACCCCCAGAAGGGTCAGGAGCTTTTTGGTCTTGGGTTCCTTCTCCCCCACGTTGCCCCCTTTCAGCAGCTCCACCGGCCGGGACAGGCGGACGTGAAGAAGATTCTTGGCCAGGGCCAGCAGGTTGATCCCGGCAAAAAGAGCAGCCGTCACCCCAAGGGCAGAGGGACTTACGGAAAAGCCGAAGTGAACCGTAAAGTAGAGCAGCTTGAACAGCAGCAGGATCAGCAGCTTGGAGAGCAGAATGCCCAGGAGCAGCCCGCCCCCGATGGTAATGAGGCAGGTGTATACCGTCTCCCAAAACAGGATCAGGGCGATGTGACCCTTGGACATACCCAGGATGTTATACAGGCCGATCTCCTTCTGCCGGCGCTTCATGAGAAAGCTGTTGGTGTACAGCAGGAAGATCACCGCGAACAGGCCCACCACCACGGTGCCCACATACATGATGCTCTGAATGTTGGCTGCCCCGGGCATGTTGGACAGGTCCGGGCTCCAGGTGAGAAAGGCTACGTTGTAAAACATGGCGGCGGTGAGCAGGCCCGTGAGCAGGTAAGGAAAGATGAACTGCCGGTTGCGCACCAGGTTTCCGGCGGCCAGCTTGGGGAAAAAGAGCTTACCCACGGTCCTCACCTCCCGCGGCCAGGGCGGTTAAGGTATCTGCAATCTGGGCGAACATGGCCTCGCTGGTCCGGTCCCCCCGGTAGAGCTGGTGGTAGACCTCCCCGTCCTTGATAAACAGCACCCGGCCGGCCCGACTGGCCGCTTTGGCGGAGTGGGTCACCATGAGGATGGTCTGCCCCTCCCGGTTCAGCTGGCCGAACAGGTCCAGCAGCTGGTCCGAGGACCGGGAGTCCAGGGCGCCGGTGGGCTCGTCCGCCAGCAAAAGCCGGGGCTGGGTGATGCAGGCCCGGGCAACGGCGGCCCGCTGCTTCTGCCCGCCGGAGACCTCGTAGGGGTATTTGTCCAGAATGTCCCCGATCCCCAGCTTCTTCGCCAGGGGCGTCAGGCGCTTGGTCATCTCTCCGTAGGCCATCCCGGACAGGACCAGGGGCAGAAGGATATTGTCCCGCAGGGAGAAGGTGTCCAGCAGGTTAAAGTCCTGAAAGACAAAGCCCAGGTTATCCCGGCGGAAGGCCGCCAGGTCCTTTTCTCTGATCTGCCCCAGATCCTTCCCCTCCAGAAGTACCTGGCCGCTGGTGGGCTGGTCCATGGAGGCCACGATATTCAGCAGGGTGGTCTTGCCGGAGCCGGACTCCCCCATGATGGCCAGGTACTCCCCCTGCTCCACGGAAAAGTTCACGTTGGTCAGGGCGGGCACCATGTGGCCCCCCAGGCGGGTGGTGTAGGTTTTCTTTAATTGTTTCACTTCAAGCAGTGTCATCGCTATCCCTCCGGATCATTGGATTACACCGCAATCATAGCGCGGATGGGCCTTTCTCCGCCATCGGTTTTCCTTACATTTGCGGGGGAAACCTTACAGTTTTGAAAGGAATGGGGCGGGAGGCTCCCGCCTGTTAAAAGCATGATAGCCGCCCGTTTTTTTCCTGTCAACGGACTTAAGAGAAGCTTAAGATTGTTTCACCGTTTCTTTAGAAATGGCGCCATTCCCAAGGATCTCATTTTGCAGGAAAATGATTTGTTTTCTGCGGAAACAATTTCTTTCAGAAGCGTTTTTCTTTAATTTCGAGAAAAAGTTGCAAGAAAGTTATTTTTATCTTTCGTTTTTTGCCGGTGCGTGCTACAATGGCCCATATCTTATGTTTCCGCTGTGCGCTGCGGAAATCCGGGGAGGTATGAACGATGCTTACATCCAATTCTGACCTGCGCCCTTCCGGCGGCCCGCCCTCGCCGGGCGCGCTGTCCGCCCACAGCGACGGTCTCTGCCAGCAGGTGCTGGCCCTCTGCCGTCCTGAGCTGTCCCAGCCTCTCCAGTGGCTGAACACCCTCTATGTCCGTTTGTCCGACAACCTGTTTCCCGACGAGGCCTCCGGCCACGGCGCAGCCCCCCTTACCCGGGACCAGGCTGCGTATCTGGCTGCATTGGAGGAGGTTTTGGCCCGGAAGGAAGAGCCCTTCGACCCCCTGCTGGACCTGATTCCTCTGGACCCGTCTTCCCTCTCCGGCAGTCGGGTGGAGGACCGGTACCCGCGGTTTGCCGCCGCAGTGGCCGATTCCCATCTGCTGGCCCTGCTGCGCATCGGCCGGGAGATCATGCCCTTTGACCCGGCCTCCCACACCATCGGGGTGCACAACGTGGCCCTGCACACCGGTATGCTGGCCGCCCAGGCGGGCCTGCCGGTAGACCTTCCCCTGGTCAGCGCTGCCTCTCTGTGCCATGACATCGGAAAGTTCGGCTGCCGGGGAGAGGATGCCCAGCGGATTCCCTATCTCCACTACTATTACACCTGGCAGTGGTTCAGTCAGCTGGACCTGGAGGACATCGGCGCTATCTCCGCCAACCACTCCACCTGGGACCTGGAGTTTGAGAACCTGTCCATCGAATCCCTCCTGCTGATTTACGCCGACTTCCGGGTGCGGGGCAGCCGGGGGGAGGACGGGAAGGAACACATGGCCATCTACTCCCTGGCCCAGGCCCGGGACCTGGTGTTTTCCAAGCTCTACAACATGACCCCGGAAAAGCAGCGCCGGTACCAGACAGTGTACTGCAAGCTCCGGGATTTTGAGACCTACCTCCGCTCCCTGGGGGTCTCCCCCGACCTGGCCTGCCATGCCCTGGAAGAGCCGGACACCACCGACCCCTCCCTGCTCTCTGCTCAGGGGGCCCTCCAGGGCCTGCGGAACATGACCCTGGCAAACTCCATCCGCCTGATGAACATGGTGAGCACCGACGCCACCTTCGAGCAGCTGCTGGAGCAGGCTAAGACGGAAAAGAGCCTGCAAAGCATCCGCACCTATCTGCACCTGCTGGAGGAGTACAGCACCTACCTCTCCACCGCCAACAAGAAAAAGACTCTGGCCCTGCTCTATGAGCTGCTCATGCACCCGGACGGGGACGTGCGCCGGAAGGCCGGGCAGCTGATGGGCCAGATCCTGGCCAACAGCGGCCCCAAGTACCGGAAGGAGCGGCCGGTGAACGCCAGGCAGGACACCATGATCCCCACCATGATGGCTCTGCTGGACGAGGCGGTGGCCCTGTGGGAGCAGACCATTCAGCAGTGCCTCTGCCCGGACCGTAAAATCACCGCCAAGCACGCCCAGCGGATTTCCAACTCCTTAAAGGTGATCTGCGGCAGCCTGTTCGCCCACTGTGACAAGCGGGAGTCCCAGCCCTTCCTGGAGCCCCTGCTCCGGCGGCTGCGGCAGGCAGAGGGAGAGGACCGGTTCCAGCTGGCCGACGCCCTGGGGCGGGTGCCGCCCGATTATCTGCCGGAGGAGGACCTGTCCCCCACCATCGCCGCCCTGGGGCGCATGCTCCGGGAGGACGGGGAGATCCGGCTTCAGATTTCTGTCCTGCGCTGCCTGGAGGGCCTGGCAAAGGGCCGGCCGGAGGCCGCGCCTCTCATCCAAGCGCAGGTGTACGGCTGCCGCCCGGCGGAGGGAGAAAACCGCCTGGTGCTGGACTGCCTGCGCTGCCGGACCCTGGGGCAGCCGGTCCAGGCCATCAGCCCGGAGGAGGTCTCCGACCTCTACCTGAGCAACCTGAAAAACGCTATCCACTGGACGGTGAAGCTGGTGCAGATTGACCTGCTGTGCAGCCATGCCCAGGACGATCCGGACACCGCTTTCCACACGGCCATGCACCTTTCCAACCTGCTGTCTGTCAGCGAGCACCTGCCGGTGCGGGAGTACGCCGGAGAGCAGCTCACCCGGCTGTGCCGCTCTCTTACCGTCACCCAGATCAACGAAATCGCCATCGACCTGCTCCGGGAGCTGGAAAGCGGCCAGGAGCAGGTGGCCCGGTTTATCCCCCGCTACGCCGGTCCCATCCTGTGCATGCTGCCGGACAAGGAGCTGCGGGAGGCGGTGGAGTACCTGGAAAACCTGGTGCGCAGCGGTTCCGTCCGCTCCGCCTGCGCCGCCCTGGCTGCTTTGGGGCAGCTGCTCTGCGCCCTGCCCCCTCAGTCCCCGGTGGCGGACTGGGTTCTGGGGCTTCTCCTCACCGGCATCAGCCATTACGACGAGGTGATCCACCAGACCGCCCTGGCGGTGCTGTGCCGGGACGTGTTCAGCCGGGAGGATCTGTCTGATGAGCAGAAGCATCGCTTCTTCCTGCGGATGCACAAGAAGCTGCTGACTATTTTGTCCGAGCCCCGGGACGGAACCCTCACCTTCTTTAACCGGGCCGCCATGCTCAACCACCTGTACCGCTTCCTGGTGCGCTGGGAGGTGCAGCGGGGAGACTTCGCCTTCCCCGCCCCCAAGCCCGCTGCCTTTTTCCCCGGCACCTTTGACCCCTTCTCCGTGGGCCACAAGCGCATCGTGGAGGAGATCCGTGCCCTGGGCTTTGAGGTCTACCTGGCGGTGGATGAGTTTTCCTGGAGCAAGCGCACCCTGGCCAAGCTCCTGCGGCGGCAGATTGTCAGCATGTCGGTGGCAGACCAGTGGGACACTTATCTCTTCCCCGACGAAATTCCCGTGAACATCGCCAATCCCCAGGATCTGGCCCGGCTGCGGCAGCTGCTGGCAGATCAGACGCTCTACCTGGTGGCGGGCAGCGACGTGATCCGCAACGCCTCTGCCTACCGCAGCGAAGAGCCCGGCAGCGCGGCCGAATACAACCACATCGTGTTCTTCCGGGACCACGACGAGGAAAACGCCGCGGTCCCCCTGTCGGACCTGATTCACGGGGATCTGAAGCTCCTCCGCCTGCCGGCCTTCTTTGAGTCGGTGAGCTCCACCCGGATTCGGGACTATGTGGACCAGGACCTGGATATCTCCATGCTGGTAGACCCGGTGGTCCAGTCCTTCATCTATGCTTACGGGCTTTATGTCCGCTCTCCGGAGCGTAAGAATGTCCTGCGGCGGCAGGACCTGAACTTCCAGACCTACCGCAGCGCCGGGGGCGACCTCCCCCTGGAAATGAACCAGTTGCTCCGCCAGCACAGCCAGGCCCAGGGCTCGGTGCTCCGCCGCCGGTCTGACACTCTGCTGGGCTGGACGGTGGGCCACACTCTGCGCAGCGCGGATCTCTATGCCGCCCTGCCCTCCCTGGAAAGCGCCAACTATGTGCGCCGGCACACCTCCGGCCGCATCCTCATGGTGGACCGGGTGGTTCCGGACTGTCCTCCCGATCAGGCCCCCGCCACCTGCCGGCTGCTGCTCAATGAGCTGCTGGCCCGCAGCCTGGAGGGGGACCACACCTATGCCCTGTGCCGCTGCGCCCCGGAGGACACCGCCCTGCGCTATGCCCTGGATCAGCTGGGCTTTCTCCCCATTCTGGGGCAGGGTGACGTGTTCTGCGTGGATATGCGCTCCCCGGTGATCCTGCTCCAGGACCTGCTCCTGCGGATCAAAAAGCCCCACCAGGACAGCGACGGGATCAAGGATGTCACCGCCCGCACCCGGCCCAAGCTTCGGGCCGCTCTCACCCGGCTCTTCCCCGGAAAGCTTCTGCTGTGCTTTGACTCGGAGATGCTCAACCAATCCCTGATGGAACGGGTGCAGCAGCTCAACGGCGTGCAGGACGTCCCTCCCGGCCAGCGGAAGCTGGGCCCCTATATGTGCGTGCCCTACGGCAAGATTCTGGCCGACGAAATCGTCCCCAACACGGTCACCAAGACCCTTCGGGTGGAAAAGTGCTTCCACCCGGATATCCAGAGCTTTGAGGTGGTGGAGTACCCCGGTTACTCTCCCCTGCGCAGCCAGATCCGAACCCTGAAATCCTTCCGCCGGCCGGTGATCCTGGTGGACGATCTGCTCCACAAGGGATACCGCATCGAAAAGCTGGACCACCTGCTGAAGGAGGAGGGACTGGCCACCCAGCGGCTGATTGTGGCGGTGATGTCCGGCTACGGACGGGACCTGATGTACGTTCAGGGGCGGAAGGTGGACTGCGAGTACTTTATCCCAAACCTCCACTACTGGATGACGGAGAGCCTGCTCTATCCCTTCCTGGGGGGCGACAGCATCGGCGGCCGGACCACGCGGGAGCATATGTTGCCCTCCATCAATCTGATTCTCCCCTACTTCTATCCCAATTTCCTGGCCGACGCTACAGAGGCGGGCATCCGAGACCTGTCCCGGACCGCCCTGGAAAACGCCTATGACATTCTCAGGGCGCTGGAGCAGGAGCACCAGAACATCTACAACACCGCCCTGACCCTGGGCCGCCTGGGACAGGCGGTGCACCAGCCGCGGCTGCCGGACAAGGGGGCCAGTATGCAGTATGATTTCTCTCTGCCGCCCTCCGCCTATCTAGAGGACGATCTGGCCCAAGCTTCCCGCATCTGCCCAAAGGAGGCCCATTATGAAGTTTAAATATTGGAACGGCTTCTGCCTGTGCGGGGAGGAACCCCTGTTTCCCCCGGATGCCCAGGTTATGGAGGGTCCCCAGGCGCCCCTGGTTTTTCTGGTCCGCCGGGACCCCATGACCGCAAGAGGATGGTTTGCCATCCGCGCCTTGGAGGAGCTCTATGAGCCGGAGGGGCTCTGCCAGCTTGCCCCAAGCACGGCTCTGGTCCCGGTGGATGTTCCCGAGGGACTGGCCGCTTTTGTTGCCGAGCACGGGGCGACCGTGCTGAACGTGGCCTTTCAGCGGGCCCTCTCCTGGCTGCTGGCCCAAAAGATCCCCAAGACCTCTGGCTTCAAAATTACCCTTGTGGGGCTGGGTGATGTGGGGGGCACGGTGCTCACCGGGCTCAAGCTCTTAGGGCGGGAAGTCCGGGAGGTCTCTATCTTTGATCCCAACCAGGCCCAGTGCGCCCGGTATGAGATGGAGCTGAACCAGGTTCTCCCCCTCTCTCCGGACGCCTCTATGCCCAAAATCACCATCTGCGCGCAGGAAAACCTGTTTGACTGCGACCTGCTGGCCTTCACCGCCTCCCGGGGGGTGCCCGGGCTGGACAGCGGGGTTTCTGATGTGCGCATGGCCCAGCTGGAGGCAAACCAAGCTCTCATTGCCCCCTACGCTGCCCAAGCCCGGGAGACGGGCTTTACCGGCATCTTCTGCCAGATCTCCGACCCGGTGGATCTGCTGGCCCGGACGGCCTTCCTCCGCAGCAACCAGGCTCTGGACGGAACCTACGACTTTGACGGCCTGCTTCCCGAGCAGGTCCAGGGCTTCGGCCTGGGGGTCATGGCCGCCCGGGCAGCCTACTTTGCGGAGAAAGAAGGGGTTGACTTTACCCAGGGCCGGGTCTATGGTCCCCACGGACAGGGATTGGTGGTGGCCAATCATCGGGGGGATGAATATGACGAGGCCCTTTCCCTCCGCCTGACGGAGCTGACCCGGGGGGCCAACCTCCGGGTGCGGGACCTGGGCTTTAAGCCCTACATTGCCCCCGGCTTGTCCTCTGCCGCCATTTCCCTTCTCCAGCTTCTGCGGGGAGAGGACCACTTTGGGGCAATTCCCCTGGACGGCGTCTACTTTGGCTGCCGGAGCCGCTTTACTCCCCGGGGACTGGCAGTCTCCAGGGAGGAACTGAACCCTGCTCTGCTGGACCGGCTTGCCCGGACCCACCAGAGCCTGAGGGGGCTGGCGGGCCTATGAAACAGGAACTGACCGTGATCCGCGCCGGAACCACCCAGCGGCTGGAGCGGCTGCTGGACTTTGCCCTGGCAGACCTCTCGGTGGAGGAACTCTCCGCCCAGGACCTGACTCAGGCCAGGGACCGGCACATCCTCTTTGCCGTGGGGATGGACGCCTACGGCCCGGATGCTTCCTTCTATACCCTGGTGCGCTATCTCCGGCAGGAGCCAGACTGTCTGGAGGGGAGCGTGGCCGGGCTGGTGGTGGACGGCGGCGGCGAGCTTTACACCAAGCAGGCCGCCCAGACCCTGGTGATGGCCGCCAACATGGCCGGCTGCGCCTTTCCCGGCAAGCCACTGGTGGAGGGCACCGGCTCCCTGTACAACCAGCACATTCTGGCCCAGCGCATGCACTTAAACTGGGAGACCACCTACTTTCACCGGGTCCGGGATCTGGCCCGGCGGGTGGCGGACTTTGTCCCCCCCACCTTTCCCCATCCCAGAATCCTGATGCTCCACGCCTCGGAGCACCGGCACTCCAACACCGTGTGGATGGGCCGCCAGGTAATGAACCGACTTTCTGCGCCGATCTCCTACCGGGAGGTCTCCTTACATAACGGGACCATTCAGGACTGCCGGGGCTGCTCCTACAAAGCCTGCCGCCATTTCGCCCAGCACAACACCTGCTTTTACGGCGGGGTCATCTCCCAGGAGGTTCTGCCCGCCATTGCTGAGTGCAGCGCCATGCTCTTTCTCTGCCCCAATTATAACGACGCGGTAAGCGCCAACATCACCGCCCTGTTTAACCGGCTGACCAACCTGCTCCATCAGCACGAGCTGTATGACAAGTACCTGTTCGGCATCGTGGTCTCCGGCTATTCCGGCAGCGACCTGGTGGCCCAGCAGCTTATGGGGGCCATGTGTCTGAACAAAACCGTCATGCTGCCCCCGCGCTTCTGCCTGATGCAGACAGCCAACGACCCGGGCTCTGCCCGCACCATGGAGGGCATTGATGACCGGCTGACTCAGTTTGCCGCCCGCATGGAATCCGTCCTCTGCCGCCGTCCCAACAAAACAGTGATTTAAAACAAAAGCGTGCCGGAGCCGCAACTGCTCCGGCACGTTTTTTATGGAGGTCGATGTTATACCAACGGATTATCGGGCTTCGTCCAGGAGAGCTGCATAGCCCTTCTCGCCGGTGCGGACCTTGACGGCCTCGCCCACGGGAGAGATGAAGATCTTGCCGTCGCCCAGGTGACCGGTACGCAGAGCCTTTTCCGCGGTCTCCACCACCAGGTCGGGGGAGACCTTGGAGACCACCACGGAAACCTGAACCACCGGCCGCAGGGACATGGACACGGGAACGCCGCGGTACATGCCGTTGCCGCCTCGCTGGGCGCCGCAGCCCATGGCGCTGGTCACTGTCATGCCGGTGATGCCAATTTCCTCCAGAGACTGCTTGAGCCGCTCAAAGCGATGGGCCGGGCAGTAGATGTCCACGCGAGACAGGGTAGCTTCTCCTTCCTCGCCCTGACGGTCGGACACCGGCATCACGGGTGCTGCCGGGCGGATGTTCTGGCCCAGCTCGCCGGCCACGCCGAAGGCCATGGAGAAGTCGGAGTAAGCGGAGGGCAGGCCGTGCTCGGTGATGTCCAGGCCTTCCAGCTCTTCTTCTTCGGAGACCCGCATGGTGCCGCCCACCACCAGGGAGATCACCTTGAACACAACCGTCATGGTTACAGCCATCCAAACGGCCACAGCCACAACGCCCAGAGCCTGGATGCCCAGCTGGTGAACGCCGCCGCCGTAGAACAGGCCGCTTTCAGTGTCAAACAGGCCCACAGCCAGGGTGCCCCAGGCGCCGTTTGCGCCGTGAACTGCCACAGCGCCTACAGGGTCGTCGATGTGGAGCTTCATGTCCAGGCCTTCCACCACGACCACCACCAGGATACCGGCCACAGCGCCGATGACAATGGAGCCTATACCAGAGACATTGGCGCAGCCGGCAGTGATGGCCACCAGGCCTGCCAGGGAGGCGTTCAGACACATGGACACGTCAGGCTTCTTGTTCTTGAGCCAAGTGATGATCATGCAGACCACGGTGGCAGCAGCGGGAGCCAGGGTGGTGGTGCCGAAGATCACAGCCAGCTGGGTGACAGAACCAGCGGCCGCGCCGTTGAAGCCGTACCAGCCAAACCAGAGGATGAACACGCCCAGAGCGCCCAGAGGCAGGTTGTGGGCGGGAATGGCGTTGGAAACCTTCTTATCGCCCCGCTGGGTGTACTTGCCAATGCGGGGACCCAAGAACATAGCGCCGATGAGAGCGGTGATGCCGCCGGCCATGTGGATGACGCAGGAACCGGCAAAATCAATGAAGCCCAGCTCTGCCAGCCAGCCGCCATCGCCCCAGGCCCAGCCGGCCTCCACCGGGTAGATCACCAGGCTGATCACCGCCGAGTACAGGCAGTAGGCGGAGAATTTGGTGCGCTCTGCCATGGCGCCGGAGACGATGGTGGCGCAGGTGGCGCAGAACACCAGCTGGAAGACGAAGGAGCTCCAGTCAAAGCCGCTGAAGCCGCTGCCGAACATGTCCCAGTTGATGGTGCCAATGAAGCCCCCCGCTACGTGGGGGTTCATCATGATTCCGTAGCCCAGGATGATGAACATCACCGTGCCGATGCAGAAGTCCATCAGGTTCTTCATGATGATGTTGCCCGCGTTCTTTGCCCGGGTGAACCCACATTCCACCATAGCAAAGCCGCACTGCATGAAAAAGACCAGGCTGGCACCGATCAGAAACCAGATGCTCAGAGAGATACTTTCCATTTCCATAACGTTACAACTCCTCTCTTTTTCGGATCGGCAGATTGCCGATTTGTTGAATACAAGTATAGCCTGATCCGCCCGGAAGCGCAATGACAGAACAAAAGAAAGTTCTTGCAAAATTATCTTTGATTTTCGTTGTTTATACCAACTTTTAACCATTATTTTTGTGCTTATTTCCTATGAAAATATCCTATTCACAGTGTTTGTTGCATAAAATATTTCTAAGACTTGCAAAAAAGCGGCGTCTCGGATTACCTCCGGGACGCCGCAGACGCTGGATATTTACTGAATATTTGTGTAACCCATGAGCCATTTGTCAATCTCTGCTGCCGCCCGTCGTCCGTCGGCAATGGCCAGGACCACCAGGCTGGCCCCCAGGACCATGTCCCCGGCGGAAAAGACCTTCTCCGGGCAGGGCATTGCCTCCCGGGCTGCCAGGGAATCCTCCTCGCAGCCGGAAAAGCCGGAGGCCACCAGGAGAAGATCGGTCTCAAGAACCTCTTCGCCCTGGGGGGTGGTGAGGGTTACAGCGGTGAGCTCCCCGTCCTCATTGCAGGCGACCGCCCTGACTTTTGTTTCAAACCGGCGGACGTCCCGGCCAAAGCGCGCTTCCGCTTCTTCCCGGGCGTAGTCGGCCTTGGGAGGATAGTAAGAGGCGGGCTTGCGGATGATTTGGGTCAGGTCTGTGCAGCCCTGGCGCATGGCCACCGCCGCGCAGTCGCTGGCAGTATCCCCTGCCCCGATGATGGCTACCCGCTTGCCCCGGGCAGAACAGAGGGGTTCCGTCCCTGTTTCCGCGCTCTTGGCCGCATCAATGAGGTAGTCCAGGCCGAAGCAGACACCGCTGCCTGACTGCCCTTCGTACTCCACAGGCCGGGGCTTTCGGGCACCGCAGGCAAAGAGCACGGCGTCAAAGTTCTCGTCCAGCTCCGCCGGGGTGATGTCGGTTCCCACATTTACTCCGGTGTGAAAGACGATCCCCTCCTGTTCCATCAGGTCCAGCCGGCGGCGAACCACCGCCTTGTCCAGCTTCATAGAAGGGATGCCGTAGGTGAGCAGGCCGCCGGGCTGGGAGTCCCGCTCCAGCACAGTGACTGAATGGCCCCGGCGGTTGAGAAAGTAGGCCGCCGCCAGACCGGCCGGACCGGAACCCACGATGCCCACCCGCATGCCGGAACGCCGCTGGGGCGGGCGGGCCTGGATCAGACCGTTCTGAAAGGCATACTCAATGATAGCCAGCTCGTTGTCCCGCACGGTGACCGGCTCCCCCACCCGGCCGCAGAGACAGGCGCGCTCACAAAAGGCGGGACAGACCCGGCCGGTAAACTCCGGGAAGGGATTGGTTTTCAGCAGGCGGGACAGGGCGTGGGCCAGGTTTCCCATCCAGAGCATCTCGTTCCACTCGGGGATCAGGTTGTGGAGAGGGCAGCCCAGCCGCTCTCCTTCCCACTGGATGCCCGCCTGACAGAAGGGTACGCCGCAGTCCATGCACCGGCCGCTCTGCTCCCGGCGCTGCCGATGGGAGAGGCTCCCGTGAAACTCCTTGTCATCCTCCAGCCGGTTCAGAGGCGGCCGCTCCGGCCGCTCCATCCGGTCAAACTCCATAAATCCGGTGATTTTTCCCATGTTCACACACCTCGTTTCAGGAAGGCTTCCAGCTCCGCCTGTTCTCTGGTCAGGCCCTTTGCCTCGTACTCTGCAATGCGCTCGGTCATGCTGCTGTAATCCCGCGGGATGATCTTTTTAAAGTCCTTCAGGAAGACGTCAAAGTTCTCCAGGATATCGGCAGCCCGGGGAGAAGCGGTGGCCGCCAGATGCTCCGAGAGCATTTCCTTCAGCTGCGCAATATCGTATTTTTCCGTGAGAGGCTCCATGGTGACCATATCCTTGTTCACCCGGCGGTAGAGGTCATGGGCCGTGTCCAGCACGTAGACCACGCCGCCGCTCATGCCAGCGGCAAAGTTCCGGCCGGTTCGCCCGATGACAGCCACCCGGCCGCCGGTCATATACTCGCAGCCGTGGTCCCCCACGCCTTCCACCACCGCAACGGCACCGGAATTGCGCACGCAGAACCGCTCCCCGGCTACGCCTCCCAGGAAGGCCTTGCCCCCGGTGGCACCGTAGAGGGCCACGTTGCCCACGATGACGTTTTCTCCCGGGTCAAAGGTGCTCCCGGGGCTGGGATAGATCACCAGCTTTCCGCCGGAGAGCCCCTTTCCGAAGTAGTCGTTGCTGTCTCCCTCCAGCTCCAGGGTAAGGCCGGCCGGGAGGAACGCTCCGAAGGACTGACCCGCGCCGCCCCGGCACTTTACCCGGTAGGTGTCCTCCGGAAGGCCTGTGCCGAAGCGGCGGGTGATCTCCGCCCCCAGCATGGTGCCGAAGGCCCGGTCGGTGCTGGAGACCTCCACAGTGCCGCAGGGGACTCCCTCCAGAATGGGCAGGAGCTTTCTCTCATCGGCGGTTTCCTCCAGGTGGAAGTCGTAGACGTCCTCCGGCCGGAACCCGGCGGCTCCGTCCTCCGGCGGCGGAGCCAGAATGGAGGAGATATCCAGAGGTCCGGCAGCCTGGGGGGCGGTCTGGAGCAGATCCGTCCGCCCCACCAGCTCATCCACGGAGCGCAGGCCCAGGCCGGCCAGAATCTCCCGCAGCTCCCGGGCGATGTAGACCATGAAATTCATGACATATTCCGGCTTGCCACGGAAATTTTTCCGCAGCTCCGGGTCCTGGGTGGCGATGCCCATGGCGCAGGTGTCCAGGCTGCACACCCGCAGCATCATGCAGCCCATGGCCACCAGGGGCGCGGTGGCAAAGCCGAATTCCTCCGCGCCCAGGGCACAGGCCACTGCCACGTCCCGGCCGGTCATCAGCTTGCCGTCCACTTCCAGCCGGACCCGGGTGCGCAGACCGTTGCTCAGCAGGGTCTGGTGGGCCTCCGCCAGGCCGATTTCCCAGGGCAGACCGGCGTTGTAGATGGAGTTTTTGGGGGCTGCGCCGGTGCCGCCGTCGCAGCCGGAGATGAGCACCGTCTGGGCCCCGGCCTTGGCCACGCCTGCCGCAATGGTGCCGACTCCCGCTTCGCTCACCAGCTTTACAGTGATGGAGGCGTCCTTGTTGGCGTTTTTCAGGTCGAAGATCAGCTCCGCCAGGTCCTCGATGGAGTAGATATCGTGATGGGGCGGCGGCGAGATCAGGGGAACGCCCGGGGTGGAGCACCGGGTCCGGGCAATCCAGGGCCAGGCCTTTCTCCCGGGCAGGTGGCCGCCCTCGCCGGGCTTGGCCCCCTGGGCCATTTTGATCTGGATCTCCGAGGCACTCACCAGATACTGGCTGGTCACCCCGAACCGGCCGGAGGCCACCTGCTTAATGGCGGAGTTCTTGATGGTCCCCAGGCGCTCCACCGCCTCGCCCCCTTCCCCGGCGTTGGACTTGCCACCCAGGGTGTTCATGGCAACGGCAAGACATTCGTGGGCCTCCTGGGAAATGGAGCCATAGGACATGGCACCGGTTTTGAAGCGGCGGACAATGCTCTCCACCGGCTCCACCTCCTCCAGGGGGATGGGGGTCAGGCCCTCCTGCCGGAAGACCAGCTGCCCCCGGAGGGTGTCCGTGGCCGCCTGTCGGTCTGCCAGGCCGGTGTAGACACGGAAGTCCTCGTAGCTTCCCTCCTGCACTGCCTTCTGCAGGGCCAGAATGGTCTGAGGATTGTACCGGTGGCGCTCTGCCCGGGTACCGCTGCGGAGCTTGTGCATACCGCCGGCATCGATGGTGGGATCGGTGGTGAGCTTCATGGGGTCAAAGGCCCGGTCGTGGGCGCGGGTGACCCCCTCTTCAATTTCTCCCAGGCCAATGCCCCCCACCCGGCTGACGGTGCCGGTAAAGTAGTGGTCAATGACCTTTCGGCTGATGCCCACTGCCTCAAAGATCTGGGCGCTCTGGTAGGACTGGATGGTGGAGATGCCCATCTTCGCGGCAATGCTCACCACCCCGTCCAGAATGGCCTTGTTAAAGTCCTCCACGGCGGAGTAGTAGTCCTTGTCCAGCAGCTCTTTTTCGATGAGCTCTCCAATGCACTCGTGGGCCAGATAGGGGTTCACCGCCCGGGCGCCGAAGCCCAGCAGGGCGGCAAAGTGGTGCACATCCCGGGGCTCGGCGCTCTCCAGCACCACGGAGACGGCGGTGCGCTTCTTGGTGCGGATCAGATGCTGCTCCAGGGCGGACACCGCCAGCAGGGAGGGAATGGCCACATGGTTTTCGTCCACCCCCCAGTCCGAGAGGATAATCACGTTGGAGCCGTTGCGGTAGGCCTTGTCGCAACTGACGAACAGGTGGTCCAGGGCCCGCTCCAGGGAGGAATTTTTAAAGTACAGCAGGGACACGGTCTCCGCCTGGAGCCCGGGCATCTTCATGTTTTTCAGCTTCAGCAGCTCCATGCTGGTGAGGATGGGGCTGCTCAGCTGCAAAACCCGGCAGTTTTCCGGGGTGTCGCAGAGGAGGTTCCCGTCAGAGCCCACATACACCGAGGTATCCGTCACGATCTCCTCCCGCAGGGCGTCAATGGGAGGGTTGGTTACCTGGGCGAAGAGCTGCTTAAAGTAGTTAAACAGGGGCTGCTGCTGGTCCGAGAGAACCGCCAGGGGGATGTCCGACCCCATGGACATGGTGGGCTCGTGCCCGGCCTTTGCCATGGGCAGGATGGACTGGCGCACGTCCTCGTAGGTGTAGCCAAAAACGGTGTACAGCTTGTCCCGCAGGGCCTGGTCGTGGACGGGTACCCGCCGGTTGGGGGCGGGCAGGTCGTCCAGGGTGACCAGCTCCCGGTCCAGCCACTCTCCATAGGGGTTGGCGGAGGCGTAGCGCCCCTTGATCTCCCCGTCCCGCTGGAGCTTTCCGGCAACAGTATCCACCAGGAGCATTTTGCCGGGACCCAGACGGCCCTTCCGCACGATGTGCTCCGGCGGAATGTCCAGCACGCCCACCTCCGAGGAGAGGATCACAAAGCCGTCGTCGGTCTCATAGTACCGGGCCGGCCGCAGGCCGTTCCGGTCCAGGCAGGCCCCCACCACGTCCCCGTCGGAGAAGAGAATGGCCGCCGGGCCGTCCCAGGGTTCCATCATGGTGGCGTAGTAATGGTACATATCCCGGATGCCCCGGGGCATGTCCCGGTTCCGGCTCCAGGGCTCCGGGATGGTGACCATCACCGCCTTGGGCAGCTCCATACCGCTGAACATGAGAAACTCCAGGGTGTTGTCCAGCATGGCCGAGTCCGACCCGCTGGGGTCCACCACCGGCAGGATTTTTTCCATCTCGCTGTCCAGGGCTTCCGTGTTCATGGTCTCTTCCCGGGCCAGCATCCGGTAGACGTTGCCCCGGATGGTGTTAATCTCCCCGTTGTGCAGGAGCAGCCGGTTGGGATGGGCCCGCTCCCAGCTGGGGTTGGTGTTGGTGGAAAACCGGGAGTGGACCAGGGCAATGGCGGTTTCGTAGCGGGTATCCTGGAGGTCCCCGTAGAACTGCCGCAGCTGGTGGACCAGAAACATACCCTTGTAGACAATGGTCCGGCAGCTGAGGGAGGCCACATAGGTGTCCCGCACCGACTGCTCATACTCCCGGCGGACAATGTACAGCCGGCGGTCAAAGTCCAGGTCCTGCTTGGCCTTTTCCGGCCGGCGGACAAAGCCCTGCCAGATGGCGGGCATGCAGTCCCTGGCCCGCTGGCCCAGAACCTGGGGATTCACCGGCACCTGCCGCCAGCCCAGAAACTCCATCCCGTCCTTTTCCACCAGAATCTCAAAGAGCTTCTTCCGCTGGCTGCGGTGAAACCGGTCCTGGGGAAAGAAAAACATGCCGACGGCATAGCTTCGTGGCCCCTCCAGGTGGATTCCCTGCTCTGCCGCGGCGGCGGAAAAGAAGGAATGGGAGATCTGAAGGAGAATGCCCACGCCGTCGCCGGTCTGCCCGGAGGCATCCTTGCCGGCCCGGTGCTCCAGCTTCTCCACGATCTTCAGCGCGCTGTCTACCGTGCGGTAAGAGCGCGTTCCGGCGATGTTCACCACCGCGCCGATCCCACAGGAATCATGTTCGAATCGTTCGTCGTATAATCTGCAAGAAGAACGTTCCATAGATGCACCTTCCTTTCCTGGTATATCTGGGATATTACTCGCAGGCTCCGGGGAAGTCAATGAAAAAAGCCGGACCGCAGAACAATTTCAGCGATCCGACTTTTCTTGTGATTCCGCACAATCAGGGAGGTGTGCATTTTTACAAAATAACCAAATCAGACTATTTCAGACAGAATTTTTGCGGAATTGATCCATCCCACAGGAAAGGAATTTACGCCCAGGGTTTTTCCTGTTTTTTTGAATAGTTATTCTATCTGCCTTGCAAAAGGATCAACTGGCTTCATAGCCGGCAAAGCCGGAGGACCGGGTCATGGTTCCGTCTCCAGTGATGAACAGGGCCTCCACCCCCTCCAGGTTCTCCACTAGGGCCAGCCCGTCCTCCAGGCCCAGAAGCAGGCAGGTGGTGGACAGGGCGTCCCCCTGAACAGAGCTGTCCGAGAGAATGGTTACGGAGGTCAGGCCGTTGTCAGCGGGAAAGCCGGTGAAGGGGTCCAGAATGTGGTGGTACCGTTTGCCGTCATAGGTAAAGTACCGCTCATAGGTCCCGGAGGTGACGATGCTCTTGCCGGAGACCTGGAGGGTAGCCAGGTAGTTCCCCTGCTCCTGACTGGGGTCCTGAACCCCGATCAGAAATCCGGCATCCTCACTTTTTCCGCCGATGAGCAGGACGTTTCTTCCCAGGTCCAAAACGGCCCGCTCCACGCCCTGTTCCACCATCAGCTCCTTGACCTTGTCGGCAATGTAGCCCTTGGCGATGGCGCCCAGGTTGGCTTTCATGCCCTCCCTGGCCAGGTAGGCACGGCCCTCCTCCACCAGCAGGTCGTCGCTGCTGATGAGGGGCAGAACCTCCGCCAGCTCCTCCTGGGTGGGGTAATGGCCCTCTCCGTTGTGAATGCCCCACAGGTCGATGAGAGGCCCTGCGGTTACGTCAAAGTGTCCCTGGGAAAGGGTGTAATATTCCTTGGCCTGGCGAAGGACCTCCTCTGTCTCCGGGGCGATCTCCACCCACTCCTTCCCGGCGGCTTTGGCCAGGCGGTCCAGGTCGCTGCCCTCCTTCTCCACGCTGAGCAGGTCCTCCAGCCGGGCGATCTCGTCAAAGGCCAGCTCCAGCACGGCAGGGTCGCTGTCGTCGTAGAGCGTAATGGTCACAAGGGTGTCCAGCAGGAAGTTGCTTTTTGAGGGCAGCTCCTCCTCCTGGCCGCACCCGGCGGCGGAGAGCAAAAGCAGAAAGCAGAGCAGAAGGGACAGGGTTTTCTTCATGGTAAATTCCTTCCTTTGGTCGAATTTCTCTCATTATATCGGAATGTTTCCCCACATGCAAGCCGGGCATCCCCGGAACGGGAAGGAAAGAATGGACATTCCCCCGCATAGGGTATAGGACAAGGAGGTGGCGGCTGTGAAGAAACCGGGACAAACGCGCCTGACCGGGGGGCTGCTGCTGGGACTGGCCCTGCTCCTCTTCGCCTTTCCCGGGGAGAGCGCCCAGGGGGCGCGGCAGGGGGTGTCCCTGTGCGCGGAGCTGATTATCCCCTCTCTCTTCCCCTTTTTCGTCCTCTCCTCCCTGCTGATTGCCACCGGGCTGGCGGAGCTGTGCGCCCGTCCCCTGGGGCGGCTGCTCTCCCCCCTCTTTGGAACCAGCGGCGCAGGGCTTTCCGCTTTGGTTCTGGGGCTGGTGGGCGGATACCCCGTGGGCGCCCGGACCCTGGCCCAGCTGGCAGAGCGGAAGGCCTGCTCGCCTAAAGAGCTCCGGCGGCTGTCCCTCTTCTGCAACAACTGCGGCCCAGCCTTCTTCGTGGGCGCGGCAGGAGTGGGTGTGTTCGGCTGCCGGGAGGCAGGATTTCTCCTGCTGGGAGCCAACCTGCTCTCCGCGGTTTTGCTGGGGATGATCCTTCATTTTTTCCTGGATTCCAAGGATAGACAAGGGGATTACCTTTACAGCAATCCCAAGTGTCTTTCCCTGTCTCAGGCGCTGCCAGACTGTGTCAGCGCCGCCTTTTCCTCCACCCTGGGGGTCTGCGCCTATGTGATCCTCTTTTCGGTCCTTACCGCCCTGGCGGACTGCTCCGGGCTGCTGCCCTTCTGCGTGAATGCCCTGGCCGGGTTTTTGCCCGGGGAGCAGGCTCCTGCTCTGTGCCGCAGCTTACTGATGGGCCTCATGGAAATTTCCACCGGCACCGCCGCGCTGCGGGAGGGCACCGCCTCCCCTGCCGCCCTGCCCTTGGCGGCCTTTCTCTTAGGATGGGGTGGGCTGTCGGTTCACTGCCAGTCCCTGCCCTACTGGCGGCAGGCCGGGGTTCCGGTTGGGCCCTATCTGGGGGCGAAGCTGGTCCAGGGGCTGCTGTCAGCCGGGCTCACTGCCCTGGGTGCGTCCCTCTTCCCCCTCTCTCTGCCGGTGATGGCCTCCACGGCGTCCCTGGTGGCTCCCAGCCTGCTTCGCCGGGAGCTGCTGGCCCTCTGGGCTCTGTCCGGGATCTATTCCCTTTTGCCGAAAAAAAGGGGTGGAAAAGCCGGCGGAAAGCCGGTATAATGAGGACAAATCCTACGTCCGGGAGGAAGTCCCATGCTGTTTTCCAAAACCATCGAACCCAGGTGCGCCTACTGCAAACGGGGAAAGCCCATGGAGCAGGACACCATTCTCTGCAAAAAGAAAGGCATCACCCAGCCCGACGGGGCGTGCCCTGCCTTTCGCTATGACCCCCTCAAGCGGGTCCCGCCCCGCCCGATCACCCCGGACTTCAGCCGGCTGAAGGACGAGGACTTCACCCTGTAAAAAAGACCTCTGCCACACAAAGGCAGAGGTCCTTTTGTTTTTGGGGTGACAGGTCCCGGCCTCTGCCGCCTATGTACCCCAGGGCAGCGCCGGGCGGGACGGGCTTTCCCGGCAGAAGGGTGCCGGGATGCCCGCAGTGACTCAGACGAGAGTATCCGGATGCAGACCAAAGCTGACGGCAATGGCGGCGTCCACCTGATGCATCAGGGGACCGTCTACCCGCCCCATGTGCTCCCGCAGCCGCTTCTTGTCCAGGGTGCGGATCTGTTCCAGCAGAACCACGGAATCCTTGGGCAGGCCATACTGCCGGGCTGCCAGCTCAATGTGGGTGGGCAGCTTCGCCTTCCCGGTCTGGGAGGTGATGGCCGCCGCAATGACAGTGGGGCTGTGGCGGTTGCCGGTGTCGTTCTGCACGATGAGCACCGGGCGCACGCCCCCCTGTTCGCTGCCAACCACTGGGCTGAGATCGGCATAAAAGATATCTCCCCGTTTTACGCTATTGTCCACAAAGCTCACACTCCGCCGGAAAGTAGTTTCCTGCGTTACATAGATTGGAATCCTATGTAACGCGGTCACTATGATTCTCCCACGGACAGGCGGCCTTTATACCCTCCCCGGGAAAAAAGTGCGCCGCCCTTGCCGGGCGCGGGTGCCGCGCCCTCTCCCCTCGGTCCATCCTATGCGGAAGGGCCTTCCGGGGGAACTGTGTCGCTTACAGATAAATTCTGGGGATGCGCTTGGTGAGCACGCACAGAAGCTCATAGGAAATGGTGTTCATGATCCCAGCGCCGGCTTCCACAGGCTGTCCGTCGCCATAGAGCACCGCCACGTCCCCTTCCTTCACGCCGGGGATGTCGGTCACGTCCACCATGCACATGTCCATGCAGATCCGCCCGGTGACGGGGGCCTTCTGGCCGTTGATCAGAACGGTAATCTTGTTGGAGAAGCCCCGGCAGTAGCCGTCGCCATAGCCCACAGGGATGACGGCCAGGGTGGTGTCCCGCTGGAGGGTGTTGGTGCGGCCGTAGCTCACGGGGGTGCCGGCGGGGACCTTACGGACGGTAGCCACCCGGCTTTTCAGCTCCAGGACAGGCACCAGGTCGCACAGGCCGGGGTCCATGCTGGCGTCGGGAAGGTGACCGAACAGGACGATGCCGGGGCGAACCATGTCCAGATAGGTGGCGGGATAAAGCAGGGTGGCGGCGCTGTTGGCGCAGTGACGGATGGCGAAGGTATAGCCCAGCTCCTGCACCTGACGGATGATCTCCAGGAAGCGGCCGAACTGGAGCATGGTGTACTCCTCGCTGCCGTCGGAGTCAGAGAAGTGGGTGAAGATGCCCTCTGCCTTGAGGCCAGGCAGGTTCACCGCCTCATAGATTTCCTTGGCGGACTGGGGGATGGTCTCCTCGTGGCACAAAAAGCCCAGGCGGGTCATGCCAGTGTCGCACTGGATGTGCACCGTGATGGTGCCTCCGGCCTTCTGGGCCTCAGCGGACAGGGCCTTGGCGTACTCCAGGTCATAGCAGGCCTGGGTGATGTTATATTTGACCAGATCTCCGCCGTAAACGGAGGGGGTGCAGCCCAGAATCAGAATGGGAGCCTGAATGCCGGCCTCCCGAAGCTCAATGGCCTCGTCCAGACAGGCTACGCCCAGGTAGTCCGCCCCCAGCTCCTCCAGCTTCCTGGCCACCGGAATGGCGCCGTGGCCGTAGGCATCTGCTTTCACCAGGCCCAAAAACTTGGTGCCGTAAGGGGTCAGGCCACGCAGGGCGTGGTAGTTGTGGGCCAATCTCTCCATGGACACCTCTGCCCAGGTCCGTTTCATTTGTGCTTGCATGTGTTACACGATCCTTTCTAATTTGTGGGTTGCTGCAATATAAAGGCAGAAAACACACATTGGATCACAGTGGATCCATCGCTGCGAAGCTCTCCCCGCAGCAGAGTCTTCTGTGCTTTGTCAAACCATAGTACGGTCTCCAGACCCTGGCCGGGCTGCGCCTCCGGCTCCCGGCAGCAGATCCGCAGAACCTCCTGGTCCCCCAGCAGCTCGCTGCCGGTCTCGGCGATGTAGCCGGACTCCATGGCGGTGAGCAGCGCGGGCAGGGCGTCCAGGGGGGAAAGGCCCTCTTCGTTTAAGGGGCCGGTCTCCAGCTGCACCCCGTCGAAGGTCAAAAAGGTTTGTCCCTTGTCGATCTTCGCAGTGATCCCCGCCACCTCCTGGGGGGCTGTGATCACCAGAGTCAGCCCATCCTTCTGGGTGCCGGAAAATTCCACCGTATATTCGTACACCCGCTGGCCGTAGTCGGCCGTCAGGTTCATGGTGCCGGAGATGGCCTCCCGGGACAAAAAGTCCGACCGGAGCGCCAGGGTCAGGTCGTTGTCGCTGTCTGCCCCGCCGCAGCCGCAGAGGGCCAGGGGCAGGAGCAGGCCTATCATTCGTGTGCAAAACTTCTTTGCACCCAAGGGAAATTCCTCCTACTCGGTTGGTCCACCGGTCACGCCCATGGCTTCTTGGATCGCCAGAGGGATGGTCTCCAGCAGGTCCGTGGGGGTCATGCCATACTCCCCCAGGCGGGCCGCCGCCAGATCCCCTGCCCGGCCGTGCAGCCACACCGCTGCGGGGACGGCTTTTTTGGGGTCCAGACCCTGGCCCAGCAGAGAGAGAATCATCCCCGCCAGCACGTCGCCGCTGCCCCCCTTGGCCATGCCGGGGTTGCCGGTGGTGTTGACGAAGGTGTCCCCGTCAGGAAAGGCGGTGATGGTCCGGTGGCCTTTCAGCACCAGCACGCAGCCGTGCTGCCGGGCAAACGCCCGGGCCGCGGCCTCCCGATCAGGGCCAATGGCCTCCCCCCGCGTCAGCCGGAGAAATTCCCCGTCGTGAGGCGTCAGTACCGTCAGCCGGCCGCGTCTGGTGTCCAGCACATCTATATGCTCCGCCGCGGCGTTTATGCCGTCGGCGTCCAGCACCAGAGGAGGCTGCACCTGTTCGATGAGGCGGAGGGTGCGCACGTCCGTCTTGCGGCTCCGGCCCAGGCCGGGACCGATGAGAACTCCGTCGCTGCCGTTCATTTTCTCCAGCAGGACAGGAAAGGGCGGGACAGGCGAAGGCATGGCCTCCCGGCATTTTACTGCCAGCACAGGCCAGATTTCCCGGGGAACCGAGAGAAACACCAGGCCGGAGCCGGTGCGCACCGCCGCCGCCGAGGCAAAGGCCGGCGCCCCTGTAAAGCCCACGCAGCCGGCCAGGATGTGGACCCTGCCGAAGGTTCCCTTGTGGCCGTTCCGGTCCCGCACAGGCAGGCAGTCCCGGACAAAGGATTCTGTGACCTGGATCAAATTCATACACCTCCGTCTCCTACTCTTTGCAGTATAGCAGAAAAATCTTAGGCTTCAAGAAAGAGATCATAAAGTTTTTATCAAAAAAGTCTGGAAACCCTTCCAGTTCTCTCCGAGACGTCCTAATTATAGTTTTTTCCATCTTGCTTTTCAACCTTTTTTATGGTAAAGTTACTCTGTTACAAAACAATGAAGGGGAAAATAGCGGCCTTTGAGCCTCTCAGAGAGGGACGGTCACCGGCTGTAAGCCGTCCTGCGTGTTCTGCCGCTTGGTTCGCCCTGGAGTTTCGGCGGGGAAATACGCCGGCGGATGGTCCACCGTTACCGGACAATGAAGTGCGCGCAGGCTCTGCGCGAAGTTCGGGTGGTACCGCGGAAGTTCTTTGCCTTTCGTCCCGTTGCGGGATGAAGGGTTTTTTATTTCCATAGAGAGTGAAATATTTGGAGGAAGCAGCATGAAAGAACAACTGGAAAAAATCAAACAGGAAGCCCTGGCGGCCCTGGCTGCCGCCAAGGAGTCCTCTGACCTGGAGACCCTCCGGGTCAAATACCTGGGCAAAAAGGGCGAGCTCACCGCCGTTCTCAAGCAGATGGGCAAGCTCTCCGCCGAGGAGCGCCCCGTCATCGGCCAGCTGGCCAACGACGTGCGGGAACGACTCACCGCTGAGATCGAGGCCCAGAAGGCCAAGCTGGAGCAAGTTAAGCTGGAGGCTCGCCTGAAGGCCGAAGCCGTGGACGTGACCATCCCTGGCCGGGAGAAGAAGCTGGGCCACCGTCACCCCATGTATATCGCCCTGGAGGAGATCAAAGATATCTTCGTGGGCATGGGCTTTACCATCCTGGACGGCCCCGAGGTGGAGCTGGCCTACTATAACTTTGACCGGCTCAACGCCGAGGAGGGCCATCCCTCCCGGGACTGGTCCGACACCTTCTACTTTGACCAGGACAGCCGGGTGATGCTCCGCAGCCAGACCTCCCCCATGCAGGTCCACGCCATGGAGACCAAGCCCCTGCCCATCCGCATCCTGGCCCCCGGCCGGGTGTACCGCAAGGACGAGGTGGACGCCACCCACTCCCCCATGTTCCACCAGGTGGAGGGCATGGTCATTGACAAGAACGTGACCATGGCCGACCTGAAGGGCACCCTGAACGCTGTCATGGAGCAGCTCTACGGCGAGGGCACCAAGACCCGGTTCCGCCCCCACCACTTTCCCTTCACCGAGCCCTCCTGCGAGATGGACGTGCAGTGCCACAAGTGCGGCGGCGTGGGCTGCCCCACCTGCAAGGGCGAAGGCTGGATCGAGGTGCTGGGCGCCGGCATGATCCACCCCAAGGTTCTGGAGATGTCCGGCATTGACCCGGAGGAATATTCCGGCTGGGCCTTCGGCATGGGCCTGGAGCGCATGGCCATGCGCCGGTTCAAGATCTCTGACCTGCGCCTGATCTTTGAAAACGACGTCCGCTTCCTGGAGCAGTTCTGAGAAAGGAGAGAGAAATACCATGTTACTGTCTAGAAGATGGCTGAATGAATTTGTCCCGGTAGACGCCGGTGACCACGATTTCGCGGAAGATATGACCCTCTCCGGCTCCAAGGTGGAGGTCACCGAGGTAGAGGGCGAGGAGATCTCCAACGTGGTGGTTGGCCGCGTCACGGAGATCAAGCGCCACGAAAACTCCGACCACATGTGGATCTGCCAGGTGGACGTGGGCAAAGAGGAGCAGGTCCAGATCGTCACCGGCGCTCAGAATGTCTCCCAGGGCGATCTGGTGCCCGTGGCCCTGCACAACAGCACCCTGCCCGGGGGCATTCACATTAAGAAGGGCAAACTCCGGGGCGAGGTCTCCAACGGCATGCTCTGCTCCTATAAGGAACTGGGCATGACCGACAACGACTGGCCCCACAGCATTGTGGACGGCATCTTCCTGCTGGAGTCCGACCCCGACCTGAAGGCCAAGAACTTAAAGCCCGGCGACGATATCCGGGAGGCTCTGGACCTGAACGACCACGTGGTGGAGTTTGAGATCACCCCCAACCGCCCCGACTGCCTTTCCGTCATCGGTCTGGCCCGGGAGGCTGCTGTGACCTACGGCAAGCCCCTCACCCTTCACGAGCCCGTGGTGAAGGGCGGCGGCCCCGGCAACCTGGCAGACCTGCTGGACGTGGAAACCCCCGCCCAGGATCTGTGCCCCCGGTACACCGCCCGGATGGTCCGCAACGTGAAGATCGGCCCCTCCCCCAAGTGGATGCGGGAGCGGCTGCGCGCCTCCGGCGTGCGCCCCATCAACAACATCGTGGACATCACCAACTACGTGATGCTGGAATACGGCCAGCCCATGCACGCCTTTGACTACCGCTATGTGAAGGGCGGAAAGATCATCGTCCGCCGGGCCGAGGAGGGCGAGGAGCTCACCACCCTGGACGGCAACGTCCGCAAGCTGACCCACGACCACCTGGTCATCGCTGACGAGACCCGTGCTGTGGGCCTGGCAGGCATCATGGGCGGCGAGAACAGCGAAATCGTAGATGACACCGTGGACGTGGTCTTTGAGTCTGCCAACTTTAACGGCACCTGCATCCGTAAGGGCGCCCTGGCCCTGGGCATGCGCACCGAGGCTTCCGCCAAGTTCGAGAAGGGGCTGGATATCCTGAACACCCTCCCCGCCGTCAACCGGGCCTGCGAGCTGGTGGAGATGCTGGGCGCCGGCGAGGTGCTGGACGGGGTCATCGACATTCTGAACTTCGTGCCCCAGCCCAAGACCCTGAAGCTGCGCCCGGAGAAGATCAACGCCCTGCTGGGCACCGACATTGACGCCCCTGAGATGTGCCGCATCCTCACTGACCTGGGCTTCGGCGTGGACGGAGACGATATCACCGTTCCCTCCTGGCGCGGAGACGTGGAGCACTACTCCGACCTGGCAGAAGAGGTGGCTCGGTTCTTCGGCTACAACCAGATTCCCACCACCGCCATGCGGGGCGTCACCACCCAGGGCGGCTACAGCCGGGAGCAGGTGCTGGAGCGGGACCTGGGGGCCATCTGCCGCAGCCTGGGCTATGACGAGATCATCACCTACTCCTTCATCAGCCCCACCTATTACGACAAGATCCGCCTGCCGGAGGACTCCCCCCTGCGCAAGTCCCTGCGCATCTGCAACCCCTTGGGCGAGGACACCTCCATCATGCGCACTACGGTTCTGCCCTCCATGCTGGAGATTCTTACCCGGAACTATAACTTCCGCAATAAGTCCGCCTATCTCTATGAGCTGGGCCGCACCTATTTTGAAAAAGAGGACGGCATGGCCGACGAGCCCAAGATCCTCTCCCTGGGCCTCTATGGCCCCGACGAGTCCTTCTTCACCCTGAAGGGCGCGGTGGAAACCATCCTGGACAGCATCCGTGCAGAGAACGTCACCTTCCAGGCAGAGAACGAGAACCCCTCCTATCACCCCGGCCGGTGCGCCAGAGTGTACGCCAACGGCCAGGAACTGGGCGTGCTGGGTCAGATCCATCCCCTGGTGGCCGCCAACTACGGCGTGGACACGGAGTTGTTCTGCGCAGAGCTGCGCTTTGACGTCCTCTTCGCCGCCCGTGGGGCCGATCCCGAGTACGTTCCCCTGCCCAAGTTCCCCGCTGTCACCCGGGACATTGCTGTGCTGGTGGACACCGCCATTACCGTGGGTCAGCTGGAAGCCTGCATCCAGTCCGCCGCCAAGGGCCTGCTGCGGGACGTGACCCTCTTCGATATCTACAACGGGGCCAACCTGCCCGCTGGCAAGAAGTCCGTGGCCTTTAACCTGGTCCTGCGGGCAGACGACCGCAGCCTCACCGCCCAGGAGGCCGACGACGAGGTGAAACTGATCCTGGCAGCCCTGGAAAAGGACTTTGGCGCTGTATTACGTTAAAAGATTCCAAGCTTTTTACCCCTTTTGCTCTTTACAATCTCGGTTTTGCGTAGTATGATAGTTCTGGTTTGATAGTATTATTCGTAACAGGGGGGATACCAATGGATTCTGATTACACCAGAAAGTTTCAGGTGCCGCAGGAGCGCAGCAGCGAAATGAAGGCCATCCTCATGTCTGTTTACGCTTCCTTGAAGGAAAAGGGATACAATCCCATCAACCAGATCGTAGGGTATATTCTCTCTGAGGACCCGACCTATATTACGAACTACAACAACGCCCGAACCTTAATTCGGAAGCTGGACCGGGATGAACTGCTCCAGGAATTGGTGCGCCAGTACCTGTCGAACTAAATTACAAAAACTGCCCGGCTGTGTGGAAACAGCCGGGCAGTTTTATTTGGCATTCTCAGACGCAAAAATTGTCCCCGGACCAAAAGGTCCGGGGACAGTGCTTTCTTGGTATGGTTGGCTCAGCCTTCCAGATAAGCTCTGTGGAAGACCTTCTTTCCCTTCTTGATGACCAGGCCCTCGCCGGAGAGCTGCTGGGCGGTGAAGGATGCGCCGATGTCCTTCACCTTCTCCCCGGCCACTTCCACGCCGCCCTGCTGGACCAGGCGGCGGGCCTCGCCCTTGGAGGGAACCAGGCCGCACTTGTGCATCAGGTCCATGATGCCGATGGCGCCGTCCTTCAGGTCCTCAGCGGTCAGGGCGGTGGCGGGCATATTGGCGGTGTCGCCCCCCTTGGAGAACAGGCCCCGGGCAGTCTGCTGGGCCTTGGCGGCCTCTTCCTCCCCGTGAACCAGCTTGGTCAGCTCATAGGCCAGAATTTCCTTGGCGGTGTTCAGCTGGGCGCCCTCCCAGGTGTCCATCTTGTCGATCTCTTCCAGGGGCAGGAAGGTGAGCATCCGGATGCACTTGAGCACGTCGTCGTCCCCCACGTTCCGCCAGTACTGGTAGAAGTCATAGGGAGAGGTCTTGTTGGGGTCCAGCCACACGGCGCCGGAGGCGGTCTTGCCCATCTTCTTGCCCTCGGAGTTTAACAGCAGGGTGATGGTCATGGCGTGGGCGTCCTTGCCCAGCTTGCGGCGGATGAGCTCCGTGCCGCCCAGCATGTTAGACCACTGGTCGTTGCCGCCGAACTGCATGTTGCAGCCGTACTCCTGGAACAGGTGATAGAAGTCGTAGGACTGCATAATCATATAGTTAAATTCCAGGAAGGACAGGCCCTTCTCCATGCGCTGCTTGTAGCACTCGGCCCGGAGCATGTTGTTCACGGAGAAGCAGGCGCCTACATCCCGGAGCACGTCCACATAGTTTAAGTCCATGAGCCAGTCGGCGTTGTTCACCATGATAGCCTTGTCGTCGCCGAATTCGATGAACCGCTCCATCTGCTTCTTAAAGCATTCGCAGTTGTGCTGGATGGTCTCCCGGGTCATCATGGAGCGCATGTCCGTGCGGCCGGAGGGGTCGCCGATCATGGCGGTGCCGCCGCCGATGAGGGCGATGGGCCGGTTGCCGGCCTGCTGCAGACGCTTCATCAGGCACAGAGCCATAAAATGGCCCACGTGGAGGGAGTCTGCCGTGGGGTCAAAGCCGATGTAGAAGGTAGCTTTGCCGTTGTTCACCATCTCCCGGATCTCTTCCTCGTCGGTCACCTGAGCGATGAGGCCGCGGGCCTTCAGTTCTTCATAAACCTGCATACTGTATCTCCTTTTCTTTCTCTTGACAGAGGAAACAATACGTCCCCTGTCACCAAAATGACAGAGGACGATCAAATCGTGGTACCACCTCAGTTTACCCCTTCCTCACGAAAGGAGCCTCAGCGGGTCCGCCTGGGGCAAACCCTGCGCGCGGTAACGGGCGCACCCGACATACCTTACTGCGCGCCTCAAGGCAGGCGGTTCAGGCAGCTGCTCCGGGAGGTATCTTCACCTGGGGCCCTCTCCCCCTTTCACCGGCCGGGGGTTCTCTGGGCAGGGCTGCCCGGGCTACTTCGTCCCTTCATCGCAGTAGCAATATTGAAAACAGATGGATTTTACACTATTTTATGGGCGTTGTCAACCGCTCAGGAGGAACGCCTCTGGGCTTTGTATGCCTCCGCCTCCCGCAGCAGCTCCTCGGCCCCCTCCAGGATGGCAGCGGAGGTATGGGCCCCGCCGGTGAGACGGGCCAGCTCCTGCTTGCGGCCCTCCCGGTCCAAGACGGCCACGTTGGTGTAGGTCCGGCCCGCCTTCTCCTCCTTCTGGACGGAAAAGTGGCTGTCGGACATGGCGGCAATCTGGGCCAGGTGGGTGACACACAGCACCTGGCAGGACTGGGACAGGCGGCTCATCTTCTCCGCCACCTTTCCGGCTGCCCGGCCGCTGACACCGGTGTCCACCTCGTCAAAGATTAAAGTCATAATGCTGTCATTTTCCGCCAGCACGTTTTTCAGGGCCAGCATGATACGGCTGAGCTCGCCCCCGGAGGCCACCTTGGCGATGGGCTTTAAATTTTCCCCCACGTTGGCGGACATGAGAAAGCGCACCTGATCCATGCCGGTTTCGTCCAGGCCCAGTTCCCCCTCCTTGGGGGCAAACTCGGTCTCAAACCGGACTTTGGGCATGTCCAGCTGGCGCAATTCCTCTTCGATGCGTTCCTTTAAGGTCCGGGCGGCGGCCTGCCGCTTTTCCGACAGGGCCTGCGCCTGCTGGCGAACCCTTTCCAGGACCTTGGCCCGCTTTTTTTCCAGCTTGCGGATGGTGTCGTCCGCCATCTCGATCTGCTCCAGCTCCTGGCGGCTGCGGTCCAGGTAGTCCAGCATCTCCTGAACGGTGGAGCCGTACTTCTTTTTCAGCCGGTAGAGCAGGTCCAGGCGGCTTTCCACCTCGTCCAGCTCCTGGGGGGAGAAATCAAAGGTGTCCCGCAGATCCCGCAGGCGCTCTGACGCGTCCTCGGCGGCGTAGCGCAGGTCAGAAAGGGTCCCGGAAAGCTGGCCCAGCTCCTGGGAAAAATCAGCGATCCGGGCGATGGAACCTTCCGCCTCTGCCAGGAGGCTGGTGGCTCCGTCCCGCTCATCGTCGCCGAACAGGGCGCTGTAGGCATCCTCCACCGCCGCCATCAGCTGGTCGGCGCTGCGCAGGAGCGTTCTTCGCTCGTCCAGCTCCTCCTCTTCCCCGGGCCGCAGGCTGGCCCGCTCCAGCTCCGCAATTTGGTATTGGAGAGAGTCAATCCGCCGGGCCTTTTCCGCCTCGTTCATTTTCAGGCCGGAAATCTGCCGGCGCAGCTCCGCCAGGGTTTCGTAGGACTTCCGGTAGGCCGCTGTCTCTTCCTCCAGCTGGCCGAAGCTGTCCAGATACCCCAGGTGGCAGGTCTCGTCCAGCAGCTGCTGACCGTCGTGCTGGCCGTGGATGTCAATGAGCTGGCTGCCCAGGGCACGCAGCTGGACCACGGTGCAGGGCACGCCCCCCACCCGGCAGATGTTTTTCCCGTCTGCCTGGATCTTCCGGGACAGGAGCAGCTCTCCGTTTTCGTCCGGGCCGATCCCCATCTCCTGAAACCAGGGCAGGTCGGGCAGGTCCCGGAACAGGGCGGTCACCAGGGCGGACTTCTCCCCGGTGCGGATCAGGTCCCGGCTGGTACGCTCCCCCATGACGGCGCTGATGGCGTCGATGATGATGGACTTGCCCGCGCCGGTCTCGCCGGTGAGCACGTTGAACCCGGGGCCAAAGGAGAGATCCGCCCCATCGATGAGGGCGATGTTCTCAATATGAAGCAGTGAAAGCATGGGCCGCACCCCCTTCCTGTGGGAACATCCTTATTTTTTATCCAGCATCTTCACGATTTCCAGGCACAGCTCCTCCGCGCCCTGGGTTGTGCGCATGATGAGGATGGCGGTGTCGTCCCCGGCCAGGCTGCCCACCATGTTGGGCAGGTGCATTCCGTCGATGGCGGAGCAGGCCGCAGAGGCCAGACCGGGCATGGTTTTCAGCACCACAATATTCTGGGCGCTGTCAAAGGAGGTAACGCTCTCCCGGAAGATGTTGTTCAGCCGGCCAGCTACATTCAAGGAGGTTTTGCGTTCGCTGACAGCGTACTTATAAGTGCTGTGGCCGGTGAGTTCCTTCACCAGGTGCAGCTCCTTAATGTCCCGGGAAATGGTGGCCTGGGTGGACTTCATGCCCTTTTCCCGGAGCTTTTCCAGCAGCTGATCCTGGGTCTCTATGTCGTATTCCTGGATGATCGCAAGGATCTCAGCCTGTCTGCGCGCTTTCATGAATGGATTCTCCTTTCCAGCTTACGATTGATCTTCTCGTAGAAGCTCTTGTCAGACAGCCTCACCAAACACAAGCAGCGGCGGGAGCGGGTGACCTGCACGGTGTCACCGGCAAAGAGCTTAAAGGCTTTGCCGCCGTCCACGGAAAGATAGGCGGTCTTTCGGCTCTGCTTGGGTACTGTCACGTCAATCAGCCGGTTTTTGTCCAGCACCATGGCTTTTGCCTGGATGGTGTGGGCGCTGATGGGGGTCAGGATGATGTTTTCTGCCGTGGGTTCCACAATGGGTCCCCCCGCCGACAGGGAGTAGGCAGTGGAGCCGGTGGGGGTGGCGACAATGACTCCGTCCCCAAAGATATTGCAGATCAGGATCTTGTCGCCATATACCTTCAGGTCGATCACCCGGGCCACAGCGCCCTTGGTGATGACCGCGTCGTTGAGGGAGGTGCTGCGGAAGAGGGTCCGGCCGTCCCGGATCACCCGCACATCCAGGAGCATCCGGTTTTCCAGGGAGTACTCCCCGCTGATGAGCCGGGTCAGCTGCTCCAGCTCACTCTGCTCCAGCTCCGCCATAAAGCCCACGCTGCCCATGTTGACCCCCACGATGGGAACGCCGAAGTTACTGGCGTCCTTGGCCGCGTGGAGGATGGTGCCGTCACCCCCGAAGCAGACCAAAAAGTCCGCGTCCGGCAGCTCGGTCTTCAGGTCCTTGATCTTGATTTCCGGGTCCAGCTCTCCGAGGCTGGCCCGGTCCACCGGGAAGGGAAAGCAAACCGCTGTCTTCGCCCCTGCTGCGTTCAGAAGGCGAACGGAATTTTTTGCGGCTTTCAAGCCCTTGTCACGAAAGGGGTTGGGGCAAAGAATGATTTTCACGGTGTTGTTCCCTCCAATCGGGCGTGAGATGCCTCCACCAGAGCGGCCAGATCCCCGGCATAAGGGGGCTGCTCTGCCACAGTCAGCTGACCCAAATACTCAATGTTTCCTTCCGGTCCTCGAATGGGAGAGAAGGTCAAATCCTTTACATAGAAATTACACTCGCTGGCATGGCGGAGAAACTGCTCCAGAACCTCCAGGTGAACCTTTTTGTCCCGGACCACGCCCTTCTTCCCCACCTTCTCCTTGCCTGCCTCAAACTGGGGTTTGATCAGGCAGACCAGCTGGCCGCTGTCCTTCATCAGCGGGCGCAGAGCGGGAAGGATCAGCCGCAAGGAGATAAAGGAGACGTCCACACTGCCGAAATCCAAAGGCTCCGGAATGTCCTCCGCCGTGAGATAGCGAACATTGGTGCGCTCCATGCACACCACCCGGGGGTCGTTGCGCAGGCTCCAGGCCAGCTGACCATAGCCCACGTCCACAGCATAGACCTTGGCCGCTCCGTTCTGGAGCATACAGTCGGTAAAGCCCCCGGTGGAGGCCCCTGCGTCAATGGCTACTACCCCGGTGAGGTCCGGCAAATCAAAGGTCTCCATGGCCTTTTCCAGCTTCAGGCCCCCCCGGCTTACATACCGCAGGGTCTGGCCCCGGACCTCCAGGACGGCGGTTTCCGGCACCGAAGCGCCTGCCTTGTCCATCCGCTTCCCCTCCCAGAAAACCTGACCGGCCATGATAATGGCCTGGGCCTTCTGTCGGCTTTCTGCCAGACCCTGCTCTGTCATGAGCACGTCCAGCCGTTTTTTAGTTGCCATGGCGCATAACCTCCCTGGCTTTGTGGTATAGAGCTTCCTCGTCCAGCCCGCACAGGGCGCGCAGCTGGGGAATGGTGCCGTGGGGGACGAAGCCTTCTCCGCAGGAGCAGAGGGCTGTTCCCCGCAGGGAAATGCCCGCGGCGGCCGCCGCCGCCAGAACGTCCTGGCCAGGAGAGCCCATGGTGACGCACTCCTGGGCCATCAGCAGACGGCCGGTTTTCCGTAAGGAGTCCAGCACCAGCTCTGTGGGCAGGGGAATAATCTGGTTGAACTTGACCACCTCGGCGGAGACGCCGTCCTGCTCCAGCCGGGCCGCCACCCGGAGCATGGTCCCTGTCAGGGTGCCGAAAGCGGCCAGGGTAAGGTCCGTTCCCTCCCGCAGAAGGCAGGCGGCCGGGCCGCTGTTGTCCTGGCTGTAGTGGTTCTCCCCGCCTCTGGGGTACCGGATAGCCACCGGGCCGGTGAGCTTATGGACGGCAGTCTCCAGCATGGAGGACAGCTCGTCCAGGCTGGCCGGACACAGGACCGTAAGGCCGGGAACGGTTTTTAAGAAACCCAGGTCAAACAGACCGTGGTGGGTTTCTCCGTCGTCCCCTACCAGCCCCGCCCGGTCCACGCAGAACACTGCGTGCAGGCTGTCGATGGCGATATCATGGATCAGCATGTCATAGCTGCGCTGGAAAAAGGTGGAGTACACGGCAAAGACCGGGATCAGTCCCTGCTTGGCCATGCCAGCCGCCATGGACACCGCGTGTTCCTCCGCAATGCCCACGTCGAAGAATCGGCGGGGAAAGGTTTCAGCAAAGCCCCCCAGGCCGGTGCCCGAGGTCATAGCAGCAGTAATGGCGCAGATCCGGTCATCCTCTCTGGCTATGGCCTCCAAAGTTTTGCCGAAGCGGGCAGAGAAGGTCTCCGTCTGGCTGGGGCGCAGCGGGGCTCCGTCCTCCTTCCGGAAGGGACCGGTACCGTGGAAGGCGTCGGGGTTGCGCTCTGCCGGGCCGTAGCCCTTGCCCTTCACGGTTTTCACATGGAGGAGCACCGGCCCGTTCACCTGGGAGGCGTACCGCAGCTGCCGGGTCAGGGCCTTTACATCGTGGCCGTCCACAGGGCCCATGTAGTGAAAGCCCATGTTTTCAAACATACTGCAGGGCAGGATGCTGGCCTTCACGCCTTCTTTCAGCTTGTGAATCAGCCGGTAGAGCACCCGGCCCGGCGGCGTGGCGTGCATGATTTTCCGGTAGATCTCTTTCCCCCGGAGATAAGGCGGCTTGAGCCGCTGCTTGGCCAGGTGCTGGGCGATGCCCCCCATGCTGGCGTCAATGGACATTCCATTGTCGTTGAGGATCACCACCAAAGGCTCGCTGCTCTGCCCGGCCATGGACAGACCCTCATAGGCCAGGCCGCCGGTGAGAGAACCGTCTCCCAGCAGGGCCACCACCCGGTAGTCTTCCCCCCTTCGGGTCCGGGCAATCGCCATGCCCAGGGCGGTGGATACCGCCGTGGAAGCGTGGCCGGCGATGCAGGCGTCGTGCTTGGACTCTGCTGGCTTGGGAAACCCGGCGATACCCCCGAAGGTCCGCAGGGTCTCCATCCTTCCGTTGCGCCCGGTGAGAATTTTATGAATATAGCATTGATGCCCTACGTCGAAGACCAGCCGGTCCCTGCCCGTGTCATACACCCGGTGCAGGGCCACGGTCAGCTCCACCGCCCCCAGGTTGGAGGCCAGGTGCCCGCCGGTCTGGGAGACCACGTCAATGACCCGCTCCCGCAGCTCCTGGCACAGGTCCTCCGCCTGGCGGTCGCTGATCCCACGCAGGGAAGGGTATTCATTCAAGGATACGTCCTCCTTCGTGTTCACTTGGTCCGGCCTGCCAGCATCGCGGCCAGGTCACAGAGAAACTCGCTGCCGGGATAGGGGCGGATGCAGCCCACGGCCTCCTCTGTCAGGGTCCGGATCAGGGCCTGGCAGCCCTCCGCCCCCTTGAGACCCACGAAGGTGGATTTCTGGTTCTCCTGGTCCGAGCCGATGGGCTTGCCCAGCTCCGCCTCGTCCCCCAGCACATCCAGCACGTCGTCCCGGATCTGGAAGGCCAGGCCGATCTTGCGGGCATAGGCGGCAGCGGCCTCTTCCTGTTCCTCTGTGCTGCCGGCGGCAATGGCCCCCAGGCGGGCGGCAGCCTCAATCATGCAGCCGGTTTTCAGGGACTCGATCTCCACAATCTGGTCATAGGTCAGGGTTCTCCCCTCACCCAGAAGGTCCAGAACCTGGCCCCCCACCATACCGGCAGGGCCTGCCGCCTGGGACAGGCAGGCCACTCCCCGGCAAATCTGCTCCGGGGACAATTCCGCCTGGGTGAGGACCCCAAAGGCGGCGGTAAGCAGGCCGTCCCCGGCCAGAACCGCCGAGGCCTCCCCAAAAACCTTGTGGTTGGTGGGCTTGCCCCGGCGGAAGTCGTCGTCGTCCATGCAGGGCAGGTCGTCGTGAATGAGGGAGTAGGTGTGAACCATCTCCAGGCCGCAGGCAAAGGGCAGGGCCTTCTCCGGCGTTCCGCCGAACAGGCGGCAGACCTCCAGCACCAGCACCGGGCGGATGCGTTTGCCGCCGGAGAGCAGGCTGTAGGCCATGGCCTCCTGCTGGCGGCCATAGGCCGGCCAGGCGGCAGCATAACCCTTCAGGGCGTTTTCAATCAAAGTCTGATCCTGGACCAGACGGGTTGTTACTTCCATACTCTCACTCCTTTGGAGCAAAGGGGGCTTCGGTGAGCTCTCCGCTGCTGTCGGTACGCAGCTTCATGACCTTCTGCTCCGCCTTGTCCAGCAGGGTGGTGCACTGTTTCATGAGCTTGGCCCCCTCTTCATACAGGGAAAGGGCGTCCTCCAGGGGATGATCCCCGGACTCCAACTGGGCTACAATCTCCTCCAAACGGCCCATGGCCTGCTCAAAGGTCAGCTTTTTTTCCGCCATTGGTGTTTCTCCTTTCCCTCTGCGGTGCAGGTGATGGTCCCGTCAGAGACCCGGACCCGGAGTTTGTCTCCCGGGTTCACCTGCCGAATTTCAGAAACGACAGAACCGTCGTCTGTCTGTGTAATCGAATAACCCCGGGACAGAACCTTAAAGGGGCTGAGGGCGTCCAGGGACGCGGCCAGACGGCCCAGCCGCCGGCGTTCCTCCCCCACGGTGTTCTCCATGGCGTGGGCCAGCCGCTGCTGCTGATAGTCCAGAAGCAGGCGCTTTTCCTGAATCCCCCGCAGGGGGGACTGGAGGAAGGGGCTGGTCCGAAGCCGCCCCAGCTTCTCCCGCCGGGTCTGGAGGTGCCGGTCCATGGATTTTTGGAGGCGGGCGTCCCAGTGGGCCAGGGTGTCCCGCAGGTCCTGCTGGTTGGGCACCGCCAGCTCCGCCCCGTTGGAGGGGGTAGAGGCCCGCAGATCCGCCACGAAGTCAGCAATGGTCACGTCGGGCTCGTGGCCCACGGCGGAGATCACCGGAATCTGAGAGCGGTAAATGGCCCAGGCCACCCGCTCATCGTTGAAGGCCCACAGATCCTCCATGGAGCCGCCGCCCCGGCCGGTGATAATCAGGTCTGCCAGCTGGCAGGCGTTCACCAGGTCCAGTCCCCGGCAGATCTCCTCAGGTGCTTCCTCTCCCTGGACCCGGACAGGCACCACCAGCACCTTGGCCATGGGATACCGGGCGCCCAGAATGCGGATCATATCCCGCACCGCCGCCCCTGCCGGGGAGGTTACCAGGGCGATGGTGTGGGGAAAGGCCGGAATGGGCTTTTTGTGGGCAGGGTCAAAGAGGCCTTCCTTGTACAGCTTGTTTTTCAGCTGTTCAAAGGCAAAGGCCAGCTCCCCCACCCCGTCGGGAACCATCCGGCTGCAATAGAGCTGGTAGGCGCCGTCCCGGGGGAACACGGATACCCGGCCGGAGACAATCACCTTCATCCCGTTTTCCGGACGGAATCGGAGGGAGGCAGCCTCCCGGCGGAACATGACGCAGCGGACGCTGCTCTCCGCGTCCTTGAGGGTAAAGTAGTGGTGGCCCGACGGATACACTTTATAGTTGGAAATCTCACTGCGCACCATCACCTGGGACAAAAGCCGGTCCCGGTCCAGCAGCTGCTTGACGTATTGGTTCAGGGCAGTGACAGAAATGGGTTCAGTCATGCTGTTTTTCCTTGTTATGCCGCCGCCAGGTGAGAATGGCGACGCCCATGGCGTTGTCGGTGGAAAACCGGGGCTCCGCAAAGACGGCGCCGCAGCTTTTCACCATAGTCTGGCGGAGCAGCTGGTTGGAGGCCACGCCCCCGGCGCAGAGCACCGGCAGGCCGGGGTACTTCTCCAGGGCCTGGCGGGTGGCGGTCTCCACCCCGCAGATAATGGAGGAGAGCACGAACCAGCAGATGTCGGCGGGGGACGCTCCCCCCTCCGCCATGGCGTTCATCTTGTTTTCCAGGCCGGAAAAGGAGAAGGTGCTCTCCCCTACCTTCACCCGGAAGTTTTCCTTCTTCTCCGCCTGAAGGGAGAGGGCGTCCACCGCTTTTCCTGCGGGGAAGGCCAGACCCAGCTTCTTACCAGTGCGGTCAATGAGCTGACCGGCGGAGATATCCGAGGTGCCGCCGATGCACTGGGCCCGCACCAAAACGCCGTCGGGCACCACATGGAGCAGCTCCGTGGTGCCACCGGACAGGTGCCACACCAGATGGGGACGGTCCAGAAGATCCATCCGCCCGGCAGACCAGGCGGCGGCGGCGATGTGCCCCTGCTGATGGGAGCAGGGATAAAAGGGCAGGTCCAGGGCAGAAGCCATCACCCTGGCCTGGGACTCTCCGGCCAGGAAGCAGGGCATGTAGGACCCCTCCACCTCCCGGGGCTGGGTGCTGGCACCCAGTGCCTCCAGGGTATGGGGCAGGCCGGTTTCCTTCAGGGAGGTTACAATCTCCGGCAGGCGCTTTACATGCTGGAACAGGGCGTCGCTCTGGCGCAGGCCCAGCTGACCCTGGGGAACCTCCAAGAGCTTTCCTGCGTTGTCCCCCTTCTCCCCGTCAAACCAGGCGGCGGAGGTGGTGTAGTTGCTGGTGTCCAGCCCCAATACCGCACCCACGGTCAGGCCTCCTCCGGGGCAGGCTCTGCCTTGGGCCCGGCCTCCTCGGGAAATTCCGCCCGCACAAAGGCGCCCAGAATGCCGTTAATAAAGGAGACAACCTTTTCGTCCTCGTACTTTTTCGCGATCTCCACCGCGTCGTTGATGGCGGCGGCCTTGGGGATGGCGGGCATGTAGAGAATCTCGTACATGGCGACCCGCATGATGGCGGCAGCGGTGCGGGGAATCCGGGCGAAGGTCCAGTTCTTGGAGTACTGGGCAATATACTGGTCCAGCTCCGGCCCGTGAGAGGCCACCCCCCGGACTACCTCCCGAATATACTGAATTTGTTTCTCGTTGGGATACTCTTTATACAGGGCGTTTTCCTCTCCCCAGCGGAGAAAGTTCTCCTTGTCCATCCGTTCCTCCAGGAACTCGTCGGGAGACTGGTGAGAAAAGCCCAGGGAATAGGAGCAGTGAATGGCGATCTCTCGCGCAGCTGATCTGGTCATGTTGGTTCCTCCAAATGTGGAATATACAGAGCCGTGCTGTATATTCAATGAGTCGTATAAGCGCCGCGCAGCGCGGGCAGAATGCTTCTTTACCCATCCATTATACAACGAATATGCAAAAAAGAAAGACCTATCCGCTGAATTTTAGGAAAAGTTTCGCATAGAAATGGGCAAAAAGCAGGCCCGCGGCGCTCTGCCTGCGGGCCTGCCTGGTCTTTTCCGGGATTATTCCTCGGTCTGCTCGAAGGTTACGCCGCCCACCCGGACGTTGACAGCGGTTACTTTCATGCCGCTGGTGGCCTCCACGTTGGCGATGATGGCCTCCTGTACCTTCCTGGCAACCTCAGGGATGATGCTGCCATACTTGATCTGGATGGAAATGTCAATGGTAATATTGTCGGACTCCCAAAGGACGTTGATGCCTTTGGACAGCTTTTTCCGGCCCAGCAGCTGGTCGCTGACGCTGCCGCCGGCCAGACCGGTGACGCCTTCTACCTCTACTGCGGCGGCGCCGGCGATCATTTCCAGCACCTCCTGGGAGATGTATACGTCGCCGTACTGTTCACTGCGGGAGTAGTATTCTCTGCTTTCGCTCATGGTTGAATCCTCCGTTGCTGAAAAGGATAGGCTTTGTGCCCTATTTTTATAATTATACCATATCCCGTAAAAAGGGGCAAGTCCTTCTTCCGTTTCCAGGGGAAAATCAGCCCTGGTGCTTCTTGGCTGCCAGCAGGGTGTTCTTCATGAGCATGGCCCGGGTCATGGGACCCACGCCGCCGGGAACGGGGGTGATGGCGGAGGCCACTTCCTTGGCTCCGGCATAGTCCACGTCGCCGCAGAGCTTCCCAGCCTCGTTGCGGTTCATGGCCACGTCAATGACCACGGCGCCGGGCTTTACCATGTCGGCGGTGACGATGTTCACCTTGCCCACAGCGGCCACCAGAATGTCGGCAGAGCGGCAGACCTCCGCCAGGTTCTTGGTGCGGGAGTGGCAGATGGTCACGGTGCCGTGGCGCTGCAGCAGCAGCAGCGCCATGGGCTTGCCCACGATGTTGGACCGGCCGATGACCACACACTGCTTACCCTTGGGGTCGATGCCGTACTCGTCCAGGATCTCCATGATGCCGTAGGGAGTGCAGGGCAGGAACCCCTCCTTGCCCACCAGCAGAGCGCCCATGTTCATGGGGTGGAAGCCGTCCACGTCCTTGTCCGGGGAGATGGCCATGAGGACCGCCTCCTCGTCAATGCCCTGGGGCAGGGGCAGCTGGCAGAGGATGCCGTCAATGTCCGCTCTCTCGTTGAGCTGCTGGATGAGAGCGATGAGCTCCTCCTGGGTGGTCTCCTCAGGCAGGGCGTACTCCTCGCTGAGGAAGCCGCACTCCTCGCAGTCCTTTCGCTTGCTGTTCACATAGACCCGGCTGGCGGGGTTGTTGCCCACGATGATTACGGCCAGACCCGGGGTGCGGGCCAGGGAGGCTGCCTCCTTCTTGACCTCTTCCTTGCACTTTGCGGCCAGTGCCTTGCCGTCCAATACGATTGCTGCCATGTTATTTTGTCTCCTCTCCGTTTTTGTTGATTCGGTTGACATACAGATTTTGGGGATCGGGGTGCCTGCGCAGATTCCAGACCAGCAGGATCACTGCCACGGCGCAGCTGACAAAGCCCACCATTTGGGAGGTGCGGATGCCTGTGGAGAAAAAGTACAGGCTGTCCGTCCGCAGGCCCTCAATCAGGCCCCGGCCGAAGCCGTACCAGGCCACATAGAGCAGGAACATCATACCGTCAAATTTCCGCAGGCCCTTGTGCAGGACCCACAGCAGCAGACAGAACCCTACCAGGTTCCACAGGGATTCATAGAGGAAGGTGGGATGCACCTCCATGTACCGCTGCACGCCATCCACAGTCCCCTGGATGCCCATCCGCCAGGGAAGGGTGGTCTCGGAGCCGTAGGCCTCTGCGTTGACAAAGTTTCCCCACCGGCCGGCAATCTGGCCGATGAGCAGACCGAAGGCGCACAGGTCCGCCAGGGCGGGAAATGGGATCTTCTTGTACCGGGCCACCAGATAGGCGATCAGGGTTCCGGCAATGATGCCGCCGTAGATGGCGAGCCCCCCGCTGTGGATGGACAGGCAGGCCTTCAGGTTCAGGCTGCCGTCGGCGTTTCGATAGAGGTCGGGGTTAAAGATAATGTAGTACAGCCGTGCCCCGATGATGCCGCCGGGGCCGGCGAACAGGACCAGGTCCAGAATGTCGTCCGGCTTCAGACCGAAGTGCCTGGACTGCCAGCAGCAGAAGGCAGCGGCCAGCACAAAGCCGATGGCAATAATGACCCCGTACCAGTAAACATGGAAGGACCCGATGGAGAAGGCCACCCGGTTCATCTCAAAGGTCAGGCCCAGCCCGGGAAAGGTTACGGTGCTCATGCCGTCTCCTCCCCAGGCCGGATTACCGTGAGAGTGGTCTGCTCCGGCTGGAACCAGGTGCGCAGGAAGTCCTCCGCGTCCTGGCGGGTCATGGAATCGTAGATCTCCGGGAAGGTCCAGGGGTCCTGCTCCTCAAAATAGGCCTGGGCCTGCTCCACGCAGAGGTTTTCAAAGGAGTTCAGGGAGCGGACAAAGGTGCCGTAGGCCGCCTTTTTCAGCCGGCGGAACAGACCGTCATCCAGCCCTTCCTCCGCCAACCGGGCCGCCTCCTGGAGAATGGCGTCCCGCACGGCCTCCGGGTTCCGGCTCTCCCCGCCTGCCACCAGGAAGGCGCAGCCGGGGTAGTCCATATAGGTGCAGTAAAAGCTGCCGTTAATAAGACCTTGGGTGTACAGCTTGCTGTACAGCGGGCTGGAGGAGCCCATCAGTGCCTCGCAGGTCAGGTCGCCCAAAAGCTTCTGCCGCAGGCGGCTGGGGCCGTCCTGGGCGGGCTGGACCTTGATCCCCATCTGGAACAGGGGGGTGGCCACCGCCATCACCTTGCCGGTTTCCCGGCGGTGAACCTGCCGGGGCTCTTCCCTGCCGTAGTCCCGGGGAATGGAGGGCTTGGCCTGCCTGGGCAGGATCTCCCGGGCCAGGTCACAAACCTCCTCCGGGTCCACATTCCCCGCAACGCAGAGAACCATGTTGGAGGGGGTGTAGAAGGCCTCGTGGCAGTGGTACAGGGTCTGGGCCGTAATCTGGGCAATGGACTCTGCCGAGCCCGCCACAGAGTTGCGGATGGGGTGGTTTTTATACAGGGCCTCCAGCAGCAGCCGGAAGGACTGGCGGTTGGGGTTATCCTCCATCATGCGGATTTCCTGCTCGATGATGCCCCGCTCCTTCTGGACGCTCTCCTCAGTGAAGTAGGGCACGGAGACAAACTCCAGCAGGGTCCGCAGGTTTTCCCAGAAAAGGTCGGTGCACTCAAAGTGGTAGCCGGTGATGGCGCTGCTGGTGAAGGCGTTGGGGGACGCCCCGGCAGACGAGAGGGTCTGCAGGGCGTTGCCGCCGTCCGGGGTGTCGAACATCTTATGCTCCAGATAGTGGGCGATACCCATGGGGGTGTCCAGCCACTGGCCCCCCAGCTGGAACCGGGTGTCCATCCCCCCGTACCGGGTGGCGAAAAAGGCGTAGAACTTGCCGAACTCCGGCTTGGGGAACACGAAAACATGCAGGCCGTTTTCCAGAGTCTCCTCGTAGACGGTCTCCCCGATCCGATCATAGATGCGCTTTTTCATGGCCTTAGTCCTCCCTTCCTCGCAAAGTGTACACGCTGTCCAGCCGGACCTGGCGGGCCATCTCCACCACCTGGTCCAGGGTAACGGCTTCCACCGCTGCCGCCAGCTCCTCCGGGGTGAAGCCGGTGCCGGTGACAAAACGGCCCAGCCAGTACTCCTCCAGCCGCCCCTGGGCGTCCAGGGAGGTCCGGAGACTGCTCATTACCGAGCGGCGGGCAGATTCCAGTTCCTCTTTCGTAATCTTCCCCTCCTGGCAGGCTGCCAGCTGGGCCAGAATCTCCTCCTCCGCTTTCTGGAAGTTGGAAAACTCCACCCCGGAGTAAACCAGCAGGCCCCCCTTGCTGAGAACCAGGGAAGAGCTGGCAAAGTAACATAGAGACAGCTTTTCCCGCACGTTCAGGAAGAGCTTGGAGTTGGTGCTGCCACCGTAGATGGCGTTAAAGAGCATGGCTCTGGCCACGTCCTCCTTCTCCCGGAAACCGCCGCCCACACGAAAGCCTATGGTGAGCTTGCCCTGGGTTACGTCCAGCCGGTCGGTAAACCGGCGGACCTCTCCGGCCGGGGCGGCGATGCTTTGGGTGACAGGTGCCGGCTGGCGCTGGCCCCGGGGCAGGCCGGTGAGGGCGGCCCGGAAGGCCGCTTCCACCCGGTCAGGCTCTGCCGAGCCGCAGTAGTAGAGATGCAGGGGGGCAGTTTCCAGCAGCTGCCGGTAGCGGGCATAGAGGGCCTGGCCGGTGATGGCCTGGGCCTGGGCCTCAGAGCCCAGCTTGTGGATGCCGTAGGCCTCCCCCTGGCACATGAGGCTGCGCAGGCGGGAGAGGGAGTATTGCAGCTTATCGTTGACTTCTCCCCGGATCTGGTCGATCAGGTTGGCCTTCTCGCTGTCCACATAGGCGGGGACAAAGGCCTCCCCTTCCCCGGCAGGGCGAAGGATCAGCTCTCCCAGCAGGGCGGCGGCAGACTCCAGAATATGAGAGTCACCAGGCACGAAGGCGTCGTCCAGGAAGCTGCCCCAGAAGCCGACACACTGGACCTCCCCTTTTTTGCGGACGATGGGCTCAATGCCGCCGCCGTACAGATCGTCCAGGGCGGCGGACAGGGCCTCCATATCCGGGTGGTCCTGGGTGCCCCGGCGCAGAACCTGGGGCAGCAGGGCGTTAAGGGAGGCGGTTTCCTCCGTCAGTGGGGCCAGAAAGGTGGCGGAGAGCATGGAGGTTTTGAATTTTTTCGTCTGGACCACCCGGAGCGTTACGCCGGGGGCCAGGGTTCGTTGGGTGATTGGGAGCATGGATACCCTCCTTTGGGGTGAAACGCTGCGCGAAAAACGCAAAAAGGAATCAATAGAATAGTTGTATTTTACCATAATCTTTGGGAAAGTAAAGTCAGGAAGGAAATTCTGCGGAAATCCTAGCCAAAAAAGCAGATTTTCATACAAATTCCTCTTGACAAAATCCGCCCGGTGGGTTAGGATAGTCACTGTTGTAAAGGAAATCAACTTTACATGCCGCGCACAGGAGGGCCTCGCCATGAAAAACCAAGCCTATCGAATGGCCATGCTTTATGATTTTTATGGCGATCTGCTCACCCCCCGGCAGAAAGAGTTTTACGACCTGTACTACAACGACGACCTATCCCTGGCGGAGATCGCGGAAAATTACGACATCACCCGTCAGGGCGTCCGGGACACCATCGTCCGGGCGGAGAAAACCCTGGAGGAAATCGAGGAAAAAACCGGTCTCATCCAGCGCTACCACCGCACCCGGGCCACCGCAGCTTCCCTCCGGGATCTGTGCGGGCAGATCCAGGCCCTGAACCAGGCCAAGCTGGCCAACCAGGAGCTGGACGCCCTCTGCACCAGGCTGGGCGAAGCCATCGACGACCTTGAGAGGGAGTGAGTTTCCATGGCATTTGAAGGTTTAACCGAAAAACTCTCCTCCGCGTTCAAGAAACTGCGGAACAAGGGCCGCCTCAGCGAGGCCGACGTGAAGGAGGCCATGCGGGAAATTCGCTTGGCGCTGCTGGAAGCTGACGTAAGCTACAAGGTAGTGAAGGACTTTGTCAAGCGCGTCACCGAAAAGGCTGTGGGCACCGAGGTGCTGGAAAGCCTGACCCCCGCTCAGGCCATTGTGAAGATCGTCAACCAGGAGCTCATCGAGCTCATGGGCGGCGGCAGCGCAAAGATCAACATCGCCTCCCAGCCCCCCACTGTGGTGATGATGGTTGGCTTACAGGGCGCCGGCAAAACCACCAACGCAGCCAAGCTGGCCGGCCTTATGCGCAAGCAGAACGGCAAGCGTCCCCTGCTGGCCGCCTGCGACATTTACCGCCCCGCCGCCATCCAGCAGCTGGAGGTTGTGGGCAAGCAGCTGGACATTCCCGTGTTCCAGATGGGCCAGGAAAACCCCGTCACCATTGCCCAGGCGGCCATTGAGCACGCCAAGAAACACGGCAACGACATGGTCTTTCTGGATACCGCCGGCCGTCTCCACGTGGACGAAGCCCTGATGGCGGAGCTGCAGAGCATCAAGGAAGCGGTGAACCCCAGCGAAATTCTCCTGGTGGTAGACGCCATGATCGGTCAGGATGCGGTGAACGCCGCCAAGGCCTTCGACGAGGCCCTGGACATCGACGGCGTGGTGCTCACCAAGCTGGACGGCGACGCCCGAGGCGGCGCGGCCCTGTCCATCAAAGCCGTCACCGGCAAGCCCATCAAGTTCGTGGGCATGGGAGAAAAGCTGGACAACATCGAGGTCTTCCACCCCGACCGGATGGCCTCCCGCATCCTGGGCATGGGCGACGTGCTCACCCTGATTGAAAAGGCCGAGCAGCAGTTCGACATGCAGAAGGCCCAGGAGCTGGCGGAGAAGCTGAAGAAGAACCGCTTCACCCTGCAGGACTACTACGATCAGCTGGTCCAGGTGAAGGGCATGGGCTCCATGGATGAGCTTCTGAGCATGATGCCCGGCATGAACGCCAAGGCCCTGGAGGGCGTCACCATCAACGAGAAGGCGCTGGCCCACACCGAGGCCATCATCCTCTCCATGACCCCCCAGGAGCGGGAAAATCCCTCCATCCTCAACAGCAGCCGGAAAAAGCGCATTGCCGCCGGCTGCGGCTTGCAGGTGGTGGATGTGAACCGCCTGCTGAAAGAATTTGGCATGATGCAGCAGATGACCAAGCAGATGACCAAAATGGCAGGCAAGCGCAGGAAGGGTAAGTTCGGCAAGTTCCCCGGTGGAATGCCCGGCGGCATGGGCCGCCCCTTCTGAAAAAATTACGTTGGGTCTCCGTGTGTTTCACACGGTTCCATAGAATGAAAGTCAATCATTTGGAGGTGAAAGTAACATGGTTAAGATCAGACTTCGCAGAATGGGCTCCAAGAAGAACCCCTTCTATCGTATCGTGGTTGCCGACTCCCGGTATCCCCGCAACGGCCGTTTCATCGAAGAGATCGGCACCTATGATCCCCTGCAGGAGCCCGCTGCCATCAAGGTGGACGCCGAGCGTGCACAGGCTTGGATCAAGACCGGCGCACAGCCCACTGAGACCGTGAAGGCTCTGCTGAAAAAGGCCAACGCCATCTGATTTGGAGGGCACATGAAGGACTTGCTCACTTATATCGCCCAAAATCTGGTGGAACACCCCCAGGCCGTGGACGTGCAGGAGACGGAAACGGACGGTAATGTTGTGCTTGAGCTCCGGGTCGATCCCAGCGACATGGGAAAGGTGATTGGCCGTCAGGGCCGGATCGCCAAGGAAATCCGCACGCTGATGCGCTCTGTGGCTCAGCGCCAGGGCAAAAAGGTTTCCGTCGAAATTATGGACTAACGGCAGGCGTTCGCTTGCCAAAGAATGGCGGCGCGCTCCTGCGTCCGCCATTTTTTCCTGCCCGTTTGAACACCGAAACGGTCGGGACCGAACTTTTGAACACGCAAGGAGGGGTTTCCCTTGAAGAATCGCTATCTGGAAGCGGGCAAGATCGTCAACACCCACGGCATCGCCGGGGAGGTCAAAATCCTGCCCTGGGCTGACGAGCCGGAGTTTTTGCTGGACTTCTACACCCTGTACATTGACGGCAAGCCCATCCAGCTTCTCTCCGGCCGGGTCCACAAGAACTGCGTGCTGGCCAAGCTCCAGGGTGTCACGGACGTAAACGAGGCCATGAAGCTCCGGGACAAGGTGGTCTGCATTGACCGGGAGGACGTGGAGCTGGAGCCCGGCGCCTTCTTCCTGGCTGACCTCATGGGACTGGAGGTCCGGGACGCAGACACCGGCGAGGTGCTGGGCCAGATCGCCGATGTGCTCACCCCTCCGGCCAGCAACGTCTATGTGGTCCGCGGGGGCAAAAAGGAGCACATGATCCCCGCCGTGGAGGAGTTTATCGCAGAGACCAACGTGGACGAGGGCTACATCCGGGTTCGCCTGATTGAAGGGATGTGACCCCCATGGCCTTTCAGTATCATATCCACATTATGACCCTCTTCCCCGACGTGGTGGGAGACATGCTGTGCGAGTCCATCCTGGGCCGGGCCCAGGAGCGGGACATCATCCGCATTGACTGCCACCAGATCCGGGACTACACCCTGAACAAGCAGAAGCAGGTGGACGACTACCCCTACGGGGGCGGCCACGGGGCGGTGATGCAGGCCGACCCCCTCTACCAGTGCTGGAAGCACATCTGCGACGAGATGGGAAAGCGGGTGCACACCATCTACCTCTCCCCTGCCGGTCATGTGTTTAAGCAGGCGGATGCCAAGCGGCTCCAGCGGGACTACGACAGCCTGATCCTGGTCTGCGGCCACTACGAGGGGGTGGATGAGCGCTTTATACAGGAGTGCGTGGACGAGGAGATCTCCCTGGGAGATTTCGTCCTCACCGGCGGAGAAATTCCCGCCATGGCAGTGGCAGACGCGGTCTGCCGCCTGGTGCCCGGGGTGCTGTCCGACCCGGAGTGCTTTATTGAGGAGAGCCACTGGGACGGCCTGCTGGAGTGCCCCCAGTACTCCCGCCCGGAGGTGTGGCACGACAAGCGGGTGCCTCCCATCCTCCTCTCCGGCCACCACGCTAACATCGCCAAGTGGCGGCGGAAGCAGGCCATTCTCCGCACCCGGGACCGGCGGCCGGACATGTACGAAAAGCTGGACCTGTCCTCCAAGGCCGACCAGAAGCTGCTGAAGGAGATCGCGGCGGAAGAGGCGGAGCACAGCGAGGAATAATATAAGACAAATCCCCGGCAGTTCATAAACGAACTGCCGGGGATTTTCTTATTGCTGTGCAGACTCGGCTTCCTCCCACAAAACCTGGGTGGCTTGCTTGGTGAAGAATCCGCTGGGCTGGAGGGAATAGGTGTACAGCGAGTCCTCTCCCCGGGACACGATCTCCCGGTCAATGACGGTCTCTCCCTGGCTGTCGGTGCGGCAGTTTTCCACCAGAATGTAGGCCGTCTCCTCTGCTGCGGTCAAGGTCTCCGGGGCCTGGCCAGGAAGGAGTTCCTGCCGATGAATCACTTGATTATTTTGATCCAGCTGGAGCAGGACGGTCTTGTCCATGGGATAGACGGCATTGTAGTTGAGTTTAATCTCAAAGCGCTGCTGCACGGTCTTACCCTGGCGGGTAATGGTGTTGGTCTCATTCAGGGTCTGGTTCATTTGGGTGCCGTCCGCACTCATTTCTCCGCTGATCCCCGTGCCGCTGATGAGATAGAGCTCCCCCTCCGCCGTCTGGTAGATGGGATTGGCATAAAAACTGTGCAGCCCTCCATCGGCAGACACATAGAGGTCGGCTGTTACCACAATCTCGTCCATGTCATTGCTCAGGTTAAACGCAGTGTACAGCTGTGCCTCCTCCGCGGTACTTGAGGTCCAATACGAATCCTCCCCGGCATCCACCGGAATGTAATAGATAGCAATCCCCTCCAGCCCGGGGAAGGTATAGTCCGGGTGCTCCGGGTCGTCGGACTGGTTCACCCCATAGATGCGCTCTTCATAGGCACGTGTATCTCCATCTACCAAAATTTCTCCGCCCTTCTTCACGTCGTCCAGATGGTCATTCAGGTAGGCCTCCATGTCCATCAGGTCCAGGTACTCGGTGGTGATAAAGGCTCCCACCAGCCGGTCCTGGCTGCCGCTCTCCTCCTTCGCCAGCTGGCAGCCGGTGAGGGACAGCAGCAGTCCGGCGGTAATCAACGCTGCAAACAGGTTACGTTTCATCATCTGCCTCCAATTCTCCGTCACATTTTAAAATATCGCCTACGTCGCAGTCCAGAAAATAACAGATCCGGTTGAGGGTGTGAAAGCGCACGCCCTTGGCCTTGCCGCTGCGGAGGATGGACAGGTTGGCCTCGGTGATGCCCACCTTGGCGCACAGCTCCTTCGAGGTCATCCCCCGGGCTTTCAGCACCTCTTCCAGACAGACCTTGATGGCCATGGCCATCCCCCCTTTAAATAAACAGATCGTTGTCCTCTTTCAGCTGCCGGTTCTCCCCCATGAGTTGGGTCAGCAGCAGAACCGCCAGCACAAAGACGATGGGCAGCACTGGCAGGAGGACCGTAATGTGGACGGTGTACAGACTGCCCATGCAGACAAGCTGGAGCAGGTTCAGGGCTACGGTGACCAAAATGGTCAGCCTCAGGCTCACCACGCACAGGCGGGAGAGCGTCTGCGCGGCCTCCCCTGCCTCCTGGGAATAGGGGTCCTGCCGCCGCTCCGCCAGCAGATTCAGGGCGGACAGGGTCACCAGCGTATCCAGCAGGTAGGGCAGGGCGGCGGCCAGAAAGCGGGCGAACAGGAAGAGGTAGCTGGGCAGCAGTTCCCCCTCATTACCCCGGTTCCCCGCCTGCAAAGCATCCACACCGGAGAGGAAGTCCTGGAAGCAGCTCCCGCAGGCCAGAAAGACGAAGAATGCCGCCAAAATTTTCAGAAACAGCGCCAGGTAATCCTGGAGCTTGCTCATGTCCGCCGCCTGGAAGTGGCGCAGAGCCCGGAGAACTCCGTAGCCGAAGGCCAGGGTGTAGACGCTGCCGCCGAAGAGAGCCTTGTTCATCTCCCCGTCCCCCAGGCCGTTGGGCGTGGGTACCAGGGAGGGGTTCACCATGTAATACAGGGCGGCAAAGAGCAGGACGGTCAGCAGGGCAAGCAGGCAGTCCTCCCGGCAGAGGGCCCTCCGGCGGCGCAGGGCCAGCAGCAGACCCATGGGCAGCAGGCTGAGGATTACATAGAGCAGAATCGCCAGCACGTTCCCCGCTCCTCCGGCCAGGGACAGCCAGCGCAGGCCCGCCCCGATCTGCTCAAAGGGAAAGGCCAGGGCGCTGGAAAACCACTGGGGCGCGGCGTCTCCTGCCCAGAAGAGGGCCAGGAAGAAGATTCCCTCCAGGACCAGAAAGGCCGTGAACGGGCCACGGTTCTTGTTCATATCGGCACCTCCAAATTATTGTTTTTCGATAATTTCTATCTTGAGGATATCACAGGAATTATCGTTTGTCAATAATTTATGGAGAGAAACTGGGCCGGGAGCATTGCTCCCGGCCCTTACACTTTTACCATCCATACAAACTGTAGTGCATGGATGCATAGATCCCCAAAACCACAGCACCAAAAAACACGGCAAGAATCACACCATTAAAGATTTTTTCTCTTGTTCTTTTCTTCCACTCTTTCTCCAAAGATTCCAGCGCGTGGTCTTTCGTGGTCTCCTTTCCCGGCAAAAGGATCTCCTTTTGAAACCGCCACAGCATACGCTGACAGGAAGCGCAGTCTGTAAGGTGCTTTTCGATTTCCTCCCGGCTCACCTGGCTGCAGGTACCGTCATAATAAAAGGGCAGCAAGTCCTCGATCACAGCACAGGACAGCTTCATTCCACGCCCTCCTTTCGGAACATTTCGTCGCCCAGGGTTCGTTCCAGATAAGATGTATACTGGTCCCAGTCAATTTTGTGGGTATCAACAAGGATTGCCCGGTTATTCTCCATCATCCGCTCCATAGCAGGCGAAGCGGCAGGCAGTTCCTGTCCTTCCTCCCAGACCGCAACCGCATTCCCCGGGCTTCCTACATATACCCCCTTCAGAGGTATCAAAGACTGAAGTTCCGCTTTCACTTCCTTGCTTCCCTCGTTGTATTCTTCCGGTACATAGATCGATAAATATACGTTAAATAAACCCTTCTCGCTATCCCGGTCCGCCTCAAACTTAGCCTGCTCTGGGATAAAGTAGAAGCAGTCATCGATTACATCGAAGGACAGAGAGCGAAGCTCCTTGCCATCATTGGTATACAGGTGGAAAACAATACTGCCATCTTCCAATCGGCAGACCTGAGAGACCTCGATATTCTCCGCTGCGACCACTTTCCCCTGGGGATTGGTGGCCCAAACAAAAGCAGCAATAGCCAAAATCCCTAAAAGCGTGGCTGTCAAACCCTTGAAAAAGTTTCGTCTTCTGTCCCGCGTCCACTTTTTCTGGGCCTCCTTCATTTCCTCCCACGCCTCTTCCGGATGTTCCACCTGTTCATGGATATCCGCCAGGGTCTTTTGGCAGGCAGGACAGTCTTTCAGGTGCTCTTCCACCAAGGCCCGGCTGTCGTCGCTGCAGACTTCATCGTGATAGAGGGGCAGCAGATCCTCTATGAGCTCACATGGCACTCTCACGGCATTCCCTCCTTGATCTTGAGTCTGGCCCGGTGGTAGGTCACCCGGGCCCAGCTCTCTGTCTTGTGAAACAGCGCCCCGATCTGGGTGAAGGGCAGTTCCCCGAAGAGCCGCAGGAGAAAGACCTCCTTGTAGGGCTCCTCCAAATCGTGCATGGCCTGGTATATTTCGGCGGCGCTCTCCTTGTCCTGGAGCATCTGCTCCAGCTCGTCGGTGTAGTAGGCCTCCTCCAGAGCCTCGTCGGACACCAGACGCTTTTCCTTCCGGCAGTAGTCGATGTAGGTATTCTTGGCGATCTGGCACAGCCAGGCGTAGAGACTGCTGCGGCCGTCGAAGCGGTCCAGCTTGTTCAGGGCCTTAAAGAAGGACTCCTGGGTGACCTCCTCCGCCACCCACTCGTTCTTGCTGAGCACCAGAATGTACTTGTACACGTCCTTAAAATACCGCTGATAGACGGCGTCGAAGTCAGTCACCTCACCACCTCCCTTCATACATAAGACGGAGCAGGAACCCGTTCGTTACAAACTTTCCCCTTTTTCGCAGAAAAGACGGCACCGCGAAACACGGTGCCGTCTTTTTATTGTGCTTGAAATCTTGCCAGGGCGTCCTTACTTGTTCACCACGAAGTTTTCCTTGGTCAGCTCGTTGTACTTGCCGCGCTTGACGTAGTGGGTGTGCAGGTACTCGTGAGAGTTGTGGCCGCCGGGCTCGCCCCACTCCTTGTAGAATTCCAGCAGGGACTGGTTCTCGTGGGACTTGCGGACCAGCTTGCGCTCGTCCTCGCCGTAGATGGCTTCCATTCTCTTCTGGCGGACAACGTTGATGTCCTGCTTGGGTCTCGGCTGGCCGCCGCCGGTGATGCAGCCGCCGGGGCAACCCATGACCTCGATGAAGTGATAGGGAGAAGTGCCGTCCTTTACCTGGTTCATCAGCTTCCGGGCGCCGTCGTAACCGCTGGTGACAGCGATATTCACCTCGAAGCCCTCGGCAGCCTTCCACTCGGGCTTCACGTTCTCCAGCTTGATGGTGGCCTCGCGGATCTGCTCCAGGCCCACGATGGGAGAAACGTGGAGGTTGGGGAAGGGCAGCTCGCGGCCGGTGATGATCTCATAGACGGTACGCAGAGCAGCTTCCATCACGCCGCCGGTGACGCCGAAGATGTCGGCAGCGCCGGTGGAGAAGCCCAGAGGTGCGTCGAACTCTTCGTCGGGCAGGGACAGGAAGTCGATGCCCATGGTCTTAATCATGTCGCCCAGCTCACGGGTGGTGAGGACTGCGTCCACGTTGGGCACGCCGTCGTTCTGCATCTCAGGACGGGCACACTCGGTCTTCTTGGCGGTGCAGGGCATGATGGAAACCACATACATGTCCTCGGGCTTCTTGCCGATCTTCTTGGCGTAGTAGCTCTTCACCACGGCGCCGAACATCTCGTGAGGAGACTTGCAGGAGGACAGATGATCCAGCTCGTCGGGGAAGTTGTGCTCGATGAACTGAATCCAGCCAGGGGAACAGGAGGTCAGCATGGGCAGCTCTGCCACGCCGCCGGTGATGACGGAGCGGAAGCGGCTCAGGAACTCGGTGCCCTCTTCCATGATGGTCAGGTCAGCGCCCCAGTTGGTGTCGAAGACCTCGTCGAAGCCCATGCGGCGGAGAGCAGCAGCCAGCTTGCCGGTCTCGCAGGAGCCGGCGGGCAGGCCAAAGCACTCGCCGATGCCCACGCGGACAGCAGGGGCGGGCTGGACCACCACATGCTTGGTGGGATCGTTCAGAGCCTTCAGGACCCGATCCTTATGGCTGGTCTCACGCAGAGCGCCCACGGGGCAGACCACCACGCACTGGCCGCAGAAGGTGCATGCCGTGTTGCCGATGGGCAGGCCGAAGCCGGGGGTGATGATGGTCTGGAAACCACGGTTTTCCGCAGTGAGGATAGAAGTGGTCTGGATGTTCTTGCAGACGTTGACGCAGCGGCGGCACAGAATGCACTTGTTGGGGTCCCGGGTAAGGGACTCGCTGACGTCGATGGGCTTCAGGACACGCTCGCCCTCGTAGGGGGAGTCTTCCACGCCCAGCTCGCGGCCCAGGGCCTGGAATTCGCAGTCCTGGTTCCGGGGGCAGGTCAGGCACTTCTTGTCGTGGTTGGACAGCAGCAGCTCATACATGGTGCGGCGTGCTTCCTGAACCCGTTCGTTGTTGGTGTTGATGACCATGCCGTTCTTGGCCTCCACCATACAGGAGGCCTGGAGATTCTTGGCGGGAGGGCTGACCTGCTCCACCACGCAGATGCGGCAGGCGCCGTACTGGTTGATGCCCTCCAGATAGCACAGCTTCGGGATATGGATGCCGTTGAGCTCCGCAGCCTGGAGGATGGTGCTGCCCTCCGGCGCGGTACATTCTTTCCCGTTGATGGTGAGTTTAATATCTGCCATTTCTCTTACCTCCTGTCGCAACGCAGGCAGCGGCTTGCCTCGGCACGGGCGTCCAGCTCATGCATGCCCAGGTTCCGTTCGCAGAAGCTGCCGACTGCCTTCTCCGCCTCAATCTGTCTTGTCAGGAAGCGGTTATGCGGGACGATGTCGCCCTCGATGTGATAATCGGTGATTTCCTGGTCGAAGCCCTTGGCCAGAATGCCTTCGCCGCCCAGGTACTTGTCGATGCCGGCGGCAGCCACCTTGGCCTCGTGCACGGCGTTGACGATGTCCTTGGGACCGCGGTGTGCGTCGCCGCCCACGAAAACGCCGGGCATGGAAGTTGCCTGGGTGTAGTGGTCTGCGATAACACGGTCGCCGTTGAGCTTGATAGTGCCCTTAATGAACTGGGTGTCGGGCGTCTGAGAAATAGCGGGGATGGCCACGTCGAACTCTTCCACATAGCTCTCGCCGCTGGCTACGGCCTTGCGGCGGCCGGAGCTGTCGAACTGGCCCAGCTTCTGCTTCATGATGCAGATGCTGTTGAGCTTGCCGCCGATGCCGATGAACTCGGTGGGGTTGACCAGGGTGCGGATCTGCACGCCCTCTTCCAGAGCGTCCCGGATTTCCACCTTGTCAGCGGGCATATCCTCTTCGGTACGGCGATAGAGCATGACCACTTCTTTGGCTCCCAGACGGACGGCGGTACGGGCGGAGTCGATGGCGGTGTTGCCGCCGCCGATGACGGCCACTTTCTTGCCGGTGAAGTCCAGGTCTTTGTCCAGGAATCTGCGCTTCAGGAAGTCCAGGCCGGGATACACGCCTTCCAGGTCCTCGCCGGGGATGCCCATCTGCAGGGCCTTCTGTGCGCCGATGGCGATAAAGATGGCGTCGTAATTCTTCTGCAGGGAGCGGAAGGAGACGTCCACACCGATCTTGGTGTTCAGGATGATGTTCACGCCCACGCGCTCGATGTTGTGAATTTCGCGCTCGATGATGTCCAGGGGCAGACGGTAGTCGGGGATGCCGTAAGTCATGATACCGCCGGCACGCTTCTCAGCCTCGTAAACATCCACGTGATAGCCCAGGCGTGCCAGGTAATAGGCGCAGGTCAGACCGGAAGGACCGGCGCCGATGATGGCCACCCGCTTATCCAGGTTAGCCACAGGCTTCAGATCCTCGTCGAAGGGGAAGCCCTGGCTGTAGGCCCAGTCAGTAGCGAAACGCTTCAGCTCGCAGATGTTCATGGCCTCGTCTACGCTGCCGCGGCGGCAGCGGCTCTCGCAGGGATGGGTGCAGACACGGCCGCAGATGCCGGAGAAGGGGTTATCCCGCAGCATAACGCGGGCAGCGCCCATGTAATCGCCGGTGGCGATGAGGCTCATGTAGCCGGGGATGTTGATGCCGGCAGGACATGTGTTCTCGCAGGGGCTGGAGACCAGGTCGCCGCAGACACCAGCGGTACAGATCTTCTCCACAATGTGCTGCTCATACTCCTTGCGGAAGTACTTGATGGTGGACAGCACGGGGTTGGGTGCGGTCTGGCCCAGGCCGCACATGGCGGTGTCCTTGATGATGGCGCCCAGGTGCTCCAGGGTCTCCACGTCGCCGGGCTTGCCTTCGCCGGCGGTGATCCGGTTCAGGATTTCCAGCATCCGCTTGGTGCCGATACGGCAGGCGGTACATTTGCCGCAGGATTCCTCCTGGATGAAGTCCAGATAGAACCGGGCGGTATCCACCATACAGGTGTCCTCGTCCATGACGATCAGGCCGCCGGAACCCACGATGGAACCCAGAGCTGCCAGGGATTCGTAATCCAGGGGGGTGTTGATGTTCTCAGCGGTGATACAGCCGCCGGAGGGACCACCGGTCTGAGCGGACTTGAACTTCTTCCCGTTGGGGATGCCGCCGCCGATGGAGTAAATGACCTCGGACAGGGGGGTGCCCATGGGCACTTCCACCAGACCGGTGTTCACGATGTTGCCGGACAGAGCGAAGACCTTGGTGCCGGGGCTCTTCTCGGTGCCGAACTGACGGAACCAGTCTGCGCCGTTGAGCATAATGGCAGGAACAGTGGCCAGAGTTTCCACGTTGTTGATGATGGTGGGCTTGCCGAACAGACCGCTCTGGAAGGGGAACGGAGGCTTCTGTCTGGGCTCGCCGCGCTGGCCTTCCACGGAGGCCATCAGAGCGGTTTCCTCGCCGCAGACGAAAGCGCCGGCGCCGATGCGGATTTCGATATCAAAGTCAAAGCCGGAGCCCATGATATCCTTGCCCAGCATGCCTTCCTCGCGGGCCATCTCCAGAGCAGCCTGGAGGCGCTCCACGGCGATAGGATACTCAGCACGGATGTACACGACGCCGTGATTTGCGCCGATGGCATAGCCGCCGATGAGCATGCCCTCGATAACGCTGTGGGGGTCGCCCTCGAACACGGAGCGGTCCATGAATGCGCCGGGGTCGCCTTCGTCGGCGTTGCAGATGATGTACTTTTCGTCGCCGGGCTGGTTATAGGCAGCCTCCCACTTCACGCCGGTGGGGAAGCCTGCGCCGCCGCGGCCACGGAGACCGGCCTTCTTCATCTCTTCGATGACTTCCATCCGGTCGCCCTTTTCCAGGATGCGGGCCAGGGCCAGATAGCCGTCCTTGGAGACGTAGCTGTTGATGCAGTTGACATCGATCAGGCCGCAGTTGCGCAGAGCGATACGGACCTGGTCACGGAAGAAGGCCACCTCGTGGATGTTGGAGACGCGCTTCTTCTGGATGCTGTCATAGAAGGTGTAGTCGATGACAGGCTCACCGCCGATGAAGTGCTTCTGCACCACATCCTTGACCCGTTCGGGGGTCATCTCGGTGTAATAGGTCTCGTCAGGCAGGACATAGACCACGGGACCCACGGCGCAGGTGCCCATACAGCCTCTCTCGATGACGGCCACCTGATCGCTCAGGCCGGCCTTTTCCAGCTCTTCAATCAGGGCATCCCGCACGTTCTTACAGCCGGAAGACATGCAGCCGGTACCGAAACATACCATGGCCAGGTGGCTGTACTTGCCCATCTTTTCCAGATAGGCCTCTTTCATATTCTGAAGGTCAGCAATGCTTCTGATCATGCTCCCACACCTCCTTCCGCAGTTTCCTCAGGGGCGTCTGCATACAGAGAGAGAATGCCTCTGAGCTTTGCAGGGGTAACCTGCTTATACACGTCGTCGTCCACCATCATAGCGGGGGCCAGACCGCAGGCGCCGATGCAGCGGGCGATCTCAAAGGTGAACTGTCCGTCCGCGGTGGTACCGCCGACGTCAACATCCAGCTCATTCTTGATGGCGTCAACAACCTTTTTGCCGCCGCGAACGTAGCAGGCTGTGCCCTGGCACATGCGGATGGTGTGCTTGCCTCTCTTCTGGGTGGAGAAGAAAGAGTAGAAGCTTACAACACCGCTCACTTCCGATACAGGGATCTCCATTCCGTCAGCGATGAACTCCTGCAGCTCCATGGGGAGATAACCAAAGATCTCCTGGGCAGCGTGGAGCACCATGATCAGAGACCCTTCCTTTTCTCTGTACTGCTCGATCACATTGGCTACGGCATCATAAAGAGCCTTTTCGTCAGCGCCGCAGGTCGCGCAGCAAGTATCCGGTCTTTCGTTCATAGTTTTCCTCCTTTTTACCGCGGACAAAAAGGGAGATAAAAGTACATTGTCCGGGATTCAGTTTAGAAAGCCAACTCGGCCAAACCAAGGGAATGTGCCGTTCAGGATTCCCCCGCAGGCGGAGGAACCCAACCCGAATCCGACCCCCTCGCGCTCTGGCCGGGCGCTTCCGGAGACCAGGTGAAACGGACCCCCTGTCCTCCCCCGGGCAAGGGGGACAGAATATCCAAGGAATTTGCGTATGGTGAATCCGTTTAGTCAAATTTAATTATATGTTCCTATCATGTCTTTGTCAACTATAAAATGTTTTAGAAAATGCCGCATCTTCCATCCTGTCATGCAGAGAGCAACTACATATTGTGGAGAAAGTGTTGATTTTTCCACGAACCGTTTCAAAAAACGGGGGGTGGAATGCAAACACGGGGCCTCAGTCTTGCAAAACTGAAGCCCCGCGTTTGAGGTAAGGATGCAATTATGAAACAAAAATTTTGGCAAGAAAAATAAAAAATTTGGTATTTCTTATAAAGCAGTTTGCCGCATGGGATAGGGATGGGCGTGGGCGGCGCTGCTGGCACGGGACATGGTCGCCACCAGCTTGTCCAGGTCGAAACCAGGAATCTCACTGAAAATATCATCCAGCCGCTGGTGCAGGCTGGCCCGGAATACATCCGCCAGACGCACCCCCTGCTCCTCCAAGTGGATGATCCAGGACCGGCGGTCGTTCTCATCCAGGGTGGTGGTCAGGTATCCCTTTTTCCGCAGCGACTCCACCATGCGGCAGATAGAGGAAACCGACAGGTGCAGGTTGGTGGCCTGAAGCTTTTTCTGGGTGCAGGCTTCGGGATTCAGCGCGAGGTGAACCAGAACGAGCATCTCATTCTCAGAGAGATTGTTTTCCTTCCCTATGTCACTCAGGATCATGCGGTACTGCTCCGTGATGGCGTAGCAGGCGTTGATCAGAGTAAAGGATTCATCTGCATTATAAAGGAAAGTTTCTTGTGTGCTCATGCGAGTTACCTCCTTTTCCGCTTTACTGTGATGACACATACAGGAAATTTTCTTTTCTCTTCCTTACAGATGAAACTATAGCACTGGAAAGAAAAACTTGCAAGTAATTTTTTTCATCCTTCAACATTTTTGTCGTAATATACAATTTATTGGGGGCAAATTTGAATATTCTACGATATCTTAGTATTGTTCTGCATAAAATTATGCAAGTTTTTTGTCACCATCTTCATAAAGCAGTCATTCCTGCAAATATTTCCTCCTCCCTGCCCTGACCAACCGGCAAAAAAAGAGCACCGGGGAAACCGGTGCTCCTGCACTTGTCAAGAAAAAGTAGACACTAAAAAAGACAAAATTACAAGAAGCCCAGTTCGGTCTTGTACTGAACTGGGCTTTTGTAGCCCAAGGCAG
>SFPN01000003.1 GCA_004551945.1 Clostridiales bacterium | reverse complement strand
TGCCTTTCGGTTTTGTCTCGGCAACTCAACCTTAATACAGGCCACTCCTATTCGCTATCTTTTTTTACTTTTTGTCACACATCATCGTAACACCTACACCGGGGAGAACTGGAAAAACTTCCCTTTGTTGCACCTTCCTTCGTTCTGTGATATGATGGTTTATAAAAAATTCATAAAATATTCTCTTGGTCTGTATCATTTGGTTCCCGTTCCGGCGGGCGCCGCTGCTTCAGAAAGGGGGATCTCTCTTGAAAATCCTCATCGTAGGCGCCGGCAAGGTGGGCTCAACCCTGGCCGCCTACCTCTCCCTGGAAAACCACGACATTACCATCATCGACAACAACGACGCCGTTATCCACCGGGCCAGCGAAATGCTGGACGTGATGTGCATCAAGGGCCCCGGCGCCGCCCCCTCCGTCCTGCGGGAGGCGGGGGCGGCGGACGCCGACCTGCTCCTGGCCACCACCAACCTGGACGAGGTGAACATGCTCTGCGCCCTCACCGCCAAGCGGCTGGGCACCAAATACACCATCGCCCGCATCCGGGACGTGGCCTACACCGACGACCTGGCCTCCCTGCGGAAGGACCTGAACATCGACACGGTCATCAACCCCGAGTATTCCACCGCCCTGGAGATCTCCCGGCTGCTCCGCTTCCCCGCCGCGGCCAACGTGGACACCTTCTTCCGGGGCAAGGTGGAGATGATCGGCGTGATGGTCCGGGAGGACGACCACATTGTGGGCCAGCCCCTGTCCGCCCTCTTCGGCAAGACCCGGGGCATCCTCTACAGCGCCGCAGAGCGCAAGGATGAGGTCATCATCCCCGACGGCTCCTTCGTGCCCCAGGTGGGGGATAAGCTGTACATCACCGGCACCCCCCAAAACCTCTCCGCCTACCTGCGTTCCCTGGGCCGGGACCTGCCCCGCATCCACTCAGTATTTATCATCGGCGGCAGCCGCATCGCCCACTACCTGTCCAAGATGCTGCTGTCCATGGGGGTGCGGGTGACCCTGGTGGAGCGCAGCGAACCTTTGTGCCGCATGTTCTCCGAGTGGCTCCCCGAAGCCCTCATCCTCAACGGGGACGGCACCGACCAGGAGCTGCTGGCTTCTGAGCACTTTACCAACAACGACGCCTTCATCGCCCTCACCGGCCGGGACGAGGACAACCTGATCGCCTCCCTCTACGCCCGGCAGCAGGGTATCCGCAAGGTCATCGCCAAGTGCAACCGGGAAAACTACGCCTCCGTGGTCCGTTCCGCCGGGCTGGACAGCGTGGTGGCCCCCAAGCTCATCACCGTCGCCCGGATTCTCCGGCTGGTCCGGGGACTTCAGGACAAGAGCGGCAGCGTCATGACCTCCCTCTACCGCATCGCCGACACCGGCGCGGAGGCAGCGGAGTTCCTCCTGAATGACAAAACCCCCTACCTGGGCATTCCCCTCATGGACCTGCCCATCCGCAAGGGCTTTCTGATCACCGCTCTGCTCCACCAGGAGCAGGTGATCATCCCCTCCGGCTCCACGGTGCTCTCCGCCGGGGACCGGGTCATTGTCATCTCCCACGGCAAGGGAATCCAGGCCTTTGCCGACGTGTTTCAAAAGGACTGATACGGAAAGGCAGCGGATATGAACTATAAGCTCATGCTTCGGATGCTGGGCCGCACCCTCCAGGTGGAGGCCCTGTGTCTGCTCCTCCCCCTGGTCGTTGCCCTTCTGTATCGGGAGGACCCCAGGCCCTTTCTCTTCACCATTGTGCCGGTGGCCCTGCTGGGCACCTTTATGGCCCGGATCAAATCCAAGTCGGAGTTTTTCTCCCGGGAGGGCTACGCGGTGGTGGGCCTCATCTGGCTGATTCTCAGCCTGTTCGGCTCCCTGCCCTTCTGGTTTTCCGGGGAGTTTGCCGGCTTCATGGACTGCCTGTTTGAGATTATCTCGGGCTTTACCACCTCCGGGGCCACCATCCTCACGGATATTGAGTCCCTGCCCCGGGGCATCCTGTTCTGGCGGTCCTTCTCCTCCTGGATCGGCGGCATGGGGGTGCTGCTCTTCACCCTGGCCTTTCTCCCCAAGGTAGGCGGCCGCACCCAGGTTCTGGTCCAGGCGGAGGTCCCCGGCCCCATCTCCTCCAAGCTGGTGCCCAAAACCGTCCGGTCCTCCCAGATTCTCTACTTTATTTACATCGCCTTCACCGTCATCGAGATCGCCGCCTTTCTTCTGGCGGGGATGCCTCTCTATGACGCAGTGGTCACCACCTTCGCCAGTGTGTGCACCGGCGGTTTCTCCGTCATGAACGCCAGCCTGAGGGCCTACAACTCCGCCGCCTGCGAGATCATTGCCATCGTCTTTATGATCCTGGGCTCCCTGAACTTTTCCGTGTTCTTCCTGGTGCTCACCGGCCGGGCCAGGCAGGCCCTGCACAGCGACGAGCTCCGGTTCTTCCTGGGGGTGGTGGTTCTGGCCTCCCTTCTGGTCTTCGGGAACATCCTCCCCCTGTACGACACCGCCGGTCACGCCCTGCGGGACGCCGTGTTCCAGGTGACCTCCATTATCTCCACCTCGGGCTTCTGCACCACGGACTATAACCTGTGGCCCCCCTTCGCCCAGACCATTCTGGTGCTGCTGATGTTTGTGGGGGGCTGCTCCGGCAGCACCGCCGGTTCCATCAAGTGCGGGCGCATTCTGCTGGCGGTCCGCTGCTCCATCCGCTCCCTGCTCCGCCTGTCCCATCCCAGAGCGGTGCGGGTGGTGAAGCTGGACCGGAAAGCGGTGGACGAGGAAACCCTGAACACCATTTTCGTCTTTTTCATCTTCTTTTTCCTTCTGCTGGGCGCAGGCTGCCTGGTGGTATCCCTGGACGGCGTTTCCCTCACCACCGCCTTCACCGCTTCCCTGGGCTGCCTGAGCAACGTGGGACCCGGTCTGGACGGCGTGGGGCCGGTCGCCAGCTTCGCTGGCCTGTCCGGGCTGAGCAAGGGAGTCCTCTCCCTGCAGATGCTCATCGGCCGGTTGGAGATCTTCCCCATCCTGCTTCTGTTCCATCCCGCTGCCTGGGGCCGCAGCTGACTGCGGCCTGTTTTCCTGTGAGGTATTCTCTATGAATTACAAGCTGATGCTCCGGACCCTGGGCCGCACCCTTCAGGTGGAGGCCCTGTGTCTGTTGCTGCCCCTCCTGGTTGCCCTGGTTTACCGGGAGGACCCCCGGCCCTTTCTCCTCACCATCGTCCTGGTGGCAGTGCTGGGGACCCTGCTGGCCCATCTCCACTCCCGGCCCGACTTCTACTCCCGGGAGGGCTACGCAGTGGTGGGCCTTATCTGGCTGGCCTTCAGTCTGTTCGGGGCCCTCCCCTTCTGGTTTTCCGGCGAGTTTCACGGCTTTCTGGACTGCCTGTTCGAGATCGTCTCGGGCTTTACCACCACCGGCGCCTCTATTCTGACGGATATTGAGTCCCTCCCCCGGGGCATTCTCTTCTGGCGCTCCTTCTCCTCCTGGATCGGCGGCATGGGGGTGCTCATCTTTACCTTGGCCTTTCTGCCCAAGGTGGGCGGCCGCACCCAGGTGCTGGTGCAGGCGGAGTCTCCGGGGCCCGTCTCCTCCAAGCTGGTGCCCAAAACCGCCCAGTCCTCCCAGATTCTCTACATGATCTATATCGTCCTCACTCTTCTGGAAATTCTCTGCCTGTGCCTGGCGGGGATGCCTTTGTACGACGCATCCGTTACCACCTTCGCCACCGTGTGTACCGGCGGCTTTTCCGTGATGAACGCCAGCATTGCCGCCTACGGTCTGCCTGCCTGCGAGATTATCATTACCGTTTTCATGCTCCTGTGCTCCCTGAACTTTGCCGTGTTTTTCCTGGTGATCACCGGCCGGGCCAGGCAGGCCCTGCGCAGCGACGAGCTGCGGTTTTTCCTGCTTGCCGTAGCTCTGGCCATTGTGGTGATCTTTTTCGACGTCCGTCCCCTGTATGACACCCTCTCCCACGCCCTGCGGGACACCTGCTTCCAGGTGGCCACCATCATCTCCACGGCAGGATTCTCCACGGCGGATTTCGCCCAGTGGCCCACCCTGTCCCAGACGGTTCTGGTGCTGCTCATGTTCCTGGGCGGCTGCGCCGGGAGCACCGCCGGGGGACTGAAATGCTCCCGGGTCCTGCTGATGTTCCGCTGCGGCCGGCGCTCCGTCCGCCGGCTGTCCCATCCCAGGGAAGTGAAGGTGGTAAAACTGGACGGAAAGGCGGTGGATGAAAGCACTGTCAACACGGTGTTCGTCTTTTTCTCTCTGTACTGCCTGCTGCTGGCCGCTGCCACCATCCTGGTGAGCCTGGACGGCAGCTCCCTGACCACTTCCTTTACCGCCGCCCTGGCCTGCATCAGCAACGTGGGCCCCGGCCTGGACGCCGTGGGGCCCACAGGAAACTTCGCCTTTTTCTCTCCCTTAAGCAAGCTGGTGCTCACCCTGGCCATGCTCATCGGCCGGCTGGAGATTTTCCCCGTTCTGGTGCTTCTGCTCCCCTCCACCTGGAAACGGAGCTGAACCGAAAGGGCATCGGGAGGAATTGTCATTTCAACCCTGATTTCCCAAGTTTCTTCTCAAATTTTTGTATTTTTTATGAAAAAATTATGAAATGAAAGAAAATTATGGGCTTTAGCTTGCAAATCCCCGTTCTTATGCTAAAATTGGTATGTTATTCATGAAAGCATCACCTGCCCTGGGTGGTGCCACAAAGAAAAGGAGTGTCGTTCGTGGAAAACTATCTGTGGATAGGCTTCATCGGCGCCGTTATCGCGCTGCTGTTTGCCCTCATCCAACGCAACAAGGTAATGTCCTATTCCGAGGGCAATGCCACGATGCAGAAGATCGCGCAGTCCATCCGTGAGGGTGCCAACGCGTATCTGAAGCACCAGTACACCACCGTAGCCAAGGTGTTCGTGGTGGTGTTCGTGATTCTGGTGATCATCGCTTTCGCCAGCGACGGCGGGATGCTCTCCAAGTTCACCCCCTTCGCCTTCCTGACCGGTGGTATCTGGTCCATGCTGGCCGGCCTCATCGGCATGAAGATCGCCACCAGCTCCAACGCCCGCACCGCCCAGGCTGCTTCCGAGAGCCTGAACCGCGGCCTGCGCGTTGCCTTCTCCTCCGGCTCCGTCATGGGCTTCACCGTGGTGGGCCTGGGCCTGCTGGACATCAGCATTTGGTTTACTATCCTGCACTTCGGCGCCGGCATCTCTGACCCTGTCTCCCTGGGCAACATCATGGTCATGAACGGCATGGGCGCTTCCTTCATGGCTCTGTTTGCCCGTGTGGGCGGCGGTATCTACACCAAGGCCGCTGACGTGGGCGCTGACCTGGTGGGTAAGGTGGAAGCCGGCATCCCCGAGGATGACCCCCGCAACCCCGCCACCATCGCCGACAACGTGGGCGACAACGTGGGCGACGTGGCCGGCATGGGTGCCGACCTGTACGAGTCCTATGTTGGCTCCATCCTGGCAACCTTCGCTCTGGGCGCCTGCGCCGGCTATGGCTGGAGCGGCATGCTGCTGCCCGTGGCTCTGGCTGTCTGCGGCATCATCTGCTCCATCATCGGTTCCTTCCTGGTGAAGACCAAGGAGGACGCCACGCAGAAGAGCCTGCTGACCTCCCTGCGCACCGGTACTTATACCGCCGCTGTCCTCTCCGCCATCGTTGCCATTCCTCTGACCTACTTTGTCATCGGGCCCGAGAACGGCAGCTGGGGCGTGTTCATCGCCATCCTCTGCGGCCTGATCGGCGGCTGCGCCATCGGCTACTTCACCGAGTACTTCACCTCCGACAACTACAAGCCCACCAAGAAGCTGGCTGCCGCCTCTGAGACCGGCGCTGCCACCATCATCATCGGCGGCGTCTCCCTGGGCCTCATGTCCACCATCGCCTCCATCCTGATCGTGGCTGCCGCTATCCTGATCTCCTACTTCGCAGCCGGCGGCTCCACCGTCATCACCGACGCTTCCGGCGCCTTCAGCGCTGACTTCAACCGCGGCCTGTACGGCATCGGCATCGCCGCTGTGGGCATGCTGTCCACCCTGGGCATCACCCTGGCTACCGACGCTTACGGCCCCGTGGCCGACAACGCCGGCGGCATCGCCGAGATGTCCGGCCTGCCCGAAGAGGTCCGTGACCGCACCGACGCTCTGGACTCCCTGGGCAACACCACCGCTGCCACCGGCAAGGGCTTTGCCATTGGCTCCGCTTCCCTCACCGCTCTGGCTCTGCTGGTTTCCTACGTGAACATCGTCCAGACCAGAACCACCGAGACCCTGAACTTCACCCTGACCAGCCCCACCGTTCTGGTTGGCCTGTTCATCGGCGCTATGCTGACCTTCGTCTTCTCCGCCATGACCATGGACGGCGTGCAGAAGGCCGCTCAGTCCATCGTGGTTGAGGTTCGCCGTCAGTTCCGGGAGATCGCCGGCATTATGGAAGGCAAGGCTGATCCCGACTACGCCAAGTGCGTGGCCCTGTGCACCAAGGGCGCTCTGCACGAGATGGTGGCCCCCGCTCTGCTGGCTATCATCGTGCCCATCCTCACCGGCCTGATCCTCGGCCCCACCGGCGTGGTTGGCCTGCTGGGCGGCGTGTCCGTCACCGGCTTCGCCATGGCCGTGTTCATGTCCAACGCCGGCGGCGCTTGGGACAACGCCAAGAAGTTCATCGAACGGGGCAACCACGGCGGCAAGGGCTCTGAGCAGCACAAGGCCGCTGTCGTGGGCGACACCGTGGGCGATCCCTTCAAGGATACCTCCGGTCCTTCCCTGAACATCCTCATCAAGCTCTGCTCCACCGTTTCCATCGTCTTCTCCGGCCTGATCCTGGCCTTCCACCTGCTGTAAGACAACGGACTTTCAAACTGGACGACCCAAAAGGGTCGTCCAGTTTTTTGTATCTGCAAACTTTTGTTTTACAAACCCCTTTCTGTCCTGTATAATAATGTCTACTGAATAAACCGCTTTGCGGTTTATTCGCGCGGCGGCAGCCGCGCAATTTCATAAAAACGGCTCCTTTGAACCGTTTTTATGAAATCCAGCCATTGTTACAATACGTATTTCCACTGGAACGCTGCAGCGATCCAGTGGAAGGTGCAAGGTTTTTGGACAATCTAGTCCAAAAACCTTGCACCTTGAACAACGCCAATGAGCCTTGAAAGCCTTGGCTTTCAAGGCTTTCGGCTTTGTTCAGTACGTATTATAATAAAGTGTTGCTAACTACACTGATAGATAAGGGGGAACTCCCATGCTGAAAAAACTTTGCCCGCTGGTGCTGGCTTTGCTCCTGATCCTGTCCGCCTGCGGGGGGCAGGAGAGCGCCGGTGCGCCGGCGGATGACACCGGCCTGTCCGTGGTGGCCACCACCTATCCTGTCTATCTCCTGGCCGACGCGGTCATCGGGGAAGAGGCCGGGGTAAACCTGGCCCTGATGATCGACCAGTCCATCAGCTGCCTGCACGACTACACCCTCTCTGTTGAGAACATGCGCCTGCTGGACGGCGCCGACGCGGTCCTTCTCAGCGGCGCGGGGCTGGAGGACTTTTTAGACGACGCTCTGGCCGCCGCCGGGGACCTGGTCCAGGTGGACTGCTCCCAGGGCGTTGATCTGCTCCCCTCCCAGGAGGACCCGGGGGAATCCGACCCTCACTACTGGATGGACCCGGCGCGGGCCTGCCAGATGGTGGAGAACCTGGCCCAGGGTCTGTCCCAGCTGCTGCCCGAAAGTGCTGACGCCTTTGCCGCCAACGCCCAGGCTGCTCAGGACGCGATTCTGGATGCCTATGCCCAGGAGCAGGAGGCCCTGGCGGATCTGTCCTGCCGGGAGCTGATTACCTTCCACGACGGCTTCTCCTACTTCGCTGAGGCCTTTGACCTGACCATTCTCCGGGCCATTGAGGAGGAGTCCGGCAGCGAGGCCTCTGCCCAGGAGGTAAGCCAGATCCTCCAGGAGGTGGAGAGCCACAACCTCCCCGCCATCTTTACCGAGAAGAACGGCTCTGACTCCACCGCCCAGGTAATCCAGCGGGAGTCCGGCGTTGCCATCTATCAGCTGGACCTGCTCATGAGCGGAGACAAGGACACCGACGGTCTGGCCGCCTATATTGCCGGGATGGATGCCAACGTAGCCGTCATCCAGGAGGCCTTCGCATGAGGTTTGCCAAACAGCCCCACAGCCGCATCCCCCTGCCGGGCAAGCCCGGCACCTGCCGCCTGCAGGTCCGGGACCTGGGGGTGACTCTGGACAATGAGAGCATCCTCCGGGGCATCACCTTCCAGCTCAACTGCCGGGAAATCGTGGCACTCATTGGACCTAACGGGGCGGGAAAATCCTCCCTCTTCCGGAGCATCCTGGGGCAGATTCCCTACACCGGCACCATCAAGTTTGAGCTGGCAGGGGGCTACCCCAGCCGCCCCAAAATCGGCTATGTGCCCCAGAGCCCCAGCTTTGACCGGGGCTATCCCATCAGCGTCCTGGACTTCTTCGCCGCCGCCATCAGCCGGTGGCCGGTGTTCCTGCCGGTGCCCCGGCACCTGCGGGAGCGGGTGGAGGAATGCCTGTCCCGGGTCCACGGGGAGGCCCTGCTCTACAAGCGCATCGGCACCCTCTCCGGCGGAGAGCTCCAGCGGGTGCTCCTGGCTCTGGCCCTGGAGCCCATCCCCCAGATTCTCATTCTGGACGAACCCCTCTCCGGTGTGGACGTGGGGGGCGAGCACCTGCTTATGGAGATGCTGGACGAGATCCGCCAGAAATATGACCTGTCCATCCTCTTCTCCACCCACGACTTCTCCACCCTGCGGCAGTATGCCGACAAGGTGATCCTGCTCCAGCAGGCCATCCTGAAGGTGGGCACCCCGGCGGAGGTTCTGCGCTCCCCGGAGTTTCAGTCCGTCTTTCATCTGAACCTGGAAGGGGGGGACCCGGCATGAATTTCTGGTATTGGCTGGTCTCCTTCCTTCCCTTTGAGTGGGCGGCCTCCGGCTCCATGCTTTTTATGAAAAACGCCCTGCTGGCCATTCTGGTGGTCACCCCCCTCTTCGGCATTCTCTCCACCATGGTGGTGGAGAGCCGCATGGCCTTCTTCTCCGACGCCCTGGGCCACTCTGCCTTTACCGGCATGGCCATCGGGGCCATCTGCGGCCTCACCCAGCCCGTGTGGGCGGCGGTGATCTTCTCCGTGGTGATTGCCTTCCTGTTCACTCTGGTGCGTCAGCGGACCCGTATGGCCAGCGACACGGCCATCAGCGTCTTCTCCTCCGCCGCCGTGGCCCTGGGTATCTTCATCAGCACCCTGGGAGGGCAGAGCTTCACCAAGTTCAACAACCTGCTCATCGGCGACATTCTCAGCGTGGCTCCCTCGGAAATCGGCTTTCTGGCGGTGCTGCTGGTGCTGGTGCTGGTGCTTTGGCTCACCAGCTTCAACCAGATGATGCTCTCCTCGGTCCACCAGGCTCTGGCGGACAGCCGGGGCATCCGGGCGGTGTGGAAGAACTTTCTGTTCACCGCCGCCATCGCCGTGGTGGTGACCATCACCATGAGCTGGGTGGGCCTGCTGGTCATCAACGCCATGCTGGTTCTCCCCGGGGCCGCCGCCCGGAACGTAGCCAAGAACCTGCCCCAGTACCACCTGATTTCAGTGGTGGGCGGCCTGGTCTGCGGGGTGGCGGGTCTGCTGGTGTCCTACTATGTGGGTGCCTCCACCGGCGCGTCCATCACCCTGCTGCTGTCCCTGTGGTTCTTTGTGACCCTGCTGTTTAAAAAAGCACATTGATTGATCCCCGCCGTGAGAACATCCACGACGGGGATTTTTTCTCTTGATATACCTCGCCACTAAGGATGAACCAATTCTCTACAGCAAAAAAGGACGGCTTTCACCGTCCTTTTTTCTATGGTTTGGATTTGTTTTAGTCGTCCTGATCCTCGTCCTCGTCGGCCTCGTCCACCAGGTCCAGGGAGAACTTGTCGCCGCAGTTGGGGCAGGCGACTTCGCCCACGTCCAGGATGCTCTCGTCAATGACGATGTCCTCGCCGCAGCTGGGGCACTCAATCTCAAAGAAGTCGTCGTCGTTCAGACCGCAGCCATTGCCGCAGCAGCCGGCAAAGTCCAGGTCGTCGTCCTCGTCGTCTTCGTCCTCAAAGTCGTCATAGACCAGCAGCTCCAGGTCCTCCAGGTCCTCGGAGACAGCGTCCAGCTCTTCGCCCACAGCCTCGACCTCTTCTTCCAGGTCCTCCACGGCCAGACCCACGTCCTCCAGGATGTCAATGATCTTGGCGATGAGCTTGCCCTCCTTGGAGGGGTCCTTGTCCAGGTCCAGGCCGTCGGCCAGGCCCTTCAGGTAGGCAACTTTTTCGGTAATGGTCATAGTCATGATAGAATCATTCCTTTCTTTAACAGGCAACGGACCCGGCAGGCCTTGCAGCCTGACTGGGCCCGTTCCAACTGTAAGTTATCCCTTTGCGCGCTCCAGATATTCACCGGTGCGGGTGTCGATCTTGATCTTGTCGCCGGGGTTGATGAACAGAGGCACCTTGATCTCAGCGCCGGTCTCCACCGTGGCGGGCTTGGTCACGTTGGTGGCGGTGTCGCCCTTGAAGCCGGGGTCAGTCTCGGTGACTTCCAGCTCCACGAAGGTGGGGGGCTCCACGGCGAAAACCTTGCCCTTGTAGCTGTTGACCTTGCACATCATCTCTTCCTTCACGAAGCGGAAGTTGTCGCCCAGCAGCTCGGAAGCGATGGGGATCAGGTCGTAGGTCTCCTGGTCCATGAAGTAGTACAGGTCGCCGTCGTTGTAGCTGTACTGCATGTCCTTCTTTTCCACATAAGCATTCTCGAACTTAGCGGTGGGGTTGAAGGAGGTCTCGGTAACGGAACCGGTGATGACGTTCTTCATCTTCGTGCGGACGAAGGCAGCGCCCTTACCGGGCTTAACGTGCTGGAACTCGATGACCTGCATAACCTGGCCATCCATCTCAAAGGTCACACCGTTACGGAAATCGCCGGCAGAAATCATAATATTCATCCTCCAAACAAAATTGGTTTTTCACTCCATAAGTGTTTATTATTGTACAATACCTTGGCGCGTTTTGCAACGGTTTTCTGCAAAACAACAAGGTCAATTCTCCTCAAAGCTGGGTAAGCTGCGTGAGATACTCCTCTTTCATGGTCAGAGCATCCACATCTTGAGTTCCGGCGCTTTCGCAGATGATGGTGGGAGACCATCCCCGGCGGGCAAGCTCCCGGCAGAGGGGGCGGTAGTCGGGGCCGAAGTCGGTCTGGCCGAAGGTCAAGTGCCTGGCCTCGCCCCCCTTGGGGGTAAACTCAATCATGGAGAAGTGGCTGTGAAAGCATCTGGCCTTCTCCTCCCCCAGAACCTCCGCCATCCGGTCCAGCATCCGGGCGGTGGCCTCCTGGCCCTCCAGCGCCCCCAGGGAGCGGGCGTAGAGATGGCCGAAGTCCACGCAGGGCAGCAGGCCGTGGGTGACCACAGACAGCGCCAGGACCTCCTCCAGGTCCCCCAGCTGGTTGATTTTTCCCATGGTCTCCGGGCAGAGAAGGATATCCCCATAGCCCTCGTCGTCGCACCGGCGGCGGAGCATCTTGAAGCTCTCCCTGGCGGTGGCCAGGGCGTCCGCACGGGTGCGCTTCTGCAAGGCCCCGGTGTGGATCACCACCCGACCGGCTCCCATCCACCGGGCCACCCGGCAGGCGGCCAGGACGTAGCCGGCGGTTTTCTCCTGGCTGTCCGGGTCGGGGTTGGCAGGGTTTACAAAGTAAGGGGCATGAAGGGACAGGACGATCCCCGCCTGGGCGGCCTTTTCGCCGATGGCCCGGGCGGTGGCCTCCCCCACGGAGACGCCTTTGCCGCACTGGTACTCATAGGCATCCAGGCCCTTCCCCTTCAGCCACAGGGGCATGTCCTTGGAGGCCTTGAACCCTTCCGCCTGGAACCGGTCCGGGTTTCCGGCGGTGCCGAACATTGCCCTCACAGGGCCTCCCCCCTTTTCCCCTGGATGCGGAAGGGCGTTTCAATGCCGTACCGCAGGGCCCGGAAAATGGTACCGAACTGGATGGGCTTTACCATGAGGGTCAGGACCCCGGCGTTGTTGCCCCCCCAGATGTCCGTGAAAATCTGGTCCCCCACGATAGCGGTCTGGTCGGGGGTGACCCCCATCCGGTCCATGGCCCGGCGGAACCCCCCGGACTTGGGCTTGCCTGCATGGCCCTCGTAGGGAACCCCCAGGTCCTGGGCAAACCGCTGGGCCCGGCCGGGCTTGCGGCTGTTGGAAAGGATAAACAGGGTAATCCCCGCCTCCTCCAGCCGGTCCTTCCAGGCCCGCACCTCATCAGTAGGCGTTTTCACCGCATAGGGCACCAGGGTGTTGTCCAGGTCTGCCAGAAGCAGACGAATCCCCCGGGCCCGCAGCCGGTCCAGGTCGATGGTATAGATATTCTCAAAGAGAAAATTGGGAACTAAGGGAAAACCCACGCTGTCACCCCTTCTCGTGCTGTCGGCATAAAAAACAAAATCCGTGCATAGTCTGAAACACCACAAACACACGGAAGATCGCTGGCCGTAGTTCATTATTATACACGGACAGCGGCCGATGGACAAGGGGGAACCGTTCATGATCCAATATCTTCTCACGCCGCCCGACTGCCTTTCCCAGGCCCGGAGCTGGGATCTGCCGATGGCCCACATGGCCTTTCAACTGGGGCCGGAGGGCCGTCTCCGCCAGGCTGCCCTGCCGGAGGGCAAGCTGGGCGGTCTCATGCTCCTGGGTCTGCCGGAGGAGCCGGCAGAGGGGACTGATCCTCGCTTAGGGATCCGGGATATCCTGGCCGCCTGCCAGGCCCGGGACTTTCGCGGGGTAGTCCTGGACCTGGAAGGGCCGCCCACCCCCTACCGGGCCAGCCTGATCCCCGCCCTGGACGAGGCTCTGGCCAGAAGCCGCCGGGGACTTTTTCTCCCGGAGCCCTATGCCAACTATTCTGCCCGGGCCTTTCTGTATCTTTCCTCCGCCCTCTCCGGCGGAAGTCTTTCCCGGCGCCTGGAGACGGCAGCGGAGCAGTATGGAGCGGACCGGCTGGTACTGAGCCTGCACCGAGCTCGGGAGGACTTCTTCCTCCCCGCCACCCAGGGAGCGGGCAAGCCCATCAGCCAGGGGGAGCTGGAGCGGCGGATGGCCCAGCTGGAGCCCCGGGTCTTTTTCTCCCAGGAGCTGTGCGCTCACTACTTTACTTACATGAGCCGGGAGACCGGCGCCCACTTCATCCTCTTCGACGACAAAACCAGCCTGCGGAAAAAGCGGGAAATTGCCCAGAAGCGTGGGATTCAGCGGTTCTTCTGGCTCTACCCGGAGGTGGCAGAGTACGGAGCAGAGGTAACCGCCTAGCCTCGCAGCGGTTTCCCCAATGCTTACTTGAAAAAAGACCTGCCCAACGGGCAGGTCTTTTAACTGAATCAATAATACTTTTTACGGTTTTTCCGTGCTGCCTCAGACTTCTTGCGGCGCTTCACGCTGGGGCTTTCGTAGTGCTCTCTTTTCCGCACTTCAGCCAGAACGCCGGACTTGGCACAGCTGCGCTTGAACCGCTTCAGAGCGCTTTCCAGAGATTCGTTCTCTCTCACGTGGACTTCAGACATTTGTTTTCCCTCCCTCCGAAGTGGTGAGCTTTCGTCATCTCACACACCAAAGGGCCATCGTAATATATGGCTTTAACAGTGGTATTATATGCAATTTCCGCTGGATTGTCAAGATGCAATGTAAATTTATTTCGCAAAAGCGCCGGTCAGGCCTTGGGCTTCAGGATCAGGTTCACCAGCTTGTTGGGCACGTGGATGGTTTTCACCAGGTCCTTGCCCTCCATGAGCTTTGCAATCTTGGCGTCGGCGGTGACCACGGCCATGACGGCCTCCTGGTTGCTGTCGGTGGGGACGGTAACGGTGGTCTTCAGCTTGCCGCCCACCTGAACGGCAATGGTGACCTCCTGGGCCACGGTCTTGCTCAGGTCGTACTTGGGCCAGTCGGAGGTGCTGGCGAAGCCCTCAAAGCCCAGCTGCTCCCACAGCTCGTCGGCCATGTGGGGGGCGAAGGGGGACAGGAGCTGGAGCATAGTCTTGAACTCTGCCAGGTTCACGCCCTTGTCGTAGAACTGGTTGGTGAGGGTCATGAGGGCAGCGATGGCGGTGTTGAACTTCATGTTCTCAATGTCATCGGAGACCTTCTTGATGGTCTTGTGGACCAGAGCCTCGTTGTCCTTGCTGTATTCCTCCGCGGGGGTGACCTTTTCGGTCAGGTTCCAGATCCGGTCCAGGAAGCGCTTGCAGCCCTTCACGGCGTTATCGGACCAGGCAGCGGCTTTTTCAAAGTCGCCGATGAACATGATATACATGCGCATGGTGTCGGCGCCGTACTGGGCCACCACGTCGTTGGGGTTCACCACGTTGCCTCTGGACTTGGACATCTTCTCGCCGCCCTCGCCCAGGATCATGCCGTGGCTGGTGCGCTTCTTGTAGGGCTCGGCATAGGGCACCACGCCGATGTCGTACAGGAACTTGTGCCAGAACCGGGAGTAGAGCAGGTGCAGGGTGGTGTGCTCCATGCCGCCGTTGTACCAGTCCACCTGGCCCCAATACTTCAGAGCCTCTTCGGAAGCCAGAGCCTTGTCGTTGTGGGGGTCCATATACCGCAGGAAGTACCAGGAGGAGCCTGCCCACTGGGGCATGGTGTCGGTCTCCCGCTTGGCGGGGCCGCCGCAGCAGGGGCAGGTGGTGTTCACCCACTCGGTCATGGGAGCCAGAGGGGACTCGCCATTGTCGGTAGGCTCATAGCTGTCCACCTCAGGCAGCAGCACCGGTAGCTGATCCTCGGGCACGGGAACCCAGCCACACTTCTCGCAGCTGACCAGAGGGATGGGCTCGCCCCAGTACCGCTGGCGGGAGAACACCCAGTCCCGGAGCTTATAGTTGACCTTCTGGTGGCCGATGCCCTTTTCCTCCAGCCACTTGGTGATGACAGGGATGGCTTCCTTAACAGTCAGGCCGTTCAGGAAGTCGGAGTTTACCATAATGCCGGTGTCGTCCTTCAGGGTGAAGGCTTCCTTCTCCACGTCGCCGCCCTTGACCACCTCGATGATCTCGCAGCCGAACTTCTTGGCAAACTCCCAGTCGCGGTCGTCGTGGGCGGGAACGGCCATGATGGCGCCGGTGCCATAGGACACCAGGACATAGTCGGAGATGAAGATGGGGATCTCCTTGCCGTTCACCGGGTTGATGCCCCGGACGCCGTCCAGCTTCACGCCGGTCTTGTCCTTCACCAGCTCGGTGCGCTCAAAGTCGGACTTGCGGGCAGCGGCCTCCACATAGGCAGTCACTTCATCCCAGTTCTTGATGGCGTCCTTCCACTGGTTCACATAGGGGTGCTCCGGGGACAGGACCATGTAGGTGGCGCCGAAGAGAGTGTCAGGACGGGTGGTGTAGATCACCAGGTCGTCCCCCTGGGTGGTCTGGAAGGTCACCTCTGCGCCGGTGGAGCGGCCGATCCAGTTCTTCTGCTGGACCTTCACCCGCTCGATAAAGTCCACATCGTCCAGGTCGTCGATGAGCCGCTGGGCGTACTCGGTGATTTTCAGCATCCACTGGCTCTTCTCCTTGCGGACCACCTCGGAGCCGCAGCGCTCGCAGACGCCGTTGACCACCTCTTCGTTGGCCAGCACGCACTTGCAGGAGGTGCACCAGTTCACCGGCATGGAGGTCTTGTAGGCCAGACCCTTCTTGAACAGCTGGAGGAAAATCCACTGGGTCCACTTGTAGTAGCCCGGGTCGGTGGTGTCCACCACCCGGTCCCAGTCAAAGGAGTAGCCCAGCATCTTCAGCTGCTTGGTGAAGTTGGCGATGTTGTCCTTGGTCACCTGGGCGGGGTGAATGTGGTTTTTAATGGCATAGTTCTCCGTGGGCAGGCCAAAGGCGTCGTAGCCCATGGGGAAGAGCACGTTGTAGCCGTCCATGCGGCGCTTTCTGGCCACCACGTCCATGGCGGTGTAGGGGCGGGCGTGGCCCACGTGGAGGCCCTGACCGGAGGGATAGGGGAACTCCACCAGGGCGTAAAACTTGGGCTTGTCCCCGCCGGTGACGGCATGGTAGCAGTTCTCCTTGGCCCAGCGGTCCTGCCACTTCTTCTCAATGCGGTTAAATTCGTACTTCAATCTGATCACTCTTCCTCTATTGAATTTTCGCTCAATTGCCTTGTGCCAGCACGTCGGTCAGGTCCACGGTCTTGGCATCCTGCCACAGCCGGTCCAGATCGTAAAATTCCCGGGCTTCCGGGGAGAACAGGTGAACCACCACGTCTCCGTAGTCCTGGAGAATCCAGGTGCCGCCCCGGTGTCCTTCAATGTGATGGGGCAGGATGTCCTGCTCCTTCATGCTCTTTTCCGCCGCGTCGCCCAGGGCTTTCAGCTGGGGAGCGGAGGTGCCGGTGCACAGGACGAAATAGTCCGCCAGGGTAGTGACCCCATCGGTCTCCAGCACCAGGATATCCTGGCCCTTTTTGCTGTCCAGCGCCTTGGCCAGCAGCAGTGCCATTTCTTTTGGTGTCATGCTATCTTCCTTTCTGTTGCGGCGCCGGGTGCGCCCGGTCGGCCGCTGATGGTATATGGTTCATTCCGCAGGGATTGCCTCCGCACTGTCCGCGCCGCCGGGCATATTGTTCACGGTGGTGGCGTGGATGATGTGCTGCATGTCCGCGGTGATCTCTGTGGTATAGGGATTCATGTGGCCGTTGATGATGTCCCGCAGGGCACTGTCGTTGACAAAAACATAGGACTGGTAGTTCTGATAGGTGGAGCTCCAGAGGCTGCCGGTGTAATCTCCTGGCAGGCCGTGGAACTGGATATTGTCCTTCTCCATCATGAGAACGTGCTCCCCGAACCAGATCATCTCTCCATAGCTTAGGTTGCTGTTGAGGTTTTCATCCACAATCCCGGCAATTTCCTTGATATTGGTCAGGGTACTCAGGCTGATGGCCTGGCTCATCATGGCTTTCAGGAAGCTGTGCTGGATTTCCACCCGGCCTATGTCGCCCACGGAGAGGCTCTCGCCGCTGTTGTTCTTCCGCCAGCGGAGGAGCTTCACCGCGTCCTCCCCGTTCAGGTGCTGCATCCCCTGCTGGAAGTGGATGTGCAGATCCTGGGTGGGGTCGTCGTAGTCCATGTTATAGGGCACCTCATAGTCCACCCCGCCGATGGCGTCCACCAGCTCGGCCACCATGTCCATCTCCATGACAAAGTAATAGTCGGGGGTGTACCCGATGAGGTTCTTAATTTGGGTTTGGAGGCCCTCCATCCCCTGCTGATTGTACACGGAGTTGATCTTCTTAATCTCCCAGGGCACGTCCACCAGGGTGTCCCGGTAGATGCTCAGCACGTCCAGGGTGCCGTTTTTCACGTCGTAGCAGCCCACCATAATGGTGTCTGTGTTGCCGCCGCCGGCATCGTCCCGGCCCACCAGAAGGAAGGTGTATACATCCTCCCGCCGGCCGGCCTCCAGCAGCTGGGGGTGAACCCCCTCGCTCTGCTCCTCCGGGGCGGGCAGCTCCGGGGGGCGGACCAGAACAGCGTGGACAGCCAGGGCGGCCAGCAGCAGGGCCGCGATCACCAGCAGAACGATGAGCACCACCCGCCGTCTCCGCCGCCGGGGGGACTTTCCCCCGCCGGAACGGCCCGGGGGCTGGCTTGGGGGGGCTCTCCGGCCCCGGTCCGGGTAGTCCGCCGGTCCGGTCTCCCGGGGCGGACGCCGCCGCTCCCGGTTTTCCTCTTCCCAGCGGTCCCGGGGCTCCTGCCACTCCTGGGGGTCCCGGCGGGAGCTGGGCTCCTGCCGGGGCTGGTCCCGGTCCAGCCGCCAGGGGAAGGTCTCCTCCTCCCAGCGTCGGTCCCGGGGGTCCTCCCCGTAGTCTCGGGGCGGACGATCATACAGCCGGTCCCGGGGGTCCTCCCGAAAGGCCTCCCGGTAATCCTCCGGCATGGCGTCCTGCTCCTGGAAGATCCGGGCATAGACCCCCCGCTGAGCCTCCCGGTAGGCCTGATCCTGGATGCGCTGCCGGGAGCGGGCTTCCTTTTCCCGCTGGCGCAGTTCTTCCTCGGAAAGGCGTCTTCCCTTCACTGGGTCCGCCCCCTCAGATCATCCAGGGTCCCCTGGGTATTCTTATGGACAATCGCTCCCCGCTCGTGGAGCTCGTCAATGGTCATTTCCAGGCCCATAATCATGGCCTTGTCCAGGTCCTCCCACACCAGGCGGCGCATTTCCTCCACCCCGTCAAAGTCCCGGGTGGGCTCCATATAGTCGGCCAGATACAGGATTTTCTCAAAGGTATTCATCCCGGGCTTGCCGGTGGTGTGGCAGAAGATGGCGTCGTAGACGTCGTCCGGCTCTCCAAAGACGTACTTGGCCAAAGCCGCGCCGGTCTTGGAGTGGAGGAACTTCACCGACACCCGCTCCAGCTCATCCAGGGGGATGCCGTACTTGTCGCAGAGGGCCACCTGAGGCTCCAGCTCCCAGTATTTGGTGCAGTCGTGGAGGATGGCTGCCCGACGGGCCTTCTCCGGGTCCACGCCCCAGAACTTGGCCAGGGCCACAGCGGTCTCCTCGGTACCCTTAATGTGGGGCAGGCGCTTGGCCTTTACCATGGAGTAGGACACCGCCCGCAGATGCTTATCGCTTAAATGCTTCAGGTCGGCCTTGGTGCCGTAAAGGCCCTCCCGGAGGATGTACCCGTAGACCGGGGTCCAGAGATATTCTGCCGGGTCCACGTTGCCCCCGGTCCACTCAGAGGCCAGCATCCGCCGTAAATCCCGGGAGGCGATCTCCCGGATCTGGGGCAGCTGCACAATGGTGGTCCGGGCGTGGAACCGCTCGTTCAGGTAGGTGCTCTGCTCCTGGAACATCTCCCCGGTGTCCTCGTGGCTGCGGGCAAATCCCGCCACCCCGGCGTACTGGAAGATGCGCTCCGGCTGGTACCAGTTCTGCACCGTCAAAAACATGTCGGTGCCCATGAGCAGCCACAGCTCATCCTCTGGGAACTGCTCGTGGATCTGCTCCACGGTATCGGCCGTGTAGCTTTTGCCCTCCCGCAGCAGCTCCAGGTCCCAGGCCTCCGCCCGGGGACCGATGCCGTCTGCCATGAGCCGTGCCATCTCCAGCCGCTGCTCCGGCGTGGCCGAGTCCGTGGGCAGCCCCTTGTGGGGGGGCTCCCCGTCAGGCATGATGATCAGCCGGTCCAGACCCAGCTGCTCCATGGCGGCCTTGGCCGCCTCCATATGTCCCAGATGCGGCGGGTTGAAGGTCCCGCCATAAATTCCGATTTTCACGAAGTTATTCCACCTGCTTTTCACTGGCGCGCAGGAAAGAGGGCGGCGCTGCCGCCGGGCTTCACCGCGCTGGGGTTGCTTTCTTCCTGTCCTTCACTAAGACGATTTTGTCTTTCTTATCTTTATTGTGGCTCTGGCGGTACAGAACAAACTTGGTGCCGATCACCTGCACCTGCTCGCTGCGGGTGAGCTTGGCCAGCTCCTGGCAGGCCTCCCGGGCGGTGAGCATGGAGTTCTCCAGCACCCGGCACTTGATCAGTTCCCGGGCCTCCAGGGCCTCGTTTGCCTGCTTTACCAGGTTTTCGCCGATGCCGTCTTTTCCGATGTGAACGATGGTGTCCAGGCTGTTGGCCATGCTCCGCAGCTGGGCTCTCTGTTTACTGGTCAGTTCCATTTCGTGTTTTCTCCCATTCTTCTTGGAATCTCCGCAGGGCTCTGCCCCGGTGAGAAATGCCGTTTTTTTCCTCGGGGGTGAGCTGGGCCATGGTCTTGCCCCACTCGGGCAAATAGAACACCGGGTCATAGCCGAAGCCGCCCGCGCCGCTGGGGCCCTGGGCCACCACGCCGGGGCACTCGCCCCGGGCCATCACCTCGCTACCGTCCGGAAAGGCGCAGCAGATGACGCTGACAAACTTGCAGGCCCGGTTGGTCTGACCCTCCATATTTTTCAGCAGAAGCTGCCACCGACCAGTGTCGTCCAGGTCAGGGCCGCCGTAGCGGGCGGAGTACACCCCCGGCTCCCCGTTCAGGGCGTCCACCACCAGGCCGGAGTCGTCGGCAATGGCGGGCAGGCCTGTGGCCTGCATGACCGCCCGGGCCTTGATGCGGGCGTTTTCCTCAAAGGTGGTTCCCGTCTCCTCCGGCTCCAGGTCCACCCCCACGTCTGCCTGGGAGAGAACCTCCACCCCCAGCTGGGACAGGATGGCCTGCATTTCGGCCATTTTCTTCTTGTTATGGCTGGCAAGGACTGCTTTCATCAGAAGGTCCCTCCCAGCACGTCCAGCTGAATCTGCTGAAGCTCCCGGATGCCCTTGGCGCACAGCTCCACCAGGGCCTGCTGCTCTGCCACGGTAAAGGCCCGGCCCTCGCCGGTTCCCTGGATCTCCACCAGCTCTCCCTGGCTGGTCATAACGCAGTTTAAGTCCACCATGGCGCTGGAGTCCTCCTCATAGCACAGGTCCAGGAGAAGCTGGTCCTTCACAATGCCGGCGGACACCGCCGACACCATGGTTTTCAGGGGAGATTCCTTCAGGACCCCGTCCTCCACCAGCTTCCGGCAGGCCAGGGCCAGGGCCACAAAGCCGCCCGTCACCGAAGCGGTGCGGGTGCCGCCGTCTCCCTGGAGCACGTCACAGTCGATGGTAATGGCCCGCTCGCCCAGCTTCTTCATGTCCACCGCCGCCCGGAGGGCACGGCCCACCAGACGCTGGATCTCTGCCGAGCGGGGAGAAAGCTTCAGCTTGGATACGTCCCGGCGGCTGCGCTCCCGGTTGGCCCGGGGGAGCATGGAGTACTCCGCCGTCACCCAGCCTTCCCCATAGGGGACGTGGGGCGGGGTGCGGTCCTCCACGCTGGCGGTGCACAGCACCTGGGTGCTGCCGCAGCGGATGAGACAGCTGCCCTCGGCAAATTTGTTGATGTTGGGGATGATCTCCACCGGGCGGAGTTCGTCGTAATTACGACCGTCAATTCGATTCATCATGATCCTACCTAGTTCCTTTTTATTCTATTTCGATCAGATCAGCGCTTCCGCAAAGGCTGCCGGGTCAAAGGGCTGCAAATCGTCGATCCCTTCGCCCAGGCCCACAAACTTCACGGGCACGCCCAATTCCTTTGCAATGGCCAGAACAATGCCGCCCTTGGCGGTGCCGTCCAGCTTGGTGAGGACAATGCCGGTGATGCCCGCGCTCTCCCCAAACTGCTTGGCCTGGATGAGGCCGTTCTGGCCGGTGGTGGCGTCCAGCACCAACAGGACCTCCTTGGAGCTGGTCTCCCCCTCCCGGTCAATGACCCGGCGGATCTTGTTCAGCTCGTTCATGAGATTCTGCTTGTTGTGCAGGCGGCCGGCGGTGTCCACCAGGACCACGTCGGACTTTCTGGCCCGGGCGGCGTTCATGGCGTCAAAGACCACGGCGGCAGGGTCGGACCCCTCCCCGTGCTTGATGATGTCCACCTTTGCCCGGTCGGCCCAGATGGTCAGCTGGTCGGAGGCGGCGGCCCGGAAGGTGTCCCCCGCGGCCAGAAGCACCCGGTTCCCCTGGTTCTTCAGAAGGTTTGCCAGCTTGCCGATGGTGGTGGTCTTCCCCACCCCGTTGACCCCGATCATCAGAATCACCGCGGGCTTGCCGGACAGGTCCAGGCCAGGCTCTCCCACGGAAAGCATCTCCACCAAAATCTCCCGCAGGCAGGCCTTCACCTCCTCCGGGTCCTTGAGCTTGCGATCTTTCACCCGGCTGCGCAGCTCCTCCACCGCCTCCATGGTGGTGTCCATGCCCATGTCGGAGAGGATCAGGGCCTCTTCCAGCTCCTCAAAAAACTCCTCGTCCACGGAAAAAAGGCCGGAGAAGATGCTCAGCTTCTTGATTTTATTAAACAGTCCCATTTGGGTTTCCTCCTGTTGTCGCAGTTTCCAGCAGGGCTTCCGCCTGGTGCAGGTCCAGCCGCAGAACCTTGCTGACCCCCTGGCGCTCCATGGTGACGCCGTAGAGCAGGTCCGCGGCCTCCATGGTCTCCCGCCGGTGGGTGATGAGAATGAACTGGGTCTGCCGCCCCATGGCCCGGAGGTACCGGATGAACCGGGCCCCATTGGCCTCGTCCAGGGCGGCCTCGATCTCATCCACCACGCAGAAGGGGGTGGGATGGATCTTCAAAAGGGCAAAGTACAGGGCGATGGCCACCAAGGACCGCTCTCCCCCGGAGAGCAGGCTGATGGCCCGCAGGGTCTTTCCCGGGGGCTGGACCCGGATCTCAATGCCGGAATTCAGCACGTCGGTTTCGTCCTCCAGGGCCAGCTCCCCCTGGCCGCCGCCGAACAGGTCGGCAAAGGTCTGGGAAAAGGCGGCGCGGACCTGGCCGAAGGTCTCCAGAAAGCGGATCTTCATTTCCCGTGTAATCTCCTGGATCACGCCCTCCAGCTCCCGGCGGGCGGTCTCCACGTCGGCGCGCTGGCCGTTTAAGTATTGGTAGCGCTCCTCCACCCGCTGAAATTCCTCCACGGCCCCCAGGTTTACCTGGCCAAGGGCCCGGATGGACTCCTTCAGCCGGGCCGCCTGACGGCTGGCCTTGGCGGGGCTGTCCAGCTTCACCCGGATGGCCAGCGCTCCCTGGTGGGTCACCCCGTAGGTGTCCCACAGCTTGTCCAGCAGGCGGGACTCCTCCATGGATGCCTGGAGCCGCTTTTGCTCTAAGGCAGAGGACTCCTGCTGGAGCCGGAGCTGCCGCTCGTTCTCCCCTCTGGCCTGCCGGTCGGTCTGGGTGCGCTCCCCTTCGGTTTCGGTCTTTTCCCGGGTGGTCTGGGTCAGGCAGGCGGACAGGTCCGCCTGCTGCTCTGCCAGGGTCCGGTCCTGGACCTCCAGAGAAGCAATTTCCCCCTGGAGATCCTGGTTTTCCCGGTCATAGCGCTCCAGCTGCTGGGTCTGCCGGACCCGGTCGGCCTGGGCGGCGGTCTGCTGGCCGGTGAGCTGGTCCAGCAGCGGGGCAGAGGCCCTCGTTTCCGCCTCCAAAGCGGCCAGCTGCTCCCGGAGAGCGGCTACCCGCTGGGTTTGGTCAGATTCCGCCTGGCCCATGGGCTGAGCGGTTTGGGCTTTTTGCAGGCTGTCCAGCCTCTGGGCGGCCTGCTGGGTTTCTTGTTTGGCCTGGGTCAGGGCTTCCTCCCGCTGGCGCAGAAGGGTTTGGGCCTGAGCCAGCTGGGCTTTCAGCCCGTCCTCCTCTGCTCCCCGGGAGAGGATGCCCCCCTGACGGCTCACGGAGCCGCCGGTCATGGAGCCGCCGGGTCGGAGAATCTCCCCGTCCAGGGTGACCACCGGGAAGCGGTAGCGCCGCTTTTTTGCCAAGCGGACGCCGTGGTCCAGATTGTCCACCACCACGGTCCGTCCCAGCAGGGACTGGGCCGCCGGGCGGCAGGGGGCCGGGCAATCCACTAGGTCGGCAGCCACCGCCAAAACCCCCGGTTCCTGTTCCAGGCCCTCCTCCTTTAAAAATGTGGGCCGGAGGGCGGTCAGCGGCAGGCAGGTGATCCGCCCGCCGTTTTTCTGTTTCAGGTATTGGAGCACAGCCTTGCCCGCTTCCTCGTCCTCCACCAGCAGGTTCTGCATGGCGGCGCCCAGGGCTGTTTCCAGAGCCAGGGTGTACCGGGCAGGAACCCGGAACAGCTGGCCCACAGGGCCGAGAACCCCGGAGAGTTTCCCCGCCTGGACGGCGTTCATGGCGGTTTTGACCCCCTTGGTGTAGCCCTCGTAGTGCTGGGCCATCTCCTCCAGGAGGGTTTGTCGGGCGGCCAGGGTGTGGGTCTGCATCCGCTGGACCATCCAGGCCTCTTCCGCCTGGGCTTGACGCCTTTGGCAGCGGGTCAGGTCCTCCTGGCTCTGGCGGAGGGCTTCCGCCTGGTCCCGGCGGGCTTGGGCCTGGGTTTCCTGGGTCTTGCGCAGGTCCGCTTGGGCCTGGGATAGTTCCTCCCGGCAGGCGGTCTCCCGGCGGCGCAGCTGGGACAGATGAGCTCTTTGCCGGGCAAGCTCCTCCTCCAGCCCCGTCTGCCGGGCGCTTTTCTCCGCCAGCTCCCCCCGCAGGCGGCGGGCGGCGGCTTCGTTTTGTTGGATGCGCCCCTGGAGCAGCTGGACACGCTGCCGGCCGGCGCGCAGGTCGGATTCGATTTGGGTCAGTTGGCTTCTCTGGCGCTCCCCCTGGTCCTCCAGGTCCCGGAGGCGCAGGAGCAGCTCCTCGCTTTTGGCATAAAGCCGGTCCGCCTCCTGGGTGCACTGGGTCAGCTGATGAAGGGCGGCTTCGTGCTGGGACCGGAGCTTGTCGCTCTTCCCCTTGGCCTCTTCCAGCTGATCCAGCCACAGGGAGATCTCCAGCACCCGCAGCTCCTCCCGCAGGGCCAGATACTGCCGGGCCTTCTCCGCCTGAGCCTGGAGGGGGGTGCGCTGGAGCTCCAGCTCCTCCAGCTTGTCGGCCACCCGGAGAAGGTTTTCCTGGGTTCGCTCCAGCTTTCGCTGGGTCTCCTCCTTCTGGTGGCGGCAGTGGGAGATGCCCGCGGCCTCCTCAAAGATCTCCCGCCGCTGGGTGCTCCGGGCGGAGAGGATCTCGTCGATCCGCCCCTGGCCGATGAGGGCGTAGCCCTCCTGCCCCAGGCCGGTGTCCATGAACAGCTCGCTGACGTCCCGCAGGCGGACCTGCTGGCGGTTTATGTAGTATTCGCTCTCCCCGGACCGGTAATACCGGCGGGTGACGGTGATCTCGTCCTCCTGGTCCGGGCGCAGATCCTGGCAGCCGGTGAGGGTGAGGGAGACCTGGGCAAACCCCTGTCCCCTGCGCCCCTGGGCGCCGCCGAAGATCACGTCCTCCATCCTGCCCCCCCGAAGCTGCCGGGCGGACTGCTCCCCCAGAACCCAGCGGATGGCGTCGGCCAGGTTGGACTTGCCGCTGCCGTTGGGCCCCACAATGGCGGTGATGGGATGGTCGAAGGTGAGCACCGTCTTGTCGGGAAAGGACTTGAAGCCCTGGAGTTCCAGTGTTTTCAGCTGCAAGCCTCTCTCCCCCTTATAATAAAAAAGATTATAATTCAGTTTATTATAGCAACTTATCCCGTGTTTTGCAACGGCCAGAGAAAAAAAGAACGGAAAGCGCACCACCGAAAAAACGGCGGTGCGCTGACTGGGCCAAATCAGTTGAACTTACATCCCATGCTGATTTCTTTGATCCGATCTTTTGTGTCTCCTTCCATTATATAGGTGATTCCGGAATAATGCCGGGTGGCATCCGGAGCCTTTAAATCTGGACTGTAGCTATAGCTACCGTCAAAATAGGCCGCTCCGTCACCGGCAAGTGGCTCAGGCGGAGAATAGGTAAGCTGGCCCGGCTCGTACTTTGCTTCCAGCGCAGCCCCCGAATCTCCGACTGTAATTCCGTTGACTACATGGTAGGCCTGGCTGGTGAAAATGATTCCATAAACATAGGCATCCGTTGGGTTTATGTCCCCAATTGCGTAGATAATCTCCAGGTCAGAGTAGGTTTCCCGCACCTCTGTTCGCGCGACTTCCTCGTCTTTCCATGTTTGTACATAATCAGGGGTTCTCCCTTCCAGAAAGGCTAGCACATCCTCATAGGGCTGCTGGCCAAGGCAAATGGTCTCTCCCCGTTCATTGGTCACAGCAAAATCACGATAGCAGCCCATATCCATATCCCGCAAAAGAATCTCAAAGTGTTCCCGCTGGGAGGGGTCCGTCAGGCGGGTCACGATGGCCGCTGTCTCCGCCCGGGTAATCTCGGCGTCCGGCCGGAACGCCCGGGTTCCCTGATCCCCCAGAAGAACGCCTGCCCGATAAAGCAGGAAGATCTCCTCTGCATATTGGTGAGGAAACAGCATATAATGGGTCTTTACCTCCTCGATCCCAGCAATGGTGTTCATCGCAGGGAGTGCTTCCTCCGGCAGACAATGGGCAAAAATATACGCCATCTGAGCCCGGGTTGCATAGGCTCCGTAGTCGGCAAAGTCTCCCTCCCGGATGATGCCCTGCTCCAGGGCATAGGCGATGTAGGGCGCGGCCCAGTTCTTCCCTGGCTGAGGTGAAATGGCGGCGGCGTTTCCCGTGGTATAGATTCCATGAACCACACAGGCGATCTTAATGGCCTCGCTGACCCGAAGGTTTCCTTCCGGCAGGAAGCGGCTCGCTTCCATGCCGTGCAAAATGCCCAGGTCACAGGCTCTCTGAATGACCCCCTGCTGTTCTGCTCCATACCACTTGCTTTCATCAATGTCCCTGAACTGGCGGTAGGTCTCCGGGGACACCACGGCAAACCGGTCAAAGGAGCCCTCGCTTTCCTCCGCTGCCAGAGCAGAGGGCCAAAGTCCCAGGGCCAGCAGCGCGGTCAGGACCGCAAAAATCATTCGTTTCATGTTGCTTCTCCTTTCTCCAACAGATGATTCTGCTGTAAGTTTATCACAATAGACTCGAGGATGCAACAGAAAAATCTATAATTATAAACTTCATTCAATCTGTGCCTTTCCCTCGCAGCAAACCTTGTCCCAGCCGGAGGATGGACACACAAAAGCGCCGCCGGATTTCCGGCGGCGCTTTTCGTAACATGCGTATATCGGTTGTTTATTCCTCTTCCAGGATGAAGTCGCTCTCGTCGCTGTAGGTGTCTTCCTTGGTGCCGAAGAGACCCAGGATGGCGCCACAGATGCGGCCCAGAACCAGGCCCACCACCACGGTGCAGACCACAGCGCCCACCTGGACGCCCACGTTGCCAGTGATGGCAATGGCGAACAGGCCGCCCAGCAGGCCGGGCATACCGTGCAGGTTGTGCACGCCGCAGGTATCGGTGCCCCGGATGAGCTTGCAGACCTTGGGGGCGATGATGGAGAAGCCCACGGTGCTCAGGATGCCGGCGCAGATGCCGATGACCATAGCGAAGCCGGGGTTGGCAGTGGAGCAGGTGGAGCCGATGCACACGCCGCCGGCCAGAGCCGCGTTGGCGATGTCTTCGATCTCAATCTTGCCCCGGATGAGCTTGGTGAAGATGTAGGTTGCCAGGGTGGAGCCGCACAGAGCCAGCACGGTGTTCAGCACGGTCAGGTAGCCCCGCTCGGGCGCCACCACGGAGCTGGTGAAGGAGGGCCAGAAGAGCCACAGAATCATGCTGCCCAGCAGGCAGAACTCGTTGCTGATCTTGTCCGCCTTGGGGCCGGGCTTGCCGGCAAACTTCTTGTCCGTCATGGCCACAACGCCCAGGCCGAAGTAAGCGCCGAAGGCGTGGATGGCAACGGACCCGCCGGTGTCCAGGAAACCTTCAAAGACGCCGCTTTCCAGCAGGAGCCATTCATTGAAGATATAAGCGATGGTAAAGAGAATGCCCAGCACGAAGTACTGGTCCATTTTCAGCCGGCCCAGCACCGCGCCCATGCAGATGAGCAAGCTGGCGGCGGCAAACTCGGCAAACAGGAAGCCGTTGATGTTCATAACCTCGAACTCCCCGGGCAGGAAGCTCTTGACCAGCATATAGACGGGGACGGAGATGCTCACAGCCAGGAAGGTGGCGGTGAGGGAGGTAAACTCATGGCCCCGCAGGAAAACCATCAGGAAGCCGAAGCCTACCAGAAGCATAGCCAGGATGTGGATGGATCTGGCGTAAGTAATGGAGTCAAAAATGGTGCGGGTGGCGTTGTCCAGGCTGCTGGTGTCAATGGGAGCAATGGCACGCAGCCCTTCTTCTACGTTGGGGTTGACGGACGGGAAGAACGCCACTGCCATCACCACGGTGATCAGCAGGAAGACGATCAACAGTCCGACATTTCTGTTGGATTTCATGCTGTTACACTGTCCTCTCTCTCGAAAAAAATCACGCAAGGGACCGGGGCGAAGGGTCCCTTGCGTGATGTAATCGTAGCACCATATTTTTTTACTGTCAACTATTTCATGTGAAAAAATTGTCAGGAATAATAATTTTCTACCGAAAGAACAGGGTTTCCTTGGCTCTTTGCTCAGGGCTCCAGCAGGCTCTGGGCGTAGTGCACCGTCTCCATGGCGTCCGCCGCGTAGCAGTCGGCGCCGATGCTGTCGGCATAGTCCTGGGTGATGACCGCGCCGCCCACCACCACCTTGCAGGGCAGGTCCGCCTGCCGCAGCTGGCGGATGGTCTCCTCCATGTAGGGGGCGGTGGTGGTCATCAGAGCGGACAGGCCCACCAGGGGGATCTTTTTCTCCCGGGCAGTCTCCACGATGGTCTCCGGGGATACGTCCTTGCCCAGGTCCAGCACCCGGAAGCGATAGCTCTCCAGCAGGACCTTTACGATGTTCTTGCCGATGTCGTGGATGTCTCCCTTAACAGTAGCCAGGATGATCTGGGGCTCCCCGGCGTTTTCCGCCGCGGGGAGATACTCCTTCAGCACCTGGAAGGCCTCCTTGGCGGCCTCGGCGCTCATGAGCAGCTGGGGCAGGAAGAGGGTGCCCTTCTCAAAGCCCTTGCCCACCTCGTCCAGGGCGGGCACCAGCTGGCTGTTGATGATGTCCAGGATGGCTGTGCCGGAGGCCGCCTGGGCCTTGGCCTGGCTGGCGGCGGCTTCCTTTAAGCCCTTGCACACAGCCTGGTGGAGGGTCACCTGGCCGTCCGCTGCCTTGGGGACGGGAGCGGCGGCAGGGGCCGCGTCCCGGAAGGCCTCCATATAGACCTGGCACTGGTCGTCCAGGCCGGTGAGGGCGCAGTAGGACCGGTAGGCGGCCATCATAGGGGCGCTCATGGGGTTGATGATGGCCCCATCCAGGCCACCCTGGAGGGCCATGGTGAAGAAGGCCTGGTTCAGCTGCTCCCGCTTGGGCAGGCCGAAGGACACGTTGGAAACGCCCAGGGCGGTTTTCACCCCCAGGACCTGCTTGGCCTGGCAGAGGGTGCCCAGGGTAACGTTGGCGTTCTCTCCCCCGGCGCTCACCGGCATGGTCAGGCCGTCCACCAGCAGCTCCCGGCGGGGAATGCCCAGTTCCTCCGCCCGGCGGATGATCTTCTGGGCGATGGCCACCCGGCCTTCCACAGTCTCAGGAATCCCGTCGTCGTCCAGCGCCAGGCACACCAGACCGCCGCCGTACTTTTTCACCAGGGGAAGGATGGCGTTCAGGCTCTCCTCCTTGCCGTTGACCGAGTTGATGAGGGGCTTGCCGTTGTACCGGCGCAGGGCCCGCTCCATGGCTTCGGGGTTGGAGGTGTCCAGCTGGAGGGGCAAGCCGGTGACCTCCTGGATGGCCTCCATGGTGGCGGTGAGCACAGCAGGCTCGTCCAGGCCCGGCAGGCCCACGTTCACGTCCAGGATGTGGGCCCCGGCCTCCTCCTGCTTGAGGGCTTCGTTCAGCACATAGCCGGTGTCCCCCTCCCGGAGAGCGGCCTGGAGTTTTTTCTTGCCGGTGGGGTTGATGCGCTCGCCGATGATCACCGGGTGCTTCCCGTCCAGGGCCACCGCCTGGCAGTAGGAGGTGATAAAGCAGGTCTCCTTCTGGGTGACCTCCGGCAGGGGGATGTCCCGGGTGGCCTCAATAAGGGCTTTCAGATGGGCGGGGGTAGTGCCGCAGCAGCCGCCCATCACCGTGGCCATAGGGGCCAGGGGGAGCATCTCGGCGGCGTAGGTCTGGGGGTCCACGTCGTAGACCGCCTTGCCCCCTTCGCTTCTGGGCAGGCCCGCGTTGGGCTGGAGGAGCAGCGGGGTGGAGGAATCCGCCCAGAAGGCCTCAAACACCGGGGCCATCTCCTTGGGGCCCAGGCCGCAGTTGATGCCGAAGACGTTCACCCCCAGGCCCTCCATCAGGGCCACAGCCGCCCGGGGCGAGCCGCCGGTGAGGAGCTTGCCGGTGCCGTCGAAAATCAGGCTGGCAAAGATGGGCAGGTCACAGTTTTCCTTCACGGCCACCACGGCGGCCTTTAGCTCATACAGGTCGCTCATGGTCTCTACCAGGACGCAGTCTGCCCCTGCCTGGGCGGCGGCCCGGGCCGTCTCGGCAAACAGGTCCACTGCGTCTTCAAAATCCAGGTCTCCGTAGGGCTTCAGCAGTTTGCCCGTGGGGCCAAGATCAGCACAGACGTAGCCGTCGGTGACCCCGGCTTGCTCCATGGCCGCCCGGACGTTGGCCACTGCTGCGGTCATTACCTGGGCGGGGGTGAGCCCATAGGGGGCCAGCTTCTGGCGGTTGGTCCCGAAGGTGTTGGTGGTAATGATCCGACAGCCCGCCTCCAGATATTGCCGGTGGACATCCTGGATTGCCTGCGGGTTCTGGATGCTCCAAACGTCGGGGAGCAGGCCCTCCGGCAAACCGGCGGCCTGGAGCATACTCCCCATGCCGCCGTCCAGATAAAGACGTCGTTCTTTGATGGCTTCCAGTACGGTTTTCATGGGACAGCTCCCCTTTCAATCCTCTGATCTCGCTTCTCCTGCCCGGAAGGGGCAGTCTTTCTTTTTGCAGCGCATACATTTCTGGCCGCAGGATTCCTCTTCCCGGTCGCTGATGCCCACCACGGCAGTAATGGACTTCTCCGGCACCAGCATGCCCCCGTTGGTGAGGGTCAGGCCGATCCGCTTGGGGGCTTCCAGCAGGTCCAGCACCCTGCCCTGGACGGACAGGGCCCAGTCCCCGTAGCCGGGGCTAAAGGGCGGGGTCAGGTAGGCTCCCTCCCCGGCCTGGGCCAGCAGGCTCTGGCAGTAATCCGCGCACAGCTGATCCAGCCACGCAGCGCACACCGCCTGGCCCACCGCTGCCTTGGCCATGCTCTGGGCGGCCCACCGGCGCAGAAGCCGGTCCGCCGCCGGACCCAGGGTCACGGCATAGAGAAAACCCTCCCGGCAGTGGCGCAGGTGGTGGGCCAGATCCCGGCTCTCCCCGGTGAAGGTATCCACGGGCAGCCGCCGGGCAATGGTCCGGGGGGTAACTGCCGCTGCCAGCTCTTTTTGGCAGGCCTCTGCCTGGGCAGCCACCTCCGGGGGCAGGGCTGCCGCTCCCCGGCCTAAGTACCGCGCAATCTCTTTCTGATCTAGTTTCATCACCGGCCCAGCACCCCGGAGAGGTTCTCCAGCAGCTTGGCTGCCACGTCTGGCCGGTTCATGGTGTACACATGGATGCCCCGGATGCCGTTGGCCACCAGGTCCACAATCTGCTCGGCGGCGTAGACAATGCCCGCCTGCTTCATGGCGTCGGGCCGCTCCCGGAACCGGTCCAGGAGCATCCGGAACCGATAGGGGGGCGTGCTCCCCGACAGGTTCAGGATCTGGGTCATCTGGGCGGCGTTGGTGACGGGCATGATCCCCGCCAGCACCGGCACCTGGATGCCCACCCGCTGGGCCCGGTACAGGAAGCTGTACAGGACGCTGTTATCAAAAAACATCTGGGTGGTGAGAAAGTCCACGCCGCAGTCCACCTTCTCCTTTAAATGGAGCAGGTCCTCCTCCTGGCTGCGGCACTCGGTGTGCCCCTCGGGGTAGCAGGCCGCGCCCACGTCGAAGCCCCCGAAGGCCCGGATCTCCTTGATGAGATCCGCCGCGTAACGATAGTCCCGGGGGGCGTTGGGGTCATAGCCCTGGGGGTAGTCTCCCCGCAGGGCCAGGATGTTCTCCACGCCCACAGCCTTCAGGTTTTCCAGCTCCTGCTGGATGCGGTCCCGGTTGGAGGACACGCAGGTCAGGTGGGCCAGAGCAGGAACCCCGTGGCCCGCCTGGACGATGCGGGCGATCTCCGCCGTGTAGGCAGCGGTGCTGCCGCCGGCGCCGTAGGTGACGCTCATAAAGTCCGGCTTCAGCTCGGCAATCTGCTCGATGGCAAAGCGGACAGTGTCAAAGTCAACGTCTTTCTTGGGGGGAAAGGCCTCGAAGGAAAGGGTGACCGGTTTTTCATTCCAAAGATTACTCAGTTTCACGGGAATTCTCCTTTTTATTCCGCACAGAGTATGCTCTCCTTCCCTTCCCGGGCGGCCAGCCGGATGCCTGCCACCACAATGGCGCAGACAAACCAGAAGATCAGCATAACCCGGGGATAGTTCCACAAATAGTCTGCCAGCCCGCAGACCAGGCTCCCGGCCAGGGCGGCAGCGCCGCCGATGATAGCCAGACGGGTCTGGTGATGACAGGCGGACCGGGCCACAGCCCGGATGCCCTGCTTGATGGTCCAGAGCACACCGCCCACAAAGGAAACGATACCAACCAACCCAGTTTCACACCAGATTTGTAGGTAAGTATTGTGACAATGGACGAAGTGGTCGTTTCCGTGGAAAAGGTTCAGGTCGCTGATGGCCGAACGGACGGCATCGGACCCCAGACCCGCACCCAGGAGAGGGCGCTGCATGAGAAACTCTCCGGCCGCGTAATACAGGGGGAAGCGGCTGCTGGTGGAGGAGTCCGACAGATTGAACATATTGATCAGACGGTTGAACACCACGTCCGGCAGGAAGGGCAGGGCGGCCACCGCCACCGCAATCATGGCGGGGATCAGCTTCCGCTTCCACAGCAGAAGGAAGACCAGCACAGCCACCCCCAGCCCCAGCCAGCTGGCCCGGGAATAGGTCATGATCATGGCTGCGCAGCCCAGCGCGGCGCTGAAAAAGCCCAGGAAACGGCCGAACCAGCCCTTGCTGCACAGCATCAAGGCAACAGCCACAGGGATCAGAAGCAGCAGCACCTCGGCGAAGGTGTTGGGGTTTTCATAAAAGGCATAGACCCGGCCGGGCATGTCCTTGTAGAGGGTCATGTCCACATAGGAAGGGTTAATCCGGATGCCGTTGGCCCGCTGATAAAAGCCGGAGATGGACATGACCCCCAGGGCCAGGGAGGCCGCGCCCATAAGCCGCACCAGCTGATCCCGGCGCTCCACGGTGCTGACAATCACCACCACGCAGAGCATGCAGGTGACGTGATACAGCAGGAAGCGGGCGGACTGGGAGGAATAGGCGGACAGGGGCCAGGACACCATCACCATGCCGGCAAAGGCCACCAGCCAGGGGCCAATGGCGGCCAGGTCCAGCTTCCAGCCCTTTTGCCGGGTTCCGGCAAAGATGGCCAGGATGAAGCACAGGATGAACCCGGCCAGACTGTAGGCGTTGTTCCAGTACTTGAAGGGGATCACCATCACCACCAGCATGAGCCAGGCCACTGCCAGGGGGGTACTCTCCACAATGCCGAAGGCCAGCTGGGCAAAGAAGCTGCCCTCGAAGGCGGTTCGGCATTTTTCATAGATCAGCTGGACAAGCCGGGTGGGGATGTTCAGCAGGAAGGTAAGCACCCGGCACAGAAGGCTGTCCGGCCAGGCTCTGGTGAGGGTTCCCTCCCGGGCAGCAAAGTGAAAGAGGGCACTGCCATCGCACCAAGCCCGGATGCCCGCTCCGATCCCCCGGATCAGACGGGCCAGAACGCTGGCGTCATACCAGCGGCACAGCGCATTCCAAAGGGGCGCCAGCCACTGACAGAGAACACTGCTCTGCACGGTTTCCAAACGCGATCGCTCCTTTCTTGAACACAGCATAGGGGCGGCACGGCGCCGTCCCCGTGCTGCGGCATTCATTTGTTCCGATTTTTATACCAATACAAAAGGGACAGCAGGAAGAAGTGGCCCTTGCACACCAGGTCAGCCACCATCTGCTTGTTCCGGCCCAGCCCCTGGGGCTGGATGGCCTGGATGGCCCGGGCCATCTCCGGCCGGGCGCAGATGGCCTTGACGTTCTGCCGCTTCTGAGCCAGGGTCGCGGGGTTTCCCCCGGCAAACTCATTGCCGATGGCGATGAGCAGGCCGGACCAGTTGGAGTTTTCCCGCCACAGGGGCAGGTTTTCCCCCAGGCCGTGCTTTTCCGCCAGGGCGGTTTTGGCCTGCATGAAGGTCTCGAAGGTCTGCATATAATCGGCCAGGTACCGGCGGGTGACGGAGGCGGGGTTTTGCAGGTAATAGTACACCGGCTGGCCGATCATGGCCAGTTTTTCCGAATAGCAGAAGTATTCCAGCAGAAACAGCTCGTCCTCCAGGTAGGCCCCGGCAAAGGTGATGTGGTTGTCCCGGATGATGGACCGGGAGTAGAGAAAGCGCCAGATAAACCCGTTGAGCACCTGGTCCGGCTTTCCCATCCGCTCTCCCAGCAGCCGGTCAATGAGGCCGGTGCGGATCTCTTCGGGACCGTAGACCCCGGCGGGCATCGCCCCAGGCTCAGTCTCGCTCTTGCCGTCGGGCTCCACCCGGAAGTGGGCGCCGCCGGCGGTGTCCGCGCCGCTCTTTTCCAGGGCGGCGTGCAGCAGGGCCAGCCCGTCCGGGGGCAGCCAGTCGTCGGCGTCAGCAAAGGCGATGTAGCGCCCCCGGGCCTCTTCCAGCCCCAGGTTTCGGGCAGAACTTACGCCGCCGTTCTCCTTGTGAAACACCCGCACCCGGGAATCCTCCCGGGCGATGGCATCGCACAGAGCGCCGCTGCCGTCAGGGGAGCCGTCGTCAACCAGCAGCAGCTCCAGGTCGGAAAAGGTCTGGCTCAGAATGGATTCGGTGCATTTGCGCAAAAAGCTCTCCGCCCGGTACACCGGGACGATCACCGAAATCTCCGGCATGGATGCTCCTCCTTTATGCGTTTACTGCGGCCTTCAGCTGCTCTGCACGGTCGGTCTTCTCCCACAGCACGCCCAGATCCTCGCGGCCCATGTGGCCGTAGGCTGCCAGCTGGCGGTAGATGGGCTTCTGCAGGTCCAGATCCCGGATGATAGCGGTGGGGCGCAGGTCGAAGGTCTTACGGACGGCCTCTTCCAGCACCTCGTCAGCAACAGAACCGGTGCCGAAGGTCTCCACCAGGATGGACACAGGCTGGGCAACGCCGATGGCGTAGGCCAGCTGGACCTGGCAGCGCTTGGCAAGGCCGGCAGCCACCACGGTCTTGGCCACCCAGCGGGCGGCGTAGGCAGCGGATCGGTCCACCTTGGTGGGATCCTTGCCGGAGAAGGCGCCGCCGCCGTGGGGAGCGGACCCGCCGTAGGTATCCACAATGATCTTCCGGCCGGTGAGGCCGGTGTCGCCCTGAGGACCGCCGATGACGAAGCGGCCGGTGGGGTTCACATAGATCTTGGTGTTCTCGTCCATCAGCTCCTGAGGAACGGTGGGCTTGATGACCAGCTCGATCATATCCTTGCGGATCTGCTCCAGCTCCACCTTGGGGCTGTGCTGGGTAGAGAGCACCACAGTGTCCACCCGGACGGGGACCTTGTTCTCGTCATACTCCACGGTGACCTGGGTCTTGCCGTCGGGACGCAGGTAGTCAACCACGCCCTCCTTGCGGACCTGGGTCAGGCGCTTGGCCATCTTATGGGCCAGGGAGATGGCCAGAGGCATCAGCTCAGGGGTCTCGTCGCAGGCATAGCCGAACATCATGCCCTGGTCGCCAGCGCCGTTGTCCAGAGCGCTGTCCCCGCCTTCCTTGGCCTCCAGGGACTGGTCCACGCCCATGGCGATGTCAGCGCTCTGCTCGTCAATGTTGGTGATGATTCCGCAGGTCTCGCTGTCGAAGCCATACTTGGCCCGGTCATAGCCGATCTCCCGGATCACCTGGCGGGCAATCTTGGGGATGTCCACATAGCAGTGGGTGCTGATTTCGCCCATGATGTGGATAAGGCCCGTGGAAGCGGTGGTCTCGCAGGCGACGCGGCCCAGGGGGTCCTGTTCCAGGATGGCGTCCAGAACGGCGTCAGAGATCTGATCGCAGATCTTGTCGGGATGCCCTTCGGTAACGGATTCAGAAGTAAAAAATCTGTGGCTCATTGTAGTTTTCCTCCATACTGATAAATTTCGAGGACTCGCCTCGCAGAGTTTTCCTGCCGCAGCAGGAAAATTAAATGCAATCATGTTTTCCGGCGACAGGCGCGGCGGAAAACATACTTCCCGGCCTGCAAACGTGCGGGCCACAGGCCCGTGCGATGCAACAGGCCGCAATCTCTTTCATTTGGAAAAGGCGCTGCCTTTTCCAAATGCTTAAACGGACCAGCTGTTTAAATAGGCCTCCTGGTCGGGAGTAAGCTTGTCAATGGTCAGCCCCAGGGCGGCCAGCTTGGCCCGGCCGATCTCGTCGTCGATGGAGTCGGGGACGGGGTAGACCTTCTTTTCCAGGTCCTTCTGCTTGGTCAGCCACTCAGCGGCCAGGGCCTGGACGGCAAAGGACATGTCCATGATCTCCGCCGGGTGGCCGTTGCCGGCGGCCAGGTTCACCAGGCGGCCCTCCGCCAGCACGTTGAGGGTGCGGCCGTTGGACAGGGTGTAGCCCACAATGTTCTCCCGGCGGAGCTTCCGCTCCACCGCCATCTCCCGGAGGGCGGCCACCGCCACCTCGCAGTCGAAGTGGCCGGCGTTGGCCAGCAGGACATTGTTCTTCATGGTTTCAAAGTGCCGGGGGACGATCACGTCCTTGCAGCCGGTGACGGTAACAAAGATATCGCCCAGGGGGGCGGCTTCGTCCATGGTCATCACCCGGAAGCCGTTCATGGTGGCGTCCAGGGCCTTGAAGGGGTCAATCTCCGTGACGATCACGTTGGCCCCCATCCCGGCGGCCCGCATGGCCACCCCCTTGCCGCACCAGCCGTAACCGGCCACCACCACGGTCTTGCCGGCCACCACCAGGTTGGTGGTGTGCATAATGCCGTCCCAGGCGGACTGGCCGGTGCCGTACTTGTTGTCATAGTAGTGCTTGGCCTTGGCGTCGTTCACCGCCACCATGGAGCAGGGCAGGATGCCCGCCTTCTCCCGGGCCTTCAGCCGGAGGATGCCGGTGGTGGTCTCCTCGCAGCCGCCGATGAGGCAGTCGGCATAGTCCTTGCACTTGCCCCCCAGCAGGTCGATCAGGTCCCCGCCGTCGTCAATGACGATGTGGGGGCGGCACTTGAGGGTTTCGGTCAGGTGGTGCTCATATTCCTCGACGGAGGCGCCGTGGATGCCGAAGGTCTCTACCCCCAGGCTGGCCAGACCGGCAGCCACGTCGTCCTGGGTGGACAGGGGGTTGGAGCCGGTGAGATAAACCTCCGCGCCCCCCTTGGAGAGCACATAGCCCAGGTTGGCAGTCTTGGCCTCCAGATGGACGGACACGGCCACCCGCAGGCCCCGGAAGGGCTGTTCCTTCTCAAAGCGGGCCTCAATCTGAGACAGGGCGGGCATAAAGTCCCGGACCCACTGGATTTTTCTCCGGCCGGACTCGGCCAGGGACATGTCTTTCACAATGCTCATAATCGTTTCCTTTTTTCCTGTAGACTTGGACACACGCAACAAAAAAAGGCTCCCGAAGGGAACCTTGCACGCAGGACTGCGGCGCTCCCTTATCGCTGTTAGCGGAACCACCTTTCCCCGGGGGCAGGTTGGTGTGGGGTCATGGAGCTAACTCTCTCGCCCACTCTTGATAACGCGCTCCTATTTAGTTGCGGATGCCGAAAAATCATTACGGCAGATTATACGCCCTTTTCTCCAAAAAGGCAAGAGGAATTTCAGCTTTCCTCACAAGAATTGAAAGAATTGGAATTGTTCACAGTTTAGTGTAGACTTCCCGCCCCAAAGCGGGTAAAATAAAGAAGCTTTCTTGTGTGTCTGCATTTGTACTTTTAAGGAGGTTATGTCTTTGCGTGCCATGCAACAGTGGCTGGATCGTTTCTGCTACAAACACCCCCGCCTGAGTATTCCCGGGCTCATGAAGTATATTGTCATCGGCAATGTTTTGGTTTACCTGCTGGACATGTTTAGTCTGGGCAGCGGCGGGCTGGCGTCCAGCCTGCTGGGCTTCAGCCCGTCCGCCATCCTCTCCGGCCAGATCTGGCGGCTGGTCACCTTTGTTTTCGTCCCCTACGGCAGCAGCAATCTGTTTGTCTTTGCCATTAACCTCTACTTCTATTATTTCATCGGCACCGCGCTGGAGCGGGAGTGGGGATCCAACAAGTTCACCATTTTCTATTTCTTCGGGGTCATCCTGAACATTCTGGTGGGCTTCCTGGTGGGCGGCGCGTCCATGTACTATGTAAATATGTCCATGTTCTTCGCCTTTGCCACCCTGTACCCCGACCTGCAATTCCTGCTCTTCTTCATCATCCCGGTGAAGGCCAAGTGGCTGGCCTGGATTGACGGGGTGTTCTTCGCCATCTCGGTGATCCGGTATCTCATGGCCGGATACTTCCTGATGGCCCTGGTGCCCATCGTGGCTGTGCTCAACTACCTGCTCTTCTTCGCTTCGGATATCGGGAATCTCTTCTCCGGCATCAAGCGAAAGGCCCAGTGGAAGGCCCAGACCCAGCGGCGGTCCTCCTACGGGGGGCCCAAGGTGGTAAACTTTCACGACTCCAAAACCAAAACCAAGGAAGCCTATCTTCACCGGTGCGCCGTCTGCGGCAAGACCGACGTGTCCGACCCCCAGATGGAGTTCCGGTACTGCTCCCGGTGCAACGGCTACTACTGCTACTGCGCCGACCATATCAACAGCCACATCCACATTCAGTAAAGGAGGAGACCTCCCATGACCGATCAAGAACTGGTGGAGAAAGCGTTCACCATGCTGGAGAAGGCCTACGTCCCCTACTCCCGCTTCCCCGTGGGGGCCGCCCTGGAAGGGGCGGACGGGGCAGTCTACACCGGCTGCAACGTGGAAAACTCCGCCTTCGGCTCCTGCATCTGCGCTGAGCGCACCGCCCTGGTCAAGGCGGTGAGCGAGGGGTGCCGGTCCTTCCGCCGCCTGGCAGTGGTGGGCAACAGCACAGACTATTGCTGGCCCTGCGGCTCCTGCCGGCAGATGCTCTATGAATTCGCCCCCGACCTGGAGGTGCTGGTGGCCAACAAGGACCACCAATTCGTCAAATACACCCTGCGCCAGCTGCTCCCCTGCGGCTTCGGGCCGGAGGCCATGGGATAACTCCCCCCGAGTCAACGCTGAGTGCTCCACCTTCCCATGCAGCGCCAAGGAGGTGTCTCGATGGAACTGCAAGAATATCTGGATCGAATGAACAGTGGTGAGCCTGTCATCGGTGAAGGCGACCTGCATCTCTTTATGCGGGAGATCACCGAGGAGACCATGCGTCTGACCTGCCAGCTTAACGCCACCTACCACACCCAGGAGGAGGTCTGCGAGATCTTCTCCCAGATCATTGGCAAGCCCGTGCCCAAGGGCTTCCGGCTCTTTCCCCCTTTCTACACCAACTGCGGCAAGAACATCGTGGTGGGAAAGGGCGTCTTTATCAACACCGGCTGCCACTTCCAGGACCAGGGGGGCATCACCCTGGGAGACGGCACCTTTTTGGGAAACAACGTGGTCCTCACCACCATGAACCACGACTTTGACCCGGAAAAGCGCCGGACCACCTACCCCGCCCCCATCGTCACCGGGAAGAACGTGTGGATCGGCTCCAGCGTCACCGTGGTGCCCGGGGTCTACATCGGCGACGGAGCCATCGTGGCCGCCGGGTCCGTGGTCACCCGGGACGTTCCCCCCAACACCATCGTAGCCGGGGTCCCCGCCCGGGTGCTTCGGGAGATCCGCCCTGGAGACCGTCCCCGCCAGCGGCTGGACCTGGCAGAGCTGCGGAAAAAGCAGCCGTAACCTCTATGTACATAAAAACATCCCCTGCCCGGCTTGGGCAGGGGATGTTTTTTGCGCCGTCAGGCATTGCCTCTGGTGGGTTCGTGGGCCGGGTCATCCCGGAAAAACAGCGTGATGCACCAGATGGCCGACAGGCACACCAGAATATACACCAGGCGGCTCAGAAAGCTGGCGGAGCCTCCGAACAGGGCCGCCACCATATCCAGGCCGAAAATCCCGATGCTGCCCCAATTCAGCCCCCCGATGATTATCAGAGCCAGGGCAATTCTGTCGATCACCTTCATACAGGAAACCTCCCGGGATCCTTTTCAGATCCAATGGATTTTCGAAGCCCGGCCGAGGCTTCGCCCCTTCCGGTCTCCGTATGGTAGTATGCACCGGCAGGCGGGATATCAAACCTGGAAAAAATTTCTTTTCTCAGGGATAGAAAAACGCACCCTCGTCATTCCTGACTGCACTCGTCATTCCTGACGGGGGTGCGTTCGTTTACCGGAACAAAGTCCACGGCTCCGTGTCCGGGGGCGGGAGGCGGAAATCCATCTCCTCCCCCGTCTCCGGGTGGGTAAAGTGCAGGTGGCTGGACCACAGGGCGATCTGCCAGTCCTGGGGGTCCGGGTACTTGCTGTACTTCCGGTCCCCTGCCAGGGGCATTCCCCGGGAGGAAAACTGGGCCCGGATCTGGTGGGTCCGGCCGGTCTCCAGGCGGATTTCCACCAGGGAAAAGCCCTGCTTGTTGTCCAGGAGCTTGTAGTGGAGCACCGCCTGCTGGATGCCCTTGCCAGGGTACTTGGCCACATAGGTCTTGCGGGTCTTTTCGCTGCGGCCTAAGAGGTCAACGAAGGTCCCCTCGTCATACTGGGGCCGCCAGTGGACCACCGCCTGGTACTCCTTTAAAAACTGGTCCTCCCGGATCTGCCGGGAAAGCTCCGAGGCGGCGGGGCCGGTCAGGCCGTAGACCATCAGCCCGCCCACCACCTGGTCCAGCCGGTGGACCGCCCGGACCTTGGCCTGGGGCTGGCCGATGGCCTCCCGAATCAGGTCGGGCATTCCCCCCGGCTCGTCGGTGGAGAGAACCCGGAAGGGTTTGACGCAGACCACAATGGCCTGGTCCTGATAAATGAGATCAATCATACTGGCTCTCCTTGGCATGTATCCTTTTGCTCTGCCCTGGCTCCAATTACATTATAAACCATGATGGTCACAAAGACGATGGCGCCCCCCAGCAGGGACAGGGGAGAAATCATCTCCCCCAGCACCAGGGCCACCAGCACCGGGTTCAGGATGGGCTCGATGCCTGTCATCAGGGAAGCGGAAACCGGGGGCGCATACTTGATCCCGGTGGTGAAGAAGATGTAGGCCAGGCCCAGCTGAAACACCCCCAGGGCGATGGCAGCGGGCAGAGCCGCGCCCCCGAACTGGGTCTCCTGGACCAGGAAGGGCAGGCCTATGACCGCCCCCATGGCTTGTCCCAGGATGGTGGAGAAGAGGGGGTCGCCCCCGGGAATCTTGTTCAGCAGGAAAACCCAGGCGTAGCCCACCCCGGAGAGCACCGCCACCAAGTCCCCCGCCAGATACCCGGTGCCCAGGCTATCCAGGAAGAAGCAGGCGATGCCGCCAAAGACCACCACACAGGTAATCACATCCAGCTTTTTGGGCTTTTCCCTAAAAACCAGCCACAGAAAGAGGATCACGAACACTGGCGCGGTAAACTGGAGCAGAATGGTGTTGGCTGCGGTGGTGAGCTTGTTGGCCATGGTGTACAGGGTGGTGGTGGCGCACATGGCGCAGGCCCCCCCGAAGACCCCAGGGGTGAGCTTCAGCTTGTGGCGGGTGACCTTGGCAAACACCAGAAGCATCCCCACGGAGATGATGCTCCGAAAGGAATTGATGGACAAAGAATTCCAGGGGATCATCTTCACGCACAGGCCGCCGATGCTGAACAGCACCGCGGCAGCGAAGATGCAGGCCAGACCTTTCTTGGAACTCATGGGGAGCTGCCTCCTTTTCTTGGATCAGAATGGGCTGCCTTCTCTTCCCTGCGGGCAGATTACACGTTCTCCAGGGCCTGGGTCAGGTCAGCGATAATATCCGCCGGGTCCTCAATGCCCACAGACAGGCGGACCAGGTCGGGGGACACGCCGGCGGCCTCCAACTCCGCGTCGGACATCTGCCGGTGGGTAGAGGAGGCGGGGTGGAGCACACAGGTTTTCGCATCGGCCACATGGGTGGCGATGGAGGCCAGCTTCAGGCCGGCCATGAAGGTCTCTGCTGCCTTGCGGCCGCCCTTCACGCCGAAGGTGACCACGCCGCAGGTGCCATTGGGCATATACTTTTTGGCCAGATCGTAGTTCTTGTCCCCCTCCAGGCTGGGGCAGGTGACCCAGGCCACCTTGTCGTGGCCCTTCAGGAACTTTGCCACCGCCAGGGCGTTGGCGCAGTGCTGGGGCATGCGCAGGTGGAGGGTCTCCAGGCCCACGTTCAGGAAGTAGGCGTTCATGGGGGCGGGGGTGCTGCCGAAGTCCCGCATGAGCTGGACGGTGGCCTTGGTGATGAAGGCGCCGCCCAGGCCGAACCGCTCGGTGTAGGTCACCCCGTGGTAGCTGTCGTCGGGGGTGCACAGGCCGGGGTACTTGTCGGGATACTTGGTCCAGTCGAAGCTGCCGCTGTCCACAATGGCGCCGCCCACCTGGTTGGCGTGGCCGTCCATGTACTTGGTGGTGGAGTGGGTGACGATATCCGCGCCCCACTGGAAGGGTCGGCAGTTGATGGGGGTGGGGAAGGTGTTGTCCACAATCAGGGGCACCCCGTGGGCGTGGGCGGCCCGGGCAAACTTCTCAATGTCCAGCACCGTGAGGGCGGGGTTGGCAATGGTCTCCCCGAACATCGCCTTGGTGTTGGGCTGGAAGGCTGCGTTCAGCTCCTCCTCCGAGCAGTTGGGGTCCACGAAGGTGAACTGAATGCCCATGCGCCTCATGGTCACGGAGAAGAGGTTGAAGGTGCCCCCGTAGATGGCCGCAGAGGCCACCACATGGTCCCCGGCAGAACAGATATTAAAGATGGCAAAGAAGTTGGCCGCCTGGCCGGAGGAGGTCAGCATGGCGGCGGCGCCCCCCTCCAGGGCGCAGATCTTGGCTGCCACCCGGTCAGAGGTGGGGTTCTGGAGCCGGGTGTAGAAATAGCCCTCGGCCTCCAGGTCAAACAGGGCGCCCATGGCCTCGCTGGTGCCGTACCGGAAGGTGGTGCTCTGAATGATGGGAATGTTTCTGGGTTCGCCGCTCTCGGGCACATAGCCCGCGTGGAGACAGTTGGTCCCGTTCTTGTAAGTGCTCATAGCCTGCTGGCCTCCTTGATTTTTATTCATAATGCAAAAATTATACGACCAAGGGGGAAATTGGTCAATCCCCCATTTCCGCCTTCTCCGGAGGTAAACAGGCTTTTTCCTGCTCTCATCATACGGCGGCCGCCTGCCGGGGACAATGATCTCTTGGGGCTAACTTTGTTACCAGCTTCCAGTATTTTTACTTATTTTCGGGTAGTCCCTCCCCTCCCCCTACCGCTTTCTTTCCAATTCTTACTTATTTTTCAATACTTCCGCATGTCCTGCGTCTCTTTTCTCATCATTTCCCGGTAGCTGGCGGGAATCCGGGACCAATATGCCTCTTCCTCCAGTTTTTCTTTTTGTTTCTATTCGCTATTTTTTCTTTTCATTTTTTATATTTTTTCTTTTAAACCCTGTGATTCAGCATGATTTCCCCGTCATCATACAAAAATCTTCGGTTTCGATCCGATCCCCCTCATCCTGACGTTCCAATCAAAAGATTTTTATTGAAATCATTTCATTGGAAAAAAGTTGATCATTTTATTTGCAACAATCTGTGCTCATTTTTTATATTAAGACACAGATTTAAGTACCTGTCCCGAAACAATTGATGGAATTGTTGTCATCTCATCTCCCGGGAGTATACTGATAGTAGGCTATATTCAGGTCACCGGAACCCCTCTCCGGGACCCCTGGTTTGACCCCCTGCCAACTGTATCCAGAAGGGAGACGATGGAGTTTGAGTAGATTAAGCATTACGCCCTGGGAAAATGCCCAGCGGACCGTTGACGACCTGTACGCGGACCTGGAGCGGCGCATCTCCGCCGCCCCCTGTGGAAACTGTCCCGTGGAGCTGACCAGCGCCTTTTTAAAGCTGTGCCTGGCCCAGAGCTGCGGCAAGTGCGTGCCCTGCCGCATCGGCCTGGACCGGCTGTCGGCTCTGCTGAACCAGCTGCTGGACGGCCAGGGCAGCCCCGAGGATCTGGACACCATCCTCCGGTCCGCCCAGGCCATCGTGGACAGCGCCGACTGCGCCATCGGCTTTGAAGCCGCCCAGATGGTTCTGGACGGCTATGTGGCCTTTCACGACGACTACCTGGCCCATGTGGACCAGGGCAGCTGCACCGCCAACTTCAAGAGCGTACCCTGCGTGGAGCTGTGTCCCGCCCACGTGGACGTACCCGGTTATATCTCCCTGGTGGGAGAGGAACGCTACGCCGACGCCATCCGCCTCATCCGGAAGGACAACCCCTTCCCCTCCGTGTGCGGTCTGGTGTGCGAGCACCCCTGCGAGACCCACTGCCGCCGGTCCATTGTGGACGCCCCCCTGAACATCCGGGGGGTGAAGCGGTTCGCCGTGGACCACGCCGGGGAAGTCCCCGCCCCTTCCTGCGCCCCCTCCTCCGGGAAAACCATCGCCATCGTAGGGGGCGGCCCCTCGGGGCTTACCGCCGCCTACTTTCTGTCCCTCATGGGCCACAAGGCCACGGTGTTTGAGGCCAAAGCCAAGCTGGGGGGTATGCTCCGGTATGGCATCCCCAGCTACCGGCTGCCCGCCTCCTACCTGGACCGGGACATCAACTGCATTCTCTCCACCGGCGTGGAGGTGCGCACCAACTGCGCCGTGGGGAGAGACATAACTTTGAAGGAGCTGCGCCGGGACTATGACAGCGTCTATGTGGCCATCGGCGCAGCCCTCCACAAGCCCTTGGGCATTCCCGGGGAAGACGCGCCGGGGGTGCTCTCCGCCATCAAGCTGCTGGCCCTGCGGGAGGACCGTCCGGACTTCACCGGCAAGCACGTGGTGGTGGTAGGCGGCGGCAACGTGGCCATGGACGCCACCCGCACCGCTGTCCGCCTGGGGGCAGAATCGGTGAAATGCGTCTACCGCCGCCGGATTTCTGACATGACCGCCCTGCCCGAGGAGGTGGAGGGGGCCATGGCCGAGGGCTGCGAGATTCTGCCCCTGAAAGCTCCCGTCCGGGTGGAGACCGGCGCGGAGGGCCAGGTCACCGGCCTGGTGGTCCAGCCCCAGGTGATCGGCGAGGTAAAGGGAGGCCGTCCCGCCCCCCGGGACGCCGACCAGCCCCAGGAGCGTATCCCCTGCGACGTGATCCTCATGGCCGTGGGCCAGACCGTGGACTCCAAGCCCTTCGCTGCCGAGGGGGTCCCCACCAAGTGGGGGAACATTGTGGCCTCTGACGACGGCAGCATCCCCGGCATGGAGGGGGTCTTCTCCGGGGGCGACTGCGTCTCCGGCCCTGCCACGGTGATTCTGGCCATCGAGGCCGGCAAGGTGGCCGCCGCCAGTATCGACGAGTATCTGGGCTGCCACACGGACATCTCCGCCAACCTGGAAATTCCCCCCGCCCCCTTCCGGCTGAAAAACGCCACGGGGCGCATCGACCTCACCGAGCGGGAGGCCAGCTGGCGGAAAAACGACTTTGAACTGCTGGAAAACTGCATGTCTGAGCAGGAGATGGCCCAGGAGTGCAGCCGCTGCCTGCGCTGCGACCACTACGGCCACGCGGGCTTTAAGGGAGGGAGGAAAGCAGCATGGTGACCCTGACCATCGACAACCAGCCCATCACTGTGCCCACCGGCACCACCATCCTGGACGCCGCCCGGCAGGCGGACATCCGCATCCCCACCCTCTGCTACCTGCGGGAGATCAACGAGGTGGGCTCCTGCCGCATCTGCGCCGTGGAGGTGGAAGGGGTGGATAAGCTGGCCACCGCCTGCAACACCCTGGTAGAAGAGGGCATGGTGGTGCGCACCAACACCCAGCGGGTACGAATTACCCGCAAGACCAACGTGGAGCTGATCCTCTCCCAGCACGTGGACCACTGCGTCACCTGCGTGCGCAGCGGCAACTGCTCCCTGCAGAAGCTCTCCAAGGATATGAACATCCAGGCGGTCCCCTTCACCAAGGCCGCCTTTGAACGGCCCTGGGACAACACCCTTCCCATCCTCCGGGACAGCTCCAAGTGCATTAAATGCCTGCGGTGCGTTTCCGTCTGCGAGCGGGTTCAGTCCCTGGGGGTGTGGGAGGTTACCGGCTCCGGGGCCCACACCACCGTCCGGATCCGCCAGGGTCTGCGGATGAATGAGGCCCCCTGCTCCTTCTGCGGCCAGTGCGTGGCCCACTGCCCCGTGGGGGCCCTGCGGGAGCGGGACGACACGGAGAAGGTCTTTGCCGCCCTGTCCGACCCCAAGAAGGAAGTGGTTTTCCAAATCGCCCCTGCCGTCCGGGCTGCCTGGGGCGAAAGTCTTGGGCTCACCCCTGAGCAGGCAACGGAAAAGCGGCTGGCCGCCGCTGTCCGGGCCCTGGGAGTCCCCCATGTGTTCGACACCACCTTCTCCGCCGACCTGACCATCCTGGAGGAGGCCAGCGAGCTGGCGGCTCAGCTGGCGCATCCGGAGCAGGGAAAGCTGCCCCTGTTCACCTCCTGCTGCCCCGGCTGGGTCCGGTTCCTGCGCAGGGAGTACCCCCAGCTGGTTCCCCACCTGTCCACCGCCAAGAGCCCCCAGCAGATGTTCGGCGCGGTGGCCAAGAGCTACTTTGCCCAGCTGCTGGGGAAGGACCCGGAGGACATTTTCTGCGTGTCCGTCATGCCCTGTATCGCCAAAAAATACGAGTGCGACGTGCCCCAGGTCAGTGACGCGGCGGAGAAGGACGTGGACGTGGTCCTCACCTGCCGGGAGCTGAACCGGATGCTGCGGGCCATGCAGGTCAACGTGGCTGCACTGCCGGAGGAGGACTTTGACGCACCTCTGGGCCGTGGCTCCGGGGCCGGGGTCATCTTCGGCGTCACCGGCGGCGTGATGGAGGCCGCTCTGCGCACCGCCGCCTACCTCCTCACTGGTTTCAATCCCCCGGCGGACGCCTTCCGGGAGGTTCGGGGGGACAAGCCCTGGCGGGAGGCAACCTTTCCCATCGGGGACACCACCCTTCGCCTGGCGGTGGCCTCCGGCCTGGGCAGCGCCAGATCTCTTATGGATGCCATCCAGGCCAAACAGGTCTCCTACGACTTTGTGGAGGTCATGGCCTGCCCCGGCGGCTGCTCCGGCGGCGGCGGCCAGCCCATCCACGACGGCCAGGACCTGTCCCGGGAGCGGGGTGCCTGCCTGTACCGGCTGGACCAGGACAGCCCCATCCGCTTCTCCCATGAAAATCCCTCCGTGCAGGCCCTGTACCAGGATTTCCTGGAAAAGCCCCTGTCGGAACAGGCCCACAAGCTGCTGCACACGGACCAGAGCACCTGGAGTCTGTAACCAAAGAAAAAACACGGAAAGCAATCCCTGCCGTACTCCTTACGGCAGGGATTTTTATTTTCACACGAAAGCTTCTAAAGTTTCTATTGCATTTCCTCACATTTCCGATTATGATAGTGTGTTGTTCGAAAAATGCAACAAAATTCTGATGATTCCGACCGCTGTTTCCGTTTTTCCTGCTTTTTTACGGAATCAGTTGTCTTTTTTGATTCACCGCGCCCCCGGCGCGAAGAAGGGAGACGATCAACTTTGAGCAGGTTAAGTATCACCCCCTGGGAGAACGCCCAGCGGACCGTTGACGACCTGTACGCAGACATGGAGCGGCGCATCTCCGCCGCCCCCTGCGGAAACTGTCCCGTGGAGCTGACCAGCGCCTTTTTGAAATTGTGCCTGGCCCAAAGCTGCGGAAAATGTGTGCCCTGCCGCATCGGCCTGGACCGGCTGTCCGCCCTGCTGGACCGGCTGCTGGACGGCCATGGAAGCGAGGAGGACCTGGAGACCATTCTCCGCTCCGCTCAGGCCATCGTGGACAGCGCCGACTGCGCCATCGGCTTTGAGGCCGCCCAGATGGTTCTGGACGGCTATGTGGCCTTCCACGACGACTACCTGGCCCACGTGGCCCAGGGCAGCTGCACCGCCAACTTCAAAAGCGTCCCCTGTGTGGAGCTGTGTCCCGCCCATGTGGACGTGCCCGGTTACATCTCCCTGGTGGGAGAGGAGCGGTATGCTGACGCCATCCGCCTCATCCGCAAGGACAACCCCTTCCCCTCCGTCTGCGGTCTGGTGTGCGAGCACCCCTGCGAGACCCACTGCCGCCGGTCCATTGTGGACGCCCCCCTGAACATCCGGGGCATCAAACGCTTTGCCGTGGACCACGCCGGGGAAGTCCCTGCCCCGCCCTGTGCCCCCTCCTCCGGCAAGAAAATTGCCATTGTGGGCGGCGGACCCTCCGGCCTCACCGCCGCCTACTTCCTGTCCCTCATGGGCCACAAGTCCACGGTGTTCGAGGCCAAGCCCAAGCTGGGGGGCATGCTCCGGTACGGCATTCCCAGCTACCGGCTGCCCGGCTCCTATCTGGACCGGGACATCGACTGCATCCTCTCCACCGGCGTGGAGGTACACACCAACTGCAATGTGGGCACAGACGTGACCCTGGAAGAGCTGCGCCGGGACTACGACAGCGTCTATGTGGCCATCGGCGCGGCCCTGCACAAGCCCCTGGGCATTCCCGGGGAGGACGCCCAGGGGGTTCTCTCCGCCATCGAGCTGCTGGACACCACCATCCGGGTGGACAAGCCTGACTTTACCGGCAAGGACGTGGTCATTGTAGGCGGCGGCAACGTGGCCATGGACGCCACCCGCACCGCCGTCCGCCTGGGGGCAAGCTCCGTCAAGTGCGTCTACCGCCGCCGGATTTCCGACATGACCGCCCTGCCCGAGGAGGTGGAGGGCGCTATGGCCGAGGGCTGCGAGATTCTGCCCCTGAAGGCTCCGGTCCGCATCGAAACAGATGAGCAGGACCGGGTCACCGGCCTGGTGGTCCAGCCCCAGGTGATCGGCGAGGTGAAGGGCGGCCGCCCCGCCCCCAGAAACGCCGACCAGCCCGAGGAGATCATCCCCTGCGACGTGATTCTCATGGCTGTGGGCCAGAAAGTGGACTCCAAGTCCTTTGAGCAGGCGGGCATGCCCACCAAATGGGGGAACCTTGTGGCCGCTGACGACGGCAGCATCCCCGGCATGGAAGGGGTCTTCTCCGGGGGCGACTGCGTCTCCGGTCCCGCCACCGTGATTCTGGCCATCGAGGCCGGCAAGGTGGCTGCCGCCAGCATCGACGAGTATCTGGGCTGCCACACGGACATCTCCGCCAACCTGGAGATTCCTCCCGCCCCCTTCCGGCTGAAAAACGCCACCGGCCGCATCGACCTCACCGAGCGGGAGGCCAACTGGCGGAAGAACGACTTTGAGCTCATGGAAAACTGCATGTCCGACCAGGAGATGGCCCAGGAGTGCAGCCGCTGCCTGCGCTGCGACCACTACGGCCACGCCGGCTTCAAGGGAGGGAGAAAGACAACATGGTAACACTGACCATCGACAACCGGACCGTCACTGTGCCCGAGGGCACCACCATTCTGGACGCCGCCCGGGCCGCAGATATCTATATTCCCACCCTTTGCTACCTGCGGGACATTAACGAGGTGGCCTCCTGCCGCATCTGCGCCGTAGAGGTGGAAGGGGTGGACAAGCTGGCCACCGCCTGCAACACCCTGGTGGAAGAGGGCATGGTCGTCCACACCAACACCCAGCGGGTGCGGGTCACCCGCAAGACCAACGTGGAGCTGATCCTCTCCCAGCACGTGGACCACTGCGTCACCTGCGTGCGCAGCGGCAACTGCTCCCTGCAGAAGCTCTCAAAAGACATGAACATCCAGTCCGTCCCCTTCGGCAAGGCCGCCTCGGAGCGGCCCTGGGACAACACCCTGCCCATCCTCCGGGACAGCTCCAAGTGCATCAAGTGCCTGCGGTGCGTCTCCGTCTGCGAGCGGGTTCAGTCCCTGGGGGTGTGGGAGGTCACCGGCTCCGGCGCCCACACCACCGTCCGGGTCCGCCAGGGCCTGCGGATGAACAAAGCCGCCTGCGCCTTCTGCGGCCAGTGCGTGGCCCACTGCCCTGTGGGCGCTCTCCGGGAGCGGGATGACACGGAAAAGGTCTTTGCCGCCCTGTCCGACCCCAAAAAGGAAGTGGTCTTTCAGATTGCCCCTGCCGTCCGGGCTGCCTGGGGCGAGGAGCTGGGGCTTACCCCCGAGCAGGCAACGGAAAAGCGGCTGGCCGCCGCTGTCCGGGCCCTGGGGGTTCCCCATGTGTTCGACACCACCTTCTCCGCCGACCTAACCATTATGGAGGAGGCCAACGAGCTGGTGGAGCGGCTGACCCATTCTGAAAACGCTTCCCTGCCCCAGTTTACCTCCTGCTGCCCCGGCTGGGTCCGGTTCCTCCGCACGGAGTATCCTCAGCTGGTTTCCCATCTGTCCACCGCCAAGAGCCCCCAGCAGATGTTCGGCGCGGTGGCCAAGAGCTACTTTGCCCAGCTGCTTGGAAAGGCTCCGGAGGACATTTTCTGCGTGTCCGTCATGCCCTGCATCGCCAAAAAATACGAGTGCGACGTGCCCCAGGTCAGTGACGCGGCAGAGAAGGACGTGGACGTGGTCCTCACCTGCCGGGAGCTGGACCGGATGCTCCGGGCCATGCAGATTAACGCCGCCGCCCTGCCCGAAGAGGACTTTGACGCGCCCCTGGGCCGTGGCTCCGGGGCCGGGGTCATCTTCGGCGTCACCGGCGGCGTGATGGAGGCCGCCCTGCGCACCGCCGCCTATACCCTCACCGGGTCCAATCCCCCGGCGGACGCCTTCCGGGACGTGCGGGGAGACAAGCCCTGGCGGGAGGCAACCTTTCCCATCGGGGACACCACCCTTCGCCTGGCGGTGGCCTCCGGTCTGGGCAGCGCCCGGGCTTTGATGGACGCTATCCAGGCCAAGCAGGTTTCCTACGACTTTGTGGAGGTGATGGCCTGCCCCGGCGGCTGCTCCGGCGGCGGCGGGCAGCCCATCCACGACGGCCAGGACCTGTCCCGGGAGCGGGGCGCCTGTCTGTACCGGCTGGACCAGGACAGCCCCATCCGCTTCTCCCACGAGAACCCCTCCGTGCAGGCCCTGTACCAGGAGTACCTGGAAAAGCCCCTGTCGGAAAAGGCTCACAAGCTGCTGCACACGGACCAGAGCGCCTGGAACTTATAACAGATACAACACAGCGCCCGCTGCGAAAAAACTCGCAGCGGGCGCTGATTCTTTTATTCTTCTTCGCCGGGTTCGTTTTCCTGAAGGGTCACAGCCTGGGCGTCTCCGGCGGTGAGGCGCTGGTGGTCCCGATAGGGGATCAGCTCTCCCTCCGCAGTGATCATCACCGCCTCCACCTCCTCCAGCTGGGTGAGGGTGAGCACTACGCTGTAATCGGCCAGGGTCAGGTCAATTCCCGACAGGCTGGCATAGCGGCTGGAAAAGTCCACCGTCAGCAGGCCGCCGTTCAGCTCCCACCCCCGCAGGGTGACGCTGCTGGGGATGACGGCAGTGAGATCCTCTCCCGACGGCCCTTCCAGCAGCCGGTCCAGCAGACCCTGGACGGGGTCCTCCTCCGGGGCCAGGGTGCGCGCCTCCGGGACCAGGGCGGAGGGGCTTCCCGTCTCCTGGCTGAGAAAGTACACCTGGTACACATTCTCCCCCTCCTGCTTTCCGGCGCAGCCGGCGGCCGGCAGCAGCGTCAGCAGGGCCAGGGTCAGGGCCAGTATGCGGTGTTTCATCCGTCCGCCACCTCCTCTGTCCAGGCCGGAAGGGTAACGGTAAAGACCGCCCCGGCCTCTTCTCCGGGGGCCACCGAAATCTGACCCCCGTGGAGCCGCACCGTGTCCTGGACGATGGACAGGCCCAGGCCGGTGCCTCCGGCGGCCCGGGACCGGGCCTTATCCACCCGGTAGAACCGCTGAAAGATCTTGTCCATCTCCTCCTGGGGGATGCCCACGCCGGTGTCGGCCACCTCCAGGCAGACGGTGTCCCCGGCCCGGCGGGTGGCGACGAATACCCGCCCCCCGGGCACATTGTACTTGATGGCGTTTTCCATCAGATTGCGGAAAATCTGGTTGACGTCCTCCCGGCCGCATCTGGCAACGCAATTCTCCCCCAGGTGGGTCTCCAGGGTGACCTGGGCCTCCTCCGCCAGAGGCTGGAGCATTCGGCAGGTCCGCTCCGCCTCCCGGTTCACCTCCACCGGCTCCCGGGTGACGGTGCGCCCCTCGTCCAGGCGGTTGAGGGCCAGCAGCTCCTGGCTGATGTGGATCAGCCGGTCGGCCGCTTCTCCGATGTCCCCCACAAACTCCCGGGCGGTCTCCTGGTCGATGTTCTCGTCCTGGAGGATGGAGTCGGTGAGCAGGCGGATAGAAGCCAGGGGGGTTTTCAGCTCGTGGGAGGCATCAGAGACAAACCGCCGCCGCTCCTCCTCCGTTGTCTGCAGGCGGCCGGTGAGCTGGTTGAACTCATCGGCCAGCTGGCTGAGCTCGTCGTGGCCCGCCATGGTGATCCGGTGGGTGTATTCCCCTTCCCGCACCCGGCGGATGCCCGCCAGAAGCATGCTCACCCGCCCGGTGAATATCCGGGAAAAGGCGGCAAACATGCCCAGCACTGCCAGGCACACCACCAGGGAAATCAGGCGCAGGTTGTGCTGAAGCTCACCCAGCAGCAGGCCCTGACCGCTGTCGGTTTCGTAAAGGCACACCGCCCCCACCACGTTGTTCCGGGTCATAATCGGGGAAGCAGCCCGGCTGTAAAAGGTATTCTCCACATACTGGCTGGCAAAGGCGTCGTTCCCCCGCAGGGCGGAAACCACCTCGCCGGTGAGGGCGTATTTTCCCGTGAGCGCCCCCTCCGTGTCATAGAGGACCAAGCCGGCCTGGTCGGTGACCAGAACCCGCTGCACCTCCAGGTCGTCCAGGGGAGTGATGGCCTGCTCCACGGTTTCGGGGGTGAGCTCATCGGCGGTGGTGAGGGTGTTGGTAATGAGCACCGCCTGGTTCTGCAGGGCAGTCTGCTGGGAGCGGAACATCAGGTTCTGGCTCATAAGCAACGGGTAGGTGTTCAGCAGGATCAGCAGGGCCGCGATGATGAAGGCGTACCCCAGGGCCAGGCGCAGCTGGAGGGAGCGGGTGACCTTCAGCCGGCCTGTTTGGTGGTTTTTCATGGGTCCCCGCCTCCTCTCCCGGCGATCATTCTCCGGCAAAATAGTACCCTACCCCCCATTTGGTGCGGATGAGCGCGGGGTTGGCCGGGTCCTGCTCCACCTTCTCCCGCAGGCGGCGGATGTGCACGTCCACGGTGCGGTACTCCCCGGTGTAGGCATAGCCCCAGACCTGGTTGAGCAGCTGCTCCCGGCTGTACACCCGCTGGGGGTGCTTCATGAGCAGCTCCAGCAGGTCGAACTCCCGGGCGGTGAGCTCCACCGGGACCCCTTCCTTCCAGGTGCTCCGGGAGGCGCTGTCGATGGTGAGTCCCCCCAGGGAGAGTTTTCCCGACTCTTCCTCCTGCTCCTGCCGCCGGGGGGCCGAGGACCGGCGGAGCAGGGCCTTCACCCGGGCCTTGACCTCCAGAATGTTGAAGGGCTTGGTGATATAGTCGTCCGCCCCGTACTCAAAGCCCAGGAGCTTGTCCGTGTCCTCCCCCCGGGCGGTGAGCATGATGATGGGCACGGAGGAAAAGGAACGGATCTCCATGCAGGCCTCCAGGCCGTCCAGCTCCGGCATCATCAGGTCCAGAATAATGAGGTCATACTCCGTGGCCCGGGCCATGTCCACCGCCTGGCGGCCGTTGTAGCCCACGTCCACCTGGTATCCCTCGTTCTCCAGGTTGAACCGGATGCCCTTGACCATAACCTTTTCGTCATCTACCACTAGGATTTTTGCCAATCAGGTTCCTCCTTCCTCTGCCGCCGGTTCCCCGACGGTCACATAGGGCCGCAGATTTTCCAGGGTCTTTTCCCCGATGCCGTCCACAGCCATGAGATCTTCCACTGTCTGAAAGGACCCGTGTTCCTGCCGCCAGGCGACAATGGCCGCCGCTTTCGTCTCCCCAATGCCGGGCAGGCGGGTCAGCTCCGTCTGGGAGGCCGTGTTCAGGTTCAGAACCTCCCCCTCCAGCAGCCCGGGCGCCTCCGGCGTGTCCGGCGTTTCCGTCAGAACCTGGGGCTCCGGGTCCTGCCGCTCGGTCACAACGGTTACCCCTTCTCCGGGTTGGGAGAAGGCAAACCACAGCAGGGTTCCCCCCACAAAGAGGAGGGTCAGCAGGAGCACAATGCCTTCCAGCTTCGAAATTTTGAGAAATTTTCCCGCCATTGTCCGCCTCCCCCATTGCGTCTTGTGTCGAGCTTTGGTATAATTTTAGTTCTAAGGTATTGCGCTTTACCGCCCTGATTTTCCGGCGGTTTCCTGATATATTATAGCACGGGATGTGGATGTTTCCTATGAAAAAAACGCTGATTCGCGCCATTTCTTTCTGCCTGACCTTGTGCCTGCTGACCGGCCTGCTCGCCCCTCTGGCCGGGGCAGTGGAGTACGAAGGGATTGAACCCATTACGGTGAATGCCACCGCCGCCCTGCTGGTGGATCTGGACACCGATCAGGTTCTGCTGGAGCAGAGCGCCGACGAAACCCGCTACCCCGCCAGCATCACCAAAATCATGACCGCCCTGCTCACCCTGGAGGCCGTGGGCCGGGGGGAGCTGAGCCTGGACACCGTGGTCACCGTCCCGGCGGAGGCTCTCACGGATATTACTGAGGACTCCTCCACCGCCAACCTGGTGGCAGGGGAAGAAATCACCGTGAAGAATCTGCTCTACTGCCTGCTTCTTCCCTCCGCCAACGAGGCTGCCAACACCCTGGCCATTACCGTTGCCGGGGATGTTCCCACCTTCGTGGAGCAGATGAACCAGCGGGCCGCAGAGCTGGGGATGGAGAACACCCACTTTGCCAACCCCCACGGCCTGCACAACCCGGATCACTACACCACCGCCAAGGACATCTACAAAATGTCCAAGGAGGCCATGTCTCACCCCTCCTTCCGGGAGATCGTCTCCACAGGCCAGTATACCGTCCCCGCCACCAACAAGTCCGAGGCCCGGGTGCTCTACAACACCAACGGCCTGCTGGCCCGGTACAAGTATTACGGCTATGAGTACTCCGGCACCATCGGCATCAAAACCGGCAGCACCCCTGAAGCAGGCTACTGCCTGGTAACTGCCGCCAAGAAGAAGGGGCATACCTTGGTCTCCGTGGTTCTGGGCTGCCAGAACCCCACGGATGCCAACGGAAAGGTTCAGCGGCTCCAGTTTACCGAGAGCCGCCGCCTGCTGGACTGGGGCTTTGACAATTTCTCCTCCGCCACCCTGCTGAACGCGGACACCTACCTGGAGGAGGTCCCGGTGAAGTACTCCTCCCAGGCCAGCCATGTGGTCCTGAAGCCCGCTCAGTCGGTCACCACCCTGATCCCCGGGGCGTATGACGAGGAGAAGCTGGACCTGCGGTTAACCTTAACCAGCGCCACTGCCAAGGCCCCCATCTCCAAAGGAGATGTGCTGGGTTCCGTGGCTGTGATCTACGGCGGGGAGCAGTACGCCACCGTGGACATGGTGGCGGTCAGCGACATTGCCCTGTCCCCCTTCCTGGCCTTCATTGACAGCGTCAACGCTGTGCTGGGCAATTTCTTCGTCCGGCTGGTACTGGCCCTGGCCCTGATCTTCTTTGCCGTGGGGGTGGTCCGCCGCCTTCGCGACCAGCAGGCCCAGACCCGGAAGGAAGCCCGCCTGCAGCGCCAGGAGGAAAAGAAACAGGAGGCCATCGCCCGCCAGCAGCGGGAGGAGGCCGCCTACGCCCAGAAAATGCAAGAGCAGGAGCGCCGACGCCAGGAAAAGGATCTCCAGCGCCAGGAGGAACAGGAACGCCGCCGGCACGAGCAGGAGCTGCGGCGGCAGGAACAGGAACAGCGCCGCCAGGAGCACCAGCGGCAGCGGGAAGAGGAAGCCCGCCGGCGGGAGCAGGAACACGAGCTTCGCCGGCAGGAGAAAGAACGCCAGCGGCAGGAACAGGCGCGCCGCCGGGAGCAAGAGCGCCAGCAGCGGGAGCAGGAGCGACGCCGACAGGAGCAGGAACGCCAGCGGCAGGAGCAGGAGCGCCGACGCCAAGAGCAGGAACGCCGCCGGCGGGAAGCCGAGTACCGCCGCCAGGAACAGGAATACCGCCGCCAGCAGGAGCGTCAGCGCCGGGAAGCCGAGTACCGCCGACAGGAGCAGGAGCGCCAGCGCCGGGAGCAGGAGCGCCGCTGGCAGGAACAGCAGCACCAGCTCTGGGAGCAGGAACGCCGCCGGCAGGAGCAGGAGCGCCGTCGGCGGGAACAGGCCTATCGGGAGGATTACCGAAACTCTGCCCCATCCTCTAAGGGACGGGACCACCGGCCCAACAACCGGCGGTAACCTGCCCTTCCCCATTGCAGTCAAACGACCATCAAAGAAGGAGGAACTACCATGGATCAAGCGATCACCACATTACAGAACTGGATCGACGAGAGCAGCAGCATCGTCTTCTTCGGCGGGGCCGGGGTCTCCACGGAAAGCGGCATCCCCGACTTCCGCAGTGTGGACGGTCTGTACAGCCAAAAGTACGACTATCCCCCGGAAACTATCCTCAGCCACAGCTTTTTCGTGAACAATCCCGGGGAGTTCTACAAGTTCTACCGGGACAAAATCCTCATTGAGGGGGCCAAGCCCAACCCCGCCCACTTAAAGCTGGCGGAGCTGGAGCGGGCCGGAAAGCTCAAGGCCGTGGTCACCCAGAACATCGACGGGCTCCACCAGGCCGCTGGCAGCAAGGCCGTCTTTGAGCTGCACGGCTCCACTCTGCGCAACTACTGCCCCCGGTGCGGAAGAAAATTCCCCACCTCTGTCATTGCAAACTCCAAGGGCCTGCCCTACTGCGACAACGGGGACTGCCGGGGGATTATCCGCCCGGACGTGGTTCTCTATGAGGAGGCTCTGGACGAGGATGTGATTGCCGGGGCCGTCTCCGCCATCCGCCAGGCAGATATGCTCATCATCGGGGGCACCTCCCTGGTGGTCTACCCCGCCGCAGGGCTCATCAACTACTACCGGGGCAAGCGCCTGGTGCTCATCAACAAGTCCCAGACCAGCGCCGACCGCATGGCCAATCTCACCATCAACGCTCCCATCGGAGAGGTCTTCTCCCAAATCCAGGTGCGCTGACCCCCAGGCTCCGGCGCGCCGGCCGGACGAAAGGAGAGATTTCATGGATGTCGAACTCCATGTCCTGCAAAAATGGATCAACGAAAGTGACAATATCGTCTTTGTCTCCGGCAAAGACTTCTCCAAGGAGGCGGGCTTTCCCGACTACCGGGAGATGGACGAGGACTTTTTAAAAACCTTCAAATACACCCCTGATCAAATGCTCTGCCTGACCTTCCTCCAGCGCTACCCCATGTTCTTCTACCGGTACTACCGGGCCAAGATCCTGGCGCCCGTGCTGGAGGCCAAACCCAGCCCGGCCCATGAGTTTCTGGCACGCCTGGAGGAGGCGGGAAAGCTGAAGGCCATCCTCACGGTGAACATCGACGGCATCCACCAGGAGGCCGGAAGCAGGGAAGTGCTGGAAATGCACGGCTCGGTGATGCGCAGCTGGTGCGCCAAGTGCGAGAAATATCTGGACTTTTTCTACATTGCCGACAGCCCCACTCCCATCCCCTACTGCAACGTGGACATGTGCGGCGACTACGTCCGCCCGGACATTGTGCTGAAGGAGGAGCCCTATGACCTGGAGCTCATCGGCCGGGCCATGGACTATGTAAAGGCCTGCGACACCCTCATCATCGACGGCTCGGCCCTGGGAGAGTTCCCGGTGCCCAACCTGATGAAAGCCTATCAGGGCCACAAGCTGGTCCTGATGAACACCGCCCCCCTGGTCTTTGACTCCCGGGCGGGGCTCACCATCCGCAACAGCGGGTCCTACAGCGAGATCTTCTCTCAGCTCCAGCTGGACCTGTGACACTTTGACACAAGCATAGGAGGCATGTCTTTTGGACTACAGGATTGAACACGACACCATGGGCGAGGTGGCCGTCCCGGCGGACCGTCTCTGGGGCGCGCAGACCCAGCGCAGCTATGAAAACTTCCCCATCGGGGAGGAGAAGATGCCCGACGACCTGATCCGGGCCTTTGCCGTTCTAAAAAGAGCCTGCGCCGCCGCCAACGCCCGCCTGGGCAAGCTGGACGAGAAGCGCAGCACCCTCATCCAGACCGCCTGCCAGGACATTCTGGAGGGCAAGCTGGCCGGTCACTTCCCCCTGTCTGTGTGGCAGACGGGCAGCGGCACCCAGACCAACATGAACCTGAACGAGGTTATCGCCAACTACGGCAATTCCCTGGCCGGGGAGAAGCTGCTCCACCCCAACGACCACGTGAACATGTCCCAGAGCTCCAACGACACCTTCCCCACCGCCCTGCACATCTCCGCGGTTACCGCCGTCCATCAGCGGCTGCTGCCCGCCCTGGACGCCATGACAGCCTGCCTTGCCCGCCTGGAGGAGGAGAACCGGGACGTGGTGAAAACCGGCCGCACCCACCTGCAGGACGCAGTGCCCATCACCTTCGGCCAGGAGATCAGCGGCTGGCGGAGCATGCTGGACCACGCCCGGACCATGATCGTCTCCTCCCTGGACGGCCTGTATGAGCTGGCCCTGGGGGGAACCGCCGTGGGCACAGGCCTGAACGCCCCGGCAGGCTTTGCCGAGGCCGCGGCGGAAGAGGCTGCCAACCTCACGGACCTTCCCTTCCGCACGGCGGATAACAAGTTCCACGCCCTCACCGCCAAGGACGCTCTGGCCTTCTCCCACGGGGCCCTGAAGGCCCTGGCCGCCAACCTGATGAAAATCGCCAACGACGTGCGCTGGCTGGCCTCCGGCCCCCGGTGCGGCCTGGGGGAGATCTTCATCCCGGAAAACGAGCCCGGCTCCTCCATCATGCCCGGCAAGGTGAACCCCACCCAGTGCGAGGCCCTCACCATGGTAGCTGTCCAGGTCATGGGCAACGACACGGTGATGGGTCTGGCCGCCTCCCAGGGGAACTTTGAGCTGAACGTGTACATGCCCGTGCTGGCCCTGAACTACCTCCAGTCCGTCCGCCTGCTGGCCGACGGGATGGACTCTTTCACCCGCCGGTGCCTGGAGGGGCTCACCCCCAACCGAGAAAAGATGGCAGAGAACCTGCACCGGTCCCTTATGACCGTCACCGCCCTCACCCCCCTGGTGGGGTATGAAAACGGGGCCAAAATCGCCAAGAAGGCCCACAAGGAGGACATCTCCCTGAAAGAAGCCGCCGTGGCCCTGGGTCTTTTCACCCCCGAGGCCTTTGACGAGGCATTCCATCCCGAGAAGATGGTGTAATTTACCCTAGAGGAGGAAACACAACCATGGATATCAGCGCCGAATCTTTGGCCTTACATTACGAACTGAAGGGCAAGCTGGAGGTGGTCTCCCGCTATCCCGTGAAAACCCAGAAGGACCTGTCCCTGGCCTATACCCCCGGGGTGGCCGCCCCCTGCCTGGAAATTCAGAAGGACCCGTCCAAATCCTTCGCCCTCACCCGCCGCCAGAACATGGTGGCCGTCATCACCGACGGCTCCGCCGTTCTGGGCCTGGGGAACATCGGCCCTGCGGCGGGCATGCCCGTCATGGAGGGCAAGTGCGTCCTCTTCAAGGAGTTTGCCGGGGTGGACGCCTTCCCCCTGTGCGTGGACACCCAGGACGTGGACGAGATGGTGAAAACCATCGCCCTCATCTCCAAAAGCTTCGGTGGCATCAACCTGGAGGACATCTCCGCCCCCCGGTGCTTCGAGGTGGAGCGCCGCCTGAAGGAAGTCTGCGACATCCCCGTGTTCCATGACGACCAGCACGGCACCGCCGTGGTCATCACCGCCGCCCTCACCAACGCCCTGAAGGTGGTGGGCAAGAAGAAGGAAGCGGTGCGGGTGGTTATCAACGGCATCGGGGCCGCCGGCAGCGCCGCTGCCCGGCTGCTGCTGGACCTGGGCTTTGCCAACATGACCCTCTGCGACAAGGACGGTATCCTCTGGGAGGGCGACCCCAGCCTGTCCCCCCATCACGCCGAGCTGGCCGCCCGGACCAACCGGGAGGGACGCAGGGGTTCCCTGGCCGACGCTCTGGTGGGCGCTGACGTGTTCATCGGTGTCTCCCGGCCCGGTCTGGTCACCGGGGAGATGGTGGAGACCATGGCCAGGGACCCCATCATTCTGGCCATGGCAAACCCGGTGCCGGAGATCATGCCCGATGTGGCCAAGGCCCACGGGGCCGCTGTGGTTGGTACCGGCCGCTCGGACTTCCCCAACCAGATCAACAACGTGCTGGTCTTCCCCGGCCTGTTCAAGGGCGCGCTGTCCTGCGGGGCCGTGCAGATCACCGAGGGCATGAAGCACGCCGCAGCCAAAGCCCTGGCGGACATGGTGCCCCCGGAACAGCTCTCCGCGGAGTACATCCTCCCCTCCCCCCTGAACCGGGACGCCGCCCAGGCGGTGGCCGATGCGGTGGCAGGAGAAGCCCGCCGGGCGGGGATCGCCAGATTCTGAACGAAAGAAAAAGGGAGCGCCTTGCAGGCGCTCCCTTTGTTTCTTATTCCGGTTTTTTCGGTTCCTTGGCCGGGGCCTTTTCCGTCTTCTTTTGGGCCTTGCGGCGGGCGGCCTCCTTGTCCACTTCCTCCTCCATCCACAGCTGAAAGTCCATGCTGTCCATGTCAAAGTAGTGCTTCTCTTCGCTCTCTTCCTCGGGCTCCTCGTCCTCCGCGGGCAAACCGAAGCCCAGCATAGCCAGGTCCAGGTCGTCCATGGAGGTCAGGCCGCCGAGCTTATCCCAGTCCTTGTCCATGTGCTGCACCTCCTTGGGTCATTTCCTTGCAGTATAGCACAGATCTGCCCCATTGTCACGCCTTTGTGGGAATTCTCCTGTCCTCTCCCGCCTTGCCCCGGGGATTTTATGGAGAAATACCACAGCAGCCCCCTTGACAAACAGCGAAAAATGCACTAACATATTGCCAAACCAGAGATAGAGGTAGCGCTTCGTCAAGAGTAACCGAGCTCAATGCCGTGCAGGGCAGGGCCGGGGAAAGGGGCGGGCGCCGAGGGCGGCTTTCACTGCAAGGGGAGCCGAGCCGGGCGGACAAACTAAGAGTTGTCCGACTGTCGCAAATGGAACAATTTGCGGAGAGCTATCCTTGATATAACATTCCGGCGGCTCCACCGCCTGTCTTTTCCGTTTTATCAAGCAGCTATCCCGCATAGCCGCTTGGTTTTTTTATTGCCAAAATCAAACCAGGCGGAACATCTCAATTTATGCAGGAGGAATTTATCATGAAGCAGCAGAATCCTATTTTCAGAGGCATTGCCACCGCGCTCATCACCCCCACCACCCCCGCCGGTGTGGATTATAACCGCCTGGACCAGCTCATCGACTGGCAGATCGCCCAGGGCATCAACGCACTGGTTATCTGCGGCACCACCGGTGAAAGCTCCACCCTCACCGACGCAGAGCACCGCCAGGTGATGGCCCACGCCATCCGCAAGATCGACGGCCGGGTGCCTGTGATCTGCGGCACCGGCAGCAACGAAACCGATTACGCTGTGGAGCTCACCAAGAGCGCCTGCGCCGACGGCGCTGACGCAGTCCTGGTGGTGACCCCTTACTATAACAAGACCACCCAGAACGGCCTGGTTGCCATGTACAACACCATCGCTGACGCCAGCACCAAGCCTGTCATCCTCTACAACGTGCCCAGCCGCACCGGCATCGGCATCGCACCCGAGACCTATGTGAAGCTGGCCGAGCACCCCAACATCGCCGCCATCAAGGAGGCCAACAGCGACATCTCCAAGATCGTGGAGACCTTCTCCCTGGTGGGCGACAAGCTGGACATCTACTCCGGCAACGACGACCAGATCGTCCCCATCCTGTCCATGGGCGGCATGGGCTGCATCTCCGTTCTGTCCAACGTGATCCCCGCCCAGACCGTGGCCATCACCGATAAGTTCTTCGCTGGGGACATTGCCGGGGCCGCCAAGCTCCAGTGCGACTTCATGCCCCTGGTCCGCTCCCTGTTCTGCGAGAGCAACCCCATCCCTGTGAAGGCCGCCATGGCCGCCATGGGCTTCTGCGAGAACTTCCTGCGCCTGCCCCTGGTGCCCATGGAAGAGGCCCACTACCAGGTGATGATCCAGCGGATGCGTGCTCTGGGCATCAACGTGTAAGCTGAGGTGCCTTTATGAACGTCATTGTAAACGGCGCCGCAGGGCGCATGGGCCAGCATATGTGCCGGGTCCTGGAGGAAGCCGGCGTCACCCTGGCCGCCGCGGTGGACCGGGCCGGCGGCGACGGAATCTACACCAGCCTGACTGACTACACCGGCCCCGCCGACGTGGTCATCGACTTTTCCAACCACGCCAGCGCCAAGGAGCTGGCAGACTACTGCGTGTCCCGCAAGCTCCCCCTGGTGGCCGCCACCACCGGCTACACCCCGGAAGAGTTTGCCTGCCTGGAGGCGGCGGCTCAGTCCGTCCCCGTGTTCCAGTCCTACAACATGTCCGTGGGCGTTGCCCTGCTGGCCCGTCTGGTAAAGCAGGCGGCAGCTATCTTCGGCGGCTGCGACGTGGAGATCGTGGAAACCCACCACAACCGGAAGGCGGACGCCCCCAGCGGCACCGCCCTGCTCCTGGCCGACGCGGTGAAGGAGAAGCGGCCCGACGCCGAGTACGTTTTCGGCCGCTCCGGCCAGCACAAGCGCCAGCCCAACGAGATCGGCATCCATGCCCTGCGGATGGGCAACGTGGTGGGTGAGCACGAGGTGATCTTCGCCACCGACAGCCAGACCATCCGCCTCAAGCACGAAGCCCACGACCGGGCCCTCTTCGCGGAAGGGGCCCTGGCGGCTGCCAACTTCGTGGTGGATCAGCCCGCCGGGTTCTACCACATGGACGACCTGCTGGGTCCCTGACCCACCCTACCAAAGAGAAAGACGAGAGATTAATCTATGCTGTATGAGAATCTGGGAATCAACGAACAAGGCCATCTGACCATCGGCGGTTTGGACGCCGTGGACCTGGCCAAGGAGTTCGGCGCACCCCTGTATGTGCTGGACGAGGACAAGGTCCGGGCCAACTGCCGCACCTATGTCCAGGCCCTGGCCGACTACATGCCCGCCGGGTCCTACCCCCTCTTTGCCGGCAAGGCCCTGTGCTTCAAGGGCCTCTACCCGGTGCTGGAGGAGGAGGGCATGGGAGCCGACGTGGTCTCCCCCGGTGAAATTTACACCGCCCTGGCCGGGGGCTTCCCCCCGGAGCGGCTCTACTTCCACGGCAACAACAAGACCGACGAGGACATCCAGTACGCCCTGGACTCCGGCGTGGGCCACTTCATCGTGGACAACCACCAGGAGCTGGATAAGCTGGACCAGTACGCCGGGGAGCGGGGCATCCGCCAGAAGGTCCTGCTCCGGGTGACCCCGGGCATCGACCCCCACACCCTCCAGGCCATCAACACCGGCCGCATCGACTGCCAGTTCGGCGTGCCCATCGAGACCGGGCAGGCCGCCCGGTTTGTGAAGGCCGCGGTGGAGAAGAAAAACCTGGACTTGCTGGGCTTCCACAGCCACATTGGCTCCCAGATCTTCGAGGCAGAGCCCTTCTGCGACGCGGTGGACATCCTGCTGGATTTCGCCGAGCAGATCCGGAAGGGCCTGGGCTTCACCGTCCGGGTGCTGAACCTGGGCGGCGGCTTTGGGGTGCGCTACCAGGAGTCTGACCCCCAGGTGGACATCCCCGGCAACATCCAGGCCCTGGCCGAACACCTGAAGGCCGGCTGCGCCGCCAAGGACTATCCCGTGCCCCAGATCCTGCTGGAGCCCGGCCGGAGCATCGTGGCAAACGCCGGCGTCACCCTCTATGAGGTGGGCGGAGTCAAGACCATTGAAGGCTATCGCAGCTACATTACGGTAAACGGCGGCATGACCGACAACCCCCGGTACGCCCTGTACCGGTCCCCCTACACGGTTCTGCCCGCCAGCCGGATGAACGACCCCCGGGACTTCCTGTGCACCGTAGCCGGCCGCTGCTGCGAGAGCGGCGACCTGATCCAGGAGAATATCCAGATGCCCCTGGCCCAGCGCGGGGACCTGATCGCCGTCCTCACCACCGGTGCTTATAACTTCACCATGTCCTCCAATTATAATCGCCTGTGCCGCCCGGCCCTGGTGATGCTCCACGAGGGCAAGGCCCGCCTGGCCGTCCGCCGGCAGACCTTTGAGGACCTGGTTGCCTGCGACCTCTGATTTCCCTATTGTCAAACAGAAAAAAGGTTGGTACGATAACCGTACCAACCTTTTTTCTGTTATGGAGGAGCACACAATGGAGATTCGACGCGCCAATCTGTCATACTAGTTCTTGATAAAAAGCTTTCAAAGCTTTTTATCAAGAACTGCATGAGACGGCGCAGCGTGCGTGAGCACGATGCGAGTGTGCGTAGCACACGGGATTCTTGATTCAATTTTTGAATCAAGAATCAGTATCAGCCCTGCCCGCCGTCTACACCTGCTGCACCGAAGCGTTCAAGGACTATATCCCGCTCATCGGCCGGGCACTCATGGCCTCCTGTGAGGACTTGATCCGTGTATGGGAGTACGGGTTTGACCGGTATGATATGCGGAAGAATCTGTGAGGATACGACAGCCAGGACGGCGGGAGCAAGCCCCCGCCGCTTTTCACCGTTCTACCCGGTACAAAAGGATAAGGCCCAGCGCCAGGGTGACGGCCTCGCCGGTGAGGGCCGCCAGCCAGATTCCGGTGCCGCCGCCCAGGGCATAAAACACCAGCAGAGCCGCCGGGAGCAGCACAAACCCCCGGCTTAAGGACAGCAGGGCAGAGGACCCGGACCGCCCCAGGGCGGCAAAGTAACCGGCCAGGGCGATGGAGACCCCCGCAGGCAGGTAGGACAGGGCGTACTGCCGCAGGGCGGACACCGTCTGACCAAACAGGCCGCTGTCCCCCTCCAGCAGCAGAGAGACCAGGATCCCCGGGGCCAGCTGGCACACCAGCTCCACCAGAATTCCCACCGCCGCCACCGTAATCAGGCACTGTTTCAGATAGAGACGGATGCTTGTTTTGTCGTTCTGGCCCACCGCCAGGCTCACCAGGGGCATCATCCCCTGGGCAACCCCCTGCATCACCATGGACACCAGGAGACTGATGTAGGCGATCACCGCGTAGATGGGCAGGCAACCCTCCCCAAAGGCGGAGAGGATCACATGGTTATACAGCAGGGTGAGAAAGCCCAGCATCAGCTCAATGGAGCAGTCCGCAATGCCCAACGGCAGGATGCGGCGCAGGTCCTTCAGGCGAAGGCGGAACCGGCGAAACTTCAGATTGGACTTGCCGGAGAGGAAGTAACTCAAAAAGAAAGCCATGCTGGCCAGCTGGGCAAGGCCCGTGGCCAGGGCCGCTCCCCAGACCTCCCAGCCCAGGCGGAAGATGAACACATAGTCCAGCCCCACGTTCACCAGGAAACTGGTGCCCACCCCTATCACCGCCAGCTGGGGCCGACCGTCCACCTTCACCATCACCTCCAGGCAGTAGGACAGGATAAAGCAGACGGAAAACAGGCAGACGATATGAAGGTACTCGGCGGTGTATCCGATGGTCTGGGGACCCGCCCCCAGCAGGTAGCCCAGGGGCTCGGCAAAGAGGGACACCCCCAGAGTGATGACCGCCGACACTGCCAGGATCACCACCACCGTCTGGGTAAAGACCCGCTCGCCCCGGTCATGGTCCCCCTCCCCCATGGCGAAGGCGCAGAGGGTGGAGGTGCCCATGGACAACAGGATGGCCACGCCGGAAAGGATGTTGATGAAAGGCAGGGAGATGTTCACCGCCGCCAGGGCCAGCTCCCCTACGCCACGGGAGACGAAAATCCCATCGATGATGGTGTAAGCCGAGAAGAGGACCATGGCAGAGACAGAGGGCAGCACATACCGGAAAAAGGTCCGCCAGCTGCCGGAAGCGGAGGACATAGATTTATGGGAAGGGTTTGCGGGGAAAGACAAGATTTTTCACCTCATGAAAGTTTTCAATCGATTTCCCTTGCTCACACGGTCTGACCCGCGGGCAGGGGCTTTTTTTCTGTGCTTCGCAGCAGGACAAGGCCCAGAAGGAAGGACAGCAGCTCGCCCACCAGGGCGGCCATCCAGATTCCCTGTCCGCCGCTCACCAGGTTGATGACCAGCAGGGCGGCAGGCAGGAGCACGAAGCCCCGGCCCAGGGACAGGAGCATGGAGGCTCCTCCTCTGCCCAGGGCGGCGAAGTAACCGGCCAGGGCGATGGAGATGCCGGCCAGGAGATAGGACAGGGCATACTGCCGCAGGGCAGACACCGCGCCGCCGAAAAGGACGTTGTCCCCTTCCAGCAGCAGGGAGACCAGGGCCCCGGGGGCCAGCTGGCACACCAGCTCCACGGCTGCCCCCACCACCAGCACCGACAGCAGACACTGGCGCAGGAACCGGCGGGCGCTGTCCCGGTCCCGGTGGCCCACCGCCAGGCTCACCAGGGGCATCATCCCCTGGGCAATCCCCTGCATCACCATGGACACCAGCAGGCTGATATAGGCAATCACCGCATAGATGGGCAGGCTCTCCTCCCCCAGGGTGGAGAGAATCACATGGTTATACAGCAAGGTGAGAAAGCCCAGCATAAACTCGATGGAACAGTCCGCCACTCCCAGGGGGATGATTGTCCGCAGATCCCCCAGGTGCAGGCGGAACCGGCGAAAGCGCAGGTTGGACCGGCCGGAGAGGAAATAGCTCAGGAAGAAAACCAAGCTGGCCAGCTGGGCAATCCCCGTGGCCAGGGCGGAGCCCAGCACCTCCATGCCCAGCAGGAAAATGAACACATAATCCAGGCCGATGTGGACCACAAAGCTGATGCCCACGCCGATCACCGCCAGCTGGGGCCGGCCGTCCACCTTCACCATGACCTCCAGACAGTAGGACAGGATGAAGCAGACGGAAAACAGGCAGACCACATGGAGATACTGAGAGGCATACCCGATGGTAAGGGGCCCTGCCCCCAGCAGATAGGCCAGCGGCTTCGCCCCCAGGCACACGGCCAGGGTAATGGCCGCCGACAGGACCACGATCACCGCCACCGTCTGGGTGAAAATCTTCTCCGCCTTCTCATGGTCTCCCTCCCCCATGGAGAAGGCACAGAGGGTAGAGGTTCCCATGGCCAGGAGGATGGCCACCCCCGAGAGGATGTTGATAAAGGGCAGGGAGATGTTCACCGCCGCCAGAGCCAGGTCGCTGACCCCCTTGGCAACGAAAATGCCGTCGATGATGGTGTAGGAAGAAAAGAGCACCATGGCCGAGGCAGATGGGATCACATAATGAAAAAAGTTTTTCCAGGTAGGAGCGGGCACAGCATTCACAATCGGTCACCTCATAAAAATCAGATACACGCCGCAGATTGCCCTTGTGGGGGCTGCGTTTCTTTGGTATACTAAGGATAAACCATGGGGTAACCCCAGAGTCAAGGGGAACCAGACAAGTTTTTTCAAAGGGGGGAACAATGGAAAAGCACTCGTTTAAAACGGCGGAGTTTGCCGCCCTGTGTGGGGTGAAGAAGGACACCCTGCTCCACTATGACCACATTGGTCTGCTGAAGCCCCAGAAGGTGGGGGAAAACGGCTATCGCTACTATTCTGCCCGCCAACTGGCCGCCTATGACCTGATCGCCGCCCTCCGGCGGCTGGACACCCCCCTGGCAGAGATCCGGGACTACCTGACCCGCCGCAGCCCGGAGGCGATGCTGACCCTTCTGAAGGAGAAGGAAGCTGCCCTGGAGGCGGAGCGCCGGCGCCTGGATCGGATGGGCGCTCTGCTTCGGGACACCATCCAGGGGGTCCGGCTGGCCCAGTCGGTGCAGCCCGGGGAAATCCGGGTGGAGACCCTGCCCCAGCTGTGGTGCGCGGTGGTGAAGGCCCCGGACTTTGACCAGTTTGAGGAGTCCCAGTACCTGCTCCACATCCGGGAGCTGCTCACCTGGGCCAGGGAGAACGGCAGCCCTTCCCAGTCCCCCGGGGACATCATCTGCCGGGAGCACCTGGACCGGGAGGTACTCCGGGAGGACTACTACTACTGCCCTGTCCCGCCGGGGACCACCGGCTGGGAGATCCGCATCCGCCCGGCGGGGACCTATGGGGTGCTCTACCACCAGGGGTCCTATCAGTCGGAGTACGAGGCCTGCCGCCGCCTGCGGGACTGGGCGCTGGAGCAGGGCTATGAGATTGACGGGGACCTGTACGAAGAGGACCTGGTCAACTACACCACCTCCGCCGACCCCCAGTCCTATCTGCTGAAGCTCAGCCTGAAGATCCGCCGGCCCGGGGACACCGATCCTTCGCCGGCACAACAACGGGAGGAATGAACATGACACTGGATATCACCAAGCTGTCCCCGCGCTATGAGGTCAGGCAATTGGGAGAGGAAGATTTCCCCGCCATCCTGGCCCTCTACCAGAGCAACCCCCAGTACTTTGCCCCCATGGGCCAAGAGCCCCCCCAGGGCGGGCTGGAGGAAGATCTGGCCGCTCTGCCCCCGGGGAAAACCATGGAGGACAAGTATTTTCTGGGCTTCTTCCAGGACGGCGCCATGACCGCCCTGCTGGAGCTGGTCACCGGCTACCCGGACGAGGGCACCGGCTACATCGGTCTGTTCATGGTGGACGCCAGGCACCAGGGCCAGGGAGAGGGCAGCCGCCTGATCGGAGAGATTCTGGCCCATTTAAAAGATGCCGGCCTGGGCTATGCAGAGCTGTGCTACTCCTACGGCAACCAGCAGAGCGAGCACTTCTGGATGAAAAACGGCTTTATCCCCACCGGCTCTGTGCGGCAGCAGGGGGAGTATTATGTGATCTCGCTGTTTAAGAAGCTGTGATACTGATTCTTGTTATCAAGAACTAGTATGAAAAGTGGGCTGGTATCCTGGCCAAAAGGCTCCCCTGTGAGGGGAGCTGTCAGCGAAGCTGACTGAGAGGTGATATTCTGGGGTTTCTTCGTCAGGGCGCTAACGAGGTACTGCAATGGACAAGAACCGCCGTTATTCTGTCGTACCGATATGACGCAGTCAACATACAATAACACCTCTCCACCGCTTCGCGGTCCCCCTCTCCTCCAAAGGAGAGGCTTTCAGGAGAGCGCATAAAAAAGGAACGGGATTTCCCGTTCCTTTTTCTTATTATAATATGGTGTATTACTGCATGCTCAGCTGGCCGAACACCTGAAGGATCTCCTCGGTGGTCATTTGGGTTTTCTCCTCCCCGGCCCGGTCCACCACGATCTTGCCCCGGTCCAGCATCAGCAGCCGGTCGCCGTACTCCAGGGCGTAGCGCAGGTTGTGGGTGACCATCATGGCGGTGAGGCCCTTCTCCTTCACCACCTTACCGGTGAGGACCATGATGGTCTCAGCGGTCTTGGGGTCCAGGGCGGCGGTATGCTCGTCCAAAATCAGGAACTTCAGGGGCGTCAGGGTAGCCATCAGCAGGGCCACCGCCTGGCGCTGGCCGCCGGAGAGGGCGCCCATCTTAATGTCCAGCTTATCCTCCAGGCCCAAACCCAGACCGGCCAGCTCGGACCGGTAAAAGTCCACCCGCTTTTTGTTCACCCCCTGACTCAGGCCGAAGCGCTTGCCCTTGTTGTCCGCCAGGGAGAGGTTCTCCAGCATGGTCAGGTTGGGGCAGGTGCCCAGGGCAGGGTTCTGGTACACCCGGCCAATGGAGGCGTACCGCTGAAAATCCCTCTGCTTCCGGATGCTCTTGCCGTCCACCAGCACGTCGCCTCCGTCCAGGGGGATGCTGCCGCAGATGATGTTCAGCAGAGAGGTCTTGCCGGAGCCGTTGCTCCCCACGATGGAGATAAACTGCCCGTCCGGCACGGTCAGGTCCAGGCCGTCAAAGAGCTTCAGCTCCGTGACGGTGCCGGGGTTGTAGATTTTGGTCAGGTTTTTGATCTCAAGCATGGATGATCTCCTCCCCTCTCCGTCCGGCGATCACCAGCACCAGCAGGAAGAGCACGGCGGTGATGAACTTGAGCATGTTGGCAGGCAGACCGGCGTTGATGGCGATCTGAATGCAGAACTTATAGAGCACGCTGCCCAGCAGCACTGCCGTGGTCCCCTTGGGGGAGGCCAGGAAGCGCAGCACCGGGATCTTCCGCATGCCCTGAGCGGCCCGGGAGCCCACAAAGAACCGGATGAGGGACACGCCGATGATAACGGTGGCCAGGCCAAAGACCACCTGGCCAATGCCCATCACGGCAGAGTAGCTCCGCTGCTCCTGGCAGAGAACGCCGCCGCAGAGGGCCACCAGGGCGTTGGCCAGCACCACGCCCAGAATCTTCATGTTGCCCTTGTTCTGGGCCAGGGTGGTGACCAGGGTGCCGTTGTCACCCACCGCCCGGAGGAGCAGGCCGGACTTGGTGCGGAAGTACAGGTCCAGCACCAGCTTCACCACCACCACCAGCACCAGGGAGACCACCAGCTTGCGGCCGGAGAGGGTGAGACCACCCAGCACCGCCATCACCGGGGCGGAGGTGAAGATGGTGTCCACCGCCCGCTCCACCGTCAGGTTGGACCCGGCAATGAGCAGGTTCACCGAGGACAGGGCGGTCATGGTGATGATACCGGCCAGCAGGTCCCGGACCCCCAGCTTCACGTGGATGAGGCCGGTGCACAGCCCAGCCACAGCCCCGGCCAGGGCGGCGCACACCAGGGTCAGCCAGGGGTTCATGCCCTTGAGAAGCAGGACCGCCGTCACTGCCGCGCCCAAGGGGAAGGTGCCGTCCACGGACAGGTCCGGGAAGTCCAGCACCGAATAGGTAATATACACACCGAAGGACAGCAGAGCGTAGATAAAGCCCTGGGTCAGCGTGCTGACGATCAGGTCCAGCATGGGACATCCTCCTTTTCACGGCCAGGGCGCAGGCCCCTCAGGGAGCCTGCGCCGCAGTCTGTTCTTTCCTTGTCTCACAGAGTTTCGCCGCCGGAGCGGCGAAAGAAAGTTCAATCCATGTTTCCCGGCGGCATGTACGTCGGGAAACATACTTCTCGGTCTCCAAGTGTGCCCGCAGGGCGCGCGCAGGAGGCCGCATCCTTCATTTTGGAAAAGGCTCTGCCTTTTCCAAAATCATGCGCCCACTTCTTCGGCGGTCTCAGCCAGATCGTCGGGCAGGGTCAGGCCCATTTCAGCCAGAGCCGCGCTGTTCACATACAGCGCGTAGTTTTCAATGATCTCATAGGGCAGATCCTGGCAGGTCTTTTCCCCGGTGAGCACCTGAGCGGCCATGAGACCGGTCTGGATGCCCAGCTGGACATAGTCCAGGCCGGCACCGGCCACGCAGCCCAGCTTCACCTGCTCGATCTCAGAGCCGTAGACAGGGATGCCGGCCTCGTTGGTCTTTTCCAGGATGGAGCCCAGCACACCCACCACGTTGTTGTCGGTCAGGTTGGAGAGGCAGTCCACGTTCTTGGCCAGGAGGGTGTCCACGGCCTGGGTGACTTCGGACTGGGCGGTGACGCCGATGGCCTCGATGGTGAAGCCATAGTCAGCGGCCAGCTCCTCGTAAACGCCCACGGAGTAGATGGAGTTGGACTCGCTGGTGGTGTAGATGATGCCGATGGTGTCTGCATCCGGCTGGAGGGCGCGGATCAGCTTCAGCTGGCCCTCCACAGGCAGCACGTCGGAAGTGCCGGTGATATTGCCGGAATCCAGCTTGGCGCCCACGGGGTCGGTGATGGCGGTGAAGATCACGGGAATGTCCTTGTCCTCCGCAGCGGCGTAGCAGGCGGTGGCGGCGGGGGTAGCGATGCCCACCATCAGGGCTGCGTCCTCAGCGGAGAAGGCCTGAGCGATCTGGATGGCCATGTTGTCGTCAAAGCTGGCGTTCTGATAGTCGATGGTGTAGTCGGTGCCTTCCACCAGACCGGCCTGCTCCAGGCCCTGGAGGAAGCCCTCCCGGCAGTTATCCAGGGAGCCGTGCTGGCCGTACTGGCAGATGCCGATGACAGGCACGTCACCGCTGGCCTGCTGGGTGTCGCCGCTCTCTTCAGTGGTGGTCCCGGAGCCGCAGGCGGCCAGGGCCAGGATCATGGACAGGGACAGCGCCCCGCACAGCAGCTTCTTCAGATTCTTCATGATGATCTCTCCTTTTCATTTTTTATCGGGATGGGAATTGATGGTGTTCTGGGAGATCGGGATAACAAAAAAGCCCTGCCCTCTCGTTTTCTCAACGAAATGGGACAAGACTGTAATTCCTGCGGTACCACCCAAATTGACGCATAGCGCCCGCTCTTCTTCACATACCATCATATGTGCCGCCCGGATAACGGGTGCGGTCCCCGTCGGACGTTACTGACCTTTCGGTGTTCACTCCGCCCTCGTAAGTCCATTCACTCCTGGCCGTCCCGCCGCGCTTCCACCGTCCGCGGCTCGCTGATGGGCTGAGCCCAGGGCTACTACTCTTACTCGCTGGTTTGTCTTTGTTGGATTGACTTAAGCATAGCACGCCGCCGGGATTCCGTCAACCATCGCTTTTCACAAATCACCCCGGCGCTTTCCCGGGGATTCCTGGGCAGATGGGGCAAAAGGAAAAGCACAGAGGGGGGCAAATCCTCTGTGCTTCGTTTCGCGCGCAGCCACAGCCATCTCAGAGAGCGGGAGATGATCCGGAACGGCCAGGAGAGAACGCCGCCCGGTCCGGGCTGCCGTATGGTAAACTCTGGGCGGGAGTTTTCATACTTGCTTTCTGTGATTTTAGAATACTGCATTTTTCGCCATTTGTAAAACGAGAAAATTCTATTTCACCCATCAAATTTTCTGATGGAATTATTTCTGGGCATCCCCCAACGCAAAAGTACCTGCCGGAAGGCAGGTACTTTCGCAGGAAGTTCGTCGTGCTGTGTGAAGGGTTAAGGAGAAATATTACGCAAACAAGGGGGATTCTTTCAGGATGCGCTCTTGTGAGCAACGGGAGTGCTGGGAGCAGCGGGACGGAACTTTCCGCACTCCTCATAGGCCGCCGGGTCCTCGCCCCGATGGGCAATCAGAAGGTTGGACCAGGTCTGTGCGGCCTCGGCACAGGCCAGACCTGCCACGATAATAAAGATCATGTTGACGCCGCCAGGCAGCTGGAGCAGCGCAGCCACATAGGAAACCAGAATGATCAGCCAAGCAATCGAAGACAGAATGTAGCTCTTATAGGTTTTCATAAGTAAGCTCCTTTCATTTCCAATCGGTAGTATCCTTGAGGAAAAGAAGTTGTCACCGGCCGGTTCATCACTTGCTTTCTCTTTCTGCTTACACTATACTATAGGCAGCATCATTTGTAAACCAAGGAAAATCCATCCAACCCATCAGAGTTTCTCATGGAAAGGAGCTGCCATGGATCACAACAAACGCACCGCGCTGCTCACCGCCATCGACCTGGGCAACCTGACCCGGGCCGCCGAGCAGCTGGGATACACCCAGTCCGGCCTGAGCTACATCATCAAGAGTGTGGAGGCTGAGTTCGGCTTCCCCCTGCTCATCCGCTCCCGGTCCGGCGTCCGCCCCACGGCAGACTGTATGCGTATTCTCCCCCTTCTCCGGGATCTGCACCACAAAAGCCAGATGCTGGAGCAGGAGGTGGCCGACATCCGGGGGCTGGCGGTGGGCACCGTCTCTGTGGGGGTCTTTCCCTGCATCTCCCGTTTTTGGATTCCTGGCATCCTCCGCAATTTCACCGCCCGGTATCCGGGCATCACCCTCTCCATCCGGGAGAGCGGCCAGGAGGACCTGGACCTGTGGCTGCGGGAGGGGTCCGTGGACCTGCTTCTCTACAGCCGCCAGCCCAACTACAACCACCAGTGGATTCAGTTTGTCCAGGACGACCTGTGCGCCGTGGTCCCCGAGGGGCATCCCCTCACCTGGGCCAAGGAGATCTCCCTGGATCAGCTCACCGGAGAGCCCTTCATTATGGAGGATGACGCCCACGACCACGACATTCCCCGGCTGCTGAAGGACTCCGGCTTCCGCCCCAACGTGTGCTGGTCCTCCAAGGACGAGCTGGCTATCCTGAACATGGTCCGGGAGGGCTTGGGGGTGAGCGTCCTTCCTGGCCTCTACCTGAAGGAGGACCATCCCGGGGTGGTGGTTCTCCCCCTGGTTCCCCGGGCCTACCGGCAGTTGGGAGCGGCCATGGTGAGCCTGGAGGACCTCTCCCCCGCCGCCCGCCGCTTTCTGGACAGCGCCAAGACCACCATGGGGGTCAAATAGAGCAGAACAAAGACGGTTCCGAGGTTCGGAATCGTCTTTTGTTTTCCCGGGTAAAAACAAGAATGATCCGGAAAAAGGGCGAATGCAATAGCAGAGGCAGACAACTGCCGGCTGGCTGGATGGGCTGGAGCGCCCCAGGCCGGAGCAAAACCAACCTCCAGCAAGAACAACATCGCGGTCAGAACCCCCAAAGGGTTCTGACCGCGATAGTTCTTTCTTGGTTTGTCGTTCCTTCCGCAGGAAATTATGCGCCCCAGACCTCTCCGCTGTCGGTCTTGGTGTAGTCGTGGGCGTTGGCTGCCTCCATGACGGCATAATAGAACCAATCAGACTGCTTCACGTCGGGGAACTGACGCAGGCTGTCCCCGTTGGCGTCCACATAGGCGGTGTCCGCTGTCCGGGCCAGCATACGGTTGACCAGCGTGGCGGCTTCCGCTCTGGTGATGGTGCTGTTGGGACGGAAGGTGCCATCCTTGTAGCCGTTGATCCAGCCATAAGAACGGGCGCCCACCACCTGCTCATAGAACCAGTCTCCCTCCTGCACGTCGCTGAAGGGATTGCTGCCCTCAGACACGGGGTTGGCAAGGCGCATGGCGATGGCCGCAAACTCCGCCCGGGTAATGGAGCGGTTGGGGGCAAACTGGCCATCCTTCACCCCGTTGAGGATGCCCAGGGAGGCCAGGGTGTTGACTGCCTGAGCATACCAGGCGTCCTCCGGCACGTCCTGGAAGGTCACGGTGATCTCCACCTCCTGGTCCAGCAGCAGGTTATAGAACATCTGCGCGGCCTGGGCCCGGGTCATGTTCCCCTCGGGGCAAAAGGTGCCGTTGGCATTGCCGTTGAGATAAGCCACATGGTTCTCGGTCTCCAGGGTGTCTGCCACACCGGTGTCCGCAGGATCTGCTGCCTGGCCCAGATCCGCCGGTGTCATAGCCTTGCCGGAGAGGACCTTGCTGTAGATCGCGTTGGTGGCGAAGAGATAGTCATCCTGCTGGTTGGCACGGTTCACCAGGGAGTTGGCAAAGACGGTCAGGTCCATGCCGTCGGCCTCATAGGCAATGGCTTCCACGTTGCCGCTGATGTCCCCGTCGATCATGCAGCCCACCAGGAAGCTGTCCTTCTGGGCCGCCTGGATGAGCACCTGCGCGTCCTCGGGATAGCCGGTCAGCACGTTGCAGCCGTAGGAGTAAATCACGTCGTCTCCGTCTGCCGTCTGGCTGGCGGTGATGAGGCTGTCGGCGGGATAGGTGACCTTGTGCAGGGCTTCCATGCCCAGAGACTCGTAGGTAAGCTCCGGGATCAGGTTCCCGGCCACATACTTCAGAGCGTTGGGGCCGGTGGCAATGTAGGGGGTGCCTGCCTTCACAGCCGCCACGGCAGCGTCGCCGCAGGCGCCGCTGTTCAGGGCCACGGAGCCGATGATCACGTCGGCCTCAGCCGGGTTCTCGGTGACCTGGAAGCCCATCTGCTCCACATAGGCCATTACGTCATAGTTGGAGGTGCCGTTGTTGTGAATGTTGTCGTAGTTAATAAAGCCATAGCCATCCTCGAACCACTGGGTATAGTAGCCGGAGCTGACCTTGTCATCGCCGAAGTCTGCGTTGCGGCCGGGGAGGAAGAGGGTGGGCTGGGAGATAGCCTGGGCAGCAGGCACCTCGCTGACCCGGGCAGCCACCAGCACATACTGGTCCGCCACAGAGGAGAAGGTGTCATAGCTGACCACAAAGTCGCCCTTGTTGGCCCCTTCGGTCACCATGCCCACGGTCTTACCCTGGGCCAGCAGGTCGTTCACGGCCCGCACGGTCTCGTCACCGTTGTTGGCGAGAATCACCACAGAGCCGCTGCCGGTCACCTGGGTGCTGCCGGTAATCTCTGTCACTTCCTGGAGGGCGCCCCCGAAGGCTCCCACCTTGGTGATGGCCACGCAGTCAAAGCCCCGCATGCTGGGGAAGCTGGCCACGGACTCGGAATACAGCCGGGGGAAACCGGAGGTGGAGGCATCATACCCCAGGTTCAGCACGCAGTTGGCGTAGTTGCGCTTGGCCTGGTACATGTCCACCACCAGGGAGCCGGCCGGATAGGTGGTGCCGTTCACCGTCACGTCCTTGGTCAGGGTGCTGACCTTCACGCCGTTGTCCATCAGGAACTGGGCCATCTCATAGGCGTCCGCAGGGTCACGCTGAGCCTCTGCGTCCACGGGCAGCACATAATACTCAGGGAAGTACTTCCCGTTTTCCGCATAGGGAACCCGCCAGGTGTCGCTGTCCAGCTGCTGGTTGCTCATGTCCACATACCATTCTTCCATGTCTGCCCGGTGATCCTCGTTGTTCACGGAGCGGCGGAAGAACTCCAGCTGGGCTTCATAGCAGGTGTCCTTGCAGTCGGACAGGAACTGCCACAGGCCGTACATGCCGCATTCCAGCAGACGGACGCTGGACTCGCCGCCGGAGGGCGTCTCAATGGTAAAGCCCATGGAGCCACAGTTGAGCATGGCGTAGCTGGGGGTGTAGTTGGTGCTCAGGTCGTCCCAGGCGTCCCAGCCGGTCTCAGGATCATAGCTGTCCCGGAGGGGGGTGTAGTAGGTCTGGTACTTGGTTTCAAACTCGTCCTTGTGCTGGACGGACATGGTGGCCAGAGCCGCGTTGCCGTAGGCCTCAGCACCCAGCAGGAACTGCTCCACAAAGAGGTCGTACTCCAGGTTGGGCTCATGGGGCGGGGTGCAGGGCTCGCACAGGAACTGAGCGGTAAAGCCGTGGAACTCAGCAAAGGCCACCGGGTTCCACTGGCTGATGAGCTTGGAAATGTTCTGGGTCTCCACCTGGGTCTGGTTGGAGGCGTCCCGGTTCAGGTCGAAGCCGTTGCCGTTGGGACGGGTGTTATAGGTCCGGCCGTCCGGGTTTTCGTCCGGGCAGACGATCACGATCAGGTTGTCCAGAATCTCGTCCACATCCAGCACCTTGTCCTCGCTGAAGGTGTAGTATTCGCTGGCATCGGTGCGGCCGTCGTTGCCGTTTCCGTTGATGGTGGTGGCGCTGACCTTCAGGCCGTAGCCGGTGAAATCATAGTCGGTGCTCCCGTCGTCGCTGGTAATGGAGAAATCCACGATCTTGGGGTCGTACATATCCATGTCCACTGTCTTGCCGTCGGTCAGACCGGTGATGGTGTTCCAGGTCACGGTATCCTCCGTGGCCAGGGTGCGCAGAAGGTTCAGGTGTGCGTCCACGCCGCCTGCCTCGTCAGGGTGCACGTTGTTGAGCATGACGGGGATGCGGTAATCCTTCCCCGCCTGGATCTCTGCCAGCACGGCCTCGGGATCGGTCATGGCCTGCTGGTTCATGGCCTGGAAGTCCTGGACAGACTGTGCGCTGTCGGAGACCACCGCATACCACTGCTCCCGGCCGTCCGTGCTCTTGCCGCAGGACTGCACGTCAAAGTACCGGCCCTTAGCTTCGGCCAGCGCCTTGATTTCCATCAGCTCGTCATAGAGCTCGTCGTAACGGAGGTTGCTCTCATAGACGTTGATCTCCAGGTTGGTGGCGGCCAGAGTCTTCCCGGAAACCTCGGCGGTGAGCTCGTAGTTGCCGATGAAGCAGGGCCACACATTCCGCGCATACCGGAAGGTGTTGCTGCCGATGGCCTGGAGGGAGTTCGTGACCTCGGGCAGCTTGGAATCGTTCATGTTAAAGAAGATACCGTGGCTGAACACCAGGGTCACAGTGGCCGTACCGCCGGACACCGTCACCTGAGGCGTTTCCAGGGTAAAGTAGGGTTCCCCGTCGGCGCCGTGCTGGTTGATGGTTCCCCAGCTCATCCAGTTTTCCAGGTAGTCCCCGGTATAAATATTAGGATACAGCTCGGGGTCCTGCACGTCCACGGTGCCGCGGCTGAGCTTCCAGCGGATGCTGTCAGCCCAGGACTGCCAGTCCGCCTGGGACCAGCTCTCTTGTTCCGCGGAAAGAGGAACCTGAAGGGTTGCCGTAAAGGTTTCTTTGCTCTGATCCAGACAGAGCAGGCTGCTGCTCAGGGTGAGCGCAGCACTTTTTCCCTGGGGTGTCTGGGCGCCTGCCGGGACAATCATCAGGGAGAGGGCCATCACCACAGCAAGCAGCAGCGATAGTCCCCGGGTAGGGATGCTTCTTTTCATGCCATCTTTCCTTTCTTCTTTTCTTGGTTTCCATGCTGAAGGGGTTCCCATTTATTCTCAGCATATTAGGGTTATTATAGAATTTCCGCCTTTTGATGTCAACGTTCTGCATAAATATCCAGTATTTCCTCTGTATTAACAAGAAAGCACCCTATCTCCAGGGGGGTGGACTATCGAATCTGCCAGTGCTGCCTTTTCAAAAGACGGTACCTTGACAACCGAATGGCGAAACCGCTATAATAATTGCATGAGGTGATACCTATGCTGGATGAAAAAGACTTGCAGGCAATCCAAGATATGATTTCTGTAGCAGAACAGAGAATTGCAAAAAGCACTGTAACCCTAATGGATGCAGAATTCAAATCCCATTTTAACCTTCTGGCCGATGGCATCCAGGACATTCAGGAAAAGCTCGTTCCTCGTTCCCCGTTCCCGGGTTGACGACCTGGAGGAAGAGGTTAAATTCCTGAAAATCATGGTTCGCCAGATGGCCGAACGGATCAGCACCCTGGAGAAAGCCAATTAAATAGACAACCACAAAAGCCATCCCCAACAGGCTGGCTTTTTTCACGCTCTAAGCAAATCCAAACGATGCTGCACCACCCGGGCCTCACACAGCGGGACGGCGCTTTTGCGCCGTACAAGCGTTTTTACAGAGCAAAAACCTTGGCGCAGGTGCAATTCATTTCCGCCGAGCATGTAAAATACAATTAGGTGGAGCCGCCAAAGGCGGCGGACCCCAAAAAAGAAGCACCGGCAAAGCCGATGCTTCTTTTTTGGGGACCCAGCGGGGATTCTACCCGCGCACTCAAAAACAGTCCCCCGGACTGTTTTTGTCGGCCTGCGGGCCGTCGTGCTGTTCGAATCCAGCTGTTCATGCAAAAATCAACCGCCCAACCCGGGGTACGGGTTGGGCGGTTGATTTCTGGTGACCCAGCGGGGATTCGAACCCCGGACACCCTGCTTAAAAGGCAGGTGCTCTGCCAACTGAGCTACTGGGTCAAAACAATCTATTGTAAACTGGTGCGTATCATCTGGCTGGGGTGGCCGGACTCGAACCAGCGAATGCGGGAGTCAAAGTCCCGTGCCTTACCACTTGGCGACACCCCATTATAGCGGTGCTCTCTTTGTCTATGAGAAGAGAGCCGGAACCGCTGCTCCGGCTCTCTCCCGAGAAATCTGGGGTGGGTAAAGGGACTCGAACCCTCGACACCCGGAACCACAATCCGGTGCTCTAACCAACTGAGCTACACCCACCATATGAATCCTGCTAAGCAGAGGAAAATGGCACGCCTGAAGGGACTCGAACCCCTGACCCACTGCTTAGAAGGCAGTTGCTCTATCCAGCTGAGCTACAGGCGCATATCGACGCGGCGGGATAGAACCTGATTCCGCCTGCACGGCCCTTCGCCATCTCCATCTGCAAAACCGACACCCGGAGCTGTCAGCTTTGCAGATGGAGCGGGTGATGGGAATCGAACCCACGCGACCAGCTTGGAAGGCTGGGATTCTACCATTGAACTACACCCGCATAAGTACGTATTCCGGAACCGTTAGCTTGTATAGGATAGCACAGTTTCTCCGCCTTGTCAATCATTTTTTTCATTTCCTCTTAATTTTTCTTCCTGAGAATACCCTCCGGTTCCCGGTGGAATGCTAGGGCAGAGGTGTTGTTATGATTGACTTATTTCTTCCATTCCTTCTCTACAGCTTTCTGGGCTTTCTGCTGGAGCTGCTCCACGCCCGGGTGCATGGCAGCCGGGGCCATGGACGCAAGTGCCTGCTCTTTCTCCCCCTCTGCCCGGTTTACGGCTTCGGGACTCTGGCGATCCTTCACATGCCCGCTCCCCTGCTGAATAACCCCCTGACCGTCTTTCTGGCCGGCGGTCTGCTGGCCACGTTGGTTGAGTATGGGGTGGCCCTCTTTTATCAGGTGGGGGCCGGGGTCAAGTTCTGGGACTACTCCCAGCAGCCCGGCAACCTGGGAGGCAAAATCTGCCCGCTCTACACCCTGTTCTGGGGCTTGCTGTCTCTGCCCCTGGTCTATGTGTTTCACCCCTTCCTTCGCCGGCTTCTGGATCTGGCTGCGGGTTTGCCCGCGTGGCTGCTCCAGTTCCTCTTCCTCTTTTTCGCCGCCGACAGCTTGGTTTCCCTGTGGCTGCTCCATCGGACCGGTTCCACCGACTGCCTGATGTGGTACTGCCCTCCCCTCCAGCCCCGGCGGCAGGCCCAATGACTATGTAGGCGGCCAACCGGCCGCCTATTATGTTGCCCGTTACAGCCGCCGAAGCTCTTCCAGGGTCTCCTGGATAAACTTCTTGGGCACATAGGCCGCCCCCAGCTTCATGGCCCGCTCTACGGTCATGGAGCCGGACTTGGCCACAATGGGACGGTCAATCACATGAGGGAACCGCCGGGCCAGCACCTGCCGGGCCGCGGGATTGGCCAGCAGCTCCCCAATGGTGATCTGATTGTTGCGCAGATCCATCTTTCCTCACCTCGCCTTATTCTATGCAAAGGAAGGGTTTTTGTGTCAGGAAGTATAAATCCCCCCGGGGCCGTCCATACTATCTCCAGACTCAAGGAAAGGAGGGTTTTTCCCATGGAAAACAAGATGAACGCCAACAACAGCATTCAGTGCACCGTCTCCAGCTGCGCCTATCACAACGACGCCAAGAGCGTCTGTTCCCTGTCCGCCATCAAGGTGGGCACCTGCGGGCCTACTTCCAACGACTGCGCCTGCACCGAGTGCGCTTCCTTCGAGCTGTCCAAGCAGAAGAGCTCCTTCTAATTTCGCATCCGGATCACGGGCATGGAAAAAGCCGGGATGGAACAAATTCCATCCCGGCTTTTTTGTTGCCGTAAGGGCAGGACGAGGGACAATCCCTTATTCTGCCTTGGGAGCCTCCTCAGCCTTGGGAGCTTCTGCGGCAGGAGCGGGCTCAGCGGCCTTGGGAGCCTCAGCAACGGGTGCGGGCTCGGCAGCCTTGGGGGCCTCAGCAGCGGCAGGAGCAGCCTTAGGAGCTGCGGCGGGAGCAGCAGCACCCTCAGCAGGCTTGGGAGCGGGCTTCTTGGGCTTGGGGGGCAGAACCACGCCATCCACGGTGATCAGCTTACGGGGGCATGCACGAGAGCACAGACCACAGCCGATGCAGATGTCGTAGTTGATCTTGGCCAGGAAGTTGTCCACGGTGATGGCGCCCTCCTTGGGGCAGGCCTTCACGCAGAGCTTACAGCCGATACAACCGTTGTCGCAGGCCTGGCGGGTAGCGGGGCCCTTGTCGTGGGAGGAGCAGCGCAGCTCGGTATACTTCTTGGAATTGCGGGGGATAATCTGGATGATGTTCTTGGGGCAGGCGGTAACGCAGGCGCCGCAGGCCACACACTTGTCCAGATCCACTTCGGCAACGCCGTTCACAATGTGGATGGCGTCAAACTTACAGGCGTCCACGCAGTCGCCGCCGCCCAGGCAGCCATAGGAGCACTGCAGGGGGCCGGAGGACACGCGGGAAACTGCCAGACAGCTGGACAGGCCCACATAGTCATAGCGGGTCTTGTCGTGGCCGCCGCCGGTACACATAACCTGTGCCACCTTGGGTGCGCCCTCTTCCACGGCGACGCCCATGATTTCACCGATCTGCTTGGCCAGCGCAGCGCCGCCGGGGGCGCAGGCGTTGACGGGAGCCAGACCCTTTACCACGGAGTTGGCGTAACCGCCGCAGCCGGGGTAGCCACAGCCGCCGCAGTTGGCGCCGGGCAGGATCTCAGCAATGGCTTCTTCACGGGGGTCCTTCTCCACAGCGAAGACCTTGGAAGCGATGGCCAGAATGATACCGAAGATGATGCCCAGAATCGTCAATACGATAGGGGCTAAAATAGTAGTACTCATAATTCTCTCCTCGCCTCCTTTTTACCAAACTTTCAGGCCGGAGAAGCCCATGAATGCCAGAGCAATCAGGCTGGCGGCCACCAGGGCGATGGGGAAGCCTTCAAAGCTCTTGGGGCACTTGGCAAACTCCATGCGCTCACGCACGCTGGCGAAGAGCACGATAGCGATCAGGAAGCCGATACCGCCGGTGATGCCGTAGGTCAGGCTTTCGCCGAAGTTGTAGCTCTTCTGTGCGTTCTGCAGGGTCACGCCCAGCACGGCGCAGTTGGTGGTGATCAGAGGCAGATACACGCCCAGTGCTTCATACAGGGAGGGCATTGCCTTCTGCAGGAACATTTCCACGAACTGCACCAGGGATGCGATGACCAGGATGAAGGTCACGGTCTGCATAAAGCCCAGACCGTTCCGTTCCAGAATGAAATGGTTGATAGGCCAGTTCACGGCAGAGGCCACGCCCATGACGAAGATAACGGCCATGCCCATGCCCAGTGCGGTCTCAACTTTCTTGGAAACGCCCATGAAGGGGCAGATGCCCAGGAACTGGGACAGGATGAAGTTGTTGACCAGGACTGCGCCCAGTGCGATAGAAAGCAGGCTAGTGATACTTTCCATTACTTCGCCACCTCCTTAGTCTTCTTGGGCTTGTTCATGAAATACTGAACTACGGCAATGACGCAGCCCAGGGTCAAGAAGCCGCCCACGGGGAGGATCATGCCCAGAGCAGCAACGCTCTCAGGCAGGATCTGGTAGCCAGCGCCTCCGTTGAGCACGCCAGAGCCGAAGGTGCCGGCGCCCAGGAACTCACGGATGATGCACATGATGGTCAGAGCGACCATGTTGCCGAAGCCCTGGAAGATACCGTCCAGAGCGGAAGCAGCGATGCCGTTCTTGGAGGCGAAGCCTTCTGCACGGCCCAGGATGATGCAGTTAACCACGATCAGAGGGATGAACAGGCCCAGGCTCTTGGACAGAGCGGGCACGAACGCCTTCAGAAGCAGGTCAACCATGGTCACGAAGCCGGCGATCACGACGATGTAGCAGGCGATACGGACCTTGCTGGGGATAATCTTCCGCAGGGCGGAAATAACGATATTGGAGCAGGTCAGAATGACCATAACGGCCAGGCCCATGCCCAGACCGTTGAACATGGAGGTGGTGATTGCCAGCATGGGGCACATGCCCAGCAGCTGGACCAGCACGGGGTTCTGGGTAATCAGGCCGTCGATAAATTGTTTCTTTACATTCATTGTTTCAGACCCTCCTTAACCCAGTTCTTCCACAACGCTGCGGGCCATGTTGACGCCATCGCAGACAGCGCGGGAGGTGATGGTGGAGCCGGTGATGGCGTTGATCTGACCGCCATCCTTGGTCACAGTGACGGTATCGGTGATACCGGCAAACTGAGCCTGCCACTCGGGATCGGTGGCCTTGGAACCCAGGCCGGAGGTCTCAGAGTGGGAGATGATGGCGATGCCGGTGATGGCACCGTCGTTGCTGATACCAGTCATCATGTCGAGGGCGCCGCCGAAGCCGTTGGGGGAGTTAACCTCCACCACATAGCCGTCCTCGCCAGCCTTGTAGACAGCGATGACATTGGCCTCGGTGCCGCTGTACTCCACTTCGTCATAGGTATCCGCAGGCAGAACGATCTTCAGGGAGTCCTGCACGGTCTTGGCAGTGTTGTCTGCGATGGGGCCCTCAGTCACGCTGTTGACCAGGCCCAGCAGAGCAGCGATCACCAGGCAGATGATAGCCAGAACGATCACGAGGCTGGCCAATCCGGGTTCTTTCTTTGCGTTACTCATGCCTCAGATCCCTCCTTTGCTGCTTTCTTTGCTGCCTTGGCTTTTTCCTTCTCAGCCTTGCGCATCTCGGCGGTAACGCCGAAACGCTTGGGCATGGTAGCCTTGTCGATGAGCCAAACCAGGATGTTCATGACCAGGATGGAGTAGCACACGCCCTCGGGATAGCCGCCGAAGTAACGGATGAACACCACCAGCAGGCCTGCGCCGATGCCGAAGATGATCTCGCCCTTGGGGGTGTTGGGGCTGGTCACATAGTCGGTCGCCATGAAGAAGGCGCCCAGGAACAGGCCGCCGCCGAAGATCTCCATGAGCATCCAGGTGAAGACGTTGACGCCTTCGGGAGCGCGGGAGAAGATCAGGGTCAGGACAGCCACGGTGAGGATGTAAGCTGCGGGGATACGGATGCGGATGACGCCCTTGGCCAGCAGATAGATGCCGCCGATGAGCAGGGCGATGGCAGAAACTTCGCCCACGCAGCCGCCGATGTTGCCGATGAACATATCAGCCAGGGAGGCGTCAGGAGCGATGTTGCTCTTCATAAAGTCGATGGACAGGGGGGTGGCGCCGGTGACATAGTCCACGCCGGCTTCCCCTGCGCCGAAGATGGCCAGCCAGTTTTCCTTGCCGGGCACTGCCCAGGTGGTCATGGGCACGGGATAGCACAGCATCAGGAATGCACGGCCCGCCAGAGCGGGGTTCAGGAAGTTGGTGCCCAGACCGCCGAAGAGCTGCTTGACGATCACGATGGCGAAGAAGTCACCGATGATGACCGTCCAGTAGGGCAGGCTGACGGGGCAGACGAAGACCAGCAGCACGCCGGTGATGGCGGCGGACAGGTCCCCGATGGGATTGGGCTTATGCAGGAGCTTGCAGTAGCCCCACTCAAAGATTTCGCAGAAAATGACCGAAACGATGGTCATGGTCAGTGCGCGCGGGCCAAACACCCAGACGCCCATCGCCATGGCGGGGATGAGGGCGATGAGAACATCACGCATCAGGTGCTTCGTACCAACAGGGGACGATGCGTGCGGGGAGGAGGCTACGCTCAGTTTATATTCTTCCATGCTGTACCCTCCTTACTTCTTGGCCGCCTGCTGGCGGATCGCAAACTTTGCGGTGCGGAACTGCTGAACCAGAGGGATCCGGGCCGGACAGATGTACTGACAGCAGCCACATTCCATACAGTCCATAATGCGCAGCTCTTCGACCTCGCTCCAGCGGCGAGCCTTCCCGTACATGTTCATGAAGAGAGGGGTCAGGTGCATGGGACACACGTTGACGCAGCGTGCGCAGCGGATGCAGGTGGGATTCTCGCTGGTCTTGGGCAGGTCTTCCTTGCTCAGGCAGAGGACGCAGTTGCTGGCCTTGCCCATAGTGACGGACATGTCATACTGGGCAAAACCCATCATGGGGCCGCCGGAGATGACACGGGCGGGCGTCCCGTTGAAGCCGCCGGCCTCTTCAATCAGGTGAGAGAAGGGGGTGCCCACGGGGGCAAGCAGGTTCACGGGGTTCTTCACCGCGCTGCCGGTGATGGTGATCACGCGCTGGTACACGGGCAGGCCCAGTGCCACAGCGTCATAGATCGCGGCGGTGGTTGCGGCGTTGAACACGCAGCAGCCCACATCGGCGGGAAGCTTTCCGGGGGGCACCTCACGGCCGGTGATGGCCTGGATCAGCTGTTTCTCAGCGCCCTGGGGGTACCGGGTGTGCAGCGCCTGGACGGTGATATCCTTGGCGTCGCCTACCAGCTCCTTCAAGTGGGCCACAGCGTTCATCTTGTTGTCTTCAATGCCGATGAACGCATGGTCCAGCTGGAGGGCCTTCATGATGAACCGAACGCCGCCGATGATCTTTTCGCCGTGCTCGAGCATCAGGCGATGGTCCGCGGTAATGTAGGGTTCGCATTCAGCACCATTGATAATAATGGTGTCTGCTTTGCCAACTGCAGAACTGATTTTGACGTGGGTGGGGAATCCCGCGCCGCCCATACCGGTGCAGCCTGCGTCACGGATGATGTCAATGATCTCCTGGGAGGTCAGGGCATCCACGTTTTCACGGGGCTTGCAGTCCGGGCTGAGGGTGTTTTGGAAATCGTTTTCGATCACGACAGAAAGCGTGGGCACGCCGCCGGTACCGGGACGGGGTTCGACAGCCACAACCGTGCCAGAAACACTGGCGTGGATGGGTGCGCCGAGGCCCGCCGTTGCACCGATCATCTGACCGACCGTCACGGTATCGCCTTTCTGAACCACGGGCTTACAGGGTGCGCCGATGTGCATGGACATCGGAATCACGACCTGGGCCGGGGCATTGGCGAGCGGTTGGATCGGTTTCTGCTCAGTAGCTTCCTTGTGTTCGGCGGGGTGGACGCCGCCGTAGAACTTTTGCTTCATAGCATCACCTCTGTTTTTTCCTTGCCAAATTCTCTTTTTCCCCAAAATATTTGATCAGCCTGCAGAGAGACTAAAACACTATATATAATAAATCCAACGGGCCTAATTGTCCAGTGGTTTTCCAAACAAAATTGGCTTAGAAATGGAATTTTTTCAAAAACCTTTTTTCCTTTGTGTCGACTTCCCTTTCGTGTCAAATTTTGGTATACTGTCCCTGGAATTTTGTTGTTGGGAGGCGGACAATTATGTCAGGCATGCAACCATATTTCTCGCTGCTGGGAGACTCCATCAGCACCTTCCAGGACGTCACGCCCCCGGGCGGGGTCTACTATGCCCCCGCCTTCGGCGCCATCACCGGGGTCTGTTCCGCAGAGGACACCTGGTGGATGCAGGTCATCCACGCCCTGGGCGGCCGGCTCCTGGCCAATAACTCCTGGTCGGGCAGCTCTGTCGCCTCCACAGGGGCGCTGTCCGCCTGCTCCCCCAGCCGCATCCGGAAGCTGGCGGCAGACGGTATCACCCCGGACCACGTTCTGGTCTTTTCCGGTCTCAACGACGTGAACCAATATGTACCGGAGGACCGCTTTGCCGCTGACTATGAACTGATGCTCCGGCGCATCCGGGAGGCCTATCCCCAGGCGGCGGTCACCTGCGGCACCCTCATCACCGGGTACTTGGACAACACGCCCTTCAACCGTCAGCTCACCCCCTTCCGGGAGCGGCTGGTTCCCTATAATGAAGCTATCCGAAGGGCCGCAGCGGCCACCGGCTGTCAGGTTGCGGACCTGGCCCGGCTGGACGCCCGGTATCCCTCCATGGACGGCCTGCACCCCAACAAAGCGGGGATGACCCAGCTGGCCCGGCTCTGGCTGCAATGTATGCAAGTCCAATAAGCCCGGTTCAGAGGCTGAGCCACACATGCAGCTCTGTGCCGTAGAACTCGCTGGAAAAGCCGTTGTCAAAGAAAATCGAGAAGAAGGGGGTCAACTTGTCATAGCCTTCACCGGCCTCCGGCTTGGGCGTATGGAGAAGCATATGGAGAAATTCCTCTGTCACCGGCCCGGCAATCACGGTGCCGTGGGCCCAGCCGCCCTCTTTTTCTTCGCCATATTGCAGGGCGACCTCCACCCACTCCTTCTCTTCCGCCCAGCAATGGATCTCAAAGGTCCGGGCTGTTTGGGTTTTCCGCCCCAGAATTGCCCGCCAGGCCGGGAACCGGTCCTCGGAAGGCAGGCTGGCCAGGGAAATCGTGTCCAGATAGTCATAGCTCATGGGGGTACCTTCTCTCTCCAAAGTGGTGGTTCGCTTCGGCTACATCCTATCACGGGGACGCTCCCTTTGCAAGGTGTAGAAAACTGGCTGGGTGTTTCTTGTAGGTTTGTCAATGATGTGTTACACATTCGGGAAAGCGGAGAGGACCTGTAAAGGAGAGTGCCAGGCGAGGGGTCTCATCGGGAAGTTATTGTATTGACGTTGCCTTCTGGAAAGCTGGGTTTTAAAGTCCTGAAAGGAAAAGAACGTGTGGGATGCGT
>SFPN01000051.1 GCA_004551945.1 Clostridiales bacterium | reverse complement strand
CTGATTCTGCGGAACCATACCAAGCATTTCCGAAGGAAATCTTGCCGCAGGGCGAATTCACTTCGCCCGAGGAAGTAAAATGACCTCCGGGGTCCCCAGACGGCAAGCCGTCTGGGGTGGAGCAGAATCAGTTAAAAGATGATTCTGTGAAGGTGCCTGAGGTGCTCCAGAAGTACCTGGGCGGCCTGGAGGTCATCACCAAGAAGTAAACCACAGCACCTGGGCTCTCGCCTCCCCCTTTGGGGGAGACAAGAACCCCTCCCGCACATCTACCATGAAACGGAAGATAGAAAGAAAGGACGAGCATCATGGCAGACGCAAAAAAGAAAGCAAAAGGCTTTATCGCTGAATTCAAGGAATTCATCAGCCGGGGCAACGTGATGGATATGGCCGTCGGCGTTATCATCGCCACCGCCTTCGGCAAAATCACCACGTCCCTGGTCAACGACGTGGTCATGCCCGCCATCGGCTATTTCCTGGGGGGCACCGACCTGACCCAGCTGAACATCGTTCTCCAGCCTGAGGTTTTGGACGAGGCCGGCGAGGTGGTCACCGCCGCCGTCACCATCGGCATCGGCACCTTCCTGTCCACCATCATCGATTTTATCCTGGTGGCCCTGGTGGTCTTTATCGTCATCAAGGTGATAAACTCCGCCAAGACCAAGATGGAAGCCCTTCGGAAGAAGGAAGAGGAGGCCGCCGCCGAGGCCGCGCCTCCGGAGCCCTCCGCCGAGGAAAAGCTCCTCATGGAGATCCGCGACCTGCTGAAGGAGCAGAAGTAAAAGGAGCCCCTAATGGAACCCGAGAAGCGATTGGAAGAAGAACAGGTCCCGGCGGCGGAGACGCCGGAGATCAAGCCCCCGGAGAAAAAGACAAGCCCTCTCACCCGGGCCCTGGCCTGGGTGGGGGTGGCCCTCGTGGCCGCCCTGACGTTGGGATACTTCTATGTGTTTTACTCCGGCCAGATCATCAACTGGTGAGGTAAGCCTATGACAGACGAACTGAAAGAAACCCTCCGGACCGGGCTGACCCGCTTAGGGTTGTCCCCCGCCCCGGAGGCGGTGGACAAGCTGGCCCTCTACTGCGACCGGCTGCTGGAAAAAAACCAGGTGATGAACCTCACCGCCATCACCGACCCGGCGGAGGTGATCTCCCGCCACTTTCTGGACAGCGCCGCCCTGCTGCCCTCCAAGGCGCTGACAGGGAAAACGATCATCGACGTGGGCACCGGGGCGGGCTTTCCCGGCCTGGTGCTGCGGATTCTGGACCCCACCATCCAGCTGACCCTGCTGGACAGCCTGGGCAAGCGGGTGGACTGGTTAACAGAGCTCTGCCAGGAGCTGGATCTGCCCGACGTGGTCCTCATCAAGGGCCGGGCGGAGGAGCTCTCCCTTCAGAAGGAACACCGGGACCGGTATGACGCGGCGGTGTCCCGGGCGGTGGCGGCCATGCCCATGCTGGCGGAGCTCTGCCTGCCCTATGTCCGCCCGGGGGGCCTGTTCATGGCCATGAAGAGCAACAAGACCGACGAGGAGATCGAGGCGGCGGAGCCTATCATCCAAACCCTGGGGGGAGAACCCCCCTTCGTGATGGATTACCGCCTGCCGGACAGCGAGGTTTACCACCGGATTGTCACCGTCTCCAAGCGCCGGCCCACCCCCAAAGGGTATCCGCGGAAATGGACCAAGATCAAAGAGGCAAAAGTTTAGTATCTTTGCACAAAAATGGTTGCAAAATCTATGAAATTATGCTAAGATGGAGCAGAAGTTTCAGGAGGAATGGCAGTGGGCACGGTTATCGTCATTACATCCGGAAAAGGCGGCACGGGAAAGACCTCCCTGGCTGGCGGTGTGGGCTCGGCTTTGGCTCTTCAGGGCAAGCGGGTGCTGTGCATCGACGGCGACGTGGGTCTGCGGAACCTGGATATCACCCTGGGCATGACCGACGCCGCCCTGATGGATTTCAGCGACGTAATTTCCGGCCGGTGCGAGCTGGACCGGGCTGTGGCCCCCCACCCGACTGTATCAAACCTGTATCTTCTCACCGCACCCCTGACTCTGCCGGAGGATTTTCCCGGGGAAAGCGGCTTTCGTGCCCTGCTGGAGCAGGCCCGGGCGAGCTATGATTTCATTCTCATCGACTCTCCCGCCGGCCTGGGTCCCGGGTTCCGCATGGCGGTTTCCGGCGCAGACCGGGCCATTGTGGTGGCGGTGAGCGACCCCTCTTCCCTGCGGGATGCCCAGCGGGTGGTGACCCAGCTGAGCAATCTGCCCACGGTCCACCTGGTGGTCAACCGGGTGAAGCGGCGTCTGCTGCGCCGCCTGGGCACCACCATCGACGACGCCATGGACACCGCCGGCCTGCCTCTGCTGGGGCTGGTGCCGGAGGACCCTCAGGTGCTCCTGGCGGCAAGCAGCGGCCGTGCCCTGCTGCAGACCTCCCAGCGGGGGGCTGCCCAGGCCTTTGGCAACATTGCCCGGCGGCTGGCGGGAGAGACGGTCCCTCTCATGAAGATATGGTAAGGAGAACAGCCTGGCGGACCTTCCTCATATTTTAGTTCAGCGGACCACCCCTCCGGGTGGAACCCAGGAAAGGATGAGCCTGAATGAATATTGCTTTGATGAGTCACGACCACAAGAAAGAACTGATGGTCCAGTTCTGTATCGCTTACTGCGGCATTCTGTCCAAGCATACCGTCTGCGCCACCAACACCACCGGCCGACTCGTTGCAGAAGCCACTGGCTTACCCGTCCGCCTCTTCCTGTCCCACGCCCACGGAGGCAGCCAGCAGATTGGCGCACGGATCGCCTACAACGAGATTGACATGGTTCTGTTCTTCTCCGATCCTCAGTCCAGCGATCTGGACCCGGATCTGAAGTACATCAACCAGATGTGTGACCAGTATAATATCCCCTTCGCCACCAACGCCGCCACCGCGGAGATCCTGATCCACGGCCTGGAGCGGGGCGACCTGGACTGGAGAGAGATCATCAATCCCGCCATCAAGCCTGTCACCGTGTAAAAACTGCGATACTGTAACAAAAATGCGTCCTCGTTCCGGCAATCAGGGACGAAGACGCATTTTTTAAGACAGACTTTTGGAATGGGCCTTTCCGTTGTTGGATCTTCGGAAGGCTTGTATACGGGGGTGTCATGCTGCCTGCTTGGTTTGCGCCCCATTCCAAAAGTGGAGATAGCAGCCTGCTGCAGCGCACGGGCCAAAGGCCCGCACGTTTGCAGGCTGAGAAGAATTTTTTACCCGGCACATGTCCGGGTAAAAAATTACTGCATTTTATTTCGCCATCTGCGGATGGCGAAACTCTGCGAGACTTAGAAAACCACAAGAAAGCGAGGTCCTACCTATGGATCGCATCAAACCCCGGACCCTGTCCGGTTTTATGGAACTGCTCCCCGCTCCTCAGGCCCAGTTTGAGGGGATGCTGGAGCGCCTGCGCAAGACCTATTCCCTCTACGGCTTCACCCCCCTGGACACCCCCGTCATCGAGTCGGCGGAAATCCTGCTGGCCAAGGGCGGCGGGGAGACGGAGAAGCAGATTTACCGCTTCACCAAGGGGGACAGCGACCTGGCCCTGCGGTTCGATCTCACCGTGCCCCTGGCCAAGTACGTGGCCCTGCACTACAATGACCTGACCTTCCCCTTCCGCCGGTACCAGATCGGCAAGGTCTACCGGGGAGAGCGGGCCCAGCGGGGCCGGTTCCGGGAGTTCTACCAGTGCGACATCGACGTGATCGGCGACGGCAAGCTGGATATCTCCAACGAGGCGGAGATCCCCGCCATCATCTACAACGCCTTTACCTCCATGGGCCTGGAGCGGTTCAAGATCCGGGTGAACAACCGGAAGATCCTCACCGGGTTCTATGACATGCAGGGTCTGGGCGACCAGGCCGCCGACATCATGCGCACCGTGGACAAGCTGGACAAGATCGGCCCCGAAAAGGTCCGGGCGCTGCTCATCGAGTCCGGCGTCTCCGAGGCTGCCGCCGGGGAAATTCTGAGCTTCATCGCCATCACCGGCTCCAACGGGGAAGTCCTCCAGGCGCTGGAGGGCTACCGGGGCCGGAACGAAATCTTCGACCAGGGCCTGGATGAGCTGGGGACCGTGGTCAAGTACCTGTCCGCCTTCGGGGTGCCTGAGGACCACTTTGCCGTGGACCTGACCATCGCCCGGGGCCTGGACTACTACACCGGCACCGTCTACGAAACCGTCATGCTGGACCACCCGGAGATCGGCTCCATCTGCTCCGGCGGCCGGTACGACAACCTGGCGGAGTATTATACCGACAAGAAGCTCCCCGGCGTGGGCATTTCCATCGGCCTCACCCGGCTGTTCTACGTGCTGGGGGAGCAGGGCTACCTGAACCCCGACCAGAACACCGCCCCCGCCGACGTGCTCATTCTCCCCATGACTGAGGACCTCTCCCCTGCCATCGCCTTTGCCACCCAGCTGCGGAACCAGGGGGTCCGGGCCCAGGTGTACGGGGAGCAGAAGAAGTTCAAGGCCAAGATGACCTACGCCGACAAGCAGAAGATTCCCTATGTGGTCTTTTTGGGCGAGGACGAAATCAGCCGGGGCGTGGTGAAGGTCAAGGAAATGACCTCCGGCCAGCAGCAGGAGCTGACCCCGGAGGAGGCCGTCCGGTCCATTGCCGCGGATCTGGAAAAGCTGAAAGGACAGGCCCCCATCCGGGAGGATAAGGCATGAGCATCCGCAAAGTGATCGTGGGCCTTCTCTTCATTCTGGTGGCGGTGGCCCTGGTGCTGCTGATGCCCCGGGATCTGGACTGGGCCCTGGGGGAGAACTATGACGTCTCCAAAATCCAGGACATCCAGGTCCGGCTGGACCCGGTGGACGGGGGAGAATCCCTCTCCTGCACCCTGAACAAGGGGGAGGACGCCTATGTGAAGGTGCTGACCCTGATTCAGAAGCCCTCCTACTCCCGCACTTTCTCCAAGGAGGAGGAAGGGGGCCTGGACTATCTGGTGACCCTTACCCTGTCCAACAGCGTCAAGTCCTGGGACGTGGTGCTGGACGGGGGCAAGCAGGTGGCCCTGGGCGCCCAGGACAACGCCAAGCTGAAAACCTGCCAGATCTCCGGCGGCCAGGAAACCCAGCAGGAGATTCTGGACTACCTGCTCACCCAGGCCTCCTGACCTGATACCAGTTCTTGATCAAAAGCGTCCAAAGCTTTTTATCAAGAACTGCATGAGACGGCGCAGCGTGCGTGAGCACGATGCCAGTGTGCGCAGCACACGGGATTCTTGATTCCATTTTTGAATCAAGAACCAGTATGAGGAAAGGAGACTGCTATGAACGTAAGGACCAAGCGGATCATCGCGGTGTTCGAGCTGGTCATTGTGATCGCCCTGATCGCGTGGGCCCTGTGCCCCCGGAGCATCGACCAGGCCCTGGGCATTGACCGGGAGGCGGTGACCCAGGTTCATGTGACCCTCACAGGGCAGGAAGAGACCCGGGAGTTCACCCTCAACCCCGACGACCCGGCCTATGGAGAGCTGATGGCCCTGCTGGAGGAGCAGACCTATATCCCCCTCTACCTGGACAAGGACAACCGGTCCGTGATCCTGGACTATGAGGGAAACCTGACCTTTTACCAGGGGGAAGCGGCCTACGGCATGACCTTCTCCGGGGACAAGCCCATCTGGTTTGTGGGCAGCGGCATGCGGGACCGTTCCTTCCGCACCTCCGGCGGGGAAGCCTTCCAGCAGGAGATTCTGGATTTCCTCCTGGCCCAATCCGGGGACAGCCCCTCTTGACCTGACTGCCGTCCTGGCGTATCCTATTAAAGGAGAAAACACCCATGAACCCTAAAATCAAAATGATCATCTATATCGCCATTCTGGCCGTGATCCTGCTGGTTTTCCGGTATGTTACCGGCCAGTGATCCCCGGTCCCGGCGCATCATACTAGTTCTTGATAAAAAGCTTGTAAAGCTTTTTATAGCGCAAAGCGCGTCAAGAACTGCATGAGACGGCGCAGCGTGCGTCAGCACGATGCGAGTGTGCGCAGCACACGGGATTCTTGATTCCATTTTTGAATCAAGAATCCGTATCAATCAACATTGGAGTGAACAACCATGGATAATTTACAGAACTTCCGCCGCACCGATTACTGCGGCACCTTCCGGGCTGAACACATCGGCCAGGAGATTTCCATCTGCGGCTGGGTCCAGCGCCAGCGGAACCTGGGCGGCCTGATCTTCGTGGACCTGCGGGACCGCACCGGCCTCATCCAGCTGTCCTTTGACGACAGCACCCCCAAAGAGATCTTCGAGAAGGCGGCCTCCCTCCGCAGCGAGTACGTCATCGCTGCCACCGGAGAGGTCCGGGAGCGGGAGTCCAAGAACCCCGACATGCCCACCGGCGACATTGAGGTGAAGGTCACTGAGCTGCGCCTGCTGGCCAAGGCGGAGACCCCGCCCTTCGAGATCGTGGAGAACTCCGATGTGAAGGACGCGGTCCGGCTGAAGTACCGCTACCTGGACCTGCGCCGCCCGGATATGCAGCGCACCATCGCCCTGCGCCACAAGATCGTGAAGATCTGCCGGGACTACTTCGACGAGAATGGCTTCCTGGAGATCGAGACCCCCATCCTCACCAAGTCCACCCCCGAAGGGGCCCGGGACTACTTGGTGCCCTCCCGGGTGCATTCCGGCAAGTTCTACGCCCTGCCCCAGTCCCCCCAGCAGTACAAGCAGCTGCTGATGCTCTCCGGCTTTGACCGGTACTTCCAGATCGCCCGCTGCTTCCGGGACGAGGACCTGCGGGCCGACCGTCAGCCTGAGTTCACCCAGATCGACCTGGAGATGTCCTTCCTGGACGAGGAGCAGATTCAGACCATCCAGGAGGGCTTCCTGAAGCGGGTGTTCAAGGAGATTCTGGACGTGGACGTGCAGACCCCCTTCCTGCGGATGCCTTACCGGGAGGCCATGGACCGCTTCGGCTCCGACAAGCCCGACCTGCGGTTCGGCTTTGAGATCAAGGATATTTCTGATATCGTGAAGGACTGCGGCTTCGGGGTGTTCTCCAGCGCGGTTCAGGGGGGCGGCTCCGTGCGTCTCATTAACGTGGACGGCCACGCCAAGGACTTCCCCCGGAAGAAGATCGACAAGCTGGGCGACTTCGTCAAGACCTACAAGGCCAAGGGCCTGGCCTGGGCCAGAATGGTGGACGGCAAGGTGACCTCCTCCTATCAGAAGTTCCTCACCGACGAAGAGAACGCCACCATCATCGAGAGAGCCAATGCCAAGGACGGCGACCTGATCCTGATTGTGGGCGACGTGAAGGACGAGGTGGTGTTCGCCTCCCTGGGCGCGCTGCGAATCGAGTGCGCCAAGCAGCTGGATATCCTGGACCCCATGGACTTCAAATTCCTGTGGGTCACCGAGTTCCCCATGTTCGAGTGGTCCGAGGAGGAGGGCCGGTACCAGGCCATGCACCACCCCTTCACCGCCCCCATGATCGAGGACGAGGACAAGATGCTCACCGACAAGGCCAACTGCCGCGCCCGTGCCTATGATATCGTTCTCAACGGCACCGAGCTGGGCGGCGGCTCCATCCGAATCAACACCCCCGAGATGCAGGAGAAGGCCTTCCAGGCCCTGGGCATCTCCGACGAGGACATCCAGGAGCGGTTCGGCCACCTGGTGAATGCCTTCAAGTTCGGCGCACCCCCCCACGGCGGCCTGGCCTACGGCCTGGACCGTCTGGTGATGCTCATGACCGGCGCGTCCTCCATCCGGGACGTGATCGCCTTCCCCAAGGTCCAGAACGCCTCCGACCTGATGATGAACTGCCCCGACGTGGTGGATCAGAAGCAGTTGGACGATCTGGCCATCGCGGTCACTCGTGTGGAGGAAGAGCCTGCCGAGGAGTAAAGCGGGAGGAGCTTCTGATCCACCACACC
>SFPN01000050.1 GCA_004551945.1 Clostridiales bacterium | reverse complement strand
AAAGGAACATGGTCTTTCTACACACCAAAGAAAGTAATCAAGGATGTGTGGGGATTTAGAAACTATAAAAGCGAGGTTGATCTTTCAGTATGGCTTAAACTGTATAAACCCGGAATTGCCCTTCTTCACTCGATTGTTGATTCAAACAATCGGGAAGATAAGTCTGGAGGGCTCTGTGCAGGGATGGTGGGCACCGCTATGACTTTTGATCAGGGATATATTAGCTACGATGATTTTGATCAAAATCCGATGGCAACTAGTGTGTCCACCTTGTCAAAAGACGCAAGAAGCAACAGTCTCGATCTTACTGCAGAAGAGTATATCAAACTTGGATATGCAATGCAGTTTTGCACCGATTTTACAACACAAGAGAAAGCCAACCAAACAAAGGGTAAAGAGTCATCAGGAAAACTCAAAGATCTGTATGATGCAGTAAAATCCTATGAGGTATCCGGAAAAGACCCTGTCTGCATAGTAACTGCTTTAGGTAATGAAAAACACGCCCTATGGGGGTATGGAACCGAAACTCACGATGACTATGAGAGCATCCTGATTTATGATTGTAATTTAACAAATGTGGAATCCGAAATCAGACTTTACGGCAAGTATCCCAACTTTACAGGTTGGGACTATCCAACAGATTCCAAGTACACCAACATCTCCTATATATTAGGTTATGATTTAGTCTATTATGTGGCCAAAGTGCTGCAAGATCAGGAAACACACGCGGTTTCCGAAACGGACTACCTTTCTGAAATTCAAAGCAGTGATTACAATTTACTCGCAACAGACCTTTCTGATTTTACTATTACCAAGTCAGGGGAAATATCCTCTTATTTTGAAGATACAATCTCTGGAAATGAAAACTTAATTTTGCCGATTGAAGCAGCAAATACATTAACAGATGAAATGGCAAATTCTGTTCATGAATTCTGGATTGAATCTGATTCAACGATGACAGCAAAAAACACCGGTGAAGAGACAAGGTATATCGCGCTTGCTAACAATGAGTATCTGTTAGAGTTTCCTGTTACGGCCTCTGGAGAAATAGACACATCCAATACCGCCGATACGATAAAGGCGGACATTAGGGTTGAGACCGAAGAAAACACGCAAGAAACAATTGCATTAAGTTGTTTTGTCAACGACGAAATCTTACGCCTCGAAGTAACTGGCAAGTTGAATGGTCAGTGCACCGTTGAACAGACCGGTTCGGGTATTACCGTTTCGGGAATGGACATCGATCAGGTGACTACTTCTTTCAAAGACGAGGAGGTCAGCAAACTTGAAAACCTGAGTGATACAGCCATTTCGATTCAGTGGAGAACCAAAGACGACTGCACCTATGTCATCATTACCGGCGACAAAAATCTCGACGGCGTGTATGAAACACCGCTGGTATCACCCGTATTGATTGACGGCACTCCTGCCGTTATTCCCCCTGTTCAAACAGAAAGCGGAAATACAGAGTTTTCAATATCCGTACCCACAGTGACTGGTGGGGTTGTGGCCGTTTCTCCTAAGTCTGCCAGCAAGGGTTCCACTGTCGCAATCACGGCTATCCCCGATGATGGTTACGGGCTGGACAAGCTGATCGTTATCGACAAGAACGGCAGTGAAATCATGCTGACTGACCAGGGCGACGGGACCTACACCTTCACCATGCCTGCCTCCAATGTGAGCATCTCTGCCTCCTTTGCCGCGCTGGAAGCCCCCGCTTCCACCCTGCCCTTCACGGACGTAACAACCAGCGACTGGTTCTATGACGCGGTGGCCTATGTCTATCACAACAGTCTCATGACCGGCACCTCTGCCACCACCTTCTCCCCCAAGGCCACCACCACCCGGGGGATGATCGTCACCATTCTCCACCGGCTGGAGGGCTCTCCCGCAGCAGCTGCCTCCGGATTTGCTGACGTAGAGAGCGGCGCCTGGTACCAGGAAGCGGTGGACTGGGCCGCTGCCAACGGCATCGTGAACGGCACCTCCCAGACCACCTTCGCCCCCACCTCCCCCATCACCCGGGAGCAGATGGCGGCCATCCTGTACCGCTACGCCGCCTACAAGGGCTATGACGTGAGCCAGCTGGCCGACCTGAGCCGGTTCAGCGACTCTTCCGCCGTGAACACCTACGCGGCGGACGCACTGGCCTGGGCCAACGCCGCCGGCCTCATTACCGGCGTCACTGACACCACCCTGTCTCCCCAGGGCAGCGCCGTCCGCGCCCAGGCGGCCACTATCCTCATGCGTTTCTGCGAAAATATAGCCCAGTAACCCCAAGCCCCAGAAACGGAAAAGGAGCGCCAAACGGCGCTCCTTTTTGCGTGTCATATGCTCTGAAATTGACAAACTCTGTCAAACCATGCTATGATATTCTCACCCCGCAAGGGGCAGAAGAGCACTGCACAACGGCAGGCGGTCAGTCACATCCTCCGAAAGGAGGTGGGGCTATGCCAATTACGATTACGTTACATATCTTCGGATATACCGTAACGATCCGTATGAAAGGCAGAAACCGCCACTCTGCACAGTGACGGTTTCAGTCATTCATAAATGAAACTTAAACTGGGCTGACCGCTTGTTGCAGTGCCCTTTTGTATTTATGATACCAGCCCCACCCTCCGTTGTCAAGGGCGGGGAAGAAATGAGGCTTCTCTATGATTTCCAACTGTCTTTTCGTGGGCGCCGGTGGGGCCGCCGGGGCGGTGTGCCGGTATCTCATCGGGCTGATCCCCTGGCTCCAGCGGGGTGCCTTCCCCCTGCCCACCCTGCTCATTAACCTGCTGGGCGCCTTCCTCATCGGCCTCATCGCCCAGCGGGCCGGAGGGCCCGCGGGGATGGACCCCAACCTGGTTCTCCTGCTCAAGGTGGGCTTCTGCGGGGGCTTTACCACCTTCTCCACCTTCTCCCTGGAGTCCCTCTCCCTGCTGGAGAGCGGCCGCTGGGGGCTGTTCTCCCTGTACGCCGGGCTGAGCCTGGTTCTCTGCATCGCCGGGGCGGCGCTGGGGAAGGCGGTGGGGTAACGCCCTCTCAGTCAGCTTCCAAACAAGCCGGGATCGATTCTTGCGATCCCGGCTGCTTTCATATTTCCGTCAGCCCGGACAGGGCTTCGCCCAGGGCCTGATACTGGTGCAGAAGGGCGGGGGTGTCCTCCTCCACCTGGTTCCGGTTCCCGGCCCGGGCGGCCATCTCCAGGCGCTCGGCCCGGTCCCCCAGGTCCATGGCCCCGATCCACCGGGCACCGCTCTTCAGGCTGTGAACCTCGATGGCGTAGTCCTCCATCCGGTTCTCCTCCAGGGCCTGGCTGATCCGCCGGACCTTGCCGTGGACCTGATCCCGGAACATCACCAGGGTCTTGCGGTAGATCTCCGCCGTGCCGCAGAAGCTTATGCCCTGGACCACGTCCACTCCCTTCAGCTCCGCCAGGTCCGGGGGCGCCTGATCCCGGTTCCGGTTCCCCATGGGCCGGGCCGGGGCCTTCTGCTTGTCCTCGGGCACCCAGGTCCGCAGGGCCTGGTCCAGGGCGTCCAGCTCGATGGGTTTGGAGACAAAGTCGCTGAACCCATTCTCCAGGAAATACTCCTTCATCCCCTTCATGGCGTTGGCGGTGAGGGCGATGATGGGCACCACGGCAAAATAGGGGTCCTTTTTGCCCATCTCCCGGATCCGCTGGGTGGCCTCCACCCCGTCCATATCGGGCATCATGTGGTCCATGAACACCAGGTCCGGCCACACCTGGGTCATCTGCCGCAGGGCCTCCTGGCCGGACCGGGCGGTGTAGACCTCCATCTCGTAGGGCCGCAGCAGGCCCTGGCAGACCTTCAGGTTCAGGGCCTGATCGTCCACCACCAGCACCGCCGCCTCGGGGGCGGTGAAGCTGTTGTAATACTGGTCGCTCTCCGGGCGGATATCCCCCCGGTAGGGGCCGCAGGGGGTGGGGTCCACCACCTTCTGGGGCAGGCGCACCCAGAAGTCGCTGCCCACCCCGTAGGTGCTCTCCACCCCCAGCTTGCCGTCCATCAGCTCCGCCAGCTTTTTGCAGATGGGAAGCCCCAGGCCGGTACCCTCAATGTGCCGGTTGGCCCCCCGGTCCAGGCGGCCGTAGCTGCGGAAGATGTAGGGCATGTCCTCCTTCCGGATGCCCACGCCGGTGTCCTCCATGTGGATCACCAGGGCGCCGTCCTCCACCGCAGGCTCCCAGGTGACGGTCATGGTCACCGAGCCCTGGTTGGTGTACTTCACCGCGTTGGAGCCTAAGTTCATAATAATATGGCTGATGTTCACGTCGTCCCCGAACAGAGTGGCGGGGATGTTCTCGTCCACCTGGGCCACAAACTCCAGCTTCTTCTCCTGGGCCCGCATCCGCAGAACGGTGATGGCGTCGTGGAGGGTGGAGAGGATGTGGTAGCTCTCCTGGGTGATCTCCATTTTGCCCGCCTCGATCTTGGACAGGTCCAAGATGCTGTTGATGTTTTCCAGCAGAATCCGGCCGCTGCCCCGGATGTCCCGGAAGCAGTTGTCCTTCTCCTCGGCGTTCTCCTCCCGCAGGCCCAGCTCGGACATGCCCAGAATGGCGTTGAGGGGGGTGCGGATATCGTGGCTCATGTTGGCCAAAAACTGGCTCTTGGCCTGGCTGGCAGCCTCGGCGGCCTCGGCGGTGACCCGGGCCTTCTCCTCCTCCTCCCGCAGGGTCACGGTGGCGGTTTCGTCCTCGAAAATCCACAGGGTCTTGGGAGTCTCCTCCGAGTACCCCGGCATGGGCAGCACCCGCATGCAGATCCAGGTGCCGTTCTGCTTCCGGTAGGTCATCTCCGCCTGGCCCTTGTCCGCCAGGATCTTCCGCATGTTGTCATACTCCACCAGGGCCTGGAAGGCGGGCACATAGTCCGGGTCCATCAGCTCCTGGCCGTACCGCCAGAGGGTGCGGCTGAGCCGGTTGTTCTCCCGCTCCAGCAGGTCGGCAAAGTACCGGGGCACCTTGATGCTCCGGGTCTCATCCTGGTTCAGGTCCACCACGTAGATACCCTGGTAGTAGTCGGCGATGACGTGGACGAAGTCCAGCTCGTCCTCGGACTCCACCAGCTTCTTGGCCTGGAGGAAGAGGATGTGCTCCTTTTCCTCCAGCCGCCGCTTCTCCTCCAGCTCCTGCTGCTTGGCCTCGGTGACCTGGCGGATGAGCAGGTTGCATTTGATCCGGTGGGTACCGCTGTCCCGGAACAGGTAGAACTCGGAGGAGTGCCATTCATATCCCGGGGCCTGATCCACCCGCACCCGGTATTCCAGGGTAAACTTGGTGGTGCCGGTGAAGAAGGACCCCAGCAGGGCGCTGCGCTCCATCACCCGCAGGTACTCCTCCCGGTCCTTGGGGTGGATGGTGGGAGCCACTCTCTGGTGGACAAAGGTATCATAGGAGGGCAGGTTCCCCTCTTGGTACGGTAAGCTTTCGTGGGGGGGCTGGCTGCCCTCCCGGTAGGTCAGGTGGCCGTAGGACTCCCAGCCCCACAGCATCCGCCAGGTGTCCTCCTCCAGGGAGATCTCCAGGCCGGCCACGGTGCCCTCCATCATCCGGTTGAGCAGCTTGGCCGCGTCCTCCTTCCGGTGGCGCTCCTGGACCTCCTCCGTGACCCCTCGGATGGTGCCGATGGCCTCCACCTCCTCGTTGCCGGGCAGGGGGTCAATGCGCAGCTGAATCCAGGTTTCCTCCTCGTCCATGGTCTGGAATTCCACCTCGCTGTCCTGACCCTGGGCGGCCTGCTCCAGAGCGGCCTGGAGGGCAGCCTCCCACTGGACCGAGCAGTTTAAGCGAATCAGCATCTGCTTGGGGGTAAAAAGATCCGCCCGCACCTGGCCCTTCCCCGGGCTCAGCAACCGGAGCAGGCCGTTGGGCAGCAGCTCGAAAAGCTGCACGTCCGAGCTGGGCAGGGCCACGTTCATAAGGGTGTTGCTCCGGGCCACCTCCTGGTCCAGCTTGTCCCGCACCGACCGCTCCCGGACGGTCTGGTAGAACAGAACCATGGTCCCGGCCAAACCGTAGAGCAATGCCAGCAGGAAGTAGGCTACGCTCCGGGGGATCATCCCCACCGTCCGGCTGACGGCGTCCTCCCGGGCGGCAGCCAGCAGGCCCCAGCCGGCAACGCCGGTGTTCTGGACGCAGAAGTAGAGGACCTGTCCTCCCTCCTCCTCCCAGGAGTTCACTGCGGTGTCCGACCGCTGCTGCCCCGCCTGGAGATTGTCAATCTGCTCCTGGGTCAGCATATCTTGGCTGTACAGGTTCTCGCCCAGGGCTTCCTGGTCCCGGAAGGTGTCCAGCAGGATGGTGCCGGTTTCGCTCTCAAAGACCACAATCCCCTGCTCCTTCTCCATCAGAGCCTGAAAGGTATCCGCGCTGAGCAGGTCCTCCAGGCGCAGGGTGCCGAAGAGCAGGCGGTCGCTGTCGGGGATCTCCACATACAGATTCACCACCCAGTCCCCGTCCGGGCCGGTTTGCTGGGCGCCGCTTATCCAGAAGCTGCCGCTCTCCCCCTGGCACTGCCGGGCAGAGTCCCAGCTCGTCTCCGTCTGGCGGATTCCGTCGCTGAGAAGCGCGGAGCCGTCAGGCAGGCGCAGGCCCAGCTGGGAAAAGGGGACGCTGTCCAGCACCGCGTCCAGGATCTCCTGGGCGGCCCGCTCACTGGACAGGCCTCCGGTCCCCAGAAGCTGAGCCGCCGTGTGCAGGCGGCTGGCCACATTCTCCACCTTGCCGGTGACCCCGGAGCTGCCCCGCTGAGCAAAGGCGGACAAGCTCTCCACCGCCGCCGCCTCGCCCCGCTTGCTCAGCTCCATGCGGAGAATAAGCAGGGTGGCAACGAAGCAGGCGACCAGCAGGATCACCGTGCGCAGCAGGCTGTGTATTCGTTTTTTCTTTGCGGCGTTGGCCCGGTCCATAGCGCACCTCGAATCTATTGAAAATCAACATGTTTCATTTTTTTAGTTTACACCATGTTTCCCCTAAACCGCAAGGGAGCGCCGCAAAAAAAGCGGTCGGGGCGCATTAGAACATGCGCGGAGGTTCACCTGCCCTATCAGGGCAGAAAAAACGGCCGGTTTCCCAGCCGTTTTTTGCGCAAATTCAAACTTACCGCGCCGACACCAGCTTCTTCAGGCCCCGGCCCAGCCCCTCCACGGTGAGCTGGTACATATCCACCACGCTGCGGACCATTTCGATGGTCTGGGCGCCGTAGTCGTACTCCCACATGGACTCAGGGATGGGGTTGAACCACACCATTTTCTCGAAGCGGTTGTGGAAACGGTTGAGCCAGGTCAGGCCGGTCTCGTTGTTGTACCGGTTGTACCAGCTGCTGCCGCCGATCCAGGTCAGCTCCGAGGGCGCCATGGAGGCGTCGCCCACCACGATGACCTTGTACTCCCGGCTCAGGTTGTTGATCACCCACTGGGTCTGCACCGACTCCCCATAGGTGCACCGGGGATCGGTGTACAGCTCGGAGTACCAGCAGTTGTGGAAGTAGAAGATCTTCAGGTCCTTGAAGTTGTTGGCCCGGTTCACCGCCTGGAAGAGCTGGCTGCACAGCCGGGCGTAGGGGTTCATGGACCCGCCGGAGTCGAAGAGGACCATCACCTTGATGTCGTTGGTCCGGGGGCGGTCGAACTCCAGCTGGAGGTAACCGGCGTTGTTGCAGGTCTCGTCGATGGTCCGGTCCAGGTTCAGCACGTCCATGGGGCCGTCCTGGCGGGTGGTCATCTGCCGCAGGCGGCGGAAGGCCAGCTGGAAGGACCGCTGGTCCAGCACGTTGTCCTCCCGGAAGTCCCGGAACTCCCGCTCGCCGGCCACCTGGAGGGCGTGGCGGTGCTGGCTCTCGCCCCCCACCCGGATGCCGGTGGCGGCGTAGCCCGAGTGGCCCATGGTGGAGGTGCCGCCGGTGCCCACCCAGTACTGGCCGCCGTCGTGGCGCTCGTGCTGCTCCTTGAGCCGCTCCTCCAGCATCTGGCGGAGCTTTTCCAGGTCGTAGGTGGTGCGGGCGTC
>SFPN01000019.1 GCA_004551945.1 Clostridiales bacterium | reverse complement strand
TGCCTTTCGGTTTTGTCTCGGCAACTCAACCTTAATACAGGCCACTCCTATTCGCTATCTTTTTTTACTTTTTGTCACACATCATCGTAACACCTACACGCCCGCCAGGGGCAAAGTTATGGTTGACTTCCCGGATAAAATGTAGTACGATATCACTATATCCAATATTAAATATTATAAAATGTTGCCTTCAAATCGAGGAGTGATAATATATGACATGGAACCTGGTTTGTGACAGCAGCAGCGACCTGACCTCCGCCCAGCTGGTGCCGGGGAAGCTGACCCTGACGGTGGTTCCCCTGACCCTGCTGGTGGGGGACCGGGAGTTCCGGGACGACGCCCGCCTGGACGTGGACGAGCTGCTCCACCACATGTCCGCCGCTTCCGGCCCCTCCAGCACCGCCTGTCCCTCTCCCGCCGCCTTTGCCGAGGCCTTTGAGGGGGCGGACTGCTCCCTGTGCTTCACCATCTCCGGCAACCTCTCGGGGACCTACGCCGCCGCCGTCACCGCCCGGGACATGGTGCTGGAGCAGCACCCGGAGAAGAAGATCTTCGTGCTGGACTCCAAAAGCACCGCCGGCGCCCTGGTCCTGCTCATCCGCAAGGCCCGTGCTCTTCTGGAGGAGGGGCTGGAGGACTTCGAGGCCCTCTGCCGCCGGTTACAGGAATACCAGGCCTCCCTGCGCACGGTGTTCACCCTGGAAAACTTCGACAACCTGGTGAAAAACGGCCGCATGAAGCCCCTGCTGGGTTCCCTTCTCCACACCCTGGGGGTCCACGTGGTGGCCGAGGGCACCCGGGAGGGCACCATCAAGATGGTGGGCAAGGCCAGAGGGGAAAGGAGCACCCTCCGGGCCTTGCTGTCCTACCTGCAGACCAACAAGGACTGCCATCAGGCCGAGGTGGTTATCTCCCACTGCAACAACCTGGACGGGGCCCAGAAGCTGAAGGAGATGATCCAGAAGGCCCTGCCGGTGAAGTCGGTCTCCACCCTGGCCTGCCGGGGCCTGACCTCCTTCTACGCCATGGAAAAAGGGCTCATTGTGGTCTTTTAACTGCGCCAAAAAGCGCCTGCCGGGGCAGGCGCTTTTTCGTTATAAAATCGCCATTAAAATGGGCACCGTAACGACGCACAGCAGGGTGGTCATCAAAATAGAAGCGGTGCACACCCTGCTCTCCAGGCCCTTTTCGTTAATGAGCATCAGAGGCATGCTCCCCACGGGCATGCCGAACATGACCATGCACACGGACACCAGGGCCGGGTCCACCGGCAGCAGCCGCACCACGGGGAGCATCAGGCAGGGCAGCACCAGCAGCTTCACCAGGGTAAACAGGTACAGCCGCCGGTCCCCGAAGATGGCCTTCAGGTCGGCGCTGGCCAGGGTAAAGCCCACGGAGGCCAGAGCCAGGGGAGAGGCCGCGCCCCCCACGCAGTCCACGGCGGTGAGGAGGAAGCCGGGCAGGTGGAGATCCAGCAGCAGAATGGCCAAAGCGGCCAGGCAGCACAGGTTCCCGGGGTTTATCAGGGATCGGAGGGAGGCCAGGGAGAACTTCCCCTCCACCAGGGCCACCCCATAGGTATAGAACACCAGGTTGTACACCAGGATAAACTCGGAAACGTACACCACATACTCCGCCCCCAGCACGCTGGACACCACCGGGATGCCAATAAAGCCCAGGTTGGAGAAGACGAACATCAGCTGGAAGGTCTTGCGCTGGAGGGGGTCCCGCTCGAAGGCCGGGGAGAGGAGGGTGCCCGCCAGGATGAACACCAGAAACATCCCCACGGCGATGAGGAGCACCAGCCCCAGCCGCTCCAGGGGCACCTGCCCCACGGACCCCGCCGCGCTGGAGAGCACCAGCATGGGGTTTAAAATATTCACGATAAGCTGGCTGAGATGGGCGTTGGTGTGCCCGTCCAGAAATTTGGCCTTGGCGGCCACGAAGCCCACGCCGATCATCACCAGCAGGGCCAGCATCTGCACAAAAACCGTTAGAATGGTCATGAATCTCTCTCTTTCCTTGGGTTAAAACCGCTGCTCCAGCAGAAACCGCGCAGCGCTTGCAATGGCCTCCGAGGCCTTCTTGGTGGGGAACATCTGAAACACATGCCACATGTCCTGCCCCACCTCAAACCGGCAGGGCACCCCCTGCTGCTTCAGTTTGTGATACAGGGCCTCGCTGTCGGAGTAGAGGATTTCATGGTCCCCCACCTGGATGAGCACCGGCGGAAACCCGGAAAAATCCCCGAAGAGAGGGGAGAGCAGGGGCGAGTGGAGGGAGGCGTCCCCGGCGTAGGCGTCCCGCACGGCGGTGATATACTCCGCCGTCAGCATGGGGTCCAGATCGGCCCGCTCCCGGTAGGAGCTGCCCTGCATAGTCATGTCGGTCCAGGGGGACATGAGCAGGATGGCCCCGGGCAGACGGCGGCCCTTGGCCCGCAGCCGGTGGCAGAGGGCCAGGGCCAGGTTGCCCCCGGCGGAGTCCCCGGCCAGCACCACCTGGTCCGCCCCGTAGCCCAGGAGCATCAGGTAGTCCCAGGCCCGGATGGCGTCGTCCAGAGCGGCGGGATAGTGGTGCTCCGGGGCCAGACGGTAGTCAAAGCAGAGGGCATCGTACCCGGTGGCCCGGGTCAGCTTGGAGGCCAGCACCTTGGAGTAACCCAGGTTGCCGCTGGTGTAGCCCCCTCCGTGGCAGTATAAAATGGCGTGCCGGTCCCCGTGAGGGGCCTTCAGCCGCATCCAGGCGGCGTTCATGCCGCCGATGGTAAACTCTTCCCAAAGGGTGCCCACATGGGACCCGGCCAGACGGCCCAGCAGCTCCTGGCTGCGGCGCTGGTGCTCCAGCTCCTCGTGGGTGATGGCGTCGGGCTGCGAGACGCTGTGCAGGGCCTTCAGCGCCCGCATCATAGGGGCCAGCCGGTGGCTTTCGGCGGCCTGCCGGAGGTCGTCCCGGCTCTTTCGGTATTGTATTCCCATGGTTCCTCCCAGCATCCGCGTGCGCGGGTGATAATTTTTTGATTATAGCATAGACAGCAAAAAAAGGAAAGGCTTTCTCCCTTCGCTTGCGCACGCACCCACTGCATGATACAATAAAAATATGAAGAAGAAATCAGCCCCCTGACGATGGAGGATCGCACCATGAAGCGGGAACGCCCCCGGTGGTATAAGCTGGACAGCGCCGGCATTTTGTACTCCGCGCTACAGACAGAAGAATATTCGGCCACCTACCGCTTCGCCGCCGTGATGGCGGAGCCGGTGGACCCCGACGCCCTCCAGCGGGCGGTGGACCGGACCATGCCCCGCTTCCCCGGCTTTGCCATGCGCATCCGCCACGGGGTGTTCTGGCACTATCTGGAGCCCAACCACGCCCCGGGGCCTTTCGTCAGGCCGGATGTCTCCGACCCCTGCCAGCCCTTCCGGTTCCGGGAGGACGGGTGCTGGCTGATTCGGTTTTATTACTATGAGCGGCGCATCTCCATCGAGGTGTTCCACGCCCTGTCTGACGGCGCGGGAGCCCTGACCTTTTTCCGGGCACTGCTGGCCGAGTATCTCCGCCAGCGGGGGCATGAGATCCCCGTGGGCAACGGGGTGCTGGACCTGGACGAACCGCCCCGCCGGGAGGAACAGGAGGACGCTTACTCCCGCTACGCCGGTCCCCACACCGACCGCCTGCGCCGGATGCCCAAGACCTTTTCCAACACCGGCACCCCGGAGCCTTTCTACACCTTCCACGTCACCATGGGCTTTGTCCCCCTGGACCGGCTGAAGGAGCAGGCCGGGCGGTACAAGGTTTCGGTCACGGAGTACCTGGCGGCGGTGCTGCTCCAGGTGCTGCTGGACCAGCAGGAGAAGAAGAACCCCCACCGGAAGCGGCAGGTGGCCCTGGCGGTGCCCATCAACCTGCGCACCCTCTTTCCCACCCAGACCCTGCACAACTTCATCATGACGGTGCGCCCCTTCATTGACCCGGCCCTGGGGGACTATACCTTCCAGGAAATTATCGCCCAGGTTCACCACTTCATGCGCCTGCATGTGAACCGGCAGGAGCTTCAGTCCGCTTTCACCCGCAACGTCCGCTTCACCCGAAACCGGCTGCTGCGGCTGGTGCCCATCTTCCTGAAAACCCCGGTCATGTCCCGGAACTACCGCCGGCAGGGGGTGGACCCCTTCTCCTGCACCTTCACCAATCCCGGCGCCTTTGAGGTCCCCGACGCCATGCGGCCTCACATCCAGCGGATGGAGGTGGTGCTGGGTCAGGCCACGGTCCCCCGCTGCCACTGCGCAGCCATCAGCTATGGCAACACCATGGAGATCACCTTCGCCGGCACCCAGGTGGAGACTGACACCGAACGGGACTTTTTCCGTTTCCTGGTCCGGGAGGGCATCCCGGTCCGCATTGAGAGCAACCGCTGATCCTGATTTTCGTATGAAAGGAGGTCTGCCCCGTGCCCTACTGTGTTTCCTGCGGCGTGGAGTTAAACCCCAACGCCAAGGTGTGTCCCCTGTGCCAGACGCCGGTGTGGCACCCGTCCCCGCCCCCGCCGGCAGCCCCCTACTTTCCCACCCAGCCCGCCGTGGTGAAGCCCGCCTCCAAGAGGAGCCTGGCCCTGATCCTCACCTCCATGCTGGTGAGCGTGTCCTTCTGCTGCGGCCTGCTGAACCTGCTGCTACCCACGAGACACCCCTGGGGGCTGTATGTGATCGGCGGGGCCATGATGCTGTGGATCTGGTTCGTGCTGCCCCTGCTGGCCCGGGGGATGCCCATGTTCCTTCGGCTGACCCTGGATGTGGCGGCGGTGGGGGTGTATGTCTACCTGATCGCCCTGGGGGTTCACGGGCAGGATTGGTTTTATCATCTGGCCCTGCCCATCCTGGCGGTGGCCTGCGTGGTGGTGTTCTGCCTGAGCTTTCTCCTGCGGGGCGGGCGGCGGTCCATCCTGACCTCCGCCATGCTGTGCATCGTGGCAGCGGCCCTGTTCTGCCTGGGGGTGGAGGTCTGCGTGGACTGGTACCTCCGCGGGGCGTGGACCCCCCAGTGGTCCCTCATCACCCTGGTGATCTGCACCGGGCTGCTGATCCCCCTGCTGGTCATCCGCTGCGTGCCCCTTCTCCGGGAAGAGGTCCGGCGGCGGTTCAGCCTGTAAGAAGCAAAAAAAGGGAGGGATATGGAAGGAAATCGTATCTGAAATCTGACAGGATAGAAAACGAAGGGAAAAAGAAGGAGGAAAGCAATGAAACGATTTTTGAACCGTGTGACAGCAATCCTTTTGTGTCTGGTGCTGTCCTGTTCCCTGCTCCCGGTCACGGGTCTGGCGGCATCCCATCCATTTCAGGATGTTCCCAGCAGCCATTGGGCCAATTCCGCCGTGGCGTATGTGTATGAAAACAGCCTGATGAACGGGACTGGCACAAAGACTTTTGCTCCCGGCGGAACCCTGACCCGTGCCATGTTCGTGACCATTCTGGGCCGGATGGACGGGGTAAACACCGCCAGCTATCCGGGCACCAGCTTTTCTGATGTACCCACCGGCCAGTGGTACAGCCCCTATGTGGCCTGGGCCTCCAGCCAGGGGATCGTCACCGGCACCGGAAACGGCCAGTTCTCCCCCAACAGCCCCGTCACCCGGGAGCAGATGGCCGCCATGATCGCCCGGTATGTTGACGCCAGCGGAATCAGCCTGCCGGACGCCGACAACCCGGCAAGCAGTTTTAAGGACGCCGCGTCCGTGTCCAGCTGGGCTCGGGACGGCCTGGAACTGATGCGGCGGACCGGCATCCTCAGCGGCTACGATGACGGAACCTTCGGCCCGAAAAAAACCGCCACCAGAGCGGAGGCGGCGACCATCTTTATGCGGCTGTGCAGTCGTCTGGATGGAGAGACGCCGGAGGTCCCCCTTGTTAATTGTGTTGGGATGTCGGTCAATCAAGTGTCGTCACTTTATGGCAATGATTTTACTTATGTCCCTGAATGGTTTCTTGGAAACTTAAAAGGTATCGTATATCAAGATCTTCGCGTCCCTGCTATTTTCTACTTCGAAGATAATTTCTACATCGGAACATCCAATGGGTCAGACTGTATTGTTGCCATCGAAATATTGGAAAATGCATCTACCACATGTGCAGTCACAAACCAGATATCTTCCAAAACAACGTACACACAGATAAAAAACCTCGGACTCTCTGGCTTTTTTGAAGATGGTCCAAACGGCGAGGTCAACAGCGGCTTTGGTGAAAGCGCCGTATTTTGGCACCAGGATTCTTCGGGAAATACTTACAAATTCGCTTGGTGTGATGGAGCCAACCCCAACACAACCAATGCCTGGATCACGATTTTCTCTCCCGAATGTGGTATTGGGCCATTCCAGAGCAAAATGTAGTACAAAATCTTCCTATAAACAAAAGGAGCGCCTTCCGGCGCTCCTTTTTTCGTAAATCCGATTACAGATTCTGATACTTCTTGTTCCCCTTCAGGGCCTTCATGCGGATTTCGTGGTTCAGAATCCGCTTGCGCAGGCGCAGGTTCTGGGGGGTGACCTCCAGCAGCTCGTCGTCGGCCAGGAACTCCAGGCACTGCTCCAGGCTCATCTGGCGGGGGGGCACCAGGCGGAGGGCTTCGTCGGAGCCGGAGGCGCGCATGTTGGTCAGCTGCTTCTTCCGGCAGACGTTCACGGTGATGTCCTCGCTCTTGGGGGTCTCGCCCACCACCATGCCGCCGTAAACGGGCACGCCGGGGCCGATGAACAGGGCGCCCCGCTCCTGGGCGGCCCACAGGCCGTAGGTGACGGACTCGCCGGTTTCAAAGGCGATGAGGCTGCCGGAGTTCCGGCGGGTCAGCTCGCCCTTGTAGGGGGCGTAGGAGTCGAACACAGAGGCCATGATGCCCTCGCCCCGGGTATCAGTGAGGAACTCGTTCCGGTAGCCGAACAGGCCCCGGGCGGGGACCAGGAACTCGATCTTCATCCGGGTGCCCACGGGGGTCATCTCCAGCAGGTCGCCCTTCCGGGAGCCCATCTTCTCAATGACCGCGCCCACAGCGTCGGCGGGCACATCCACCACCAGGCGCTCCATGGGCTCGCAGCGGACCCCGTCGATCTCCTGGTACAGCACGCGGGGGGGAGAAACCTGGAACTCATAGCCCTCCCGGCGCATGGTCTCGATGAGGATGGACAGGTGCATCTCGCCCCGGCCGGCCACGTTGAAGGCCTCGGTGGAGTCGGTATCGGACACCCGCAGGGACACGTCCTTCAACGTCTCCCGCATGAGCCGGTCCCGCAGGTTCCGGGAGGTGACGTACTTGCCCTCCTTCCCGGCGAAGGGGGAGTCGTTCACGGAGAAGGTCATCTCCATGGTGGGGGCGGAAATCTTCACGAAGGGCAGAGGCTCCACAGACCCGGCGGCGCAGATGGTGTCGCCGATGGTGATGTCCCCGATGCCGGACATGGCGATGATGTTGCCGGCGGTGGCCTCGGTGACGGGGGCGCGGCCCAGACCCTCAAACTGGTAGAGGCTCACGGCCTTGGCCTTGCGGCTGACCTCGGGGTCGTGGTAGTTGCAGACGGCAATCTCCTGGTTCTGCTTGATGGTGCCCTGCTCAATGCGGCCGATGGCGATGCGGCCCACGAACTCGTTGTAGTCGATGGAGGAGACCAGCATCTGGAAGGGCTTGTCCGCGTCGGCCTCGGGGGCGGGGATATAGCTCAGGATGGTCTCGAACAGGGGCTGAAGGTCGGTGCCCAGCACGTCGGGGTCCCGGGAGCAGATGCCCTGGCGGGCGGAGCAGAAGAGCATGGGGGAGTCCAGCTGCTCGTCGGTGGCGTCCAGGTCCAGGAGAAGCTCCAGCACCTCGTCCATCACCTCGTGGATGCGCTGGTCGGGGCGGTCAATCTTGTTGACCACCACGATGACCCGGTGACCCAGGTCCAGGGCCCGGGAGAGGACGAAACGGGTCTGGGGCATGGGGCCCTCGGCGGCGTCCACCAGAAGGATGACGCCGTTGACCATTTTCAGGATGCGCTCCACCTCGCCGCCGAAGTCGGCGTGGCCGGGGGTGTCCACGATGTTGATCTTCACGTCGCCGTACTGGATGGCGGTGTTCTTGGCCAGGATGGTGATGCCCCGCTCCCGCTCCAGATCGCCGGAGTCCATGACACGCTCCTGGACCTCCTGATTGGCCCGGAACGCACCGCCCTGCTTAAGCATCTCGTCCACCAGGGTGGTCTTGCCGTGGTCGACGTGGGCGATGATGGCCACATTTCTCAGAGATTCATTCTGCACAGGTCTGCACCTCTCTATATAATCTATATAAAATCATATCTATCGTTTGATCGAACATCTTATTATACGCTTGCCCAGGATGGATTGCAAGGTTTAATTTCCGCAGACAGACCAAAGACCGCGGTTTCAAAAACCGCGGTCCCTGGTGAAGTAAGAAGAAGTACTCTATCGCACAATAGGGGAAAACCAGAACAAAAGGCGTTTCTGCAGGAGAGATTGGCTGGATTGCTTTCGTTGTGTTTAGAATACCAGCCCCCGGTTAAATCCAAAATCTTGTTTCCGTTAAATGTGAGGAAATTCTCATTTCGCCGCAAAAAACCGGGCCGCGGCAAAGCCGCGGCCCGGGGGCAGGTGTTCGATGGACTTGTCGGTTACCAGATGCAGCGGACCTCGCAGTTGAGCTTCTTTCCGTCCACCTCGGCGGTGACGGTGGCGGTGCCCTTGTCCACGGCGGTGACGGTGCCGTCGTCAGCCACGGTGACTACGCTGGTGTTGTCCGAGCTCCACTTTGCCGTGCCGCTGGCGCCGGTGACCTGGAGCTGCTTGGTGGCGCCCTGGCTGTCCAGGGAAATGTCCTTGGCGCTGAGAGCCGGACCGGCGGGGGCTTCCGCCTCTGCGGGCTGCTCGCCGCCCTCCGGGGCCGCGCCTGCCTGGTCACCCCAGGCGCACTGCACCGTGCACTGGGCGCTCTGGCCGTTTTCCAGGGCGGCGGTGATGGTGACAGAGCCGGGGGCCACGGCGGTGACCAGACCGGTCTGGTCCACGGTGGCAATGGCCTCGTCGCTGGAGGACCAGGTCACCGCGCCGGAGGCGCCCTCCGGGGCGAAGGTGGCCACCAGGGTCAGGGTCTGCCCCTGCTCGGTGAGAGAGGCCTCAGTCTGATCCAGAATCAGGGACTCTGCGTCGGCTGTCTGGCTCTGGCTGAACAGCCCGTCCTGGAAGGCGGGCACCACCGTCTTGGACACGATGGCAATGGCCGCCACGATGATCACCAGGGACAGGATCAGCAGCACCGGCGGACGGCCGCTGGATTTCTTCTTGGTTTTCCTGGTTGATTTCCCGCTCTCAGCTTTGGAGGAGGCCTTCTGCTCCCGGGGCCGGCGCTCTCTGGCCGGCTGGGGGACTGCCGTGGGGGCAGGCTCCCCGTCATTCTCCAGAATCGGGAGGGGCTGTTCCTCCAGGTGGATCACCTGGGTGGGAGCGTCGTCGGCAAAGGCGGCGCTGTAGCCTGCGTCGGCAGCGGTCTCCTCCTCAATCTGCTCCTGGGCGGCCTCCTCGGCCAGCTGGGCGGAAATCTCCGCCGTGGGCACCACGATGGTGGGGGCCTCCTGCACCGGCTGGGCCGGGATCTCAGGGGCTTCCTCTGCCGGGGGCACGGGGGCTTCCTGGGTGATCACGGGGATCTCCTCCGGCTGGGGTGCCGGGACTTCCCCGGGGGCAGGGGCTGCCGTCTCCGGCTGGGGGGCGGGGGCTTCCTGCACCGGCTGGGCTTCGGCGGTGGCCTCCGGGGTCTGGGGGATCTCCGCCTGGGGCACGGGCTGGGGGGGCTTTTTCAGCTGGTCGGGGCTCAGCTGGGGCACGGGGCTTTCCGCCAGCATGTCCCGGATTTCGCTGAGCAGGGCGTCCAGGTCCTCTTCGGTCTCCACGGGCTTCTCCTGGGGAGCCGCCTGAGGCTGGGGCGCGGGCTGGGCCGGGGGCTCCGGCTGGGGCGCGGCGGCTTCGGGCTGGGCGGCGCCGGCCACCTCCACCACGGGGGCGTCGGGGACCATCTCCAGCTCCCGCAGGAACTCCCAGCGGCTGCGCTCGGCTTCGTCCTCGGGGGGCTGCTCCTCCGGCTGAGCGGGGGCGGCTTCCCCGGCGGGCTCTGCCGTGGGGGCGGCGGGTTCTGCCATGTCGGGGACGGGAAAGACCGGCACTTCCTCTGCCGTTTCGGGCAGGACAACAGGACCCTCGGCGGTGACGGGGGTCTGGGTCATTGCGGTGGGATCGGCCGGGGTCTCCGGGGTTTCGGGATAGCCGAAGGTCTCGGGCACGGTGACCTCTTCAAAGACGGGGCCGGACTCCACCTTGGGGGCGGCGGCCAGAGCGGCTTCCCGGGCGGCCCGGTCCCGCTCCCGCTTCCGCTGGGCGGCGCGGGCTTCCCGCTCGGCCAGGCGGATGGCCTTCTCTTCCTCGGTCAGCTCGCTGGTCTTCCGGCGGGTCTCCCGGTGGAAGAGGGATTCCTTCTTCTTGGGGGGCGCTTTCTTGGCCGGGGGCGCGGCGTGCTCCTTGCGGGGCCGCTCCTGGGCGGCGTGGTCCCGGGCAGGGCGATCCTCCCGGACGGGGCGCTCCTCCCGGACGGGGCGCTCCTCCCGGGCAGGACGGCTCTCCCGGTGGGCGGAGTCGCCGGAGTGCTTTTTCTTCTCCGGCTCCTTGCCGCCGAAGATGCCGCCCAGCATGGACTGGCGCTGCTTCTTCTTTTCGGCGTGCCGCCGCTCCTCTTCCTGGCGGCCAGCGTCGCAGAAGGGGCAGTATTTATAGGTCACAGAATAGTATTCCCCGCAGTGGGGGCACCGCACCGTCTGACTTCTTAAAGTCATCTGTTTGGTTTCCATGTGGTTTCCTCCTTCAAAGATCCGGGCCGGAGGGACGGCCCAAAGGAAAGCTTAACCCTTTTGTAATCATTCGTAACATAATCTAAGGTATTGTACCACAATTGCGCGAACATCGTCAACCATCTGAGGGGAAAAGGAGGCTGGGAATGGGTTCCTTTTCTTGACCTGGCGGGGGATTTCCAGTATAGTCAAAGAAGAATTTCCGTCTCCGGGGCAAAAAAGGAGGGCTTCCCATGATGGACGCCAGACAGCTGCAAACCGAATACCAGCGCCTGCTGGGGGCCTTCCGCCGCCAGCTTCCCGACCCGGGCCTGCGCCTGGCGGTGGGGCAGGGGGCGGACGAATACTTCCGCCAATGCGCCCTGTCGGTGTGGAAGGCCGGCGGGACCCCCGTGACCCCCGCCCACGCCGACTGGTACAACGCCCTGGGGGCAGAGCCCCCGGTGCTCTACTGGGAGCTGGTGACCCGCACCGATGGGGCCGGCCCCATCCCGGAGCCCCCCTTCTGGCAGCGGCTGAAGGACTACGACAAGCGCACCGGACACAGCACCGCCCGGCGGTTTTTAACCCCCCTGTCCCTGGTGCTGGTGCTGCTGGCGGGGGCGGACGGTCAGGTGAGCCCCCGGGAGGCCGCCGCCATCCAGACCTGTCTGGACGCTCTGGCCGCCCAGTGCGACCAGGAGAACCTTCCCGGGGACCGCACCCCCATTTCCATCGCCCAGTACATCACCCAAACCCCGGCCCCCTCCGCTCCCCAGCCCGTGAAGCCGTCGGACCGCCAGCCCCGGCCGGACCCTGAGCCCCAGACAGAGGAAAAGGAACCCACCCTGGAGGAGCTGCTGGCGCAATTGGACGAGCTGTGCGGCCTGGAGAAGGTGAAGGAGGACGTGCACAGCCTCATTAACCTGGTGAAGGTGCGAAAGCTCCGGGAGGAGGCCGGTCTGCCGGTGCCTCCCATGTCCCTGCACCTGGTCTTTCAGGGAAACCCCGGCACGGGCAAGACAACAGTAGCCCGGCTGCTGGCCCGGCTGTACAAGGCCATCGGGGTGCTGTCCAGGGGCCAGCTGGTGGAGGTGGACCGGTCCGGCCTGGTGGCGGGGTATGTGGGCCAGACCGCCTTAAAGACCAGCGAGGTGGTCCAGTCCGCCCTGGGCGGGGTGCTGTTCATCGACGAGGCCTACGCCCTGGCCCCCCAGGACAACCCCAACGACTTCGGCCGGGAGGCCATCGAGGTGCTGCTGAAGGCCATGGAGGACCACCGGAAGGACCTCATCGTCATCGTGGCCGGGTACACGGACCTGATGGGGAACTTTATCCACAGCAACCCCGGCCTGGAGAGCCGGTTCAACAAATACCTGACCTTTGAGGACTACGACGGGGCGCAGCTGCTGGAAATTTTCCACAGCCTGTGCAGGAAAAACGGCTACACCCTCGCCCCGGCGGCGGAGGAACTGGCCAGGGAGACCTTCCATCGGCTCTATGAAACCCGGGACAAGAACTTCGGCAACGCCCGGGAGGTGCGCAACCGTTTCGAGACTGCCATCGCCCGTCAGGCCGACCGGCTGGCCGGGGCGGAGAACCCCACCAAGGAGGATCTGATGGAATTGACGGCGGAGGATTGGGGGGAGGAATAACCCCAACCGGCCCGGCAGGCGGACGCCATGGGGAAAAATTTGCCGAAGGGCGCGACCAACCGGCCCCATTTCCTGTCTGTCAGGACAAAGACCCCCTGGCTGGGATGGGAAAGGAGAGATACCATGGCGTTCACTGACCAGGAGATCCTGGACCTGTGCCGCACCCGGGACCAGCGGGCCATTGCGGCCATGGAGTTTCAGTACGGGGCCTACTGCCACAAGGTGGCCGTGAACATCCTGGGGAACTTCCACGACGCGGAGGAGTGCGTCAACGACGCCTACCTGGCGGTGTGGAACGCGGTTCCCCCCGCCCAGCCCCGGTCCCTGCTGGCCTACCTGGCCAAGACCACCCGCAACATTGCCATTAACCGCCTGGAGCACAACCAGGCCCAGAAGCGGGACGGGGGCTACTACCTCCTGCTGGATGAGCTGGCGGAGATCCTGCCCGGGCCGGGCTCGGTGGAGGACGAGGTGGCCCGGCGGCACCTGATGGCCTGCATCAACGACTTTCTCCGCCAAAAAGCATCGAAAGTGGAGCGGAACCTGTTTCTCCGGCGGTACTTCTGGGGGGATTCCATCGAGGATTTGTCCCAGCGCTTCGGCTACAGCCAGAGCAAGGTCAAGTCCCAGCTCCACCGCACCCGGAAAAAGCTCCGGGCCTACCTGGAAAAGAAGGGGGTGCTTCCATGAACCGGGACCCGTTCTACTATCATCTGGAGGAACTGGACGACGACCTGATCCAGGAGTCCGCCGACGCCAAACGGAACCGCTGGAAGACCCTTCTGCTGGCGGTGGGAGTGATCGCCCTGGTGATCGTGCTGGTGAACCTGGTGCTGGCCATCCCTGCCCATGAGGACGCGCAGAACCTGGGGGGCGAGAAGGGCGTGCTCTGCGACGGGGTGTACTACATTTACGCGGGCAGTGGATTCGCTCCGCCCGGGGAGGTCCGGGTGCCCCGGGGCATCTTTGCCTACACCCCCGGCCAGGAGCCGGAGCTGCTGGTGTCTGTGGAGGACTACAGCCTGGACACCATCTTCCCTAGCTGGGATGTGAGCGCCCAGGGACTGTTCTTCATCGACCAGAGCCAGAACACCCTCTGGCGGATGGATCTGGAGACCCGGGAGGTGACCCTGCTCTACGACATGCCGGAAGAGGAGGCCCCGGAAGGGGATGTGGGCCTGGGGGAGATTGTCACCTGCTATGGAAACGGCGAAAGCTCGCCTGCCATGGAGTATAACCCCTGTCTGTTCCTGGACGGCCTGTGGGAGGACCACATTGCCCTGATTGCCAACACCGGGTGGGAGACCTATGACCTGGTCCTGGACTGCCGGACCGGGGAGGTTCTGTCCCAGAAGATCAGAAGCCAGAGCGAAGGCTGGAACCGGCTGGCGGGGAACCGGCTGCTGAAGGAGTACCGCATGGACTACCCGGAGGGGACAGAGTACCCCGGCTGGGAGTTCGACAAAAAGGAAGGGCTTTACCACTACACCGACCTGCGGGAGAACGGCGTGTCCGTGCTCCCGGAAGGGATGAAGGGCTCCGCCCAGGAGATCGGGGACGGCGTTCTGGCGGTCTATCAGCCGCTGGATCAGTCCGGCGACCGGCAGGGGCTTCTGCTGCTGGCGGACGGGAGGAACGTGGACCTGGTTCTGGACGAGGGAGACGTGCACGATGAGTACCTGGCGGTTTCCGGAAACTGGCTGTTTTATACGGAGCAGCAGCCCAACCCCACCCCAGGGATGAGCGGAAGCGTCTCTGCCCTGTGGGTCATGGACCTGGACACCGGGGAGAGGCACCTGGTGGAGGAGAAGCTCTATATTTACCGGGCGGTCACCGACGGGACGTGGCTCTATCACTACGGCAGCTACACCGTCTGCTACCGGGTGGAATACGACGAAGCCGGCGTTCCCTGCGGGCTGACCCTGGTGGAGAGCGGCATTTGAGCAGGGCGGGGGCTTGCGCCCGCCGGGGACGTTTGGGGCAATGGCCGCGCTGCGCCATAGCAAAATCACAAAAACCCGGGGGAATCCCCGGGTTTCTTTCTCTCTATTATCCAGCAAAACCCCGTGAAAAATTGCCGGGGGTATGATAAAATAAACTATTCAGGCGCGGCGTTTTGCCGCCCATTGACAGAGGAGGCCACCAGACATGTCGGCAAAAGAGGAATTTATTGAAATCTTTCGGGAGAACGTCCACCGGGAGGGCGCGGAAAACCTGCTGGACTATCTCATGAACAAGAGCGACTTTTTCACCGCCCCGGCTTCGGGCCGGTACCACGGGGCCTACCCCGGCGGCCTGTGCGAGCACAGCCTCAACGTTTACCACTGTCTGAACGACTACCTGGCCCGGGAGCGGGTCACCGACCTCTACGGCCTGGAGTACAGCCCCGAGTCCATCGCCCTGGTGTCCCTGCTCCACGACGTGTGCAAGATCGGCTGCTACAAGCCCTCCACCCGGAACGTGAAGGGGGAGGACGGCCGCTGGACCCAGGTGCCCACCTTTAACTTCGAGGACCCCCTCCCCTATGGCCACGGGGAGAAGTCCGTCTATGTGGTCAACGGCTTCGTCCGGCTGACCCGGGAGGAGGCCATGGCCATCCGCTGGCACATGGGCTTCTCCGGCACCGAGGACAACCGGCTGGTGGGCCGGGCCTTTGTGAAGTATCCCCTGGCCTTTGCTCTGTCCGTGGCCGATATGGAGGCCACTTACTTCCTCGAGCAGGAGGGAAACTCCTTCTGAGCTCGGGTCAAAACCGCGTCCTCCCGGGGAAAGAGGACGCAAGGAAAGGAATCGGAATACCCTATGAAGAGCTTTCAATCTCTTGGCATCCGAGCGCCCATTCTGTCGGCGTTGGCTGACTGCGGGTACCAGGAGCCCACATTGATTCAGGAAAAGGCCATTCCGGCGGGCCTGGCCGGACGGGATGTGCTGGGCAGCGCCCAGACGGGCACAGGAAAAACCTGCGCCTTCGGCGTGCCCATCCTGCAGCGGCTGGCCAAGGCCGGGAAGGGGACGGACATCCGCGCCCTGATCCTCACCCCCACCCGGGAGCTGGCCATCCAAATTGACGAAAACCTCAAAGCCTACGGCAAGAACCTGCCCCTGACGGAGGCCGTCATCTTCGGCGGCGTGGGGCAGGCCCCCCAGGTGGAGCAGCTGAAGAAAGGGGTGGATATCCTCACCGCCACCCCCGGCCGCCTGCTGGACCTGGCAGGCCAGGGCCTGCTGGACTTATCCCATGTCTCCATCTTCGTCCTGGACGAGGCCGACCGGATGCTGGACATGGGCTTTATCCACGACGTGCGCCGGGTGATCAAGCTCCTGCCGGAGAAGAAGCAGACCATGTTCTTCTCCGCCACCCTCCCCCCGGAGATTCTGGACCTGGTGGACACCCTTCTCCACGACCCGGTGAAGGTGGCTGCCGCCCCGGTGTCCTCCCCGGTGGAGGTGATCCGCCAGGCGGTCTGCCTGGTGGACCGGGGGAACAAGACCAACCTGCTGGCCTTCCTGCTGGAGGAGGAGCAGGTGAAAAACGCACTGGTTTTCACCCGCACCAAGCACGGGGCGGACAAAGTGGCCCGGGACCTGGCAAAGCGGGGCGTGGCCGCCGCGGCCATCCACGGAAACAAATCTCAGACCGCCCGGCAGGAGAGCCTGCGGCGGTTCAAGGCCGGGGAGCTTCAGGTCCTGGTGGCAACGGACATTGCCGCCCGGGGGCTGGACATCGAGGAGCTCTCCCACGTGTTCAACTACAACCTGTCCGAGGTCCCCGAGACCTATATCCACCGCATCGGCCGCACCGGCCGGGCGGGCCACGGGGGCACCGCCATCTCCTTCTGCGACTATGGGGAACTGCCCATGCTGAAGGACATTGAAAAGCTGCTGAAAAAGCCGGTGCCCCGGCGGGAGCATCCCTTCCCCATGGAGGTGTTCGAGGCCCCCAGGAAGGACGCCAAGGGCCGCCCGGTGAACCCCGAGGACGCAGAAGCCCGGCAGGCTGCCCGGGAAAAGAACGCTGCCCGGAAGCAGCAGGCGGCAGAGAAGGCCGCCCAGAAGGCCCAGGCCGCCCAGAGCCAGGAGATGCCTGCCCAGGAAAAGCCCGGCAAAAAGAAGAAAAAGGCCAAGGCCCCGGCAGAGGTTCCCGGCCCGGAACCGGCCCCGGCCAAGCCGGAGAAGGTCCGCCGGACCTTCCCCCACGGCAAGCAGAACCGGGGGGACCTCCAGACCTTTCTGGACGGCCAGCCCCAGGAGGCAGCGCCGGTGGTCTTTGCTCACCGGGACCCTCTGGAGGGAGACGTGATCATGGACGCCACCGCCCGGCTGCTGGCCTCCAAGCCGGTGTATCAGTACTATAAGCCTCCCAAGCCCGCTCAGAGCCAGGGGAAGAAAAAGAAGGGGACGAAGGAGGCGGCAGGGAAGGAATCCGCGCCTGCGAAAGCCCCGATCCCGGCGGAGAAGGCAGGAAAGCCCCATCACCGCCAGCCCCCCAAGAAGGGCGTGCCCGCCCCCCTGAACAAGACCCACAGCAAGCGGTCCAACCGGGGCCGCATCCCCCCCAGAGTGGAGCCTCCCAAGAGCCGGCAGAAGGACTCCACCGAGCAGAAAAGCCTCATGAAGCCCTTCTATATTGACCATGATTAAAGAGGAAGATTGGCAGGCCCGGTACGGCCAGCCCAAACGAAAACGCCGCCGGGGCAAGTGGCGGCGGCGCATCCGCCGCTTCTTCACCTGGGTGGTGGTGCTGGCGGCCCTGGCCGGGTGGTTTCTCTGGCAGCAGAACGGGCTGTCCACGGAAACCCTCACCGTCTCCAGCGCCCCGGACGGGTTTGCCGGGTACCGGATCGCGGTGATCTCCGATCTCCACGGGAAGGAATTCGGAGAGAACAACCAGCGGCTGCTGGACTTTGTGGCGGGGCTGGAGCCGGATCTCATCGCCATCACCGGGGACATGATCCACGACGAGGCTCAGCTTGCCATGGTGCCCCCGGTGGCGGAGGGGCTGGCGGCCATCGCCCCCACCTATTACGTCACCGGTAACCACGAGTGGGCCGCCGGGGTGGTCCGGGAGCTGGAGCCCATGCTGGAGAACTGCGGGGTGAAGGTGCTGTCCAACGAGTATGTGGTCCTGGAGCAGGGCGGCGACCGGCTGGCTCTGCTGGGGGCAGAGGACAGCAACGGCTACGCCGACCAGAAAACCGTGGGGGAGCTGGCGGACCAGGTCCGCCAGGAGCAGGGGGACGTGTATGAGGTCCTTCTGAGCCACCGGAACAACCGTCAGGAGGAGTACGCCGCCGCCCGGGTGGACCTGACCCTGTCCGGTCACGCCCACGGGGGGCTCATCCGCCTGCCCGGCACCGACGGGCTCATCGGCCCCCAGCGGGAGTGGATGCCCGACTACACGGCGGGGCTCTACGACCTGGACTACGGCCAGATGGCAGTCTCCCGGGGGCTGGGGAACCAGTTTCCCTGCTTCCGGCTGCTGAACCGGCCGGACGTGCCCCTGGTGGTGCTGGAATAACAGAAGAAGAAACGGAAAGAGAAAGAAGTTATTGGAATGAAGCGCAAGCAATTTTTTCGGGGGGTCCGGACGGGAATTCCCATTGCTCTGGGCTACCTGGCGGTGGGCTTTACCCTGGGGATCACCGCGAAGAACGCGGGGCTCACCGCCTTTCAGTCGGGGCTGACCAGCCTGCTGGTGAGCGCCTCGGCGGGGCAGTACGCCGCCTTCACCATGATGGCCGCTCAGAGCGGCTATCTGGAGATTGCCATTATGGAGGCGGTGACCAACGCCCGGTACATCCTCATGTCCTGCGCCCTGAGCCAGAAGCTGCCGGAGAGCACCAAAACCTGGCACCGGCTGACCATGGGCTTTGCCGTCACCGACGAGATCTTCGGCATGGCCATTGCCGAGGAGGACAAGCTGAACCCCTACTACTACTTCGGCATGATGGCCATTGCCGTGCCCCTGTGGGCTTTGGGGACCTTTTTGGGGACCTCTGTGGGAAACGTTCTGCCTGGCAGTGTGGTCAGCGCCCTGAGCGTGGGCCTGTACGGCATGTTCCTGGCGGTGATTATCCCTGCCTCCAAAAAGAACAAGATCATTCTGGGGGTGGTGGTGGTGTCCATGGCGGCCAGCTTCGCCCTGGAGGTCATTCCCTGGTTTGCCGCCATTGCCTCCGGCACCCGGACCATCCTGCTAACGGTGGTCATCGCCAGCGCCGCGGCGGTTCTTTTCCCGGTGAAGGAGGAAACGGCCGATGCATAACACCTACATTTACATTGCCATTGTGGCCCTGGTGACCTACCTCATCCGGGTGCTCCCCCTGACCCTCATCCGGAGGGAGATCAAGAACCGGTTCATCCGCTCCTTTTTGTACTACGTGCCCTATGTGACCCTGGCGGTGATGACCTTCCCCGCCATCGTCCACGCCACCGACAGCATCTGGTCCGGCGTGGCCGCCCTGGTGGTGGGGGTGCTGGTGGCCTGGTTCAGCGGCAACCTGTTCCTGGTGGCCCTGTCCGCCTGCGGCGTGGTGTTTTTGGTGGAGCTGCTGATCCTGTAAGGCCGCGCCCCACCCCACATCCCTCTACCCACACACGGAGACCGAACTATGGAAGAACGCACTGTCACAATCAGAACCTATGAGGCCGGAACCTACGACGTGGCGGTGGTGGGCGCCGGCCACGCGGGGATCGAGGCCGCCCTGGCCTGCGCCCGGCTGGGCCTGCGCACCCTGTGCTTTACCATCAACCTGGACGCGGTGGGCAACATGCCCTGCAACCCTGCCATCGGCGGCACCGGCAAGGGCCACCTGGTCCGGGAGCTGGACGCCCTGGGAGGCGAGATGGCCAGGGCCGCCGACAAGGCCTGCATCCAGTACCGCATCCTGAACAAGGGCAAGGGCCCCGCCGTCCACTCCCTCCGGGCCCAGGCGGACCGGCGGGCCTACCAGCAGATCATGAAGCACACCCTGGAGACCCAGGAAAACCTGTGGGTGAAGCAGGGGGAGGTCACCGACCTGCTGCTGGAGAACGGCGTGGTCGCCGGGGTCCAGACGGAGACCGGGGCCATCTACCGGGTGAAGGCCGCCGTCATCTGCTCCGGCACCTACCTGGGCAGCACCACCATCGTAGGAGAAGTGGTGCGCCAGAGCGGCCCCGACGGCATGTTCGGGGCCAACGCCTTGACCCGGAGCCTGCAAAGGGCGGGGCTCACCCTCCGCCGGTTCAAAACCGGCACACCCCCCCGGGTAAACGGCCGGTCCATCGACTTCTCCCAGCTGGAACAGCAGGTGGGGGACGAGGACGCCATCCCCTTTTCCTTTGAAAACCACAAGCCCGGGGAAAACCGGGCCTGCTGCTATATTACCTACACCAACCAGCGCACCCACGACATCATCCGGCAAAACCTGGACCGTTCCCCTCTGTTCACCGGAACCATCGAGGGGGTAGGCCCCCGGTACTGTCCTTCCATCGAGGACAAGGTGGTGCGCTTTGCGGACAAGCCCCGGCACCAGCTCTTCCTGGAGCCCATGGGCCTGGACACCGAGGAAATCTACATCCAGGGCTTTTCCTCCTCCCTGCCGGAGGAGGTGCAGATTCAGATGCTCCACACCCTGCCGGGGCTGGAAAACGCGGAGATGACCCGGGCGGCCTACGCCATCGAGTACGACTGCGTGGACCCCACGGAGCTGCTGCCCACCCTGGAGCACAAGAAGGTGCCGGGCCTTTACGGGGCGGGGCAGTTCAACGGCTCCTCCGGGTATGAGGAGGCCGCTGTCCAGGGCTTTGTGGCGGGGGTCAACGCCGCTTTGAAGCTTCTGGGCCGTCCGCCTCTCATTCTGGACCGGAGCCAGGGGTATATAGGGGTGCTCATTGACGACCTGGTCACCAAGGGCACCAACGAGCCCTACCGGATGATGACCTCCCGGACGGAGTACCGCCTGCTCCACCGCCAGGACAACGCGGACCAGCGGCTGTGCCCCGTGGGCCACGCCATTGGTTTGGTAAGTGACGAGCGGTACCAGCGGGTGCTGGAGAAATACCGGGCGGTGGACCGGGAGATCAAGCGCCTGGAGCACAGCGGCGCGGCAGCCTCCCCCACCCTCAGCGCCCTGCTGGAGGCCAAGGGAGAGCCGCCGGTGAAGAACAGCGTCCGCCTGGCGGACCTGCTCCGGCGGCCTAAGCTCAGCTACGGGGACCTGGCCCCGGTGGACCCGGACCGGCCGGATCTGCCCAGGGAGGTCACCGAGCAGGTGGAAATCTCCATCAAGTACGAGGGCTACATCGCCCGCCAGCAGCGGCAGGTGGAGGAGATGCGCCGGCTGGAGGGCCGGGTGCTCCCCCCGGACCTGGACTACAACGCCCTGGGCGGCCTGCGGCTGGAGGCCCGGCAGAAGCTCTCCGCCATCCGCCCCCTGAACCTGGGGCAGGCCTCCCGGATCTCCGGGGTCTCCCCGGCGGATATCGCGGTGCTGATGATCGAGCTGGAGCGGGGGGAGAACTGACCACCCCCATTGCAGGGGCGGCTATCAGCCGCCCGCCGCTTTTCCATCAAAACCAAAGGAGAACCACACCATGCACCTTACCAACGTAAAAGGCAGCACCTGGGTCCTGGAGGGCCCCCAGCTGGTGGGGCTGTATGTGATCGACGGCAAGACCTGCGTCCTGCTGGACCCGGGCAGCGGCAAGCTGCGGCCGGCGGTGGAGCAGGCCCTGCTGGAAGCGGGCCTCACCCCCGTGGGGGTGATCGGCACCCACATGCACTACGACCACCAGGAGAGCGCCCAGTATTTCCGCAAAACCTACGGGGCCAAAACCTGCCTGCCCCAGCTGGAGGCGGACATCGTCCGCTGCGAGCAGAGCCTGAAAAACCACCTGTTTAACTTCACCATGGGCCTGGTGCGCACCACCCCCCGGCTTCAGTCCCTCATCGGCCCCATCGACCGGGTGATCGCCTTCGGGGAGGAGGAGATCGACTTCTGCGGCGTCAAATTTGGCATCGTCCGCACCCCCGGCCACTCCCCGGACCATATCTGCGTCATCACCCCGGACAACGTGTGCTTTGCCGGGGACGCCCTCATGACCGGGGACGTGCTGGCGGAGGCCATGGTCCCCTTCGTCTTTGACATGGCCGACGACCTGGCCAGCAAGGAGAAGATGGCGGCGCTTTCCTGCGACGCCTACATCTTCTGCCACAAGGGCGTGGTGTATGGCTCCGTCCGGGACCTGGCGGAGAAGAACCGCCGCCACATCCTGGGCCAGCTGGCCGCCTGCCGGGACCTGGTCACCGGCCCCATGACCTACAGCGATTTTTACGCCGCCGTGGTGACCCAAATGAACCTCTCCGTGGGCCATCCCATCCGGGCCCAGCACCTGGAGCGGTACATCCGCCCCTACCTGGAATACCTGGTGGACACGGGAGAGCTGGAGCTGATTGAATTAAACGGCGCGCCCGCCGTGCAGCCCGGGAAGGGCCGCCATCCATAAAGAACAAAGGGAGGACGCAATATGGAACTGGAACAGGTCAAAGGCAGCACCTGGGTGCTGAAAAGCTGGGAGCTGATCCCCCTTTACCGGCTGGATGACCACCGCTGCGTTCTGCTGGACACCGGCCTTGCCGAGCAGCGGGAGGAGCTGGAGCAGGCGCTGCAGGACTATCATCTCTTCCCGGCCGGGGTGATTTGCAGCCACGCCCACATTGACCACATGGGCAACAACGCCTTTCTCCAGGAGAAGTACGGCACCCAGGTGGCCATGTCCCTGGGAGAGGCGGGGCATCAGTTCTCCTATCTGGGGCTGAACGCCACCAACTACCTGCTCTCCCAGGAGGATGTGCGCCAGTCCCCCGCCCTGAAGGACACCCCCATGGTGGCTGACCGGATCATCCTCCCCGGGGAGAAGACCCTTTCCTTCCTGGGGGCGGACTTCACCATCCTCTCCACCCCCGGCCACACCCCGGACCACATCTGCATCGGCACCCCGGACAACGTCCTCTACCTGGGGGACGCCATGATGACCGGCCGGACCCTCCACCACTCCAAGTTCCCCTACGCCTTCTCCATGCAGGAGTATCTGGACTCCATGCGGCTGGTGCGCACCGTGCCGGCGGACAAATATGTGGTGGCCCACTATGGGGTCTACGACGAGATCCTGCCCCTGGTGGACATGGAGGCCCGGTTCCTGGCCCAGCGGATGCTGGACCTGCTGGACCTGGTGGACGACTACACCACCCCCAAGCTGCTGGCCTCGGCCATCTGCCGGACCTATAAGATTGACGCGGGGGACATCCGGGACATGGCCTACTTTGAGGAGGCCAGCCTGGCCTACATCAACTACCTCCGGGGCCTGGGGCACCTGGAGGCCTGCATCGAGGACAACCAGATCATCTACCGCCGCACCGCCGCCTCCTTTGCCAAGGCCAAGGCCCGGGAGGAAGCGGTGCTGCCCAGGACAGGGCAGTTCCGGTAAAGACGCAAAAACAGACCTTCCGAAGTTTGGAAGGTCTGTTTTTTTCATGCCGTTACGCAGCCGGCTCGATCTGCACCAGATATTCCAGCCGGGCGCCCCCGTCGGTCTGGACGTGGTGGCTGAGGAAATACCCCTGGTCGGTCTGGTAGAGGCTGTAGCCGGTGGGTTCCGTCTCCCCGTCCCCGGTCCGCGCCAGAACCCGGATATAGTCCAGAGAGGTGGAGAGAGGCAGGGTCAGGGTCTCTCCCTCCCGGGTCACCAGGGAGGGCAGGCCGCTCTGTTGGTCGTACACCGGGCTGTCATAGACCGCCTCCTCCGAATAGGTGGAGGAGAGGGGGTTGGTCAGATGGGCCGAGAACCGGTCCTGGGAGATGGTGACGGCGCCTCCCTCAAAGAAGCAGCGGCCGTCCTCCTCTGCCGCCTCCGCCAGCTCCGTGCCGCCGGGGGAAACGTACAGGGTTTTCACCGGCACGAAGGACTGGGGGAAGTCCCCCGCAGGGGAGGCGGGGGTGTGGCTTGTATAGAAGAGCCGGAAGGCGTCCGGGGAAAGGTTTTTCAGCTCCCCATAGGCGGAGACCGTGTGGCTGCCGTCGTCATAGGTGACGGTGAAGCGCCCGGCGTTGTCCACCAGGGCCAGGAAGAGCCAGCCCACCTGGCTCACATAGTCCAGATAGGCGTTTCGTTCCTCCTGGAACGCGCCGAAGGACCGGTCCGTGTGCAGGGTGATCCCGTAGGGCTCCCTGTCCGTTTGCAGCTCGACGGTGTAGGGCCCCAGCACTTCCCCCACGTTCAGCTCCTGGAGGATGGCCCCGCAGGCGGGGACGGACCCGATGTAGGGGGTCTTTAAGGCGTACAGGGTGTCCGCCCGGCCGGTGGTGAGGTAGGTTTTCAGGTCCGCCTGCCAGGCGGCGTAGTACGGGTCCTGGGCCAGGGTGTCCTTCAGGGCGGCCTGCTTCCGGGTGGCGGAATAGCCGTCGTGGTTCACCCGGGTGAGGGTCATCTCCGCCGGGTCAAAGTAAAAAGCGGTGCCGCTGGCCTGGGTGGCCCCCTGAACCGAATTGTTCAGCACCAGGGTTCCCTCCGTGGGGGAATAGCTGTCCAGGGCGGCGTAGCTTTCGTGGCCGTGGTCGGCCAGCAGAGCGGTGAGGCGGGTGCGCAGGTCCTCCGGCAGATCCACGGGCAGGCCGTTTTCCACCGCGTAGCACCGGGTCACGGCCACCCCTTCCAGCTGCTCCCCCTGCTGGGTGGGGTTTGCCAGGATCACCACGGCGGCGATGACGCACACCACCGCCGCGGCCAGGAGCACCAGCAGCCGGGGGTGCTTGTAGTCCAGCACGTGGCGGATGCGGCCCTTGGCGTCCTCCTCCCCGAAGGCCAGGGGAACCGCCTGGGGCAGGGTCCGGCGGCGGCCCAGGTGGAGCAGGGCGGCGGCGTACCCGGCGGTTTTCTCCCGGTCAAAGTCCCGGATCACCGCCTGGTCGCAGGCTCCCTCCACGTCCCGGCAGAAAAGGCGGAAGGCCAGCCAAAGCACCGGGTTGAACCAGTGCACGCACAAGGCCAGGTAGGCCAGGGGCTTGGTCAGGTGGTCCAACCGGCGGATGTGGGCCTGCTCGTGGAGCAGCACATAGGGCCGGTCCGCCGGGGACAGCCCCACGGGGAGATAGATGCGGGGCCGGAAGAAGCCGCAGACGAAGGGCGTGTCGATCCGGTCGCTCTCATAGACGTTCCCCTGGATGCGCACCGCGTCGGAGATCCTGCGCTGCAGGCGGAGGTAGGACCCGGCGGCCCACAGCAGCGCCGTGGCGGCTCCCGCCGCCCACACAGGGAAGAGAACCTGGGAGAGGGTAATTGTCTCCGCCTGGGGGACGGAAAGGGCCTCTTCCTGGACCGGTTCGGTCAGGACGGGGGCGCTCTGGAGTTCTGTTTCTGCCTGAACGGGGTCCGCAGTTTGACGGACCGGGAGGCTCACCGCCTGCTGGGCCGTCTGGGCCAGGGTGTCAGGCACCAGGCTCACCGGGGCCTGGAAGCTCACGGGGCAGACCATCCGCAGGAATACCACCAGCCACAGGGCGCAGGTGAGCCAGCGGGGGGCTTTTTTCAAAAGGATGCGCAGGACCATAACGGCCAGGGCGGCCGCGGTGGCCGCGGCGGTCATGGTGAGCAGAACGGAAATAAATTGATCCATGGAGGTCTCCTTTCCGGGGGCAGTCAAAGGGCGTTTTCACGGGCCAGGGTGAGAGGGAAGTGGGCCAGGAAATCTTCCTGGGTGATTTCACTGCCGTTGTCTGTCGCTGTCCAGGTGACCCCGTTGGGGTAAATCCAGGTGACGGCGTCCACGTCTGCCGCCAGCTGGCAGATCAGCCGGGAGGCCCAGTCCAGATAGTTCTCCCGCTGGAGCTGGATGGTCTCCGGGGCCGTGTCCCACTCCGGGCGGATGGTCAGGGTGCCTGACGAAACCTCCAGAGCACAGGGGCCGGCCAGAGACTGGTCCTGGATATAAAGGGCGTCCAGAATGGCGGTGAGGGCTTCGGTGTCCTGAGCGGAACCGGCAGACAGGGCGCAGATCCGGTCCCAGGCGTCGGTGATGAGATAAGCCTCCAGACTGGCCTCCCAGGACTGATACTCCGGCGTCTCCGCCAGATCAGGAAGGTAAACGGCTTCGTCCCCGTCGGGGCGGATGCGCTCCAGGAACATGCTGCCATCCTCCTGTTTCCGAAGGAGGTACCGGGTGCTCTGGTCCGATGTGTTCAGCGAAAGCTCGGTGGTGAGGCCTGCAATGAGGGCGGTGGTGCGCCCTTCGTTTTCCGGGCGGTAAATGAGAAGCGTGGTGGCGGTGTAATCCTCGTGGGGATACTGATTCAGCAGGGAGATCAGATCCCGCTGCAGGTCCTCGGGAACCGTCACATCGCAGAGCCAGCCATAGTTGGTCGGGTCGCTCTCTGACCAGCAGAAGGGGACGGTGTTGAAGCAGATTTCGCTGATCTCCACACCCTCGAACCGGGTCTCCGTGTCCTGGTTTGCCAGGAGCAGCACCCCGGCGGCCACGCAGAGAATGACGGCGGCCAGGAGGACCCAGAAGGCGGGCTTTTTGTAGGTGAGCACGCCCTTTACCCGGCGTTTGGCGTTTTCCTCCCCGAAGGCCAGGGGAACCGCCTGGGGCAGGGTCCGGCGGCGGCCCAGGTGGAGGAGAGCGGCGGCGTACCCGGTGGTTTTCTCCCGGTCGAAGTCCCGGATCACCGCCTGGTCGCAGGCTCCCTCCACGTCCCGGCAGAAGAGGCGGAAGGCCAGCCAAAGCACCGGGTTGAACCAGTGAAGGCACAGGGCCAGGTAGGCCAGGGGTTTGGTCAGGTGGTCCTTCCGGCGGATGTGGGCCTGCTCGTGGAGCACCACGTATTTCCGGTCCGTGGGGTCCAGGCCCACAGGCAGATAAATGCGGGGTCGGAAGAAGCCGCAGACGAAGGGAGTGTCGATTTGGTCGGTTTCGTAGAGGTTTCCCTCCAGACGCACCGCGTCGGCAATTCTCCGCCGCAGACGAAGGTAGGACACTGCCCCCCACAGGACCATCCAGGCAACTCCCATGACCCAGACGGCAAAGAGGAAGTCGTTCCGGTCCAGGCCGGGGGAGGCGGGTTCCGGGTTGGCGGCGGGAGCGGCGGCCGCAGGCTCCGCTTCTTCGGCTGCTGCCGGGGCGGACTGCGCCGGGGTGGTCTCCGGAACCGTGGGGGTGATGGTGGTGGGAATTACCCGCTCCGCCGCCGCGCCGCTGGTGATACTGGCGGGCATGAGGCTCACGGGCAGGTCCAGGCTCACGGGGCAGACCATCCGCAGGAACACCACCAGCCACAGGGCGCAGGTAATCCACCGGGGGGCTTTTTTCAGAAGCAGCCGCAGAATCATAACAGCCAGGGCGGCAACGGATGCCGCGGCGGTCATGGTGAAAAGGGTCTGACAGAAGGTAGTCATGGAAGGCCTCCTTTCCGGCCATACAGTGGAGCTGAGGGGATCAGGGAACCTCAGCGGCGGTTCCGGTACTCTTCCAGCATTTTTTCGATGGCGTCGGCGTCCTGGTCGGAGAGGTCGCCGGAGCGCAGAAAGGCTGCCAGGAAGTCGGGCAGGGAGCCGCCGAAGGAGCGCGCCAGCACCTCCTGGCCGTCGGCCTGCTGGACGGTCTCCCGGGGCACCAGGGAAGAGACGATGGTGGCTTCATTTTTCAGGCAGCCCTTGTCGCACAGCCGCTTGATGACGGTGTAGGTGGTGGTGCGCTTCCAGCCCAGACGCTCCTGGGCCAGCTTGCACAGCTGGGGGGAGGGAATGGGCTCGGCCTCCCACACCAAGTCCAGAAGGCGGTGGTCCGCCAGGGAAAGGGAGAGATTGGGTTTCATAGCATAACCTCCAGTCGAAGGGTTTAGACAGGTTCGATTACAGTCTAACAGGTTCGACTGACTCTGTCAAGAGGAAGCCATAAAAAAGACCGCCGCAGGCGATAAATTCTGCGACGGCTTACAAAGAGAAAAGACCCGCCGCGATTGCGGCGGGTCTTTGATGATGGAACTGGTAAGGAATACAGTCTGCGGGAATTACTTCTCGTCCAGCACTGCGAACACGCCGTGCTTCAGCTCTTCCTGAGACATGCCCTTGCGCTGACCGCTGGAAGCCAGATACAGGATCAGGCCGATAACCAGCCAGCCGATGAACATCTTCACAGCCTGAGCACCCACATAGAAGGGGGAGGCGGGGATGAACATGCAGATCAGAACCACAGTGGCAACGATGGCTGCGAAGCCAGCCATAGCCAGACCGCCGGGGATCTTGTAAGGACGGTTCAGGTTGGGCTCCTTCTTCCGCAGCACAATCAGGCTCCAGCAGGTCAGGGCCCAGGAGAGCACGAATGCGGCGGCGGAGAAGCAGGTGATGGAGTCGATCATGTTGGCGCCCAGGAAAGGACCAACCAGGGACAGAATCAGGCAGACAACCAGGCCGGGAACGGGGATGCCGTTCTTGTTCTGCTTAGCAAAGATAGCAGGCATCACGCGGCCGCGGGACATAGCCATCAGCAGGTTGGCGGAGGCCATGAAGAAGCCGTTCCAGGTGGTGAACAGACCGGCGATAGCGCCGATGGTGATCAGCCAGTACAGGAAGAGGCCGGCGCCGCCGGGGAACAGGAACTTGAACATGGTAGCAGCTGCGGGGCGCTCCATGCCAGCGAACTCCTGCCAGGGCCAAGCAAAGCCGAAGCAGAACAGCAGGATAGCGTAGAAGATACAGGCCAGGGAGACGGACAGAACGACGGTCTTACCAACGGAGCTGATGTCGCCGCCAGCTTCCTCAACGCCCTGAGGAATGGTCTCAAAGCCAGCCAGGAAGAAGGGAGCGGAAGCCAGGATGGCGAAGATGCCGCCCATCATGCTGCTGTGAGAAACTTCCTTCAGGCCGGGGCCGTAGATTTCGGGGTTGGAGACGTCATAGATGGGCTGCCAGTTGCCGGCGTTGCCGCCCACCAGGGAGGCAATGGCGCCGATAACGGCTGCGCCAACCAGGACGAAGCAGAGGATCTTCTGCACGAATGCTGCGGCGGCCAGACCGCGCATGTTCAGAGCGAACAGCAGCAGGGAGCAGATAGTACCAATGATAATGGTGGTCAGATAGATGCCGGAACCCATAACCTCATAGAGGGGATCGCCGGACTTCAGACCGGGGATCAGATAACCAAGAACATCGGTGATCTGGATGGCTTCCCAGGGGATGATAGCCACGAATGCGCCGAAGGCTGCCCAGCCGGACAGAACGGCTGCTTTGTCGTTAAAGGCACGGTATGCGAAGGCCATGCCGCCGCCGGCGACGGGGAGCATAGGAACCAGTTCGCAGTAGCACAGAGCGATAGGAACCATCATGATCAGAGCCACGATGTAACCGATGCCGGCAGGAACAGGACCGCCGCAGCTGGTCATCCAGCCGTTGATGGAGACGGCCCAGCCGACACCGACGATGGCGCCGAAGCCGATGCAGAAAAAGTCAATCGCGCTTACGCCCTTCTTTTCGGGATTATTACTCATAACTTACCTCTTTTCTTTCTGCCGCCCCCTGTTGGAACGGCGTGGTTGGTTCTCTCTTTGTATTCATCACTGAATGGTGCCGGGCGGCTCATCCCTCCTTTCGGCGGCGTCCTCTGTTTTTTGTGTCATTTCGTCAAAACAGAGGGAAGAGTGAGGTTAAAAACCAAGATAATTATAAGAAATAACGGGCATTCTGTAAAACTGATAAAATTTATATCATTATAAGAAAATTCTAGTATCAGAAAAAGTTTCTCGTGGAATCGTCGGCGGGGGCTTCCGGAAGACGACAAACGGCCGGCGCCTGAACCACAGCGCCGGCCGCTTGCTTATGAGCAATCAGGAGGAGAAAATTCACGGGAAAAAAGGGACGTTCCCCCGCCCAGAGGAATCCGTCCGGCTGCCTGGAAGAAGAGAGGGCGGACAGCCCAGCCCCGGCTCCGCCGAGGTAATACGGCGCCGGAGCCCTTTGCCAGTGAATGATCTTATCCTGGAATCAGTATACCCGAGGGAGGGCCGGGTGTAAACTTGATAGGTTTTATCCTGTTATTTAAAAATTTTTCTGTACTTTACTTTGGGTATATGATATAATAATCCAATAACTGTAAAAAAATGTAAAGCGTGAGTTGGAGGGACTATGGGGAAATACCTGCCCGTCATCAAGACGGCGGAGTGCGGCAGCCTCACCAAGGCGGCCCATGTGCTGGGCTACACCCAGCCCAGTTTGGGGTATATTATCAACAACATTGAGGATGAGCTGGGGGTCAAGCTCTTTTACCGGGACCAGCGGGGGGTTACCCTCACCGAGAACGGACAGGGCCTGCTGGAAATCATGAAGCAGATCGAGACCATGGAGGACCGGCTGCGGGAGACTGCCCGGGTCAGCCAGGGCACGCTGATCCGGGTGGGGATTTTCCCCAGCCCGGCCAACCAGTGGATGCCCTCCGCCCTCCAGAAATTTTATGACAAGCACCCGGAGGTCCGGGTGAAGCTGGTGCACCAGATGTCCTATCTGGACGGGGAGCTGGGGGTCCGGGAGCACAGCCTGGACTGCAGCTTCTTCACGGGGAAAAGTCCCCGGGGGCTGGAGAGCGTCCCTCTCTACGAGGACCCCTACTACCTGGTGGTGAGCACCCGGAACAGCCTGGCGGACCTGGACCAGGTCTCCGTGTGGGATCTGGTGGACAAGGAGCGGTTTATCCCCACCAACGAGAGCTGCGACGCGGAGAGCGCCATCTGGAACGTGTACCAGGCCTTTGCGCCCTCCCAGATGGTGGATGCACGGCCCCAGGAGAACCAGATGACCCTGTCTATGGTGGACCAGAACCTGGGGGTGACCATCCTGCCGGAGATGGACCTGATGGGCCGGCTGCCCAGCCAGACCCTGGTGGCCATCCCCCTGAAGGAGAAGCTCACCCGCACGGTGAGCCTGCTGTGCCCCCGGAGCCCGGAGCGGCCGCCCCTGACGGCGGACTTTCTTCACATCCTTCAGAGCACCGTGGAGGAGTGGAAGCAGGCCGGCGTCAACCGGGCGGAGCAGTGGAAGAAGAAATGAACAAACAAACGAACCGGGCGGTCTTTGGACCGCCCGGTTTTCTGATGGAACACACAGGAAGAAAGGCTTACTCTTCTTCCAGCTTGGCAAAGACGCCGTGCTTCAGCGCTTCCTGGCTCATGCCTCTGCGCTGGCCGCCGGAGGCCAGGTACAGGACCAGGCCGATGACCAGCCAGCCGAAGAACATCTTTACCGCCTGGGACCCCACATAGAAGGGGGAGGCGGGGATGAACATGCAGATGAGCACCACCGTGGCAACGATGGCGGCAAAGTAAGCCGTGGCCATGCCGCCGGGAATCTTGTAGGGCCGGTTCAGGCCGGGCTCGGTTTTCCGCAGGCGGATGAGGCTCCAGGCGGTCATGGCCCAGGAGAGGACGAAGGCCGCCGCAGAGAAGCAGGTGATGGCGTCGATCATGTTGGCCCCCAGGAAGGGACCCACCAGGGACAGGATCAGGCAGACAATCAGGCCGGGCACGGGAATGCCGTTCTGGTTCTGCCGGGCGAAAATGGCGGGCATCACCTTGCCCCGGGCCATACCCATGAGCAGGTTGGCGGAGGCCATGAAGAAGCCGTTCCAGGTGGTGAGCAGGCCGGCCAGGGCCCCGATGGTGATGAGCCAGTAGAGGAACAGGCCTGAGCCTCCGGGGAACAGGAACTTGAACATGGTGGAGGCGGCAGGCCGCTCCATGCCGGCAAACTCCTGCCAAGGCCAGGCGAAGCCGAAGCAGAAGAGCAGAAGCGCGTAGAAGATACAGGCCAGGGAGACGGACAGCACCACGGTCTTGCCCACGGAGCTGATGTCGCCGCCGGCGTCCTCCACCCCCTGGGGGATGGTCTCAAAGCCCGCCAGGAAGAAGGGGGCGGAGGCCAGAATGGCGAACACGCCGCCGAACATGGAGCTGTGGGAGACGGATTTCAGGCCTTCCGCCGGGTCGCCGTAGATGGCGGGGTTGCTTACGTCGTAGATGGGCTGCCAGTTTTCCGCGCTGCCTCCCACCAGGGAGGCAATGGCCCCGATGAGGGCCGCGCCCACCAGCACAAAACAGAGAATCTTCTGCACAAAGGCGGCGGCGGCCAGGCCCCGCATGTTCAGGGCGAACAGCAGCAGGGAACAGATGGTGCCGATGATGATGGTGGTTAAGTAGATGTCCGAGCCCATGACCTGGTAGAGGGGATTGCCCGCCTTCAGGCCGGGGATCAGGTAGCCCAGCACGTCGGTGATCTGGATGGCCTCCCAGGGGATGATGGCAACGAAGGCGCCGAAGGCCGCCCAGCCGGACAGCACCGCTGCCTTGTCGTTAAAGGCCCGGTAGGCGAAGGCCATGCCGCCCCCGGCCACAGGGAGCATGGGGACCAGCTCGCAGTAGCACAGGGCGATGGGGACCATCATGATGAGGGCTACAATGTAGCCGATGCCGGCGGGGACAGGGCCGCCGCAGCTGGTCATCCAGCCGTTGATGGAGACGGCCCAGCCAACGCCGACGATGGCGCCGAAGCCAATGCAGAAAAAGTCAACGGCGCTGACACCTTTCTTTTGGGTGGTTGGTTGATTACTCATGTCGTACCTCTTTTCTTGCGACCGCCCCGGCAGGGGGCGGGTCCGGATTCAGCCTTTTCTCATCTTTTTTCGTAGCGGGGTGTGGCTGCCCTCCTTTCTGCCTTTTGGTGTTCTCTATTCTATACGCCCTGAGGCGATAAAAGCGTCGACTTTTGGAAGGAACTGGAATATTTTTACAAAGAATACCATGATGAAAAAATAAAAAAGCCCCGCCGCATGGCGGAGGCTTTTTTGCGGGCTGTGTTATTGGATGGGGCACTGGCGGCCGGTGTGGTCTAGGGTGAAGTCCTTGCCCGCCTCCCCGGGGAGGATGAGCTGGCTCACGGGGACGATGTCGTAGCCCTCCTGGAGCAGATATTCCAGGATACCCGGCAGGGCCTCGGGGGTGTGGAGGGCGGCGTTGTGGAAGAGGATGATGGACCCGGGGCACACGTTCCCTGTCACCCGCTGGGTGATGGTGGCCGCGTCATAGTCCTTCCAGTCCAGGCTGTCCACATCCCACTGGATGACCTCCAGGCCCATGCCGCGGACGGTGGTGACCACGTGGTCGTCGTACTCCCCGAAGGGGGGACGGAAGAGGGTGGGGCGG
>SFPN01000018.1 GCA_004551945.1 Clostridiales bacterium | reverse complement strand
AATACAACAACTTCCCTATGAGACCCCTCGCCTGGCACTCTCCTTTACAGATCCTCTCCGCTTTCCCGAATGTGTAACACATCATTGACAAACCTACAGGGAAGTTTTTCCAGTTCTCCCCGGTTGGGTCTGGCTCTTTCAAACCAGCGGAAACTGTGGTATACTTCTTTTGTCTACCAGAGATACAAGGGGAAGGAGGCGGACGGATTGGCAAAGGGACAAATGGATCTCACGGAAGGCGTCATTTGGAAAAAGCTGATTATCTACGCTTTGCCGGTGGTGCTCTCCTCCCTGCTTCAGTCGGCCTATTCCATTACGGACCTGATTGTGGCCGGGTGGTTTATCGGCAAGGACGGCATCTCCGCCATCAACAACGCCGGGCAGGTGATGGTGATTCTCACCCAGATTATTATGGGCATCACCACCGGCGGCAATATCCTCATGGGTCAGTATTTTGGAAGTCGCGACCATGCCAACCGGAAGGAGACCAACCGCACCCTCTTTACCTTCGCGGTCACCACCGGGGTGGTCATGACCCTGGTGATGATTCTGTGCAGCCGGCCGGTCCTGCTGGCGCTGAAGGCTCCCGCTTTGGGAGAGGCCACCGAGTACCTGCGGCTGTGCGCCCTGGGTCTGGTGTTCATTTTTGGCTACAATGCCCTGGCGGCCATGCTCCGGTCGGTGGGTAACTCCAAGCAGCCCTTTTACTGCGTGGCGGTCACCGCCGGGTGCAACATCGCCCTGGATATTCTCCTGATGGGCGTTCTTCGCTGGGGCGTCCGGGGTGCGGCTCTGGCCACCGTGTTCTCTCAGGGGGCCAGCTTTGTGGTCTGCCTCATCTATGTTCTGGGCCAGCGGGAGCTGTTTGGCCTGGGAGATAAGGGGGAGGGCTATTTGCACCGGGGCAAGCTGGTCCAGATGCTGAAGCTGGGCATTCCCACCGCCATCCAGATGACCGTGGTGGGCCTGTCCTGGCTGGCCATGACCTTCCTGATTAACCGGTACGGGGTGGAGGCCTCGGCGGCCAGCGGCATTTGCGCCAAGGTCAAGGACGTGGCTCTGATGTTCACCATGGCCATCTACACGGCGGCCACCACCATGATTGCCCAGTGCCTGGGGGCCCAGAAGTACGACCGGGCCAGCAAGGTGGTGCACATCGCCATGCGCATCTCCCTGGGGGTGGCGGCGGTGCTCATCGTTCTCATTGAGATTTTCGCCCCCCAGATTCTCTCTGTCTTCCATCCGGACCCGGTCACCATGGAGATTGCCTTGAAAAACCTGCGGATTGAAATCCTGGGACAGATCTTTTACGCCAGCTTTATGGTGTACAACGCCCTGCCCCTGGGGGCGGGTCACACCCTCTTTGCCCTGGGCTCCAGCCTGCTCAACTGCATCGTTGTGCGGGTGGTGATGGCGGTGATTCTCAACCACACCATGGGCCTTGTGGGAATCTTCTGGGCCTGCGCCATCGCCCCGGCCTCCTCCGTTCCCCTGGGATATCTCTACGAGCGCACCGGCGTGTGGAGGCGGTCCATGGTGAAAGAAGGGTAACCCCACACTGTTGTCCCCTCCCACAGCAGGATTCCTCCCGCTGTATGCGCGCCCAGCCGGTGGGCGCGCTTCTGTACGGCGTCACAAGAGATAAGCGGCAGCCCCACCCAAACACCAAAACGCACAGCCCCGCAAGTCTGTACAAACCGGAGAGCGGGGGTCCAGGGGGAGAGAACCTCTCTCCCCCTGGTGTTCTTTCCCCCATTTCTTCAAAGAAATGGGGCCCCCGCCGGGCAGGCGGAAAAGCCTTTGCCAAAAGCGTCCCGAAACAAACAAAGCTGCGCTGCAGAACCGATTTCTGCAGCGCAGCTTTGTTGTTTGTGATGTAAGCGGGTTACAGGTTGAAGAAGGACTGGATCTGGGTTGCCAGAACGATGACCATAATAACGGGGATGAGGAAGCGGAAAGCGAACTTAAAGTAAGCCGCGCCCCGGAAGGGCTTGCCGTCCTCCTCGCACTCGTCCTTCACCAGGTTGGGCAGACCCCAGCCCAGCAGCAGGCTCATGAGCAGAGCGCCCAGCGGCATCAGCACACCCTCGGTGATCATGTCGTAGAAGTCCAGCCAGCAATCGTTCCACATGGCGTAGCCGGAGCCGCCGATTTCCAGACCCAGCAGCTCGAAGGGAGCCTTTAGAGCAGCGCCGCCGGAGCCCAGAGCGTCCAGGGCAGCGGGCAGGCCCACGATGAAGATGGCGATGGCGAACACCAGGGAGATCTTCTTCCGGTTGGGCTCCTTGCCCTTTCTCAGCTGACGGTCCACCACGGAGGAGGTGCACACTTCCAGCAGGGCGATGGAGGAGGTAATGGCGGCGATGAACACCAGGAAGTAGAACAGGAAGCCCACCACGTTGCCCACGGTTCCGCCCATGCCGTCCAGGAAGACCTTCTGCATGGAGGCGAAGAGCAGGCCAGGGCCCTGGCCGTAGTCCACGCCGAAGGCGGCGCAGGCGGGCATGATCATCATGCCGGCCAGCAGGGCGAAGAGGGTGTCGGAGAAGGGGACGATGACGGCGTTCTTCTGGATGCTCTTGTCCTTGCTCAGGTAGGAGCCGAAGGTGATGTTGATGCCCATGGCCAGAGACAGGGAGAAGAACATCTGGCCGGAGGCAGTTTTGAGCACGTTGAAGAAGCTCTTGGGGTCAGCGAAGACGGAGAAGTCGGGCTTGAACATGAACTTGTAGCCCTCGATGGCGCCGGGCTGCATGGCAACGAAGATGATGATGCCGATGAGGATGACGCCCAGGGCGGGCATCACGGCCTTGCTGAACTTCTCGATGCCGCCCTGGATGCCGCCCATAACCACCACCATGGTGACGATCATGGCCAGAGCCAGGAAGAGGACCATGCTCTTGCTGTCATACAGCAGGAAGCCGAAGAAGCTGGAGCCCTGGCCGGCAAAGCCGTCGGCCCCGAAGATCTGCACCAGGAAGCCCACGCAGTACCGCAGGGTCATGCCGGCCAGCACCGCGTAGAAGCTGAGGATCAGAAAGGGGCAGAAGGCGGCCATCCAGCCGATGACCCGGTACTTTTTGGACAGAGCGGCGTAGGCGCCGACGCCGGTGCCGGTCTTGCGGCCCAGGGCGAACTCGCCCATCATCAGGGCCACGCCGGCCAGGACCACCAGGATCAGGTAGACCACCAGGAAGGCGAAGCCGCCGCTGGAGCCCATTTTGTAGGGGAAGCCCCACAGGTTGCCCAGGCCGATGGCCGAGCCGATGGAGGCCATAAGGAAGCCGAAAGTGCTCCCCCACTGGCCACGTTTGTTCTCTTGCATTTGTTTCTCTCTCCTTTGTAAGATAGAAAATCCGCGCCCCCGGAGGCAGCAAACTCCCGGGAGTACGGGCTGAGGAAGGGAACGCCGCGCCAAAGGTTCCGGGGCGGGCGTTCGGTTTGATGAGACCACTTTACACTAAAACCAGGGAGATTGCAAGCTGTTGTTTTCAACAGTTTGCCCAAACCACCGGCCCAAACGGGGGAATTGGTCAACCCCTTGGGCCGCAAGGGGGCGCGACAGGAGAGAAAACGAGATAAAGTGTTTTAAACGGATGGAAAAATTGACAGATTGACAAAAATATTTCCCGGAATCTTCCAGATTTCAAAAGGGTGATTGCCAGTGAAAAAATTTCAAAAAATTTTAGCGGGGAAACCGGCAAAATCACGAAATCCGTTGCCGCGGTCCGGCCCGGACGGTATAATGACAGCAGAAGTGGGGAGGAGGAAAGTCTATGCCCAATTATCGCCTGACGCTCTGCTATGACGGCACCCGCTGGAAGGGATGGCAGAAGCAGGGAAACACGGACAACACCATCCAGGGAAAGCTGGAGACCCTGCTCTCCCGGCTACTGGACCAGCCGGTGGAGGTGGCCGGCTCCGGCCGCACCGACGGGGGCACCCACGCCCGGGGGCAGGTGGCCTCCTTCCGGGCAAAAACCGACTGGACGCCCCAGGAAATCCTGGCGGGGCTGCGCCAGTACCTGCCGGCGGACATCGGGGCCATCTCCCTGGAGGAGGCCCCGCCCCGGTTTCACGCCCGGCTGTCCTGCGTGGGAAAGACCTATGTGTACCGCATCTGGCGGAGCGAGGACCCCAACGTTTTTGAGAGGAACTACCTTTACTTTTACCGGGAACCTCTGGACCTGGACAGAATGCGTCGGGCGGCGGACCGGCTGGTGGGCCGCCGGGATTTCCGGGCCTTCTGCTCCCTGAAGAAGTTCAAAAAGTCCACGGTGCGCACCCTGGAGAGCATCAATATTGAGGACCTGGGCCCGGAGCTACGGCTGACCTTTTCCGGGGACGGGTTTTTGTACCACATGGTGCGCATCCTGGTGGGTACCCTCCTGGCCGTGGGCCGGGGAGAGCTGGAGCCGGAGGATATGGAGGCTATCCTGTCCAGCGGCGACCGGACCAAAGCCGGAGAAACCGTCCCTGCCTGCGGGCTGTGCCTGGAAGAAGTGCGGTATTGAGCGAAGGACTGGTCCAAAACAAAAAAAGGACTTCCCTGCTGTCACCAGCAGAGAAGTCCTTTTTCTTGTGCCTTTGTTACCCCCGGGCGTCAGAGGCCCATTCCAGGGTTTGCTCCACGGAGACGGCCTGGTTCATGTTGTACCGGCCCAGGCCCAGCAGGGACTGGGGCTGGCCCTTCAACAGGGTGTTGCAGGAAGCCTGGGTGGTGAAGAGAATGTCAAAGCCGTTTTCCAGAAGGGTCACCTGAGCCAGGGGGTCCAGCTGGCCGTTGGGATAGGCCAGAACGTGGACCTGGTCCTCCCCCGTGCCCTGGGTGATGGCCTCCCGAATCAGGCCGCAGTCCTGGGACAGGACCTGGCGGTAGGCATCCTCAGATTCCCTCTCCCACCGGAGAATGTTCTCCCGGGCCTGGCCGCTCTCATAGGGGGCCCACTGGTGCATGTCGTAGGTGTGGCTCTGGATGGAGATCACTCCGGAGTCCACCATCTCCCTGGCCTGCTCCCAGGTGAAGTGGGGGGTGATGGGGTAGTCCGTGTCCTTGTAATGCTCCGTGTTCCCCACGGTGGAGCCGATGACGAAGATGGTGGCCTTCATCCCGTACTTTTCCAGGATGGGCCAGGCGTACTCGTAGTTGCTCAGATACCCGTCATCGAAGGTGATGAGGATGGGCTTTTCCGGCAGAGCCTTGCCCTGGTTCACATAAGCCTGGAGATCCTCCGGGAGGACGGCGGTGTATCCCGCCTCCGCCAGCGCGGCAATCTGGGCCTCAAAGTGCTCTGGGGTGATGGAAATGTCCCCCTCCGCCTGAGGATCGATCTGGTGGTAGAGGAACACCGGCACCTGGGCGGTGCAGCTCTCCTCCGCCTGGGGCTGGGCTGCCCGCAGGTCCTGGATGTGGGAGGATACGTTGTCCGCTGTCACATACACCCCGAAGTCCTGGGGGATGTACACGGAGTCATCCCCAAAGACCCGGGCCAGGGCCATTTCCCCCACGCAGTTGCGGAAGTGGGTCTCGTCGTAAAAATACCGGGGCTCGAAGCTCACGGAGCTGTAGGAAAAGTCCCAGTAGTCAGTGACCTGGGCCAGCCGGGTGTAGAAGTCGGCTACCTGGTCAAAGTCGAAGTAGTCCCAGTAGTCGGCGTACACCGGGGCGCACAGGACCAGCAGGTTCACGCCCTTCTCCTGGCACAGGTCCCGGATGCGGGTCAGGCTCTCCAGGGTGCCGGTGATGGCGTCCTCGTCGGTAAAGCAGGCAGCCTCAGGGTAGTCGGCAAAGATGGGGTAGCTCTCGTAATACTGCTCCAGGCTCCCTATGGCCTCCGCGTCCCGGACCTTCTTGTCATAGGCGCCGGTGACCTCGTTGAACACGTCAAAGGACTGGGTGAGGTAGGTGTCCTCTCCCATGGCCTTCAGCTTGTCCAGGCTGTGGCGGGGGTCCATGAACAGGTACCTGGCGTAAAAGGCGGCGGCGCTTTCCCCGGTGGTCTCCGGGGGCATGGAGTAGGACAGGGGATTGGTCACCTGGTCGTAGACGCAGGCGTTGTCCAGGTAGACATTCACCACCAGGTTCTTGACCTCGTAGTTTTCCAGCAGGTACACCGCGTCCTGCTCCACGTCCAGCATGTCCGCCCCGTACATAATCATGTTGTAAAAGCTGGCGTCCAGATACTCGTTGAGCTGCTCCGTGGGGAAGGAGCTGGTGGAAGAGCAGCCCAGAATGTAGGAGTCGTACTCCTGGTGGTGCTCCTTCAGGTAGGTAATCTTGGCGGTGCGGGGGTTCAGAGTCATCTCATAAGAAGACCACTCCAGGGCCTTGTGGGTGAACACCCCGAAGGGATCTGCCAGCCAGTTGAACCCCACCACGCAGGCCCCCAGGCAGAGGACCGTTGCGCAGAACAGCGCCAGCCATTGTTTTGATGTCATGGGTGTCCTCCTTCATTAGAATTGCTTATAGATGAAATCGGAGGAAATGTAGTCCGCCCGCAGCACCCCGAAGCAGAAGAGAACCACCAGGGGAATCAGGATGGCCAGCCACTGGACGAAGGGAGTCTGCTTCTCCAGCGCGGGGCGGATGGGGCCCTTCTTCTCCTGGTACCACTCGGCGGCCAGCAGAACCGCCATGCTGAGGGCAATCACCAGAAAGTCGCTTCCGGACAGGCCCAGGGTGAGCAGGGTGCCGTTGGTCAGGTCGCCCCAGTGGGGGTGCAGGAGGGTTTCCTTCACCATCCACACGGCGGTGAGAAAGCGTGGCGCCCGGGTGATGTACCGGCCCAGAAACACCAGCAGGTTGGTGCGGATCACCTGGAACAGGTGCCACCCCTTGGATTGGTCGTCAATGTGCAGGGCCTCTTTCCACTTGAGAAACCGGGGAGCCAGCAGCAGGGAAGCGGTGATGATGGCGCCGTTCCAGAAGCCGAAGGCCACATACCGCCAGTTGGCCCCGTGCCAGATGCCGATGACGAAGTAGATGATAAAGGTGGCAAGGGAGGTGGGGATGATCTTTCCCAGCTTGCCCTTGATGTGCTTTCTGGTGTACCGGCCCAGCCGGCCGAAGGGCTTGGACAGGGACATGGGGTAGAACAGGTAGTCCCGCATCCAGGCCCCCAGGGTGATGTGCCACCGCCGCCAGAAGTCGGTGAGGGAGGTGGAGAACACCGGCCGCCGGAAGTTTTCCGCCAGGTCGATGCCGAAAAGCTGGGCCACGCCCCGGGTAATATCGATGCCCCCGGAGAAGTCGCAGTAGAGCTGGATGCAGTAAAAGAAGATGGAAAAGGCCAGCACGCTGCCGCTGTGGGACCAGGGGTTCCCCATAACGCTGTTCACCAGCACGGCGGCCCGGTCGGCAATGACCAGCTTTTTAAAGTAGCCCCACAGAATCAGCTGAATGCCGTATTTCAGGCTGGTGCAGTCCAGGTTCCGCTGGGCCAGAAGCTGGGGCTCCAGCTCATGGAACCGGCTGATGGGGCCCTGGACCATCTGGGGGAAGAAGGAGACAAACAGCAGGAGCTTGGCAAAATTTTTCTCCGGCGGGTGCTTGTCCCGGTACACGTCAATGACGTAGCCAACCGACTGGAACATAAAAAAGGACACGCCAAGAGGGAGCACCAGCTCCGAAAGGGGAATCTGTGCTCCGGGAGACAGCCGGTCTGCCAGGGGCTGGAGCAGCCCGGCGGTGAAGTTCCAGTATTTCAGCACATACAGCAGAACAAAATTCGCCAGGCAGGCGGCCAGCACCACAGCCCGGCGATAGGGTTTGTATTTGGCGGCGACAGCCTTCTTTTCCTCCTTGGGGGCGGCGTTTTTCAGGGCGTTGAAGTGCCCCAGAAGCAGGGTGGCGGCGTAGACGGTGGCGGCGGTGTAGAACACATAGAGAATGGTCTTGCCGCCGCCCACCCAGTAGAACACCATGCTCACCGCCAGCAGGACCATCCACTGACAGCGTTTGGGCAGGATGTAGTAGGCCAGCACCGCTCCGCCCACCAGCAGGAGGAAGGCGAGGGAGGTAAAGGACATGGGTTATTCCTTCCGGGCCTCGATGAGGGCCAGCATGGCCTGCACGGAGTTGAAGTTTTCCGGAACCAGGTCGTCCACGGAAATCTCCACGTCGAAGGCCTCCTTGATCTCAGAGACAATGGTGACGATGTCCAGGGACTCCAGAATTTCGTCGTCCACCAGGGCGGTCTCGGTCTCAAAGTCCACGCCGGGGACCGCTTCGGTCAAAATTTCCAACAGTTCTTCCAGCATCGTAAATATCCTTCTTTCTTTGGTGTCACTTGGGGTCATAGCACAGCACGGCGGACCGTCGGCCGTCGGGGGCAAACCCCATGGTTTCATAAGCGGCCCGGGCGGCAGGGAAGTCTTCCCGGAGCCAGACGGTGCTTTTGGCCCCGCCGGTGGCCTGGAGGAAGGCCGCGATCAGGGGCCGCGTCAATCCCCGGCCCCGGTGGTCCGCCCGGACAGCCAAGTGGCGGATCTCACCGCTCTTGCCGTCATGGGAAAAATGAAGCAGGCCGGTGAAGGCTCCCGCCTCCTCCAGCACCAGAACCTGGCCCTGGGCCAGCGTTTCGGCCAGCTCCGCCTCGTTGGGCAGGCAGCCGGTGAGGGGGGAGAAATTCTCCCGAAGAAAGGCCTGCACGGCCCGGTTTTCCGTCGGCTCGGCGGTCCGCACCGGCAGGGCCGGGGGCTCCGGCAGCCCCGCCGGGCGGGACATGCGGATGCGCCAGAGGAGAAGGGCGAAGCCCTGGCTCTGCAAATAGGGAACCGTCTCCTGAAGCCCGGTGTCCCGGGGGCGGAAAGCCACTTCGGTCACCGCAGGGGCGGGCAGGTTTGCCCCCAGGGGAACGGTCAGGTCGCTTAAATAAAAGTTCAGCCGGTGGTGATCCCCCCGGTCCCGGGCGATGAGCAGCCCTGCCGGGGTTTCCTGGGCCAGCAGACCGCCGGATTCCGCTGCCGGACCGTATTCAGCCTGACTCACCAGGGTGTTGGCCCGGACCCCCTTGGTCATGTGCCGGGAGGCCAGCTCTGCCAGCGCGTCGTAGCGGTCAATTCTTTCCATGGAGGAACTCCTCTGCTAGCCTGGGCCGGTCGATTTTTCCGTTGGGGTTGCGGGGCATGGTCTCCAGCTGGTGATAGATGTTGGGCACCATGTACCGGGGCAGAATGGCCCGGGCGGTCTTGGCCACGGCCTTGCTGTCCTCTTCGCCGGTGTAGACGCAGTGGATGCGGTCCCGCTCCCGGTCAAAGAGGCAGGCTACCTCCCGGATGGAGGGGATGCTGTTGAGACCGGTTTCAATTTCTCCCAGTTCAATACGGTAGCCCATGTGCTTAATCTGGCCGTCCCGCCGGGTGAGGAAGGTGAGAAGCCCGTCCTCGTCCATCACCGCCACGTCGCCGGTGCGGTAGATCAGGTCGGGATAATGGGGGTTTCTGGGGTCCTGGATAAAGGCGGCGTTGGTCTTGTCCCACTGGCCGAAGTAGCCCCGGGCCAGGCCCATGCCACGGACGCAGATCTCCCCGGGCTGGCCGGGGGGAACGGGCTGCAGGTCCTCTCCCAGGAGGAAAACCTCCTTGTTGGCGCAGGCGGTGCCGATGGGAATCATCTCCGTGTCGGCAAACTCCCGCTGGATGGGGTACCAGGTGCAGTCCACGGTGACCTCCGTGGGGCCGTAAAGGTTAATGTACTGGACGTTGGGCAAGGCCCGCCGCCAGAGGTTCAGCTGCTTGGCCTGGAGGGCCTCCCCGCCCAAAATGGCGGTACGCAGATGGGTGGGGACCTTCTTCTCCAGCACACCGGAGTTGGCCACCAGGTGGAAGGCCGAGGTGGCCCACACCAGGGCGGTGACCTTCTTCTCATCCAGGAAATCCATCAGGAGGGTGGGGAAGAGAAAGTCCTTTTTGGGGATGATGTGGGTGGTGGCCCCGCACTTGAGGGTGAGGTAGATGTCCTTCACTGACAGGTCAAAGTAGAAGGGGGCCTGGTTGCCCATAATGTCGTGCTCGGTAAAGCCGCAGGCGTCCGCCATCCACTCCACAAAGTCGATGACGCTCCGGTGGCAGATGACGATGCCCTTGGGGGCGCCGGTGGAGCCGGAGGTGAAGATGGCGTACACCGGGTCAATGTCCAGAACCTTGGCCCGGCGGGCACACAGCAGGGCCTCGTCTGCCGGGCAGGCGAAGCCGTCGGTGTCCAGCAGCAGGGGGCAGAGGCCGGCAACCGCCTGAGCGGTCTCCCGGGTGCCAGCGGTGTAAACCAAAGCCACCGGGTCCAGGGTATCCAGAATGGCCTTCATCCGGGGCAGGGGCATCTGGCTGTCCACGGGGACGTAGAAGTTGCCGGAGTACAGCACCCCCATAAAGGCGGTCAGGTTGGCCGCGCTGTGGTCCACCAGCACCGCCACCGGCCCGTTGTGCCGGGGGGTGAGGCCGGCCAGAGCAGTGCCCAGGCTCCGGGCACAGGCCAGCATCCGGGAGAAGGAGAAGGTCTCCGTCTCGTCGGAGAAGGCGGTTTTGTCCGGAAAGCGGGCGGCGGAGTGCTCCAGATATTCCAACACGTTCTTTTGCAGCATGGACAGACACCTCCGGGGGTGTTTTTTATCGAATAATTTTACCATACTCATAGACAAAGTGCAACGAAAAAATCCGAAGCCAAAAGGCTTCGGATTTTTGGTGCGCGAGGCGGGACTTGAACCCGCACGTGCGTAATGCACACTAGAACCTGAATCTAGCGAGTCTGCCAATTCCACCACTCGCGCATGTTCGCCGTCGATCGACTGCTCGCCTATAATAGCACGATCCGGGGGTGTTGTCAACAATTTTTTTGAAGAGCGGGAAAAGTTTTTTGCGCTGCGATGATCCGACCCAAAAGGCCTGGGAAAAAGAACTGCCGGCAGGGATCACATTTTCCGGAGAAAGGGGTTCCCAGCCGGACAGGTGAAATCCCTTGTGTTTCAAGGACTTTCCCAATGGTCGAGTGGCAAATTCCGGCGGATTTCTTGACGGCGTTTGCTCCCGTCTGCTATTATGCCCTCAGTCTTGCAAGGCACATCCATTGGAAAGGAGTGCGACACCATGGAAAACAAAAAAACCTTTGGTTCGTTTATCTGCCAGCGGCGGAAGGAGCTGGGCCTGACCCAGCGGGAGTTTGCCCAGCGGCTGTTCGTGACGGACTCTGCCGTGAGCAAATGGGAGCGGGGGCTGGCTTACCCGGACATTACTTTATTGCAGAGCATCTGTCAGGTCCTTCAGTGCAGCGAAAAGGAGCTGCTCTCCGCCAGCGAGGACACCGAGGGCCGGCGAATCGCCCAACTGGCTCAGAAGCACCTGCGGCTGACCCGGAACTACCGGCTGACCCATTACCTCCTCTTCTCCATCATCACCGGAGCCTGCTTTATTGGCAATTTAGCGGTGGGCCACGGCCTCACCTGGTTCTGGATTGTCCTGGCCGGGGAGGCTCTCACCGCCTCCCTCACCCTGCTGCCCACCTTCCTGCCCGACCGGTGGCGGGGGCCGGGAACCCTGGGCGGGTTTGTGGCCGCTCTGCTGATCCTGCTTCTGGTCTGCTGCCTGTATGGCGGGGGACGGTGGTTTCCTGTGGCGGCGGTGGGGGTCCTGTTTGGCTTTGGCCTGGTCTTTCTGCCGCTGGTTCTGCGGGTCCTTCCCCTGCCGGAACGTTTGGCCCACAGAAAGGCCCTGCTGTATGTGGGGGCAGAGCTGGCCCTTCTGATTTTGCTCTATGGGGTCTGCTGCCTCAGTACCGGCGGGAGCTGGTTTGCAAGCGCTGCCCTGTGGACGGTTTTCGGCGTGGGTCTGTGCCTGCTGCCGCCCCTGATGAAACAGCTCCCCCTGCCGGAGCCCCTGGGGCGGCACAAGGCCCTGGTTTGGCTGGCGTTTCAGTCGCTCCTGCTTCTGTTGGGGATTCTTTGGGAGTGCTGGCGTGCCCCTGCGGTCCCGCTGATCGCGGCGGCTCTCTGCCTGACTCTGCCCTGGGGCTGGCTGGGGGCGCTGCGGTACCTGCCTACGGGCCGGTGGTTCCGGGCGGCAGGAGCCTTTGCCTGGACCGGCGTGTGGGTGTGGCTGGCCCCTTGGGCTCTGGACCGAATCATGATGTGCAACGGCGCGGTCATCAGCCACCCCTGGCCCCTGATTCCCCCGGCGGATTTCACCAACTGGACTGACTACACGGTGTTCAACGCCAACGTAGTGCTTCTGATTATCTTTGGTTTTCTCCTGCTGGCCCTGCTATGTGCAGTGGTAGGGATATACCGGCGGCGGAGATAATCAGCTGGATGGTTTCTCATAAATCGTCCTCTTCCCGGTGTTTTTCCAGAAAGGTTTCCACAAAGGCATCTTCGCTTTTTATACCCACCGGTTTTCAGGCCGCCCTTCGCGTCCAGAAAGGAAGAAATAAAAAAAGAGACATCCGAAAGGATGTCTCTTTTGGTGCGCGAGGCGGGACTTGAACCCGCACGTGCGTAATGCACACTAGAACCTGAATCTAGCGAGTCTGCCAATTCCACCACTCGCGCATATCCTGCACCGAGCGGTCTCGCTCAGTGCAAGAAATATACTACCACGAAGGCTTGAGAATGTCAAGCCGTTTTTTGCGGTTTTTTGAAAAAACTTGCCTTACTTGGTGCCGAAAATCCGGTCTCCGGCATCCCCCAGGCCGGGGACGATGTAGCAGTGGTCGTTGAGCTTTTCATCCACGGCGGCCACATAGATCTCCACGTCGGGGTGGTCCTCCCGCACCCGGCGGATGCCCTCGGGAGCGGCGATGATGTTCATGAGCTTAATGTGCTTGACCCCATATTCCTTGACAAAGTCGATGGCAGCAGAGGCGGAACCGCCGGTGGCCAGCATGGGGTCCAGGATAATCACGTCCCGCTCGGCGATGTCCGTGGGCATCTTGCAGTAGTACTTCACGGGCTTTAAGGTCTCCGGGTCCCGGAACAGGCCGATGTGGCCCACCTTGGCGGAGGGGATCAGGGTGAGGATACCCTCCACCATCCCCAGACCCGCCCGGAGAATGGGGACGATGGCCAGCTTCTTGCCGGCGATCTGCTTGGTGACGGCTTTTGCCACGGGGGTCTGAATTTCCACCTCTTCCAGGGGCAGGTCCCGGGTGGCTTCATAGCACATGAGGGTGGCTACTTCGCTGACGATCTCCCGGAAATCCTTCACGCCGGTGTTCTCATCCCGGAGGATGGAGAGCTTGTGCTGCAACAGGGGGTGATCCAATACATGTACCATTTCCATATCCATCGTGATAGTCTCCCTTCTGTGTTCTCAGGTTTCTCTTTTGGCGGCCTGCTCCCGCTCCAGCCGCTCCCGTTCCGCTTGGGACAAGCGGTGATAGACGGGGACCAGCTGGTTGGGGGTGAGAAGCTGGCCAGCCCGGGCTTGTTCCAGCGCCAGCCGGGCCACGCCCCAGGCGCTCTGGGTGCGCAGGTTGGGGGGCGCCAGGCGGGCGGGAATCCCGGCGGCGGTGAGGGCGTTGCAGCACAGCTGCGCCCCGTCCCCCACCACAATCTGGGTGGTCTGGGTGCCTTTCAGCTCCGCCACCAGGTCTTCCAGGGCGATGGCCCGGTCGGGGGTCAGCCGGTGGGGCCGCTCTCCGTCCACCCGGAAGCGAGCGTTGTAGACCTGCTTCCGGCGGGCGTCCATGGCGGCGCAGACCTCTCCTTCAAAGCCTGCCAGACTCCAGGCCATGGACTCCAGGGTGGAGCACCCGGCGCAGGGCTTTTCCACCGCCCAGGCCAGGCCCTTGGCGGCGGCTACGCCGATGCGCAGCCCCGTGAAGGAGCCGGGGCCTGCCGCCACCGCCACCAGATCCACCTGGTCCATGGTGAGACCGCAGCTTTTCAGCAGCTGCTGGGCCATGGGCAGCAGGGTCTGGCTGTGGGTCAGGCCGCTGTTCTGAAAGGACTGGGCGATGAGCGCCTCATCCTCGCACAGGGCCACCGAGGCGGCCACGGCGGAGGACTCCAGGGCTAAAATTTTCATGGTTCCATCCCCTTTATCGAAATGATCCGTTCCTGCTCGCCCTGACCCCGGCGGATATCCACATAGACGGTGCCGGGCTCCAGGGCCTCCTGGATGTTTTCGCTCCACTCCACGGCGCAGATTCCGCCCCGGCTGAGAAAGTCCTCCCAGCCGATGTCGAAGAGCTCCTCTGCCGAGTGCAGGCGGTACATATCGAAGTGGAACAGGGGAAGTCGCCCCCCCTCATACTCATTGACGATGGTGAAGGTGGGGCTGGTCACCCGCTGGGTGATCCCAAGGCCCTGGGCCATGCCCCGGACAAAGGCGGTTTTGCCCGCGCCCAGGTCGCCGGAGAAGGCTACCACCGCGCCGGGGGCCAGTTTTTGGACCAGAGCCTGCCCCAGGGCCTCGGTTTCCTGGGGACTTTTCGAGTAGTGTTCCATGGGTGCATCCCTCTCTTCCCCGGGGCCGGTTTGGCCCCACGGGCATGTTGAAAGCATTTTACCACAAAACAGCGCGGGTTGCACCCCTTCCTGACAAAATTTATCGCCGTTTCTGGGGTATGATGGAAAAGAAGTTTAGTTGGGAAGGGGAGAGGCCGGGTGCGGGACCCTCTGGGACGAAAAAAACGGGAATGGTGGCTCTTCGGCCTCTGCCTGACGGCGGCCCTCTATGGCCTAGCCTTGATCTACTCGGCCACCCGATACCAGGAGGAGCTGCATGGCCTGGTGGGCAAGCAGGCCGCTGCGCTGGGGCTGGGGGTGGCGTTGTGCCTGATCCTCTCCTCCCTGGACCTGCGGGCCCTGCTGGACAAGCTCTGGTGGGCGCTGCTTTTGGGAAACGTGGTCCTTCTGCTCCTGCTGATCCCTCTGGGCAACGACGACGGCACCGGCAACAAGAGCTGGATCTCCCTGCCAGGGGGGAGTTTTAACTTCCAGCCGGCAGAGATAGTGAAGGTGTCCTTTGTGCTCCTGCTGGCCCTTCACCTGCGGTATCTGTCCCGGCGGGGGCTGAACCGGCCCTGGTCTATTCTCCAGCTGGGGGTTCATGTGCTGGCCCTGTGCGGCCTGCTCTACGGGGTCTCGGGAGATATTGGCATGGCGGCGGTCTACCTGGCCATCTACCTGGTGATGCTCTGGTCGGCGGGGGTTCATCCCCTGTGGCTGATGGGGGAGGTGGCCGCCGGGGCGGCTGGGATCGTTCTGCTGTGGCCCAGGCTGCCGGAGTATGTGCGCCTGCGGTTTCTGGTGGTGCTGGACCACGACCTGGACCCCTGGGGCAAGGGCTTTCAGCAGGGACGGAGCCTGCTGGCCATCGGCTCCGGCCAGGTCACCGGGCAGGGGTACCTCCAGGGGACCCAGACCCAGAGCCTGTCCCCTTCGGCCCTGCCCGCCCGGCACACAGATTTCATTTTCGCCGCCGCCGGGGAGGAGCTGGGGCTGGCAGGCTGTCTGGTAATCCTGCTGCTGCTGGGGGCCATTGTCTTTCGGTGCATCCTCCTGGCCCGGCGGGCAGAACCGCTGCTGGCCGGCACTGCCATGGGGGTGGCGGGGATGCTGGGAGCCCAGACAGGGATGAACGTGGCCATGTGCCTGTATGCCGCCCCGGTGGTGGGGGTGACCCTGCCCTTTTTCAGCTACGGCGGGTCATCGCTTCTGGCCCTGTTCGGGGCGGTGGGTGTGCTCATGTCCCTGGCCCGGGACCCGCTGGCAGGAAGCGGAAATGGACCGTGGGTATAAGGCGGAACAGTTGGGGGAAACTAGAAACACTTTATCCAATGAGGAGGTATTTCCATGGCACAGCCACGATTTGCCCGGCGCGATGGGTTCCTGCTGGTGCTCTCCGCTCTGGTTTCCCTTCTGATTCTGCCCGCCTACGCCCTCTTTGATCACGATGATCTGGCCACAGGGGACAGCACGCTGCCCATTGCCGAGAACCTGAGCCTGACCACCTATAAAAATGTGGCGGTCAGCGGAACCTTTTCCGCCGTGGATCCGGACGGGGACCCCCTGACCTTTCGGGTGACAAAGAACCCCGCCCGGGGCTCCATCACCTTTGCGGAGGAGGGAAGCGCCCGGTTCACCTACACCCCCTATGAGAACAAGACCGGCAAGGACTCCTTCACCTATGTGGCCGAGGACGGCCAGGGGAACATCTCCCAGCCGGCGGTGGTGAGCATTAAGATCAGCAAGGCCAAGACTGAAGTGACCTATGCGGATCTGGATGGCCACCCGGCCCAGAAAGCTGCCATGGCCCTGGCGGAACAGGAGATTTTCGTGGGGGAGAAGCTGGGGGAGACCTGGTTCTTCCGCCCGGATGCTGCAGTGAGCCGGGAGGAATTCCTGGCCATGGCCATGGACCTGGTGGAGATGGACACCCTGCCCCAGGCCCAGCTCACAGGCTTTGCTGACGACGACAGTATTTCCGCCTGGGCCAAGCCCTATGTGGCCTCGGCCCTGCGCTCGGGCATGGTTCAGGGCACCGGGGCGGAGGGCGAGCGGGCCTGCTTTGCGCCGGACCGGGGCATCACCGGAACGGAGGCGGCGGTGATGCTCAACCGGCTGCTGGGCATCTCTGACGTGGCGGACACCGGGTCCTTGTCCCAGGAAGCCGCCCCCGCCTGGGCTTACCAGTCGGTGGTGAACCTGACGGCGGTGGGGATGCTGGACCAGACCGGGGACGGCCAGGACCTGAGCCAGCCCCTCACCCGGGCCCAGGCGGCGGAGCTGCTCCTGTCCGCCATGGAGGTGCTGGAATTCCGGGAGAGCACCTGGTAACGAAAAACGGACGGCTTTTCAGCCGTCCGTTTTTTTGTGCTGTTGTCGGTGGCAGTATCATCCAAAGGCCAGCATGGCGTCGATGCACCGCTTGGCGCCCAGGCGGGTTTCCTCGTCCAGGGAGATCTCCTCGCCGCCCTGGCCCAGCAGGCAGCGGTAGACATCTATCAGGGTGGTCAGGCGCATGTTCTGGCAGATGCAGGCCTTGGACAGGGGGTAGAACGCCTTGTCGGGACATTCAAACTGCAAATGCTGGAGGATGCTGTTTTCCGTGCCGATGATAAAGGACTTGGCGTCGCTCTCCTTGGCGTGGGCCATGATGCCGGTGGTGCTGCCCACATAGTCGGCCAGGCTGGAGACCTCCTTCCGGCACTCCGGGTGGACCAGAAGCTTGGCGTCGGGGTGAGCGGCCCGGGCGGCGGCCACGTCCTGGGCGAACAGGCGGATGTGGACGGGGCAGCCCCCGTGGAAGAAGTGGAAGGTCTTTTCCGGCACCTGGTCGGCCACCCACTGGCCCAGGTTGCAGTCGGGGACGAAGAGAATGTCCTTCTGGGGCATGGCCCGGATGATCCGCAGGGCGGAGGAGGAGGTGACGCACACGTCACACTGGGTTTTCAGGGAAGCGGTGGTGTTGATGTAGGCTACCACGGCGCTGTCCGGGTACTGCTCCTTCAAAGCCCCCAGAAAGTCCAGGTCCAGCTGCTCGGCCATGGGGCAGCCGGCGTCCGGGTGGGAGAGGATCACGGTTTTGTCCGGGGAGAGGATCTTCACGGTCTCCGCCATGAACCGCACTCCGCACATGAGGACGGTTTTCTGGGTGGCCTTGGCGGCCTGCTGGCTCAGGCCGAAGGAGTCGCCGGTGTAGTCGGCCACCTCCAGAATGTCCTGGGTCTGGTAGGCGTGGGCCAGGATACATACGTCCCGCTCCTTCTTCAGGCGCAGGATCTCTTTCTGTAATTTCTCGGTGGTAAGCATATTGGTACCTCCCAATACTCACGGTATGATTTCCGTAGTATTATAGGAAATCACAGGTACAATGTCAAGACACCTGTTAAATATATTTTTGCATATGTCTTGACTGATGACAAATATGTGTTATAATAATTCGGATTTCAAGCGGAGAAACCAGCCCCTGGAGGCTGGCATGGAGGATATTATGGACACCGATATTCTGATTGTGGGCAGCGGGTGCTCCGGCCTGTACTGTGCCCTGCATCTGCCCCGGGAAAAGCGGATCACCGTTATCACCAAAGCCGACCTGGAGAGCAGCGACTCCTACCTGGCCCAAGGGGGCATCTGCTGTCTCAAGGACCCGGCAGACTACGACGCATTTTTTGAGGACACCCTGAAAGCGGGCCACTATGAGAACGACCGGGAGAGCGTGGACATTATGATCCGCTCCTCCCAGGACGTGATCCAGGACCTGATCGGCCTGGGGGTGGAGTTCCAGCGGGAGGAGGACGGCAGTCTGGCCTTCACCCGGGAGGGCGCCCACTCGGACAAGCGCATCCTCTTCCACGAGGACATCACCGGCCAGGAGATCACCAGCAAGCTGCTGGCCCGGGCCAAGGAGCGGGAGAACATTACCCTGCTGGAGCGCACCACCCTGGTGGACATCTTAGTTCAGGACGGAGAATGCCGCGGCGGCGTGCTCCGCCTGGCGGACGGCAGCCTGGAGGCGGTGGAGGCGGAGTACACCGTCCTGGCCACCGGCGGCGTGGGGGGGCTGTACCGCTACTCCACCAATTTCCGCCACCTCACCGGCGACGGGCTGGCCATTGCCCTGCGTCACGGGGTTGCCCTGCAAAACCCCGACTATGTGCAGATTCACCCCACCACCCTCTACAGCGAGAGCACCCAGGACCGGCGGTTCCTCATCTCGGAGTCCGTCCGGGGAGAGGGAGCCAAGCTCTATAACAAGAATATGGAGCGGTTTGTGGACGAGCTGCTCCCCCGGGACCGGGTGTCCCAGGCCATCTATGCCCAGATGGAGAAGGACGGCACCGACTTTGTCTGGGAGGACCTGCGGCCCATCCCCGAGCAGGAGCTGCGGGAGCACTTCCCCAACATTGTGGAGCACTGCCGGGAGATGGGGTACGACGTGACCAAGGAGTGTATCCCCGTGGTGCCCGCCCAGCACTACTTCATGGGCGGGGTGAAGGTGGACCACAACAGCCGCACCTCCATGCCCCGGCTTTACGCCGTGGGGGAGACCGCCTGCAACGGGGTCCACGGAAAGAACCGCCTGGCCAGCAACTCCCTGCTGGAGAGCCTGGTGTTTGCCAAGCGGGCGGCGGGAGAGATGGCCGCCCACCCTGCCAGCCGCCTGAGCCGGGAAGAGCTGGAAAAGCTGGCCGATCTGTCCCTCTACCAGGACCAGGAAGCCTATGAGGAAGTCTGCCGCCAGGCCGTGCAGAAGGCCATCGGACAGACCAAGGCCCAGGCCATCTGAAAAAGGAGCGAAACCTATGTTTGACCAAGTTACCATGCGGCTGAATGTGGAGCCGCTGATCCGAAGCGCCCTCCGGGAGGATATCACCAGCGAGGACGTGTCCACCAACAGCGTCATGCCGGAACCCCGTCTGGGGGAGGTGGACCTGATCTGCAAGCAGGACGGGGTCCTGTGCGGGATGCAGGTTTTTGCCCGGGTGTTTACCCTGCTGGACGAGAGTACCCAGATCACCACCTTTGCCCGGGACGGGGAGGAGATCAAAGCCGGCCAGCGCATCGCCGTGATCCGGGGAGATATCCGGGTGCTCCTGTCCGGAGAGCGGACGGCCCTCAACTACTTACAGCGGATGAGCGGCGTTGCCACCTACACCCGGTCGGTTTCCTCCCTGCTGGCGGGGACCAAAACCAAGCTGCTGGACACCCGAAAGACCACCCCCAACAACCGCATTTTCGAAAAGTACGCCGTGCGCACCGGCGGGGGCAACAACCACCGGTACAACCTTTCCGACGGGGTGATGCTGAAGGACAACCACATCGGCGCTGCCGGTGGAGTGGCCCAGGCGGTCCGCATGGCCCGGGAATACGCTCCCTTCGTCCGCAAGATCGAGGTGGAGACAGAGAACCTGGACATGGTCCGGGAGGCCCTGGAGGCCGGGGCGGACATCATCATGCTGGACAACATGAGCCATGAGGAGATGGCCCAGGCCATGGCCCTCATTGAAGGACGGGCGGAGGTGGAGGTCTCCGGCAACGTGACCCGGGAGAACATCGCCCGGCTCACGGACCTGGGGGTGGACTACATCTCCAGCGGCGCGCTGACCCACTCCGCGCCCATTCTGGACCTGTCCCTGAAAAATCTGCACCCGGTGGAGTGAGCCGGGGATGAAAACGGCGAAAAAGGAGGACCTATGAACGGAGAAGTCAGGCGGAAGGAAATCGTAAAGCGCCTTGCCCAGGCGGACGCGCCCATTTCAGCCACAGTCCTGGCGGCGGAGTTCGGGGTCAGCCGGCAGATCATCGTCCAGGACATCGCCCTGCTGCGGGCCAAGGGGACGGAAATCGTCTCCCTGTCCCGGGGATACCGGCTGGAGAAAAAGCCCCCTTTTGGCCGCCCCTGCCAGCGGGTGTATAAGGTAGCCCACTCTGACGAGGACGTGGCGCGGGAGCTGAACCTGATCGTGGATGCCGGGGGCCTGGTGGAGGACGTGTTCGTCTCCCACCGGATTTACGGCACCATCCGGGCCCCCATGGGCATCCAGTCCCGGGTGGACGTGGAGAAGTTCATGGCGGACCTGGCCGCCGGCAAGTCCAGCCTGCTGAAAAACGTCACCTCCGGCTATCATTACCACACCGTCCGGGCGGACAGCGAGGAAATTCTGGACCTGATCGGCCAGCGCCTGAAGGAACAGGGCTTTCTGGCTCCCCTCCAGGGCTACGAGCCCGTGGACTGCGCCGGCTGCGGGTGAGAGAAAACAGATTGGATCACAACGAAAGCCTTCCTTTCATAAGGAAGGCTTTCTTGTTTGTTTGAGAGACAGAGGGTATGATTCCATCAGGAAAATTTTCGAGGATTTTGAAACCTTCCCGCCCTTTTTTGCCATTAGAAGGGTGAAGACAGGAAAGGAGGGATGCAGCGTGGACGAACGCAAGGTCCTACGGGCCCTGAGGCGGGGCAGCGAGGAGGCCCTGGGGCAGATTATGGACCACTATGCCCCCTATGTGTACACCATCGTCTCTAACTTCCTCAGCCCCGCCATGAGCCAGGCGGATATAGAGGAAGTGATGGCGGACACCTTCTTTGCCCTGTGGAACGGGGCAGAAAAGGTGCGGCCCGGCAAGCTCAAATCCTATCTGGGTGCCGTGGCCCGGAACCAGGCCCGGCAGAAGCTCCGGTCCCGGGGCCAGGAGCTGCCCCTGGAGGAGGATGTGCTCACCCTGCCCGACCCTTCCCCGGAGGAACAGCTGGCGGAGCGGGAGCAGGAGGAACTGGTCCGCCGGGCAGTGCTGAACATGGGGGAGCCGGACCGGGAAATCTTTCTCCGGCACTACTACTACGGCCAGCCGGTGGCGGAGATTGCCCGGGTGATGGCCATGAACCCGGCCACGGTGAAAACCCGGCTCCACCGGGGAAGGGTCCGCTTACACAAACAATGGACGGAAGGAGACTGATACCATGAAGATTCGGATTTCTCAGCTGGTCGATTCGCTCCAGCCCGACGATATTTTCCTGGAGGAAAAGCCCTTTAATCGTACCGCTGCGGTGAAGGGGGAGGTGTACCGCCGTATCTGCTGGCAGGCGGCGGAGCAGCCGGTGAAAAAGCGGCGGACCTTGGGGCGGCTCCCTCTGGCGGCGGCCATTGCCCTGATTTGTCTGGCCACCACTGCCGCCGCGGCGGTGACGGTACACCTGCACCCGGCAATTCTGGACTACTTCGGCGTGGGACAGGGACAGGAGAGACTGGTGGAGCCGGGGGCGGACAGCCCGGTCTGCTCCGTTACGAAAAACGGAGTGACCATCTCGGTTTTACAGACGGTGGCGGACAGCTACGGGGTGTATGTGTTCTACGAGGTGACGGTGCCGGAGGAAATTACCCTGCCGGGGTGGGTCACCTGGGATAATTATGACATTGAACCCACCCGTGCATCCGATGCATTTTTCTGCAGCCAGAACCAGGAGATCCTGGAGATCAGTGACTATCATATGGTTGGGGCGGTTACCCTCTTTTCCGCCAGCAAACAGGTGGAAAAAGGACCTATCACCGTGTCGTTCCGGGACCTTGGGTACTATGACGAGAACTGGGACTTTGTTCCCCTGGCCCAGGGCCAATGGAACCTGACGTGGACCCTGCATACCATCCAGCCCTGCACCACCAGTCATCCCAATCAGATGGTGCAGACAGGAAATGGGCCAGCAACGATAAACACCATTGCCATATCCTCCATTTCCTTCAACCTGATTTCGGACGGCGCGAAACTCTCCGAGGAACCCATTTCTTTGCAGTTTGCAGATGGGAGTACCCTGCCGGTGGACATGACCAGCGCTGAAGGGACGCTGGGCAGTGTGGTCAGCCACATGACCGATGTCGAGACAGAACGGTACACCTGCCAGGTGTCCAACCTGTTCGACAACGCCATCGACCCGGCCCAGGTTACGGCCGTTGTAATCGGGGAGACCGTACTCCCCTTCCCGGGATGAAGCCTCTACGAAAGATGGGATAAGGACAGACAAAAAGGCCGCCGGACGCATAAGCGTCCGGCGGTCCTTTTCGTTGGTCGGTTTACTTCATCAGCAGGTACATAACCGCCTTCTGGGCGTGGAGCCGGTTTTCGGCTTCGTCGAAGATTTCGTCGGCGTGGGCCTCGAAAACCTCGGCGGTGATCTCCTCTCCCCGGTGGGCGGGCAGGCAGTGCAGAACCATGGCGCCCTCATGGGCAACGGCCATCACCGCGTCGTTGATCTGATAGCCCTCAAAGACCAGCTTCCGTTCGTTGAACTCGCCCTCCTGGCCCATGGAGGCCCACACGTCGGTGTACAGGGCGTCGGCGTCCTTGGCGGCGTCCAGAATGTCGGGGGTGCACTGGAACATACCGGGATAGCCCTCAGCAAACTTCAGCACCTCCGGGTCGGGCTTGTAGGTCTCGGGGCAGGCGATGGACACCTTCATGCCCACCTTCAGGCAGCCCACGATGAGGGAGTTTGCCATGTTGTTGCCGTCGCCGATGTAGCACAGCTTCAGACCCTCCAGCTTGCCCTTGTGCTCCCGGATGGTCATGAGATCCGCCAGCACCTGGCAGGGGTGGCAGAAGTCGGTGAGGCCGTTGATCACCGGGATGGTGGCGTACTGGGCCAGGGTCTCCACCTCCTCCTGGGCGAAGGTGCGGATCATGATGCCGTCGCAGAACCGGGAGAGGACCCGGGCGGTGTCCTGGACGGGCTCGTTCCGGCCGATCTGGCTGTCCTTGTCGGACAGATAGATGGCGTTGCCCCCCAGCTGGTAGATGCCGGTCTCGAAGGAGACCCGGGTGCGGGTGGAGCTCTTTTCAAAGATCATGGCCAGGGTCTTTCCGGCCAGGAAGGGGTGCTGGATGCCTGCCTTCCGCATGGCTTTCAGCTGGTCGGCGGTGTCCAGAATCTCCAGGATCTCTTCGCTGCTTAAATCCAGCAGCTTCAGCAGGTCTTTTTTCATGGGGGGTTGCCTCCTTATTTTCTGTCTGTCAGGCCAGGGTCTGCTTCAGGATGGCCAGACCCTTGTCCATTTCTTCCTTGGTGATGGTGAGGGGGGGCAGCAGGCGCAGGCGGGGTCCGGCAGTGAGGACCAGCAGGCCGTTTTCTGCCAGGAGAGAAGCCAGCTCCTTGTTGGTGCGCTCGCCCTTTACGTCCACGCCCAGCATGAGGCCCATGCCCACCACGTTCCCCAGACAGGGGCTGTTCAGGGCCAGGATGCCCCCCCGCAGGTACTGGCCCTTGGCCTTTACTTCCTCCATCATCTGGTCGTCCAGAATGTCCAGAATGGTGCAGGCGGCGGCCGCTGCGATGGGGTTTGCCCCGAAGGTGGAGCCGTGGGTGCCGGCGGTGAGGACCTTGGCGCACGTTTCGTTTGCCAGGATGCCGCCCATGGGCAGGCCCCCGGCGATGCCCTTGGCGAAGGTGGATACGTCAGGCTGAATGCCGTACTGCTGGAAGGCGAAGAGGGAGCCGGTGCGGCCCACGCCCGTCTGCACCTCGTCAATGAGCAGCAGCCAGTCCTTTTCCTGGCAGAGCTGGGCTACCTTCTGGACCAGTTCCTTGTCCAGGGGGTTCACGCCGCCCTCGCCCTGGATGAGCTCCATCATAATGCCGCACACATCGTCCCCGGTCTGCTCCAGGATGCTCTCCCAGGTGGGGTCGGCATACCGGAAGGCTTCGTTTAAGGGGAAGAAGTAGTTGTGATAGGCAGGCTGGCCGGTGGCGGTGAGGGTGGTGATGGTGCGGCCGTGGAAGGAGTGGTTCAGAGTGATGATGGTGCTGCGGCCCTTGCCGTATTTGTCAAAGCTGTACTTTCGGGCCAGCTTAATCATGGCCTCGTTGGCCTCAGCGCCGGAGTTGCCAAAAAAGGCGCAGGCCATGCCGGTGCGCTGGCAGAGGGCCTTGGCCAGCTTGGGGCCGGGCTGGGTGTAGTACAGGTTGGAGATATGACCCAGCTTTCCCGCCTGGTCGGTGATGGCCTGGACCCATCGGGGGTCGGCGCAGCCCAGGGAGCACACGCCGATGCCGCTGGTAAAGTCGATGTACTCCTTGCCGGAGAGACTGTACAGGGTGGCGTTTTTGCCGTGGTCGATGTCCACGGGAAAGCGGTTGTAGGTTTGCATGACATACGTCTGATCCATTTCTTTGAGTTCTTCAAAAGTCATGGTCATACCTCCTTTTCTGGGGAAAAATTATGAAATTGTACCCCCGCAGGGGTGCTGGGAAACCTCGTAGAGTTTCGCCGCCGCAGCGGCGAAAGAAGGTGAAATCATGTTTGCCGGCGGCGTGTACGCCGGCAAACATACTGTTCAGCCCGCAAACGTGCGGGCCGCAGGCCCGTGCGATGCAGCGGGCTGCGATCCTGTCATTTGGAAAAGGCTTGCCTTTTTCAAATGGTTTACTCCCAGATCATGGTGCCGATGCCCTTGTGGGAGAGCATTTCGGTCAAAATAGAATGAGGGATGCGGCCGTCCAGAATGTGGGTGCGGTGAACCCCCTGCTCCACGGCGTCCACGCAGCACTGGATTTTGGGGATCATGCCGCCGCCGATGATGCCGCTGGCCATGAGACCGGGCACGTCCTGGAGCCGAATCTGGGGGATGAGGGTGCTGTCGTCCTTGGGGTCCCGGAGCACACCCCGCACGTCGGTGAGCAGGATGAGCTTTTCCGCTCCCAGGGCGATGGCCAGCTCCGCAGCGGCGGTGTCGGCGTTGATGTTGTAGGCAGTGTCGTTGTCGATGCCCAAAGCCACGGTGGAGATCACGGGGATGTAGCCGGCGGCCAGGGCGTCCTCCACCACCTGGGGGCAGACCTTCACGATCTTGCCCACCAGGCCGTACTTCTCGTCCAGCTTCTTGGCCTGGAAGAGGGCTCCGTCCAGGCCGCACAGGCCGATGGCCTTGCCGCCCAGGTTGTTGATGATGGAGACCAGACGCTTGTTCACCTTGCCGCAGAGGACCTGCTGGACGATGTCCATGGTCTCCTCGTCGGTGTACCGCAGACCGTCCACAAAGTGGGACTGCTTGCCCACCTTGGTGAGCATCTGGCCGATCTCCGGGCCGCCGCCGTGGACCATCACCACCCGCACCCCAACCAGGTTCAGCAGGATGATGTCGCTGATGACTGCGCTGCGCAGCTCCTCGGAGATCATGGCGTTGCCGCCGTATTTAATCACCACGGTCTTGCCGTAGTACTTTTGGATATAGGGCAGAGCCTCCACCAGCACGGTGGAACGCTCCAGATAGTTGTTCATGTCCATGGGTGATTCCTCTTCTGTCGGGGGGTTAGCTTCTGTAGTCGCCGTTGATCTTGACGTAATCATAGGTCAGGTCGCAGCCCCAGCAGGAGCAGGAGGCAGTGCCTTCGGTAAGGGTCACCAGGATAATCACCTCTTCCTCGGACAGGACCTTCTTGGCCACGTCCTCGTCAAAGACCACGCCCTGGCCGCCGGCGCACACCAGCAGCTCGCCGGCCTTGGACTGGAACTTGACCTCCACGGCTTTGGGGTCGAACTCTGCCCCGGAGTAGCCGATGGCGCACAGAACACGGCCCCAGTTGGCGTCGGCCCCGTAGACCGCGCACTTCACCAGGGGGGAGCGGACCACGGCCTTGGCCATGAATTCAGCCTTTTCCTCGGAGGCAGCGCCCTGGACGGTGCAGGTGAGCAGATGGCTGGCGCCCTCGCCGTCACCGGCGATCATCTTGGCTTCGTACTGGCAGACCTCCAGCAGGGCAGCCCGAAAGGCGTCGTAATCCGCGCCGGGGCCGGTGATGGGAGAATTCTCCGCCAGGCCGTTGGCCAGGACCACGCAGGTGTCGTTGGTGGAGGTGTCTCCGTCCACGGTAACCCGGTTGAAGGTCTTGTTTACCACATCCAGGAGCATGGACTGGAGCACCTCGCCGTCAATGGCGCAGTCGGTGGTGACCACGCAGATCATGGTGCCCATGTTGGGGTGGATCATGCCGGAGCCCTTGGCGATGGCGCCCACGGTGACGGTCTTGCCCCCCACCTGGACCTGAACAGCGATTTCCTTCTTCTTCAGGTCGGTGGTCATGATGGCGTGAGCGGCGTCGTCCGAGGCGGCGGCGCTGTCCGACAGGGCGGAGACCAGGGTGGGCACGCCCTTTTCGATGGCGTCGATGTTCAGCTCCACGCCGATGATGCCGGTGGAGCACACGGCGAAGTCCTGGGGAGCCAGGCCGGTGGCGGCGGCAGCGGCCTGAGCCATGCGCAGGGCGTTCTCCATGCCCTTGGGGGCGCAGGCGTTGGCGTTGCCGCTGTCGATGATGACGCCCTGGGCCTTGCGGTCGGCCAGGTATTCCCTGGTGAGGATGACGGGGTCGGCCTTTACCACGTTCTTGGTGTAGGTGCCTGCTGCGGTGCAGGGGACCTGGGAGAGGACCATAGCCAGGTCCTTCTTCTCAGGCTGGGGGGTGGTGAAGTTGTCCTTCACGCCGCAGTGAATGCCTGCGGCCTTGAAACCCTTGGGGGCGGTGATACCGCCGGGGATGGTGTTCATATAGGTATCCTCCTTGTTGTAAACTTGGCTCTCCCTCTGGGAGAGCCAAGGGTGTGGGTGATGATACAGGTGCGTTATAAAAGCCCTGCCGTCTCGTCAAAGCCCAGCATCAGGTTCATGTTCTGCACCGCCGCGCCGGAGGCGCCTTTGCCCAGGTTGTCAAAGAGGGCGGTGATGGTGGTCTGCTCCTCGTGGCCGCAGACGATGAGCTGCAGCTGGTTGGTTCCCACCAGGGTATCGGAGTAAATCACCGGCTCCTCCCCGCCGAAGGGAGCCACGGAAACAAAGGTCTGTCCCTCGTAATAGGAATCCAGAATATTATAAATGTTGTAGGCGGTGGGGCAGCCGGGGATGGTGTTGTTGTGCAGCAGGATGGTGGTGGCCATGCCCTGAATGTAGTCCCCCAGAATGGGGTGGAACACCGGGGGGGCCGTCAGGCCGCAGACGTGGACCATTTCCGGCAGGTGCTTGTGCTGCAAATTGGTGCCGTAGATCCGGGCGGAGCTGTGCCGGGGGTCCCGGTTGGGGTCCTGGTACTCGGCGATGAGCTTCTTGCCTCCGCCGGAGTATCCGGTGAGGGAGTAGGCACACAGGGGATAGTCCGCCGGGAGAAAGCCCAGCTGCACCAGGGGATACACCGCGGAAATAAACCCGGAGGCGTGGCAGCCGGGGTTTGCCACCCGTTTAGACTTGATAATCGCTTCCCGGTGCCGGGGGGAGAGCTCGGGAAAACCGTAGTCCCAGCCGGGAGCGGTGCGGTGGGCGGTGGAGGCGTCGATCACCCGGGTGTTGGGGTTTTCGATCATGGCAACGGCTTCCCGGGCCGCGTCGTCCGGCAGGCACAGGAACACCAGGTCGGCGGCGTTCAGGCACTTTTTCCGCTCAGCAGGGTCCTTGCGCTTTTCCTCGTCAATGAGCAGCAGCTCAATGTCCGTCCGGGGGGTCAGCCGGTCGTAAATCTGCAAACCGGTGGTGCCCTCCCGTCCATCAATAAAGACCACAGGCTTCATGCTTCCTCACGCTCCTTGACAAAGGCTTTCAGATTTTCGATCTGTTTCAGCACCGCCTCCGGGGCGGGACCGCCGTAGACCTTCCGGCCGTTGACGCAGGTCTCCAGAGACAGGGCCTCGTACACGTCCTCCTGGAAGTAGGGGGAGACCTTCTGGTACTCCTCCAGGGGAAGGGTCTCTAGGCTGTGGCCGGTGTCCACGCAGTGGCCCACCAGCTTGCCCACGATGCCGTAGGCCTCCCGGAAGGGCATGCCCTTCTTGGCCAGATAGTCGGCGCAGTCGGTGGCGGAGATAAAGCCGCCGTTGGCCGCCTTGCGCATGTTGGCCCGGTTCACCGTGAGGGTGTCGATCATGGCGGTGAAGACCGGCAGGCACAGCTCCACGGTGTCGATGGTGTCGAACACCGGCTCTTTGTCCTCCTGCATGTCCTTGTTGTAGGCCAGGGGGATGCCCTTCATGACCGTAAGCAGGGTGATGAGGGAGCCGTAAACCCGACCGGTCTTGCCCCGGACCAGCTCGGCCACGTCGGGGTTCTTCTTCTGGGGCATGATGGAGGAGCCGGTGGCGTAAGCGTCGTCCAGCTCAATGAACTTAAACTCCCAGCTGCACCAGAGGATCAGCTCCTCGGAGAACCGGGACAGGTGCATCATGAGAATGGAGCAGGCGGAGAGAAATTCAATGGCAAAGTCCCGGTCGGAGACCCCGTCCAGGGAGTTGTCCATGGGCTTGGAGAAGCCCAGCAGCTCCGCCGTGCGGAACCGGTCCACTGGGTGGGTGGAGGTAGCCAGGGCCCCGGAGCCCAGGGGGGACTCGTCCAGCCGGTCCCGGCAGTCCTCCAGCCGGGTGATGTCCCGGCGGAACATGTTGGCGTAGGCCATCATGGCGTGGGCAAAGGTGATGGGCTGCGCTCTTTGCAGGTGGGTGTAGCCAGGCATGATGGCGTCCAGGTTGGCCTCTGCCTGGCGGATGAGGGCCTTTTCCAGGTCCACCAGCATTCCCACGATTACCGGGATCTCTTCCTTCACAAACAGACGGAAGTCCAGGGCCACCTGGTCGTTCCGGCTGCGGGCGGTGTGCAGCCGTTTGCCGGTGGCGCCGATGCGCTCGGTGAGCAGCACCTCCATGTTCATGTGGATGTCCTCGCTGTCCTTGGTAAACTCCACCTTGCCGTCCTCAATTTCGGCCAGGAGGATCTTTAAGGTCTCCACGATCTTGTCCGCTTCCTCTTTGGCGATGATGCCCTGCTCCCCCAGCATGGTGGCGTGGGCGATGGAGCCGGTGATGTCCTGCTTGTACAGGCGGGCGTCAAAGGAAATGGAGGAATTGAAGTCGTTGACCTTGTCGTCGGTCTCCTTCTGGAACCGTCCTGCCCATAGTTTCATAGTCGTTGCATCCTTTCCTTATAAACAGCGCAGAGCAGGAGCGGAAATCCGGCTCCTGCCCGACGCACAAAACCTCACAGCGTTCCACTTCCGCAGAAGTGGGATCACGGAATGCAATTATTTCTTGTTCAGCAGTCCCTTTGCCCGCAGCGCCTGAACGGTGTCGGGCAGGCCCCACAGATTGATGAAGCCGGCGGAGTCCTTCTGGTCGTAGTCAAAGGCGGACTCGTTGAAGGTGGCGATGTCCTCGGAGTACAGGGAGTAGGGGGAGGTCATGCCGGCGGGGATGATGTTGCCCTTGTACAGCTTCAGCTTCACGGTACCGGTGACGAACTCGTTGGCCTTGTCAGCAAAGGCGCTCATAGCCTCCCGCAGGGGGGAGAACCACTTGCCGTTGTAGATCAGGTCGGCGAAGTCCACGGCCATCTTCTGCTTGGCGTGGAGGGTGTCCTTGTCCACGGTGATCATCTCCAGCTGCTCGTGGGCAAAGTACAGGATGGTGCCGCCGGGGGTCTCGTACACACCCCGGTCCTTCATGCCCACCAGCCGGTTTTCCACGATGTCCAGGATGCCGATGCCGTTCTCGCCGCCCACCTTGTTCAGGCCTTCGATGATCTGGGAGACCTTCATCTTCTCGCCGTTGAGGGCCACGGGCACGCCGGCCTCAAAGTCCAGGGTGACGTAGGTGGGGGCGTCGGGAGCCTTGTAGGGGGAGATGCCCAGTTCCAGGAAGCCGGGCTTGTCCAGGTCGGGCTCGTTGGAGGGGTCCTCCAGGTCCAGGCCCTCGTGGCTCAGGTGCCACAGGTTCTTGTCCTTGGAGTAGTTGGTTTCCCGGGAAATCTTCAGGGGCACGTTGTGGGCCTCGGCGTAGTCGATCTCCTCGTCCCGGCTCTTGATGTCCCACTCCCGCCAGGGGGCGATGATCTTCATGCCGGGGGCGAACCGCTTGATGGCCAGCTCGAACCGGACCTGGTCGTTGCCCTTGCCGGTGCAGCCGTGGGCGATGGCGTCGGCCCCTTCGGCCAGGGCGATCTCGGCCAGCTTCTTGCCGATGATGGGCCGGGCAAAGGCGGTGCCCAGCAGATACTTTTCGTACTTGGCGTCCATCTTCAGGGCGGGGACAATCACGTCGTCGCACATCTCGTCCACCAGGTCAGCCACGATCAGCTTGGAAGCGCCGGTCTTCAGGGCCTTTTCCTCCAGACCCTCCAGCTCGTCGGCCTGACCCACGTTGCCGGAGACGGCGATGATTTCGGGGTTATCGTAGTTTTCCTTCAGCCAGGGAATGATGATGGATGTATCCAGACCGCCGGAGTAGGCGAGCACAACTTTTTTAATCTCAGACATGATAGTTACCTCCAAAAGATTTACTTGGATTTCTTATTGAGGCAAGGATACCACCATTTGCCGGAAATTGCAAGAGTATTCTGTATAATCATTCGATATAATTCCGAAAATCCCCCGGTTATTTTCCACAAAAATGAATATTCTTGGGGAATATTCGGATATATATTCTGCGTTTATGCGCCAGGAGCGGAAGAAGATGAATTGACTTTTGCGGGAAAGGCTGGTAAGATACAAAACAATCGAGAAAGTTCATATGCGCCTGTGATGAAATTGGTAGACATGCGAGATTTAGGTTCTCGTGCAGCAATGCGTGTGGGTTCGAGTCCCTTCAGGCGCACCAGGAGGAGTACTTGCTCTCATGCAAGTACTCCTTTTTTTGTTTCACAAACAGAACCCACGGTCTCATGCAGGCCCGAAGCGCCGTCAAATCCCGCCACTCAGGCCACAAAAAGCCCCTCATGAGTGACAATACTGTTGCAACTGCATACAGTCCTGTCCATTCCATAAAAAACTGTAACCCGTAAAACGGAATAGCAGAAAAAAGTCCGATTATTCCCGTAATAAAACCGCCTATGTCAGCTCCTCTTGCAATCAAACCGGCAAGTTGAAAAAATAAATGAAATCAAACTTATTACAACGGAAATCCTAATGAGTGGCGCATACTTTCGTGATTTGATGGAAAAAATTCTTTCTTACAAACCGGAAGTTGTCTTTGACATATCTAAACAAATTATGATTTGTACCAATATTTTATAGGTTCGCCCTGCAAATCTTTTTCCTGAACTAAGGATTGATTCTCAGATAAAATCTGAACAAAGATAGTGTATAAATCAGTATCTTCTACTTTATCTGATTTCGTCATAGGGGCTGACAAGAAATTAATCTTTTTGCCGTTGTTTTGAATTTGCAGAATCACTCCCTGTGAAATGGTGCTCTTATCTGATAAGAAAATACTATTTACATGATTCAATCTCAAAGATTTTCCTGCATATTCTATTTGAGTAACTCCGTTTTCCTTTCCGTAATATCCAACCTTACTTACACCAGGAAGCTTATTAATAATTCGCCAAAGGAAAAATACGAGACCAATTGATACAATTATATTTCCCGCAAATGAACTTAATATTATTTCGGGAAGAAACAATACGAGCGGAATTCCCACCGCAAGAATCCATATTATTGCTATGATTCGATTTCTATATCGAAAGGGTTTCTTTTCCATGTCGAATGTCCTCCTATGATTCCCGATTTATCATTTGAGCTTTTCACCCCCAAAAAGCAAAATTTATCTGGTGGTATACCCAGATATACTGTTAGATAAGAGCCCTAATAAATCAATTATATATTCATTCCTATCATATCATCAATCATCTTACTGTAAAGTTAACGTAAAACTGAATAAATAAGCAGTTCAACCTCTTCCGATTTAATATCCTTCATGAATATATCGCACATCCAGGCCCAATTCCAAATGGGTCACAGACATCTCTTATACCCAAACCGGCCAGTCCAGCGTATTCAGCTAAAAACTGGAGTGGCGCCGCTTACGCTGCGCTACTCCGCTTAATAATCGTACTGACGATATGGGAAACTATGGTTAATTAAAGGTATCCGGATTGGGATATTTGTAAGAACTGGTTGCATACCCGTTGTCATATTTGATCGTCATATATCGATCGCCGTTGACATCCTTCAGAAGGACATAGCAAACTCCGTTTTCGTCAAATTTGTCGCTTATGTCAATCTTCTGGCTCTGATAATACACCCAGACAGAGCCATCGTCCTCGTATACCACCTCCGGCATATTCAGTTCCTCCAGAATCTCCTCTTCCGTTAACGAGCGCTCCTGTCCGTTCGGTCCAATGGCGATTCCGCCGCCATGTATTTTTTGTGCGTTTCCATCTGCATCCTGGTAGCCAAGGGTGTACTCTCCGTCCTGAATCTCCAGCACAGCATCCGTCTGTTCACCCTGGAACCAGATCTGAATGGTCCGCTGGATCCCGCCAATATCTGCGGCGTAAGCGACGGCCATCATCCCCAGCAGCATCACAATCGCCATGCAAGCGACCGCCAATCTCGGAATATATCTTTTCGTTGCTCTGTTCATAGATTTTACCTCCATAACACAATCACCGGAGGCATGGAGCACAGAAAAAGCTCTCTGATATTTCTCCTTATTCGTCATCGTTCCATTCCTCCAAAAGTGTTGATTTCAGGAGCTTGCGGCCTCTGCTCAGCTGACTTTTCACAGTGCCTTGGCCGCAATGCAGGGTAGAGGCGATTTCCGCAATGGAGTATTCCTCTATCTCATATCTCTTTCTTATTTCAACTCCCATAGCCGGGGGATCGAAATGGGAAAGAGTTCCCAGGGGCAAAGCGCTTGACATTTTGGCAAAAATCGATAAACTGGTACTGAAATATCTTTCCATGGAGTGCGACATATGAAAAAACGAATCATTGCCTTTCTGCTGGGAATGCTGCTCTGCTTCGGCAGCGGCACCGCTGTAGGGGAGGCGCAGGGTGAGCTTCTTTGCTTCGAGGATGATTTGGGACGAAAGGTGACGGTGGAGCAGGCGCCTCAGCGGGTGGCGGTG
>SFPN01000049.1 GCA_004551945.1 Clostridiales bacterium | reverse complement strand
TCTTGCCCATATCTTCACTTCCTTTCCAAATTCATTATACTACGAAAAAAGTAGACACCCACACTTTTTTGAGTGTCTACTTTTATTTTACAGGTGCACCCACACTTTTGTGAGTGTCTACTTTTATTTTACAGGTGCACGCAGGATTTTTCCTGCGGGCGCATGTTTTGCGGGAAGGCTTACAGGCTGCCTGCGGGCAGCGAACTCTGCGAGGCGTTGTTAAGGTCTATTTTTCTCCCCTTCCACATAGTATGTCTCACGGACATTGTTGGGAGTGGTAGAACGTGCGGACTGACATCGAGGAACGGGCCTGCGACCTGGCTCTTTATATCATTGAGAATCAAGCGACTGTCCGGACCGCAGCAAAGCAGTTCGGCATCAGCAAATCCACTGTACATAAGGATCTGTCCCAGAGGCTCCCCGCCTTCAACCGGTCCCTGTACCTCCAGGTCAGGCAGGTGCTGGACGTGAACAAGGCCGAGCGCCACATCCGGGGCGGCATCGCCACCCGGCGGAAGTACAAGGGGGAGTGACCCCCCTCACGGCTGCCACTGGTCCAGATCCACCAGCTGAGTCCCCCTGGCCGCCAGTGCCGCCAGGTCCTCCTGGGTAACGGGCAGGATGGTGATCCTCTCATACTCCCCCAGGGCAAAGAAGGGGAACACCCCCACCTCCCCCTGGTAGTAGAGGACGTAGGGCACGGTCTGGTCGGAGTAGGGTCTGTCATACCGGCGCTGGTAGGCCTGCCGGTCCAGGGTCTCGTAGAGGGCCTCCAGCTTGTCCTCCCCCACCTGAGGCAGGCAGGCCCGGAGCACGTACCGGCACAAAATCCGGTAGTCCTCATGCTTGTTCTCCGTGTCGCTGTGCTCGTCCAGGTCCAGGGAGAGCTTGCGCACCTGGTCCTCCCCCGGGGGAAGGTAGGCGGAGACGGTGGGCAGGAACCAGACTGACGGATCCTGGGAGACGCTGTACAGGTCCACCGCCAGGCTGGTCTCCGTCTTCGGGGTGGACAGCAGGCTCCAGTCTTCCTTGGATGGCAGGAGCTTGGTCCGGCTGTCCCGCCAGGACAGGCCGTTGACGCAGGCGATCAGCTCCTCCAGGGTAAAGGAAAACCGCCGCAGGTTCTCCCCGTCGGTGACCGCGTGGATGGTCAGGGGGGACAGAGGGGCCGGTTCTTCGGTTTCCTCCGGGACCGTGTCCTGGAGGGGTTCCGGCTCCGCCTGTTCCCCGGTCTGCTTCGGGGTCCCCGCCCAGAGGCACAGCAGAGCCAGCATACCGGCCGCCGCCAGCAGGCAGAGCAGCGGACCCAGCGAACGAAGTTTCATGGCAAACACCTCGAAAGAAAAACCGGTGCCCCGGAAAGGGACACCGGTTTTAGTCTTGATTTGTTCTCTTACTCCACGGAGATCAGATAGTGATACACCGGCTGACCGCCCCGGAGCAGGGTGATTTCGGCCTCGGGGCAGATGGCCTGGAACCGGGCCAGGGCGGCCTCGGCGTCGGCTTCCTCCACCCCTTCCCCATAGAAAATGTTGATGAACTCGCCCTCCCGGCGGTTGGCCTCCTGGGCCAGCTTGTCCAGGATCACGTCCAGGCCCTTCTCAGTGCCGAAGAGCTGGTTGTCCACCAGGGCCAGGTAGTCCCCGGCGTGGATGCTATTGCCGTCAAACTCGGAATCCCGGGCAGCGTAAGTAACCTCCATGGTGGTCACAAGGCCCATGGCCTCCTCCATGGCGGCGGTGTTGTCCTCAGGCTCCTGGTCGGGGTCCACGGCGATCATGGCGGAGATGCCCTGGGGCACGGTCTTGGCCTGGAGGACCACCACCTGCTTGTCCTCCACCAGGTCCACACACTGCTGGGCGGCCATGATGATGTTCTTGTTGTTGGGCAGCACATAGACCACCTCAGCGGGGGTCTTGCGGATCTGCCGCAGGATGTCCTCGGTGGAGGGGTTCATGGTCTGGCCGCCGCTGATGACGCCGTCCACCCCCAGGTCCTGGAACACCTTGGCCAGACCGTCGCCGGCGGCCACGGCCACAAAGCCGTACCTCTTCTCCGGGGCTGCGTTCTCCTGCTGGCTGTTCTCCAGCTCTTCCTCCACGGCGTCCAGGTCGTCGGTGCTCTGGGCCTGCTTGCCGGCGGCCAGCTCCTCGGCCTGGGTGCGCATGTTCTCAATCTTGGCCAGCTCCAGGGTGCCGTACTTGGCGGCCTCGGTGAGGGCCTCGCCGGGGATGTCCGTGTGGACGTGGACCTTGAACTCCTCGTCGCTCTCCCCGATCACCAGGCTGTCGCCGATGCTGTTCAGATAAGCCCGGAACTCCTCCAGAGGCCGGTCGGAGGTGCGGCGGACGATAAACACGGTGTCGTAGGTAAAGGTGATCTCCTCGTCTCCCAGGGCGCTGAAATCTGCCTTTTCCTTCTGCTCTGCGGGGGCGGCGTCCTCCCCCTGGGGCATGGGAACGCCACGCAGCTCGTCCAGCATACCCTTGAGGATCACCACAAAGCCCATGCCGCCGGCGTCCACCACCCCGGCCTTTTTCAGCACCGGGTTCTGGTTGATGGTTTCGGCCAGGGCCTCCTCCGCCTGGAGGATGGCGGACTCCAGCACGTACTCGATGGCGGTGTTTTCCTCGGCGGCCCGGCCCGCCCGGTCTCCGGCCAGCCGGGAGACGGTGAGGACGGTGCCCTCAGCGGGCTTCATCACCGCCCGGTAGGCGGCGATGACCCCGGCGTTCAGGCCGTCGGCCAGGTCGATGCCGTCCATGGTCTCCTTGTCCTTCAGGGCCTTGGAGAAGCCACGGAAGATCAGGGACAGGATGACCCCGGAGTTGCCCCGGGCGCCCCGGAGCATGGCGGAGGCGTTGATGGACGCCGTTTTGCCCACGGTGGTGGGCTTCTTCTGCTGGAGCTCCCCGGCGGCGGTGCCGATGGTGAGGCTCATGTTGGTGCCGGTATCCCCGTCAGGGACAGGGAACACGTTCAGCTCGTTGATCTTCTGTTTTTCCGCGTTCAAAGAGGCAGAGGCGTGCACGATCATCCGCGCCAGCATGCTCCCGTCAATGGACTGTACCATACTTCTTTTCCCTTCCTTCTCAGCCGATCTCCATGGAGTCCACGTAGACATCCACCGCCCGCACTTCCGCGCCGGTCATCCGGCCCACGGCGTAGCGCACCTCGCTCATGATCGAGTCGCTGACGGCGGTGAGGTTCACTCCGTTGTCCACGATAATGTGCAGCTCAATGGACACGGCGTCGTCCTCGTGGATAATGACCCGCACGCCCTTGGCCATGGACTCGCTGCGTAGCAGATGGACCAGGCCGTCCTTCTTGGACCGGGCGGCCATGCCCTTCACGCCGAAGCAGCTGGTGGCCACTGCGCCGGTGATGGTGGTAAAGACCTCGCTGCTGATCTGGATCTCACCTTTATCGTTCTGAATCCGCATAGATTCCATCCTTTCTTTGCCGGGCCGCGGGAGCGGCCCCGTTTGGTTTGGAAAGCTGTGGAAAAAAACGCGCGGGTGCATTGTATTTTTCCACGTTATCATGTAGAATACTACCATACACAAGGGAAACTTCGCAACCGTGTATAGGAGGTTTTACGATGAAAATTACTGATTGTATCCTGAAACTCACCGCATGCGTCCTGGCCGCCGCCGCGATTATCTGCCTGGTGATGGCCAACATGGAGAAAATTTCCGACTGGGTGGCCTGCTTCTGGGTCAAGGTCCAGGAGAAGAAGGAGCGCCTGTGCAAGGCGGGCTGCTGCTGCGGCGGCTCCGCTTATGAGGACGAGTTTGAGGACTGGGACGTATAAACCACCTGTCAGGGGAGCGGAATTTCCGCTCCCTTTTTCTTTTGGGCTTATAGGCCAACGCCCTGCCTTGTCAGCGCCGCGGTGTTGGCAGCCCAGGATAGCACCTCTCAGTCCGCTTCGCTGACAGCTCTCCCAAAGGGAGAGTCAAGGGCGTGGGTGGTTCCCCTCAAAAGGTCAGGTTGGGATACTTGGGTTCGGCCAGGAAGGGGGAAATCTCCTCGGCCACGGCGAAGGTAAACAGGGCGGTGGTCACCAGCTCGTCCCGGTCGTTGCGCTGCTCCACGGAGACCACGCAGATGCGCTTTCCCACCTTCACCGGGGTGGCCCGGCAGAAGAGGTAGGCCCCGTCGGCAGGCCGGAGGAAGTTCACCGTGCTGCCCTGGGTGACGCACATTTTCCCGTGGGGCACCAGGCTGTGGCCGGCGATGGTGTCCGCAAAGGCCACCAGCATCCCCCCGTGGACGGTGCCGTACTGCTGCTGGTTGCTCTCCCGGATCATCATGATCCCCTCGGTCTTGTCCGGTTCCATCCGGATCAGGTGGATGCCGTTGTCCACCGCCCAGGGGTCCAGGCCCCGGATGTGTCCCAGCTGGGGGTCCTCCCCCACAAAGAACAGCCCTTCTTTAACGCAGGAAGCCATTGAGGATCTCCTCCTCCGCTTCTTCCTCGGTGAGGCCCAGGGTCATGAGCTTCAGCAGCTGGTCCCCGGCAATGCGGCCGATGGCGGCCTCATGGACCAGCTGAGCGTCCGGATCGTTGGCCACGATGGCGGGAATGGACTGGATCTTGGCCCGGCCCATGAGGATGGCGTCGCACTGGACGTGGCCGAAGCCGGGGGCATCCCCGATCATCCGGGGGTAGAACACCTGCTCGGAATCGTCCTGGGCCACGGACCGGGAGATCACCCGGCCGGTGGCCCCTTCCCCGGCCAGGTAGATGTCCATCTCCGAGGTGGCCTTCTGGCGGCCGTGGGTGAGCAGCTTCTCGGTGACCACGGCCTCGGCGTCCTCCTTGGCCACGATCTTGGTGTACCGCTTGGTGGAGTCCACCCCCCGCAGCTGGGTGGTGTCCAGCTGGATGGAGGCCCCCTTCTCCAGGTAAACCACGGTCTCCGGGTTCATGATCCGCTCGCCGGTGCCCTCGCCCTCGCCGTAGTGCTTTTCCACATACTGCACCTTGGAGTTTTCCCCAACATAGAAGGTATGAACCCCGTCGTGCTGGGATTTTTTCGTTCCGTCGTTGTGAATGCCGCAGCCGGCCACGATGACCACGTCGCAGTCGGCCCCGATGTGAAAGTCGTTGTACACCAGCTCATCCAGGCCGGTCTCGGTGATGATCACGGGGATGTGCACCGACTGGCGCTTGGTGCCGGGCTTAATGTAAATGTCAATGCCGGGCTTATCCTCTTTGGTGACGATCTGGATGTTCTCCGTGGAGTTCCGGGAGTCCAGCTTGCCGTTTTTGCGGATGTTATAGGCCCCCTTGGGAGTGCCCTCCAGGTCCGCGACCTCCCGCAGAAGGTCGATCTCTGCCTTGGTTCGTGCCATGTTCACCCCTCCTCCGTCTGGTGACAGCCGGCCCCGGGCTGCAGGAAGCTGCAGCCGCCGGTTTCCGTCATAATGTGGACCATGAGCTCCTCCTTGGGGCCGTGGCGCGCCACTTGGCCCCCGGAGATCATGACGATCTCATCGGCCAGGTCAATGATCCGCTCCTGGTGGGAGATGACGATGATGGTGTTCTCCCGCCGGCCGTGGAGGATGCGGAAGGTCTCCGTCAGCTTGGCGAAGGACCACAGGTCGATGCCTGCCTCCGGCTCGTCGAAGATGAGCAGTCCGCCGGGCCGGGCCAGGATGGTGGCAATCTCGATGCGCTTGACCTCGCCGCCGGAGAGGGAGGCGTCCATCTCCCGGTCGATGTAGTCCGCCGCGCACAGGCCCACCCGGTTCAGGTAGGAGCAGCACTCATCCCGGGTCAGCTTCCGGTTGCCGGAGGCCAGCTCCAGCAGGTCCCGGACCCGCAGGCCCTTGAACCGGGACGGCTGCTGGAAGCCGTAGCTGATGCCCAGCTTGGCCCGCTCGGTGATGGAGAGGTTGGTGATATCGGTCCCGTTCCACAGGATCTGCCCGCCGGTGGGCTGGACCAGACCCATAATGCTCTTGGCCAGGGTGGTCTTGCCGCCGCCGTTGGGACCGGTAATGACAATAAACTTATTGTCGGAAACAGTCAGGTCGATGCCCCGGAGGATGTCCGTGGAGACGCCGCCGTCCTCGACCTGATAGGAAAGTCCTTTCAGTTCCAGCATATGATATAGCTCCTTATCGCTATTTTATTCTTATCAAAGGAGGGCGCCCCTTGGCTGCCCTTTTCTGAATGAGAAATTATACCATAAAATCATAGGCCAGGCAATAGTGCCCTGTTGATTTCTCCGGCAGACTGCACATGAAAACTTTCAACTGAAACTATATACCCATTCAATATTCGTCATCCTCAACAATATTCCCGCAGCTGTATTGACTTTTCGTACAATTGCGGTACAATCAAACTTGGATTGTTGCTTTTTTTCGGCAGGTTTGCCAACGGAATAGAGAGAATGAGAGGACGCGAAAACATGATCGAACGACTTGGCTTCGACAACGAAAAATACCTGGAAATGCAGTCTGAGCACATCCGCTCCCGCATCAGCCAGTTCGGCGGAAAGCTGTACCTGGAGTTCGGCGGAAAGCTCTTCGACGACCACCACGCCTCCCGGGTGCTGCCGGGCTTCCATCCGGACTCCAAGATCCGCATGCTGATGCAGCTGAAGGACCAGGTGGAGATCGTGGTGGCGGTGTCCGCCATGGATCTGGAGAAGAGCAAGGTCCGGGGAGACCTGGGCATTACCTACGGGTCGGACACCCTCCGCCTGATCGACTCCTTCCGGAGCTTCGGCTTCCAGGTGGACAGCGTGGTGCTCACCCGGTTCAGCGGCCAGCCCGCCGCAGAGATCTTCCAGTCCCAGCTGGAGAGCCTGGGCCTGAAGGTCTACCGCCACTACCCCATCGAGGGCTACCCCTACGACGTTCCCCGGATCGTCAGCGAGGAGGGCTACGGCCGCAACGAGTTTGTGGAGACCTCCCGCTCCCTGGTGGTGGTCACCGCCCCCGGCCCCGGCAGCGGCAAGATGGCCGTGTGCCTGAGCCAGCTCTACCACGAGCACAAGCGGGGGGTTCAGGCGGGGTACGCCAAGTACGAGACCTTCCCCATCTGGAACCTGCCCCTGCGCCACCCGGTGAACCTGGCCTATGAGGCCGCCACCGCGGACTTAAACGACGTGAACATGATCGACCCCTTCCACCTGGAGGCCTATGGGGTCACCACCGTCAACTACAATCGTGACGTGGAGATCTTCCCCGTGCTGAAAACCATGTTCGAGCGGATTTCCGGCTCCTGCCCCTACCAGTCCCCCACGGACATGGGGGTGAACATGGCCGGGTACTGCATCATTGACGACGAGGCCGTCTGCCAGGCCTCCAGGGAGGAAATCCTCCGCCGGTTCTACACCGAGCAGTGCCGCCACCGCCGGGGCCGCACCGACGGCAGCGCCGTGTACAAGATTGAGCTGCTCATGAAGCAGCTGGGGCTCACCCCCGAGAGCCGGGCCGTGGTGGCTCCCGCCCTGGCGGTTGCCGAGCGCACCGGCGCTCCCGCCGCCGCCATGGAGATGCCTGACGGGAAAATCCTCACCGGCAAGACCTCCTCCCTGCTGGGCTCCTCCTCCGCCCTGCTCTTAAACGCCCTGAAGTACCTTGGCGGCATCCCCGACGAGGTCCAGCTGATCTCCCCCTCGGTGATCGAGCCGGTGCAGAACCTGAAGGTCAACGTGCTGGGGAACAAAAACCCCCTGCTGCACATCGACGAGCTGCTGGTGGCCCTGTCCATCTGCGCCGTGACCGACCCCAACGCCAAGCAGGCGGTGCGCCAGCTCCAGAAGCTCCGGGGCTGCGAGGTCCACACCACCGTCATCCTCTCCGAGGGCGACGAGGACAGCTTCCGACGCCTGGGGGTCCGCCTCACCAGCGAGCCCAAGTACCAGACCGCCAAGCTCTACCATGGCTGATGGGAACCCCTCTTTGGGCCGGGTATCTCTGACTCCCCAGTCGTAGGGGTGCTTCAAGAAGCGCCCGCCCACGGTTCAATTCCCTCCGCGCTGACGGGCGATTCGTGAACATGAGTATCACTTTTAATCATCTGCCCCCAAGATGTGGGAAGATGCAACGGCAGTAACGAACCTTGGAAATAGTTCCTTGGGATGCATCCGTCGATTGAGGCGATAGGTAAACTCGTCCAGATACTCTTGCAGATACTTCGCCCCGAGACCGTGATACGTTCCCTGTATAAAGGCTTTTGCGTTGGCCAGGATCGTATGTACCCACTTTAAGGCATCCGAGTCCTCTTTGTTCTCAAAAACCTGGTGGGAATACCCTGCCTCAGCCAAAGGCTTTCTGTACAGGTTCAAACCATCGGTCTGGATTGTTGACCCAGGGGCAACACACTTGGTCAAAAATGACTGGATGGACTTTTGGGTCACATCCGCCACAGAGAAGCGCATGTACTGCGGACGACCTTGCTCGTCCTTGGACAAAGCTACCAGCACACTGCTTTTTCCTGTACCGCGGCCATGTTTTCCCTTGCCGGGCGCACCAAAAAACGTCTCATCCATGGCAACGATGCCCGACAAAAGGTACTGTTCGTCCCGTTCTCCCATGGCGGAACGCAAACGGCGAAGCAAATACCAGGCGGAATGATACGAAATATCCAGCTCGGCAGCCAGCTGCTTGGCGGAAACGCCCCGCTTATCGGTGACCATCAGGTACATGGCCCAGAACCACTTTACCAGCGGCAAATGGCTGCGGTGCATGACGGTCCCGGCGGTAACAGAGGTCTGCTTGTGACACTGGCGGCACACATATTCCTTGCGCCCCTTCAGGGGATAGCAGCCAATTCCGCCGCATTTGGGGCAGACAAAGCCCTTTGGCCAGCGCAGCTGGAACAGATAGTCCCGGCAGGACTCCTCGGTGGAGAAGCGCTTCTGAAATTCCCAAAAACCTATCGTTTCGTATCTTGCCATGCTCATCAGTCCTTTTGTGGAATATCTTCATTATACCACAAATTGGGGGTTG
>SFPN01000017.1 GCA_004551945.1 Clostridiales bacterium | reverse complement strand
AAAAATAGAAAAATCCAGGAGGAGATGTACAACTTTCTCTTCCTGGATTTTTTTGATACGGTTATGTAGATTTAGTAGAACTTATGATGACTTTTGCAGGCATATTCGTAATACATGTTTCAACTCTGATGTGTCGAACACGGACAACTCCATAGCGGAAAGTAAGTGATCAGAAGGAACCTTCGACCAATCCACATCGTATCCGTTCTGAGCAAATAGCTGACGCATAAACTCACGGGTAGCACGACCGTTACCTTCTCGAAATGGGTGGATATAGTTGAGTTCTGCGAAATAGTAAGCACTCCGATCAATCAACGAATCAAAGCCGCAGTCATGTAAATAGTTTTCGGAGGCCAACTCATTCAATAAATGGCGCAGCTTTTCCTTGATCTCTTTGTGGGAAAGAAAGCGAGTTGTTCCTTTCATGATATCTTCGCGGCGAAAACGGCCGGCAAAAGCATAGAGATCCCCAAGCAGATATTTATGAATGTTACAGAGATGATTGATGGTAAATCGGCCAGGGATCGGATGCTCCAATAAATCATGCTGCCGAATGGCGGATAGATCGGCTTCAAGTTCTTTCAACTTTTTTCCGTCACGAATCCCAAAGCGATTTTTCAGAACGCCCGTATCGCCATAGCAGTAAATAGAGCCAGAGACGGCGTAGACATCATACTTTCCAAAGCTGTTACTCATGGACTCGCACCGCTTCAAGCCCACGCTGCTTCAAAAGGGCAGCTACAGCGGAGTCAGCGCTGATTTTACCTGCTGCCATTTGTTCACATAAATCAAGAGCGTTTCTGCTCGGGGTTAACTTCTCAATCGCATGGGTGGTCAGTGTATATTTAATTTGTTTTTTAGATTTTTGGGTCATAGCACTGACCTCCTGTCATTTTTGATAGTAGTATATAGCATTCAATCTAAAAAAACAAGGTGTTGAGAGCGATCAGATCCAGCGTGCAGAATGAAAAAGGCCCCTCCACCAACGGCGCGGAAACCACTCTGGAGAAGAAAATCAAACGTCCAAACTCCAAGCCGATGGAGGCCGCAAGGACTACGTTGCAATGTTGTGAGATTGAAAGGGTTTGCCTGGGCAAGTCGGCCCATTTCAGCAACACTTGGATCAGCAGTGGGCTGAGAGGGGGGCCTGCGAAGGACGAATAGCATCACAAACAGCGGAAAATCACGAATGGACATCCTGCCCAAAACAGGCTTCATACCTGACATATCGAGCCAATGGATTTCCCGGCTTTCGCGATCATCTGCAGTTATCCCCCGCCTCCACCACTGATTCACACGACACGTGTGAAATGACAGAAGACCGCACTTGGCGAAGCATTGCTTGCCTTGTGCGGTCTTTGTTTGTCCTGTCCAGTACCGGCATAGAGCAGAAGCGTCCACGCGGCAATCGCTTTCAGCTCTATTTGCGGCCTAATCGGCACTTGAAATCCGCATATCCAAAGGTTCGCAGGCAGTCCAGTCCTCCATCAGCCCGCCAAACAAAAATGCTTGGCAGCGGCATGCCATTGAAGGTGTTGTTTTTGCAGGTGGTGTAGATGGCCATGTCTCCAAACAGCAGCAGGTCCCCGTCCTGAAGGGGGGCGTTAAAGCTGTACGCTCCAATGACGTCTCCGGCCAGGCAGGTGGGCCCGCCCAGACGGAAGGTACAGGACCGTTCTTCCGGTTCTCCTGCGCCATACAGCGGCGGGCGGTAAGGCATTTCCAGCACATCGGGCATATGGCAGGCGGCGCTGGCATCCAGAATGGCAAGCTGTGTCGTTCCGTTTTGCAGCACATCCAGCACACGAGAGGCCAGATACCCCGCGTTCAGCGCGCAGGCTTCCCCTGGCTCCAGGTATACCTGCACGCCCCACATCTGTTGTGCTCTGGCAATGCACTGCTCCAGTTGGGAAAGGTTGTATCCCGGCCTGGTAATATGGTGTCCGCCGCCAAAATTGAGCCACTTCATGGAGGGAAGGACATCGCCAAATCGTTCTTCCACAGCAGTCAGCGTAACCTCCAATGCGTCTGCATCCTGCTCACATAAGGTATGGAAGTGAAGACCGTCCAGCAGGGAAATCAGCGCCGGCGTCATGGCCTGGTTCCACTGGGCGCGGGTGGTACCCAGGCGGCTGCCGGGGGCACAGGGATCGTAGATGGCGTGACCTTCCTGGGTAGAGCACTCCGGGTTGATGCGCAGCCCTACGCTTTTTCCGGCTCTTTTTGCCGCCGGGCCGAAGGTTTCCAACTGGCGGGGGGAGTTGAAGACAATGTGGTCGGCATAGCGCAGCAGTTCTTCAAATTCCCTGTCCCGGTAAGCGCCGCAAAACACATGGACCTCTTTGCCCGGCATCTCCTCCGCGCCCAAGCGGGCTTCATACAGGCCGCTGGCCTCGGTTCCCGCCAGATAGGGGGCAAGAACTGGGTAAAGATCATAGTTGGAAAACGCCTTTTGCGCCAACAGTATTTTGCAGCCCGTGCGTTCCGCTACGCCCGCCAGGATCTCGCCGTTGCGGCGCAGGGCAGCTTCATCTAAAATATAGCAAGGCGTAGGCAGCGCACCGAACAGCGCTTCCGGGGTTTGCCCGCGCAGCCCTGTAAAGGGCGGGCGGGGATCGTTTGCCTGAACTGTGCCCATCAGTCCACCAGAACCGGCGTCCGGCTCTCGCTTCTGGGCAGGCCGTACCGATCCAGCGCATCCAGGAAGGGATCGGGATTGAACTCCTCCACGGTGTAGACGCCGGGCTTGTTCCACTGGCTGGTCAGCAGCATCAGGGCGCCGCACATGGCGGGAACGCCGGTGGTGTAGCTGATGGCCTGGCTTCCCACCTCACGGTAGCACGCCTGGTGATCGCAGATATTATAGATGTAGTAGGTCTTTTCTTTGCCGTCCTTTTTCCCGGTGAAGATGCAGCCAATGTTGGTCTTGCCCTTGGTGCGGGGCCCCAGGCTGGCCGGATCGGGCAGCAGAGCCTTCAGGAACTTGATGGGGACAATCTGCTGCCCTTCAAATTCGATGGGGCTGGTGGACAGCATCCCCACATCCTCCAGGCATCGCATATGATCCAGATAGCTCTGGCCGAAGGTCATGAAGAACCGGATGCGCTTCACCTCCGGGATGTTCAGCGCCAGGCTCTCAATCTCCTCGTGGTGGAGCAGGTACATGTCCTTGTGGCCCACCTGGTCAAAGTCATACTCCCGCTTGATGCTCATGGGAGGAATCTCCACCCAGCGGCCGTCTTCCCAGTAGCTGCCCGGGGCGGAGACTTCCCGGAGATTGACCTCGGGGTTAAAATTGGTGGCGAAAGCGTAGCCATGGTTACCGCCGTTGCAGTCCAGAATGTCAATGGTGTCAATGGTGTCGAACTCATGCTTTTTGGCATAGGCACAGTAGGCCTGGGTCACACCCGGATCAAAGCCGCAGCCCAACAGGGCAGTCAGGCCAGCGTCCTCGAACTTTTTGCGATAAGCCCACTGCCAGCTGTAATCAAAATAGGCGGAGAAGCCGGCTTCCTCACAGCGCTTCTCATAGATGGCACGCCACTTGGGATCGTCGGTGTCCTCCGGCTCATAGTTGGCGGTGTCCATATAGTTGACGCCGCAGGCAAGGCAGGCGTCCATGATGGTCAAGTCCTGATAGGGCAGCGCCAGGTTCATGACCAGGTCGGGCTTGTAGGCGTGGATCAGGTCGATGAGCTGCTGCACATCGTCTGCGTCCACCTGGGCGGTGGTGATCTTCGTTGCGGTTTTGGGGGCCAGTTCCGCGGCCAGCTGATCGCACTTGGACTTGGTGCGGCTGGCAATGCACAGCTCCGTAAAGACTTCGCTGACCTGGCAGCACTTTTGGATGGCGACGGAGGCAACCCCGCCGCAGCCGATGACAAGAACCTTGCTCATTGTTGTACGCTCCTTTATAAAGACTTTTATTTATAGAGTGCCAGAATGAATTCCCTGAGCACCTTGCAGGCAGTGGCCGTGGAGACACCGCTGGCATCCAGAGCCGGGGCCAGTTCGTTGACGTCCGCGCCCACCACGTTGGCGGTACAGACAGTGCGGATGGCCTCCAGCAATTGGACAAAGCTGACGCCGCCAGCCTCCGGCGTTCCGATACCTGGAAAGGCAGATGGGTCCAGACAGTCCAGGTCAATGGTGAAGTAGATGGGAACCCCTTGCGCCCGAAGAGAGGAGACACAGACTTCCAGCCCATCAAACCCGAAGGGATGAAGGTCTGTATGGGTCCGGGCAAAGCGGAATTCCTCCCGGTCGCCGCTGCGGATACAGAACTGGTGAATGCGGCCGTCTCCCAGCAGATCGTGGCAGCGCCGCAGGACGCAGGCGTGGCTGAGTTTGGCTCCTAAATAGTCATCCCGTAAATCTGCGTGGGCGTCAAAATGGATCATATGGAGATTGGGGTATTTCTGTACCACGGCACGCACCGCCCCAAGGGTGACCAGGTGTTCGCCGCCCAGCAGCAGAGGAAATTTTCCGTCGGTTAAGATTTCGGCGGCCCGGGCCTCAATGTCCTGCAAAGCCGCTTCTGCGCTGCCAAAGCACAGCTCCATGTCTCCGCTGTCAAACACAGCGCAGTCCGTGAGATCCGCGTCCTGATACGGACTGTATGTCTCCAGACCAAAACTTTCATGCCGCATGGCGGAGGGGCCAAACCGTGCGCCGGGGCGGAAGCTGGTTGTGGAATCAAAGGGAGCGCCGTAGAGGACAATCCGGGCCTGGTCATATTCGCTGTCACAGCCGATAAAGGTTTCGATGTTAGGTTGCAGCATTGGTCACTCCTCCACTTCCTGCAGCATTTCTTCCAAAAACGCGGGCAGCCAAAAGGCCCCCACATGCAGCTTGGGCGTATAGTAGCGGGTGTGCAGGTTGAGCTTCTTCCATGCCTCTGTGTCCAGGTCGTCAATGGGGTGATATTTTTTGCTGGCAAACCCGAAGAGCCAGTACCCGGCCGCGTAGGTGGGGATGTGGGCCTGGTACACCCGGCTGATGGGGAAAGTACTGACAATGCGCTTGTGGCTGCGCTGCATGGCGGTGGCGTCTTCCGTATAGAAGGGGCTGCCCTGCTGGTTGACCATGATGCCGTCTGCCCGAAGGGCGTTGTAGCAGTTGCCGTAAAACTCCCGGGTGAACAGTCCCTCCGAAGGACCGAAGGGATCGGTGGAGTCCACAATAATCAAATCATAGGCAGCCTCACGCCGGCGGATAAATTTTAAGGCGTTCTCAAAGTGAATATGAACCCGGCGGTCATCCATCCGGCAGGCGTTGCTGGGCAGATAGGTGCGGCAGGCCTCCAACACCTGAGGGTCCATCTCCACCAAGTCGATGCGCTCCACCCGGTCGTAGCGGGTCAGTTCCCGCACCACGCCGCCGTCCCCGGCGCCGATGACCAGGATGTCCTGAATGCCGGGGTGCACCGCCATGGGGACATGGGTTATCATTTCGTCATAGATAAATTCATCCCGCTCCGTCAGCATGACGTTGCCGTCCAGGGTCAGCACACGGCCAAACTCCGGCGTCTCAAAAATATCAATTTGCTGGTAGTCGCTTTTTTTGGAGTAAAGATGTCTGGTCACCCGGATGCTGTGCTTTACATCCGGCGTATGAAACTCACTAAACCACATTTCCATGCCAATTCCCCCTCTCACGCCAGAACCCTGATCTCTTTCAGCTCAGGGTCCTCCGAGCCTGTCATGCTGCACCCCTTTTCCTTTGCGTATTGGATATGCTCCAGAATATCGGCGGTAATCCGCTCCCCCGGGGCCAGGATGGGGATGCCCGGCGGGTAGCACATGACAAACTCGCTGCATACGCGCCCTTCGCTTTCTGTCAGCGGAAGGCTGACCTTTTCCGCGTAAAACGCCTCCTGTGGGCTGGTCACAACCTCTGGGTCAATGTACTCTTGATTTAACAGTCCGGAGCCGTCCTTTTGGTAGCGGCGCTGGATTTCGGCCAGTGCGCTCACCAGCCGCTCCAGTTCCTGGGGCCGGTCGCCCATGGAGAGGTAGGCAAGAATATTGCCGATGTCCCCAAACTCAATCTGAATGTCGTATTCATCCCGGAGGATATCATAGACCTCAATCCCGGCCAGCCCAATGTCCAGGGTGTGGACACTCAGCTTTGTGGTGTCAAAGTCAAACACCGAGTTGCCGTTCAGCAGCTCCCGGCCAAAGGCGTAGTAGCCTCCCACGGCGTTAATCTCCTGGCGGGCATACTCCGCCATGTCTGCCACCTGGTGGAACACCTGGCGTCCCCGCAGGGCCAGATTGCGGCGGCTGATGTCCAGGCTGGACATCAGCAGATAGCTGCCCGAGGTTGTCTGGGTCAGATTGATGATCTGCCGCACATAGCCGGCATGGACGTTGGGACCAGTCAGCAGCAGGCTGGACTGGGTCAGGCTGCCCCCGCTCTTGTGCATGGACACGGAAGCCATATCGGCTCCTGCCGCCATGGCCGACACCGGGAGTCCGCCGCCAAAATAGAAATGGGTGCCGTGGGCCTCATCCACCAGGCAAAGCATGCCGGCGCTGTGGGCCATCTTTACAATGGCCCGCAAATCGCTGCAAATCCCATAGTACGTGGGATTGTTCACCAGCACCGCCACGGCGTTCGGGTGCTCTGCGATTGCCTTGGCAACCTGCTCCCGCTGCATACCCAGAGAAATCCCCAGCCGCTGATCCACCTCCGGGTTTACATATACCGGCACCGCGCCGCACAGAACCAGCGCATTGATGACGCTTTTGTGGACATTGCGCGGCAGGATAATCTCGTCGCCGCGCTTGCAGGCGGTGAGGATCATGCTCTGGACTGAGCTGGTGGTGCCGCCAACCATCAGAAACGCGTGCGACGCGCCAAACGCGTCGGCTGCCAACTCCTCTGCCTCACGGATCACGGAAACAGGATGGCATAGATTGTCCAGCGGCTTCATGCTGTTTACATCCACGCCCACGCATTGCTGCCCTAAGAAAGCAGTTAACTCTGGATTGCCGCGGCCATGCTTATGACCGGGCACGTCAAAGGGAACGACGCGCATACGCCGGAACGTCTCCAGGGCCTCGTAGATCGGGGCACGACTCTGATCCAGATGGGTTCGATTGCTGTTCAACTCTTTTCTCCCTCCCACTGGCTGCAACAAAACAAAAAACGCAGGCTGTGCTGTATGCACAACTTGCGTTTATCACCTGAAAAATATCCATTGCCCTCTATCGTTCAACCAAGTGTCTGCCGCACGAAAAACAATTAGCATCTTGATGAAACAGAGGACTGCTTGATTCAGATAAGACGGGAAGATCAGAGCCTATATAGCAATTATACTTTTACTACTCTTATTGACCGTTTCACAAGTCTGCGCACAGGCGCATTTCGGTTATGAAGGAACCAACTTATAAAATTTGAGCTTTTAACTCAATCAATAAGGTAGCACAAGGCTGCCAATCGGCAGTGGACCCGGCTGTCCGCATGGCCTTAACTCTCTCACAGAGTGGTCCAGAACAATTGCGTTGAAAAGACTCTTAACTATATCTTTCCAAATTTTCTAAAATCGGATCAATTCTAACATAGCGAAAAAGTCTTGTCAAGGGTCGAAAGTTGTTGAATTAGAACTGAAAAGAGAGTAAAATATACATTAAGAGAGAAGGGAACGCGGCAGGTCCCCATGGCGATCCAGGCTCATTGGCCTGGATTTTTTGCGGCCGGAACGGACCTGCCCGGTGCGGGGTGTTGAGATGGTCTTTGCGAGTATGCTGTTCGTGTTCTTCTTTTTGACCGCGAACCTGATTTCACAGCTTGTGCTGAAAACCGCCAGGGGGAAGAATATCGCCATGCTGGTGTTCTCCCTGATTTTTTACAGCTGGTCCGGCCCAAGGTATCTGTTTTTGCTGCTGGGGATGGTTCTCATCTGCTGGCTGGGGGCCTTGGGCATCCAGCGCAGCCGGGGCAAGCGGGAGCGAAAACGGTATCTGATCCTCACCGTGGCCCTGTGCCTGGTGATCCTGGGTATTTTCAAGTACACCGGCTTTTTCCTGGGGACGTTCCAGAGCCTGTTCGGCGTGCCGGAGACCATCCCCACCATCGTTCTGCCCATCGGCATTTCTTTTTACACCTTCCAGCTCATATCCTATGTGGTGGACGTGTACCGGCGGCAGGTCCGTGCCCAGGAGAAATACTGGGTGCTGCTGCTCTACGCCAGCCTGTTCCACCAGTGCATCGCCGGTCCCATCGTCCGGTATCAGGATATCCGCCAGGATATCATCCGCCGGCGGGCCACCCTGGGAGAGATCAGCCGGGGCATCAGCCGCTTCACCGTGGGCCTGGCCAAGAAGGCCATCCTGGCCAACGGCTGCGCCGCCATTGCCGACGCCTTTTTTGAGGTGGGGCCGGAGGAGCTGGCGGCGGTGCCCGCCCTGGGCATCCTCCTGGCGGCCTTTGCCTTTACCCTTCAGATTTACCTGGACTTCTCCGCCTACTCGGACATGGCCATCGGCATGGGCCTTATGTGCGGGTTCCACTACAAGGAGAACTTCAACTACCCCTACCTGTCCCAGTCCATCGGGGAGTTCTGGCGGCGGTGGCACATCTCCCTGGGGAGCTTCTTCCGGGACTATGTGTACATTCCCCTGGGGGGTAACCGGTGCTCGGTGCCCCGGCAGATTCTGAACCTGTTCGTGGTGTGGTTTCTCACCGGCCTGTGGCACGGGGCCAGCTGGAACTTCGTCCTGTGGGGGCTGTACTTCGGCCTGCTCATTGGGCTGGAGCGCTTCCTGCTGGCGGAAAAGCTGGAGCGAGTGCCTGTGGCGGTGAAAATCCCGGTGGTGTTTCTGCTGGTGCTCTTCAGCTGGATTCTCTTTAAGTTTACGGATTTCTCCATGCTGGGAATTGCCCTCAAGGGCCTGTTCGGCCTCAACGGCAACGGCCTCACGGGAGTGGATGTGGGCTTGGCCTTTAAGAACAACCTTTTCTTCCTGATTTTTTCCGCCGTGGCGGCAACGCCCCTGGGCAAGACCCTGCGCACCATGCTGAAAAACCTCTCCCGCCGGAACCAGGTCTGGTTCTGGATCAACGGGGCGTGGGAGGCGCTGCACCCGGTGCTCCTGCTGATCCTCTCCGCCATGGCCCTGGCGGGGGACAGCTACAATCCGTTCCTGTACTTCCAGTTCTAAAAAGGGGGGGAAAACTGCAATGAGCATCACCAAATCCAAGCGCAAGCAGGCCAACGGCCTGATCCGAGGTGTGAAGATCCTGGCCTTCGGCCTGATGCTGGCGGTTATGGGCTTCATCGGCCTAATGTGGTTTCTCCGGCCGGACACCTCGGTAATCGAGAAGCGAACCCTGACGGAGTTTCCCTTCATCACCTGGAGCTCCTTCTGGGACGGCAGCTTTTTCAAGGCGGTGGACACCTGGTATGCCGACACCTACCCCCTGCGGGAGGGCCTCATCTCCGGCAGCCAGAGCCTGGAAAACCATTACGGTCTCCGGTCTGACCAGATCGTGGGCGAGGCCCTGGTGGCCGACGACATCCCCGACCCGGACGCTGCCGGGGAGGAGGTCCAGGCGGCGGAGCCGGAGGAGGTTCTGCCGGACGGGACCGTAACGGAGATCGGCGAGATGCAGGGCCAGATCTATATCACCAACAACTGCGGCTACGGCCTGTACTACTTCACCCAGTCCCCCGCCGATAAGTTTGCCGCCACCATGAACCAGATCTACGCCAACGTGAAGGACAAGGTGAACCTGTATGTGATGATCTGCCCCATCAGCGCCGGGGTCATGCTGGACCAGGCGGTGCTGGACGACATGGGGTGCAGCAGCGAGAAGGACGCCATCGACTACATCTACGGCAAGATGGACCCGGGCATCCACACGGTCTCCGCCTTTGACAACCTGAAAAAGCACAACGCAGAGTATATTTATTTCCACACGGATCACCACTGGACCGCTCTGGGGGCTTACTATGCCTACCAGGCCTTCTGCCAGGAAAAGGGGATCGAGGCCCACAACATTGCGGACTACGAGACCATGGAGTTTCCTGGCTTCCTGGGGACCTTCTGCTCCAGCAGCAACAACTCCCCGGCCCTTCAGTCCAACCCCGACACCGTGGTGGCCTACATCCCCAAGGGGACCAACGCCATGACCATGCACTACACCAATGGCTCGGTGGTGGACTGGTTCATTGTCAACGATGTGTCCGGCTACGCCAAGTCTGAGCTGTATGCCACCTTCGTGGGAGGCGACCGGCCCTTCTCCTACGCACACAACCCCGCCATTACCGACGGCAGCGCCGTGATGGTCATTAAGGACTCCTACGGAAACACCTTCATCCCCTGGCTGGTGGACCACTACGAGTACATTTACTGGGTGGACGCCCGCTACACCAGCAACACCATCTCCCAGATGGTCCGGGACTACAACGTTCAGGACGTGATTTACGAGGTGCAGATCTACAACAGCTCCACCGACAACATGCTGGGAAAATATGCGGCCATCGGACAGTGACAAAAACCCCACAAAAAAGACCTTCGCCCACCGGGCGGAGGTCTTTTTTTGCGTGGAATGAGGGGACCATTTGGCCTGTGTGACGGCAATCTGGGAATTTCGCAGGGGTTGCAGGCTATGATAGGCGGAGTGCCGCCCGGGCCCGGATGCGCTGAAAAATCCAGACGGCAGCCAGGGACAGCAGACACACCACCGTGTAATGGACCAGGCTGTTTTCCACGAAAACTTCTGTGCAGTCCAGAACCTTGGCCATCCCGTGCACCACGGCGATGACAGCCGGGTGGATGAGATAGATTCCTGTGGACAGGCTCCGCCAGGCTGGGGCGGGCGGCCGACGGCTGGTGAGAAGAAGCTGATACAAACAGGCCATGCACACCGGCAGAAGCAGATACATGCTGTCGTGCCGGGGAAAGTCCAGGTGCTGCAGGAGAAAGGCCTCCCCCGTCATGCCGCCAAAGGCGCAGAGAAACCCTGCGGCCCAGGGCCGGGCCTGGGCCGGCGGCTCCCGATGGCCCAGACAGGCCCCCAGCAGAAGAAACAGCGGGGCGAAAAACAGACCGTTGCGGGTGTAGGAAAAAAGCTGGAACATCCCCTCATACCCCTGCCGGAGAGGGGGACAGAACCCGGTGAGACCGAAGTAGCTGTCCCCCAGAAGCCCCAGCAGGTATAGTACGCCCGCCCCGGCGAAGAGCCCCTTTTTGCCCAGCCGGTCCAGGCACAGGACCAGCAGGAGCCCCAAGGCACAGGCGGGAAAGTACCAAAGGTGATAGAAGGTCCCGTCAAAGACCAGCAGCCGCAGCAGGTCCCCCAGGGTCAGGCCCTGATAGTGGCCGGCGTACCAACCCAGAGGGAGGTAGAGCAGAATGGCCAGGGCGTACAGCTGCAAGAGCTTTTTCACCATCCGGTAAATCCGGGTCCTGTCCCCGTCCCCGAACAGGGGCCCGGAGAGAACAAAGTGGCCGGTGACCATGAAGAAGAAGGGCACCGCCAGCCGTCCCGCCACCCGGGTGAGGAAAAAATCCCCGGTGAGGGTGAAGGAAGCGAGAGGAGAGGTGTGGATGGCCACCACCAGAAAGGACGCCCCCAGGCGGAAAGCGTCAAGACCGCCGCAGCTTTTCCCGGACATCTTCCGCCCTCCGTGTGGTGAGGATGAACCCGTCGGTGTTGTTGCCAGAGACGGCGCACACCATGCCCTGGGGCAGCTCCACCAGGGTTACCCCGCCGGAGTTGGCCGGCTGGAAGGAGATCCAGGTCTCCACCCCCTCCCAGGTGGTGCGCAGAGGTCCTGCCCGGAGGGCCTGGTGATACTCCTCCAGGGTCCATCCCCGCTCCGTCATGAGCGCTGCGTGAGGCGGGCCCACGTACCGGAAATGCCAGGGCTCATAGCCAATGCCGGTGACCGCCTCCTTCCCGGCAGGGTACCGGAGAAGGAAGCCGTAAGTGGGAGCCAGCGCCCGAACGGTCTGGCAGATCCCCTCCTGGGGAAAGGCCGGGCAGATGGGGTCCAGGTCATCGCCCCGAAGGCCCAGGTCAATGGCAAGGCCGGTTTCATGTTCGCTGCACCCGGGCTTGGCCACGAAGGTGCGGGTGAACGCGTCTCCGTTTTCTGCCAGGGACTGGTCCCACAGGTCCTGCTGCTCCTGGTGGGACCGCCAGCCGCTCACCGGAGTGATGGCCTTCCAGCCGCGGAGAGCGTCCATCAGCCGGTTCAGAGCCCCGGCGGCCTGGGCCTCCAGCCGCACTGGAGAGGTTGGGCCGGGCACCCCCAGAAGCTGGGGGGTTCGCTTCTCCTGGTAGGGCGCCTGGGCGCTGACCAGGATCAAATCGCCCGCGTGGAGGCAGGCAGGGGGAAGATAGAGATGATTCATGGGCTCACCACCTGACAGAGAATGGCGTCCAGCATCTCCGGGAAGGACAGGCCTGCGGCCTGAAGCATGGCGGGGAAGCGGCTGTGCTCCGTAAAGCCGGGGATGGTGTTCACCTCGTTGAAGTAGACTTCCCCCTGGGGGGTGACGAACAGGTCCACCCGGGCGAAACCGGCGCAGTCCAGGGCCCGGTAGACCTGCTGGGCCGTGTCCTTCACCCGGGCGGCCACCTCCGGGGAGACCCGGGCGGGGACGTGGATGGCGGAGGTTTTCAGGGTGTATTTCTCCTCAAAGTCGAAGAACCCGCCGGACAGCTCGATCTCGTCCAGCTCCCCTATGGTAAGCTTGTCCGTGCCCAGAATGGCGCAGCCTACCTCAAAGCCGGGGATGGCCTGCTCCAGCAGGACCCGGCGGTCGTGGCGGAAGGCTAGGTCGATGGCCCTGTCCAGATCCCCTTCCCGGGTTACCCGGGTAATGCCGTGGGAGGAGCCGGACCGGACGGGCTTGACGAAGAGGGGCAGCCCCGCCTGCCGGACAAAATCCAGAGCGGCCTGTCGGGGGGTGTCCGGAGTGAGGACCATCCCCAGGGGGACGGCCACCCCGTCCTCCGCGGCCAGACGATGGGCCCGGACCTTGTCCATGCACAGGGCGGAGGAGAGAACCCCGCATCCCGCGGTGGGAATGCCCGCCAGCTGGAGCAGGCCTTGGACAGTGCCGTCCTCCCCGTTTCTCCCGTGGAGCACCGGGAAGGCGGCGTCCAGCCGGAGAGGAACCACCCGGTCCGGCGGGAAGGTCAGCAGGGCTTGCCGGCTCCGGTCCTGAGACAGGGCGGCGGGGGTGAGGCAGGCCGGGTTTCGGGTCCAGGTGTCCTCCTCCAGGGTCTCCAGGGGACCGGTGTAGTGAAACCAGTTTCCCTCCCGGGTGATGCCCACGGGGACAATCTGATATTTGTTTCGGTCCAGGGCGGCCAGCACCGCCCGGGCCGAGTGAAGGGAGACGGAATATTCCGAGGAACAGCCGCCGAACAGGACGGCAACGACAGGTTTTTGCATGAGAAACCTCCTTTGTCGAAGGGATGGGAAACGGACAGGTTTTAGTATAGCGGAGAAAGATTTTGGAGGAATGAAGAGAGGCTTATGAATTTCTTAAAAAGTCTTGCTGTTTTCTTAAAGCTTTCCACAATGAAAAATAGTAATCGTCGATTACTTTGAGGAAAAGAACAAAAACGGATAAAAAATGCGAAAAATCCATGGAAATACCGTGAATTTCAAAGATTTTCTGACAAAAAACAGGGAAGGTGGTTTGTGAACAAAACGTGAATCTTCTCAAATTTCGTCTTGACAAAGGGAGCGGAGTAGGGTATATATAGGTCCAAAGTAATCACTGATTACCTAATAAAATGTATTGTAAGACATCATATGGAGGTCATGAAATCATGGTATTTGAAGCAATTGCAGAGCTGATCGCAGAGCGCGTGGAAAAGGACCCTTCCGAGATCAAGATGGAAAGCACCTTCCGTGACCTGGGCATTGACTCCCTGGACACCGTGGAGCTGCTTATGAACCTGGAGGACAAGCTGGACATGGAGATCGAGCTGGACCAGAAGGTGGAGACCGTGGGTGACCTGGTGGCCTTCATCGAGAGCAAGCGGGCATGATTCACACGCCTTTATGTGACCTGCTGGGCATCCAGTATCCGGTCTTTCAGGGGGGCATGGCCTGGATTGCCGACGGCAAGCTGGCCGCCGCCGTCTCCCAGGGGGGCGGCCTGGGCATCATCGCCGCCGGCAACGCCCCCGGGGACTATGTCCGGGAGCAGATCCAAATTGCCAAGTCCCTGACGGACAAGCCCTTCGGGGTAAACCTCATGCTCATGAGCCCCTTTGCAGACGAGGTGGCCCAGGTGGTGGCAGAGGAAAAGGTGGCGGTGGTCACAACCGGCGCGGGCAACCCCACCAAGTATATGGCCCAGTGGAAGGAAGCGGGGGTGAAGGTCATCCCCGTGGTGGCTTCCGTTGCCATGGCCAAGCTCATGACCCGGCTGGGGGCCTCTGCCCTTATCGCCGAGGGCGGCGAGAGCGGCGGCCACGTGGGGGAGCTGACCACCATGGTCCTGGTGCCCCAGGTGTGCGACGTCACCAGCCTGCCGGTGATTGCCGCCGGCGGCATTGCCGACGGCCGGGGGGTGGCGGCGGCCTTCATGCTGGGAGCCTGCGGGGTCCAGATGGGCACCCGCTTCCTCAGCGCGGAGGAGTGCTCCATCCACCCCGAATATAAAAACCGCATCCTGAAGGCCACGGACCTGTGCACCATGGTCACCGGGAAAAAGACCGGCCACCCCGTCCGCAGCCTGCGGACCAACTTCCCCCGGGAGTACGCCAAGGCAGAGTTCGGCGGCGTGGACGAGGCCACCCTGGACGAGATGGCCACCGGCCGTCTCCGTCTGGCTGTAGAGGAGGGCGACCTGGAAAAGGGCTGCTTCCTGTCCGGCCAGGTGGCCGCCATGGTCAAGAAGATCCAGCCCGCGGCGGAGATCGTCCGGGACGTGATCGAGGGGGCCGAGCCCATCCTGAAAGGAGCCATGAAATGGGTAAGATAGCATTCGTATTTGCCGGCCAGGGGGCCCAGTACCCGGGCATGGGCCAGGCTCTGTCCCAGAGCTCGGCGGCGGCCGCCCAGGTCTTTGCCCAGCTGGACGGCATCCGTCCCGGCACCTCGGCGCAGTGTTTTGCCGGCAGCGACGAGGACTTAAAGAACACCGCCAACACCCAGCCCTGTATGTTCGCTGTGGAGCTGGCTGCCGCCGCCGCCCTGGAGGAACAGGGCGTTCGGGCGGATATGACCGCCGGGTTCTCTTTGGGAGAGCTGGCCGCCCTCACCTACAGCGGGGCTGCCGATCTGGAAACCGGCTTTCGCCTGGTCTGCCGCCGGGGCGAGCTGATGGCCCGGGACTCCGAGGCCAACCCCTCCACCATGGCGGCGGTGCTGAAGCTCACCAACGAGCAGGTGGAGGAAGTCTGCGGGCAGTTTGAAGAGGTCTATCCCGTGAACTACAACTGCCCCGGTCAGGTCTCCGTTGCCTTCCGCAAGGAGTCCTTAAAGCCCTTCTCCGCCGCCGTGAAGCAGGCGGGGGGACGGGCTCTGCCCCTGAAGGTCCAGGGCGGGTTTCACTCCCCCTTCATGGCCCAGGCGGCAGCCGACTTCGGCGGGGTGCTGGCGGAGGCCAGCCTGAACCAGCCCAACATTCCCCTGCACTCCAACTGCACCGGCGAAGTCTACGGCGGGGACCCCAGGGACCTGCTCTCCCGTCAGATCCAGAGCCCCGTCCGGTGGGAGACCATCGTGAAGAATATGATCGCCGCCGGGGCAGACACCTTTGTTGAGCTGGGTCCCGGTCGCACCCTTTGCGGCCTCATCCAGAAGATCGACCAGACCGTGCGGGTCTTCCCCATGGAAAAGCCCGAGGACCTGGAGACCATCGTGAAAGAGGTGGCAGGATGCTGACAGGAAAAGTAGCTGTTGTTACCGGCGGCTCCCGGGGCATCGGCGCTGCTATCGCCAAAAAACTGGCCAGCCAGGGAGCAAACGTGGCGGTCATCTACGCCGGAAATGAGGAGCTGGCCCAGCAGGTCTGCGGCCAGTGCCAGGAGACCGGGGTTACCGCCCGGGCCTACCGGTGCGACGTGTCCGACTTCGCCCAGGCCAAGGAGACGGTCAACCAGATCAAGGCCGACTTCGGCACCATCGACATTCTGGTGAACAACGCCGGCATCACCCAGGACGGCCTCATCGCCATGATGAAGGAGGAGGCCTTCGACCGGGTGCTGGACGTGAACCTGAAAGGGGCCTTCCACATGATCCGCCACTGCGTGGGGATCTTCCTGCGGAAGAAGGGCGGAACCATCGTGAACATCACCTCGGTTTCCGGTCTTGCGGGCAACGCTGGGCAGGCAAACTACGCCGCCGCCAAGGCGGGGCTCGTGGGCCTGACCAAGTCGGTGGCCAAGGAGCTGGCCCCCAAGGGGATCACCTGCAACGCCGTGGCCCCGGGATTTATTGAAACAGATATGACAAAAGATCTGCCCGCCGGGGACAGCCTGCTCCAGAGCATCCCTCTGGGCCGGACAGGTAAGCCGGAGGAAGTGGCCGAAGCGGTGGCTTTCCTGGCTTCTTCCAGCTACATTACAGGCCAGGTTCTGCAAGTAGACGGCGGCATGATTATGTAACAAAGCAAGGAGAACGACAATGGAAACTACCAACCGCAGAGTGGTGGTCACGGGCCTTGGGGTGGTGAGCCCCGTGGGCAACACCGTGGATGCCTGCTGGAAGAACCTGATTGCAGGGGTTCACGGCATCGGCCCCATCACCCAGTTTGACACCACCGACTATAAAGCAAAGCTGGCCGCAGAGGTCAAGGACTTTAACCCCCGGGACTACATGGAAAAGGGCGACGTGCTCCGCAGCGACCGGTTCTCCCAGTTCGGCGTGGCCGCCGCCATCCAGGCGGTGGAGGAGAGCGGCGTCATCGGCACCCTGCCTCCCGAGCGGGTGTCAGTATACTTCGGCACCGGCATCGGCGGCATCACAACTTTCAGCGAGGAGCACAAAAAGCTCCTGGACCGGGGTCCCAAGCGGGTCTCCCCCTATTTTATCCCTATGCTCATCGCCAACATGGCCGCGGGCATGATCGCCATCCGCTTTAACTGCCAGGGAGCCGCCATGCCGGCGGTGACCGCCTGTGCCTCCGGCACCAACGCCATCGGCGAGGCCGTCCGGGCCATCCGCCACGGCTACACCGACGCGGCCATCACCGGCGGCGCGGAGGCGGCTGTCTCCCCCTGCGGCGTGGCGGGCTTTATCAACATGCAGGCCCTGTCCGTCTCCGAGGACCCGGAGGCCGCCAGCCTGCCCTTCGACAAGCGCCGGGGCGGCTTCGTCCTGGGTGAAGGGGCCGCTGCCCTGGTGCTGGAAGAGTACGAGCACGCAGTCAAACGCGGCGCCAAGATCTACGGCGAGGTGTGCGGCTACGGCTCCACCTGCGACGCCTACCACATCACCTCTCCCCAGCCGGACGCCATCGGCGGCGCCCGGGCCATGGAGCAGGCCCTGACCGAGGCTGGGTACCAGAAGGGCGAGAAAATCTACATCAACGCCCACGGCACCGGCACCTATCTGAACGACAAAACCGAGACCGTGGCCATCAAGCGGGTCCTGGGGGAGGAAGAGGCCAGGAAGGTTCTCGTCAGCTCCACCAAGTCCATGACCGGACACATGCTGGGGGCCGCCGGAGCCATTGAGGCAGTGATCTGCCTGAAGGCTCTGGAGGATAGGATCATTCCCCCCACCCTCCACCTGGAGGAGCCCGATCCCGAGTGCGACTTAAACTATGTACCCAACCAGGCGGTGAAGGCTCAGGTGGACCTGGTCCTGTCCAATTCCCTGGGCTTCGGCGGCCACAACGCCTGCCTGGCCTTCCGGAAGGTATGACATGATGAACGAGGAAGATATCAGAAAATATGCTGTCCTGATGCAGGAGCTGGGCCTCACCGGCCTGGAGGTGACGGAGAACGACCGGGTGGTGCGGCTGGAGCGCACCCCTGCGGCCGCCGTGCCCCAGCCGCCGGAGGTGGTCCAGGTTCCCGCTGCCCCCGCCGCTCCCGCTGCGGAGCCGGGTGTGGACGTGTGCTCCCCCATGGTGGGGGTCTTCTACGCCGCCCCTGCGGAGAACGCGGAACCCTTCGTCAAGGTGGGGGACCGGGTGAAGAAGGGACAGACCCTGTGCATTGTGGAGGCCATGAAGCTCATGAACGAGATCATGGCCGAGCAGGACGGAGAAATTTTGGAAATTTGCGTGGAGAACGGCCAGGTGGTGGACTACGGCTGCCGGCTGTTCCGCATGAAGAGGCTGTAAATGACAAAGGAAGAAATTAAAACCATCCTTCCCCACCGGGAGCCCATGCTCCTGGTGGAGGAACTGGACCGGGAGGGAGACTTCGCCCTGGGCAAGTACCAGGTGAAGGGGGACGAGTGGTTTCTTCAGGGCCACTTCCCCGGCTCCCCTGTGGTCCCCGGGGTCATCCTCTGCGAGATCCTGGCCCAGACCATGGGCGCTCTGCTCACGGATCGGCTGGGGGAGGGGGAGATCCCCATGTACACCAGCATGAAAAACGTCCGGTTCAAGGCCCCAGTGCTGCCGGGGGACCTCTTCCGGACCAAATGCCGGATCACCCGGGCCAAGCACCCCTTCTACTTTGCGGAAGGGGAGGGCTATGTAGGCGACACCCTCTGCGTCAAGGCAGAGTTCTCCTTCGCCATCACGGAGGCGGCGACATGTTCTCAAAGATCCTGATCGCCAACCGGGGGGAGATCGCCGTGCGTATCATCCGGGCCTGCAAGGAGATGGGCATCGCCACCGTGGCGGTGTGTTCTCAGGCAGACCGGGAAGCCCTGCACACGGCCCTGGCGGACGAGTGCTGCTGTGTGGGCGGTCCCGCCCCGGCGGACAGCTACCTGAACCAGGAGCGCATCGTCTCCGCCGCCCTGGCCATGGGGGCGCAGGCCATTCACCCCGGGTACGGTTTTCTCTCGGAAAACCCGGGCTTTGCCGACCTGTGCCGGAAGAACGGCCTGGTGTTCATCGGCCCCTCCCCGGAGAGTATGCTCCAGCTGGGGGACAAGGCCCTGCTGAAGGAGACCATGTCGGCCGCCGGTCTGCCGGTGATCCCCGGCACCGGGGTGCTGCGGACGGTGTCCGACGCTCTGGCGGCGGCGGAGACCATCGGCTACCCGGTGATGCTGAAGGCCCGTGCCGGGGGCGGCGGCCGGGGCATCCGGCTGGCTCAGAGCCCGGAGGAGCTGACGGCGGCTTTCCCCCTGGCGGTGGCCGAGGGAGAGGCAGCCTTCGGAGACGGGGCGGTGTATATGGAAAAGTACGTCCACCCCGCCCGGCACATCGAGGTGCAGATCCTGGCCGATGAGGCCGGGCAGGTGGTGTGCCTGGGGGAGCGGGACTGCTCCGTCCAGCGCCGCCACCAGAAGCTCATTGAGGAGTCCCCCTCCCCGGCGGTGCACCCGGTCCAGCGGGCCCGGCTCATGAGCTTGGTGTCCCAGGCGGTGGAAGAGGTGGGCTATGTGGGGGTGGGCACCCTGGAGTTTCTCCTGGATCAGCAGGGAAACTTCTGGTTTATGGAGATGAACGTCCGCCTTCAGGTGGAGCACGGGGTTACCGAAATGCTCACCAACATCGACCTGGTGAAGTGGCAGATCCGCACGGCGGCCGGGGTTCCCCTGAACTTTGCCCAGGAGGACGTGCGTTTGGCGGGAGCTGCCCTAGAGTGCCGGATCAACGCTCTGGCCCCGGGAAAACTGGAGATGCTCCATGTCCCCGGCGGGCCCTTCGTCCGGTTTGACACCTATCTGGTCCAGGGGGTGACCGTCTCCCCCTACTACGACTCCCTGCTGGGCAAGCTGGTGGTCTACGCCGGCACCCGGGAGGAGGCGGTGCGGAAGATGAAGGCCGCCCTCTGCGAGCTGGTGATGGAGGGGCTGGAGACCAACATTGAAGAACAGCTGGACATCGTCAGCTCTCAGGAATTTATGAGCGGCGCCTATGATTTGACCTTTATGGAAGGCAGGTGAGGCCCATGGCCTTTTTGAATTTCAGAAAACCCAAGATCGAGCTGGAAAAGGGCGGCCGGGCGGCGGCAGAGGTCCAGGAGGACGCCAGCGAGCCGGAAAAGACCTGCCCCAACTGCCACAAAAGTATCCCCTTAAGCCGTCTGTGGGCGGCCTGGAACACCTGTCCCTGCGGGTATCACTTCCGCATGAGCGCCCGGCAGCGGCTGCACTTTCTGGCGGACAAGGGCTCCTTCCAGGAGCTCTTTTCTGACATCCAGTCCGGGGACCCCCTGGACTTTCCTGGCTACCGGGAGAAGCTGGAGACCGTGCGGTCGGTCAGCGGAGAGAAGGAGGGGGTCCTGTGCGGCACCGCTGCCATCGGCGGGGAACCCTGCTGCCTGTTTCTCATGGACCCCTACTTTATGATGGGGAGCATGGGCAGCGCCGTGGGGGAGAAGATCACCTGCCTGTTTGAGTATGCAGCGGACCACGGCCTGCCGGTGGTGGGCTGCACCGTTTCCGGCGGGGCGCGGATGCAGGAGGGCCTTTTGTCCCTCATGCAGATGGCCAAGACCAGCGGGGCGGTAAAGCGCCACAGCGACAAGGGCCTGTTCTACCTGGTCCTGCTCACAGACCCCACCACTGGCGGCGTCACCGCCAGCTTTGCCATGGAGGGGGACGTGATTCTGGCGGAACCCGGGGCCACCGTGGGCTTTGCCGGGGCCCGGGTGGTGGAGCAGACCACCCGCAAGCCTCTGCCCAAGGGCTTCCAGAAGGCAGAGTCCCTGCTGGAGCACGGCTTTATTGACGCCATCGTTCCCCGGCAGGATCAGCGGGAGACCATAGCATTTCTGCTCCGGCTTCACCGGGAAGGAGGCGGACAATGAGCACCCCAGCCTATGAAAAGGTCAAGCTAGCCCGGGCCAACAAGCGGCCCACGGGCCTGGATTATATTCACAACCTGTGCGCAGACTTTCTGGAGCTTCACGGCGACCGGCGTTTCGGCGACGACGGCGCTGTGGTGGGGGGCGTGGGGCACCTGCGGGGCATCCCCGTGACCCTGCTGGCCATTGAAAAGGGCCACAGCGCCAAGGAGCGCATGGCCCGGTCCTTCGGCGCGCCCCACCCGGAGGGGTACCGGAAGGCCCTGCGTCTCATGAAACAGGCGGAGAAATTCCACCGCCCGGTGGTGTGCTTTGTGGACACCTCCGGGGCCTACTGCGGCGTGGACGCGGAGGAGCGGGGCCAGGGTCAGGCCATCGGGGAGAACCTGATGGAGATGATGACCCTCCAGGTCCCCGTCATCACCCTGCTCATCGGCGAGGGAGGCAGCGGCGGCGCCTTAGCCCTGTCGGTGGCCGACCGGGTGTGGATGCTGGAAAACTCCGTCTACTCGGTGATCTCCCCGGAAGGGTGCGCCAGCATCCTCTGGAAGGACGCGGCCCAGGCCCCCGAGGCCGCCCAGCGGCTGAAGCTCACCGCCCAGGACGCTCTGGAACTGGGGATCATCGAGGCCATCCTTACCGAGCGGGACCTGGGTCAGACCAGCTTTTACAGCCGTCTGGCCGGGCGGCTGGAGGAAGAGCTGCGAACCCTTCAGGCCCAGAAGAACCTGACCGAAACCCGCTACGCCCGGTTCCGGGCCTTTGGCCGGCCGAAAACATCCTGTCCCACTGAATGAGGAAACCAAGCATGATCTATGAATCCTTCTGCCGGGAGACGGTGGACGGCCAAGGCCGCCTCACCAGCTTCCGGCTGAACTACCCTGAGAACTTTAACTTCGGCTACGACGTGGTGGACGCCCTGGCCGCCCAGGCTCCCGGCAAGCGGGCTCTGGTCTGGTGCAACGCCGAGGGAGCGGAACGCACGTTTACCTTTGGAGACATCAGCCGCCTGAGCAGCCGGGTGGCCAACGCCCTGCTGGCGGAGGGCATCCGCCGGGGGGACCAGGTGATGGTGGCCCTCAAGCGCCACTATGAGTACTGGCTGGTGACCGTTGCCCTCCACAAGCTGGGGGCGGTGATGATCCCCATGACCCACATGCTCACCCAGGCGGACATCCGCTACCGGCTGGGCCAGGCCAAGGTGAAGGGAATCATCTGCACTCCCCAGGACCAGGTGCCCCACCGGGTGCGGGCCGCGGTGGAGGAGATGGGCCTGACCTGCAAGCTGTGGACGGTCCAGCAGGATGTGCCCGGCTTTGCCAATCTCTCGACAGCCATGGACCAGGCTTCTGAGACTCTGGAGCGGCAGCCCACCCTGGCTCACGACCCCATGGTGCTGTACTTTACCTCCGGCACCACCGGCTACCCCAAGGGGGTGGTTCACGACTTCACCTATCCTCTGGCCCACATCGTCACCGCCAAGTACTGGCAGCAGGCGGAGGAGGGGGGACTCCACTTTACCGTGGCGGAGACCGGCTGGGCCAAGGCCTCCTGGGGGAAGCTCTACGGCCAGTGGCTCATCGGCTGCGCCGTCATGGTCTTTGACTTTGACAACTTCGACCCCAAGCAGCTCACCGCTGTCATCAACCGCTACGGGGTCACCTCCTTCTGCGCGCCGCCCACGGTGTACCGGTACCTGGTGAAGAAGGGCATTCCAGACATGCCCTCCCTCCGCCACGCGGCCACCGCCGGAGAACAGCTGGCCCCGGAGGTTTTCCGGAAGTTTACGGAAAAAACCGGCCTGCCCCTCATGGAGGGATACGGCCAGACCGAAACCACTTTGCTGCTGGCAAACTTCAAGGGCGACGTGCCGGTGGAGGGTTCCATGGGCCACCCCTCTCCTTTATATAATATAGAGCTGCGGCAGCCTGACGGCTCTCCCACCCCGGTGGGGGAGATCGGGGAGATCGTCCTTCTGCCCCCCGAGGAGGGGGAGCAGCCCGGGCTTTTCACCCACTACCTGGGCAACGAGTCCCTCTACCGCCATGTCTGGAAGGACGGGGTCTACCACACCGGCGACGCCGCCTGGGCAGATCCGGACGGAAACTACTGGTTTCACGGCCGGTTTGATGATATAATCAAAACAGGCGGTTATCGTGTGGGCCCCTTTGAGGTGGAAAACATCCTCATGGAGCACCCGGCGGTGCTGGAGTGCAGCGTGGTGGGGGTGCCGGACCCCCTCCGGGGTCAGGCCATCAAGGCGGTGGTGGTTCCCTTGCCCGGACAGGAGCCCTCCCGGGCTTTGGAGCAGGAGCTGAAGACCTTTGCCAACAGCCGGATGGCGGAGTACAAATGGATTCGGACCGTGGAGTTTGTCTCTGCCATGCCCAAGACGATCAGCGGAAAAATCCGCAAAACGGAGCTGCGGGCATAACAGCCCGTTTTTCCGCCAAAGAAAAGCAGGGGGGATCACCCATGAAGGCAGCGCATCCCAGGCGGAACAGCAAGCGGGAGGACCTGATTAAGGCAGGCATCCAGGAGATCAACAAGCACGGTATCGCAGGGTTTTCCATGCGCAGGATTGCCGACGACTGCGGCCTGTCCTGCGGCGCACCCTACAAGCACTTTGAAAACCGGAAGGACTTCATCGCGGCGGTGATTGAGTACGTCAACGGCCAGTGGCGGGTGCGGCAGCAGGAGCTGCTGGACCAGTATGCCGGGGACCTGCGCCGTCAGATCGTGGAGATGAGCGTGGGGTACGTGGAGTTTCTCATGGAGCATCCCCACTACCGGTCCATCCTCATGCTGAAGGACGAGGAGTTCGACAACACCTACCACCGGCTGCGGGGAGAGTTGAGCAGCCCCACCCAGCAGCTGGCCCAGCAGTTTTTTGACAGCGTGGGCATGGATGATTTCACCAGCCGGCGGAAGGTCTATGTGGTCCGCTCCCTGATTTTCGGGGCGGTGATCCTCATGGACAACGGGGAGATGGCCTATAACCAGGAGACCCTGGAGTTCATCCGGTTCAGCATCAACCGGGAGTTTGACCTGCCCTGACAAGAGCCCTCAAAGCCCTCCTTTGACCGGGAGGGCTTTTTGTTTGTTTGCCTGCGAAAAATTCTCACCCCGCCTTCCGGATTTCTGGAATTTTTTTGGAGGAACGCGGAAAAAATAGCGTTGACATAGGATAACCGGGTTACTATAATGAAAACAGATATGTACCCGGGAATCCTCCCGGGACGCGCAAAGAACAGAATACCGTTCGGATGATAAAACCGGGAGATACCGCCCAGGCGGAGCCGAAGGGGCTGCGAAAACTCTCAGGCACAAGGGACCGGTTTTGGACGAGACTCCGGAGAGCGAGGTCGCACCGAAGAGGCAATCTGCCCCCCTTGGCGGAGAATCTTTCAGGTTATGTTACGGAGGCACAGACCTTGGCGTATGCGCGGGGGTCTGTGTCTTTGTTTTTTTTGTTTGCGTCAACTGATGAAAAAGGAGCGAGTACTATGGAACTGAAAACCCCTCTTTATGACGTGCACGTGGAAGAGGGCGGCAAGATCGTCCCCTTCGCAGGGTATCTGCTGCCCGTTCAGTACGGCACCGGCGTGATCAAGGAGCACATGGCAGTCCGCCAGCAGTGCGGCCTGTTTGATGTGTCCCACATGGGTGAAATTCTCTTCACCGGCCCCACCGCCCTGGCCACCCTGAACCACCTGCTCACCAACGACTATTCCAACATGCCCATCAACAAGGTCCGCTACGGCGTCATGTGCAACGAGCAGGGCGGCACCATTGATGACCTGGTGGTCTACAAGTTCGGCGAGGAGTCCTACCTGGTGGTGGTGAACGCCGCCAACCGGGAGAAGGACTATGCCCACATGGCCGCCAACACCCTGGAAGGCACCAAGTGCGAGGATATCTCCGACACCGTGGCCCAGGTTGCCCTGCAGGGCCCCAAGGCTCCCGCCATTATGAAGAAGCTGCTGCCTGAGGACCAGATCCCCAAGGGCTACTACACCGCGCTGCCCAATGTCAACCTGGGCGGCATGAACTGCATGATCTCCCGCACCGGCTACACCGGCGAGCTGGGCTATGAGATCTACACCGCCAGCGAAAACGCCCCCAAGCTGTGGAAGCTGCTGCGGGAAGCCGGCGAGGAGTTCGGCCTGATCCCCTGTGGCCTGGGCGCCCGTGACACCCTGCGCCTGGAGGCTGCTATGCCCCTCTACGGCCACGAGATGGACGAGACCATCACTCCCCTGGAGGCTGGTTTGGACTTCGGCGTGAAGCTGAACAAGGAAGAGTTCATCGGCCACGACGCTCTGGTGGCCGCCGGTGCACCCAAGCGGGTCCGTGTGGGCCTGGAGGTCACCGGCCGCGGCATCATCCGGGAGCACCAGGATGTGTATATCGGCGATGAGAAGATCGGCGTTTCCACCTCCGGCACCCACTGCCCCTACCTGGGCAAGGCCATTGCCATGGCTCTGGTGGACGCCAGCCACGCCGAAGTGGGCACCAAGGTGGAGGCTGAGGTCCGCGGCCGCCGGGTGGCTGCGGAGATCATCCCCCTGCCCTTCTACACCAGAGGCAAGTAAGGCAGCCTGAATCAGCTGCCTTCTGCCGGCATCGTATCAATTCGTTCAAAAAAAGAAAAATTATCATATTGGAGGAAGTATTATGTCTATCATTCCCGCTGAACTGAAGTACACCAAGTCCCACGAGTGGATCAAGGAGGAAGACGGCGTCTTCACCATCGGCCTGACCGACTATGCACAGAGCGCTCTGGGCGACATCGTGTTCATCAACCTGCCCGAAGAGGGCGACGAGGTCACCGCCGGCGAGTCCTTCTCCGACGTGGAGTCCGTGAAGGCCGTCTCCGACGTGTTCAGTCCTGTCACCGGCGCTGTCTGCGCAGTGAACGAGGCCCTGCTGGACGATCCTGCTCAGGTGAACGAGAGCCCCTATGAAGCATGGCTCATCAAGGTGGAGAACGTGAGCGACACCGAGGAGCTGCTGGACGCAGAAGCCTATGAGGCCGTCGTGGCAGCTGAGGAGGCATAATATGGGCAGCTACATTCCCGCAACTGGGGAAGAGCGGCAGAAAATGCTGGAGGCTGTGGGCCTGTCCTCCATGGACGACCTGTTCTCCGTGGTGCCTGAGGAGGTCCGGGTCAAGAGCCTGAACCTGCCCGAGGGACTCAGCGAGCTGGAGGTTGGCCAGAAGGTTTCCGGCCTGGCAGCCAAGAACCAGCAGTTCCGCAGCATCTTCCGGGGCGCCGGCGCCTACCGCCACTATATCCCCTCCATCGTCAAGACCGTCACCAGCAAGGAGGAGTTCCTCACCGCCTACACCCCCTATCAGGCGGAGATCAGCCAGGGCGTCCTCCAGTCCATCTTTGAGTATCAGACCCAGCTGTGCGAGCTGACCGGCATGGACGTGTCCAACGCCTCTGTCTACGACGGGGCCACCGCCGCTGCCGAGGCCGTGTTTATGTGCCAGGAGAGAAAGCGCACCAGCGTGATCCTCTCCGGCGCTGCCGACCCCCAGACCATCGCTGTGGTCAAGACCTACTGCGAGAGCCGCAGCGTTCCCGTCACGGTGCTGCCTGTGGACGGCTGCGCCACCGATCTGGAGGCTCTGAAAGCCGCTCTGGCCAAGGACACCGCCGCTGTTTACGTCCAGAGCCCCAACTATTACGGGGTGATCGAGGACATGGACGCCGTGGTGGCTGCTGCCCACGAGGTGGGCGCCAAGGTCATCATGGGCGCCAACCCCATCTCCCTGGGCCTGCTGAAGACCCCCGGGGAGTACGGCGCAGACATCGCCGTGGGCGAGGGCCAGCCTCTGGGTATGCCTCTGGCCTTCGGCGGCCCCTACCTGGGCTACATGACCTGCAAGAAGGCCATGATGCGCAAGCTGCCCGGCCGTATTGTGGGTGAGACCACCGACGACCAGGGCCGCCGCTGCTTCGTGCTGACCCTCCAGGCCAGAGAGCAGCACATCCGCCGGGAGAAGGCCTCTTCCAACATCTGCTCCAACGAGGCTCTGTGCGCCATGACCGCTTCGGTCTACCTGGCCGCCATGGGCCCCAAGGGCCTGCGCCAGGTGGCGGAGAGCTCCGCTGCCCACGCCCACTATCTGGCCGGTGAGCTGGCCAAGCTGGGCTTTAAGGTCCGCAGCGACAAGCCCTTCTTCCATGAATTTTTGACCGACAGCCCGGTGGAGCCTGAGGCGCTGTGCGCTGCTCTGGCCGAGCGGGGCATCCTGGGCGGCCTGCCTGTGGACGGCGGCATCCTGTGGTGCTGCACCGAGCTGAACAGCAAGGCAGAGATCGACGAACTGGTGTCCATTCTTGGGGAGGTGTGCGGAAAATGAAACTGCTGTTTGAACGGAGCTGCCCCGGCCGGGGCGCTGCCCTGCTGCCCGCCTGCGACGTGCCGGCAGCGGAATTTGACGCTGCCCTGCTGAGAGACCAGGCCCCCCGCCTGCCCGAGATCTCCGAGATCGACCTGGGCCGCCATTACACGGAGCTGGCCAAGCAGACCCACGGCGTGAACGACGGGTTCTACCCCCTGGGCTCCTGCACCATGAAGTACAACCCCCGGGTCAACGAGGAAATGGCCGCGCTGCCCGGGTTCACCCAGATCCACCCCCTCCAGCCTGTGGAGACCGTCCAGGGCTGCCTGGAGGTCATCTATGAGTCCGAGCAGCTGCTGTGCGAGATCACCGGCATGGACGGCATGACCTTCCAGCCTGCCGCCGGCGCCCACGGCGAGTACACCGGCCTGCTGCTCATCCGGAAGTATCACCTGTCCCGCGGGGATACCGCCCGGACCAAGATCATCGTCCCCGACTCCGCCCACGGCACCAACCCCGCCTCCGCCGCTATGGCCGGCTTCCAGGTGGTGTCCGTGCCCTCCAACGACCAGGGCGGCGTGGATCTGGACGCTCTGCGGAAGGCCGTGGGTCCCGACACCGCCGGCCTGATGCTCACCAACCCCAACACCGTGGGCCTCTTCGATCCCAACATCCTGGAGATCACCAAGATCATCCACGACGCCGGTGGCCTGTGCTACTATGACGGCGCCAACCTGAACGCCATCATGGGCCATGCCCGTCCCGGCGACATGGGCTTTGACTGCGTCCACATCAACCTGCACAAGACCTTCTCCACCCCCCACGGCGGCGGCGGCCCCGGCAGTGGTCCTGTGGGCTGCAAGTCCTTCCTGGAAGCTTTCCTGCCCAGCCCCCGGGTGAAGAAGAACGGCGAGACCTTCTCCTTCGGGACTCCCGAGCAGACCATGGGCCAGGTGCGCAGCTTCTACGGCAACTTCCTGGTGGTGGTCCGCGCCCTGACCTATGTGCTCACCCTGGGCAAGGAGGGCATCCCCGAGGCCTCCGCCGGCGCTGTGCTCAACGCCAACTACCTCATGAAGAAGCTGGTGGGCGCCTATGACATGTCCTACGACACCCAGTGCATGCACGAGTTCGTTATGACCCTCCAGGGCCTGGCCCACGACACCGGCGTCACCGCCATGGACGTGGCCAAGCGCCTTCTGGACTTCGGCATCCATCCCCCGACGATGTACTTCCCCCTCATCGTCCACGAGGCCCTCATGGTGGAGCCCACCGAGACCGAGAGCCCCGAGACGCTGGACGAGGCGGCAGAGGTCTTCCTCAAGATCCTGGAGGAGGCCAAGACCGACCCCGAGAGCCTGCATCACGCGCCCCACGACTGCGCCATCGGCCGGCCCGACGAGGTCACCGCCGCCCGCGCCCCCGTGCTGCGTTATTCCTTCGGGGAGTAAGCCCTTCCTGAGGACGGAGAAAGACAAAGTATGCTTCATTCTTTATATGTGATCCATTCCCGGCAGACCGACCCCCGTCATAACCTGGCCTTGGAGGAACTGCTGCTCCACCGGGTAAAGCCCGGGGAATGCATCCTCTACCTGTGGCAGAACCAGCACACGGTGGTCATCGGCCGCAATCAGCACGCAGAGAATGAATGCCGCATCCAAGCACTGGAAGCAGACGGCGGACATCTTGTCCGCCGTCTGTCCGGTGGTGGCGCGGTTTATCATGATCTGGGCAACCTGAACTTTACTTTCCTGGTCACCGGGGAAGACTATGATGTGGCCAAGCAGACGGAGACCATCCTCCGGGCGGTCCAGCTGGTGGGCATTCACGCGGAGAAAAACGGCCGCAACGACCTGACCGTGGACGGCCAGAAGTTCTCCGGCCACGCCTACTATCGCACCGGGAACCAGTGCTATCACCACGGCACCCTCATGGTGGCGGTGGATATGGCGCCCCTGGAGAAGTACCTGAACGTATCCCCCCTGAAGCTTCAGGCCAAGGGGGTCCAGTCCGTCCGGTCCCGGGTGGCCAACCTCCGGGATTTCCGGCCGGAGCTCACCATTCAGGAGTTGGAGGAGGCCCTGGAGACCGCCTTCAGCCAGGTCTACGGCCTGCCGGTGCAGTCCCTGCGGTATGAGGACCTGGACCAGCAGGCCCTGGCGGAGGGACAGGCCCGGTTCTCCCGCCCGGAGTGGATCTATGGGGACAGCCGCCCCATGGCTGTCAGCCGGGAGGCCCGGTTTGACTGGGGCCTGCTTCGGTTGGATTATGACCAGCAGAATGGGGTCATCACCCAGGCTGCCCTCTGGTCTGACGGCCTGGACGCGGACTTTTTAAGCCAGGTCCCCCAGCTGATCCAGGGCTGTCCCCTGGAGGCAGAGGCCCTGCGGGCCCGCCTGTCCGGCCAGCCGGACAGCGTAGAGGAGGTCACCGACGGGATTGTCACACTACTGACCAGAAACGAGGAAACGCTATGAATTTTGACATTGCCATCATCGGCGGCGGCCCCGGCGGCTACACCGCCGCAGAGCATGCTGCCAAGGCGGGCCTCCAGGTGGTCCTCTTTGAGAAGGAGCAGCTGGGCGGCACCTGCCTGAACCGGGGCTGTATGCCCACCAAGTCCCTGCTCCACGGGGCGGAGGCCTATGAGACCATGCGCCACGCGGAGGATCTGGGGATCCACGTGGGCGAGCTCTCCTTTGACTTTGCCGCCATGCACCGCCGGAAGAACCAGGTGGTGGAGGAGCTGCGCAAGGGCGTGGAGAAGCTCATGAAGGCCGGCAAGATCACCGTGGTCTACGGCCAGGCCCAGATTACCGCCCCTGGGGTGGTGGTCTGCGGCGAGGAGACCTATGAGGTCAAGGATATCGTCATCGCCACCGGCTCCAAGGTGTCCTATCCCCCCATCCCCGGCATCCGGGACGAGGGCGTGTACAACAGCCGGGACATTCTGGAGGGGGAGGGCAAGATGTTCTCCTCCCTGGTGATCGTCGGCGGCGGCGTGGTGGGCGTGGAGTGCGCCTCCCTGTATATGTCTCTGGGCTGTGAAGTCACCGTCCTGGAGGCCGCCGACCATATCCTGCCCTTCATGGACAAGGAGATTGCCCAGCGCCTGACCATGATGCTGAAGAAGCGGGGCGCCAAGGTAGAGGCCAAGGCCATGGTCCAGAAGATTGAGGGAACCCCCGGCGCCATGTCCGTCACCTATACGGATAAGAAGGGGGGGGAGCACACCGTCACCGCTGAGGGCGTGCTGGCCGCTGCCGGCCGGGGCGCCAACCTGGACGGTCTGCTGGGTCCCGGCGTGGAGCTGGAGCTCTTCAAGGGCGCTGTGGTGGCCGACGAGGTGGGCCGCACCAGCATCCCCCACGTCTATGTCATCGGCGACGCCAAGGCTAAGAATATCCAGCTGGCCCATGTGGCGGAGGCCCAGGGCACCAACGTGGTGGCAGTGATCGCCGGCAAGGAGCCTCCGGTGGATATGTCCGTGGTTCCCAGCTGCGTGTACACCGTGCCGGAGATTGCCTCCGTGGGCATGACTGAGGAGCAGGCCAAGGCTGCCGACATCCAGGTGAAGGCGGGCAAGTACCTCACCGGCGCCAACGGCAAGTGCCTCATTGAGAACACCGACAGCGGCTATGTAAAGCTGGTTACCGACAAGGCCACCGGCCGTATCCTGGGTGCTCAGCTGGTGTGCCCCCGGGCCACCGACATGGTGGGTGAGCTGGCCGTGGCCATTCAGAAGGGCCTTACCGTGGACGGCCTCTTTGCGGTCATCCATCCCCACCCCACCTTCTGCGAGATGCTCACCGGTGCAGCCGAAGCTCTGCGGGAGGAATAATCCCAACACCTGCGCATGACGCGGGGGCGCTTCACCGCGCCCCCGCGATTTTTATGGGAAAGGGGGAGAACCCGTGAACGACAAGCAAATCCTTCCCCATGTGCATCACATAGAGGAGGACTACCGGGACTACTGCACCCTGGTCCAGGGAAAAACCCTGGCCATTTTATGGGACACCGGCCAGGGCAAGCGGGATCTGCGGGCCTTCCTGGAGGAGACGGTGAATACCCCGTACATTGTCCTGAACAGCCACGGCCACGCTGATCACATTGGGGGCAACCACCGGTTTGAACGGGTCTATGCCAACCGGGCGGATTGGCCCCTGCTGGCCGCCCAGACCCGGCTGGCCGGGGGCGGACCGCCGGAGTATGAAGTGGAGGACCTGGAGCCCGGGCGGGTTTTTGACCTGGGGGGGCTCCACGGGCGGGTCGTCTCCCTGGCAGGGCACACCCGTGGGTCCGTGGGGCTGCTGCTGGAGGAGGACCGCCTGCTTCTGGCGGGAGATGCCTTAAACCCCACCCTCCTGCTTTTGGGGCAGGAGTGCGCCCCTCTGCCGGTCTTGAAGGAGACCCTGCGGGGTGCCATAGAACTGCCCTTCGACCGGTACTTAGCCAGCCACTACCCCACCCCCCAGCCCAAGAAGATCCTGGGGGCCCACCTGCGCCACCTGGACTGCCTGCGCACCGAGGACCCCTCCCACCCTGGCCCCTACGGCCCCCGGGTCTGCCGCAGCGTCCATAAGGACCCCGCGGGCCGGTCCGTGATCTTTGTGAACAGGGGACTGGTGGAGATGGAGCAGGCGTAACCATCCTGGCAAAACAGCCCCTCACCGGTTCAACTGGTGAGGGGCTGTTGGTTTATTGTGCCTGGGCCAAAAAGTCCTCCAGCGCGGCTTTCACATCCTGGTTCCCGTCGCAGATCAGCAGCACAGCGTACTGATCCTGGGTGAACACCAGGGCCTTTTCCGCCCGGCTCACCTGGTCGGGGGTGTACTGCCGGAAGAGGGTCAGCCGCTGCTCCAGATGGGCCCGGAGGGTCTCAGCGGCTTCCTCCGCGTCCGCCGGGTCCTTCACCGCAATGACGGCGATCTCGTCTGCCTTCCCCTCGGCGGAGTAAGAGAGGAGGAAATCCTCCACCTTGTCATAGGGAAGGTCGGACACATAGAGGAACAGCTTCTGGGCGTCCTCCACCTTTCCGGTGATGGAGCGCATTTCAGGCAGGGAGGGGTCCGCTGCCAGCAAAGCCGTTTGCAGGGCCTCCATGTCGGCGGTCCTGGCAGCGGCAGGGGGTTCGTTCCCACTGCAGCCGCACAGGGCCAGAGCCAGAAGCCCTGCCAGAAGCAGAGAGAGCAGATGTCGTGTTTTCATGGCTTATCCCACCGCCTCTGCCGGAATTTCTTCGGTGAACGCCTGGGCGCTTTCCATGGCGTCCTCCACGCTCTCCCAGTCCACGTCTGTGCCGAAGGCCTGGCTGATGGCGTCCTCAATCTTTTGCTGGTCCTCCTCGGAGATGTCCGGGGTGGGCTCCTCCTGCTCAAAACCGCTGATGTAGACCGCCAGCACATATTTGCTGCCGCTGACATGGAGCCAGTTCCAGTGCATCCACAGGGGGCCGTATTCTCCGGTGTCCACAAAGCTCTGGATGCCGCTGAGCATGGCTTCCACGATCTGGGCGTGGGGCTCGTCAATGGCGTCAAAGCCAAGGGCGGTGCAGCTCTGCTGGGCCTCCAGCGCCTGCCGCAGCAGGGCGGGGATTTGGTAGATATCCTCCACCGGCTGCTTGTTCTGGACAGCGTAGTTATATTGCAGGCCCGTGGCGGCGGGGAAGAATTCCCGGTCCCAGTCGTGGCCCTGGGAAGCCATGTCGTCGTTCATGTTAAAGTTTGCGTAGCTGGGGTCCCCCTGGTCGGAGTAGATGTCCACGTGGTACCATTCGTCATCCAGCTTCACCAGATTCCAGGAGTGGTATTGCTCGGTGTTGTGCACCACCATGCACTCGATGTCCAGCATCTGCATGAACAGGCGGAAGGTGGTGGCGTAGCCCACGCAGACGGCGTTGTGGTATTTCAGCACCCCGTAGGGGTTGTCGCAGTCCTCGCTGGTCTGGGGGATCACCTGGAGCACCCCGGTGTCGTAGGCGAGGGCGGTGGTCATCCAGTCGTAGACCGCCTTTTCCTTCTCATAAGGAGTCATGTCCTCGGTGATGATCTCGTCCAGCACGGCGGAGGCCATCTCCAGGGTCTCCTGGTCCTTGTCGCTGAGCCCGGAAGTGCTGCCGGAGCGGTAAGCGTCGGAGATGTTCCTGGTGGAGCGGATCCAGAATTCCCCGTTCATGATGGGCACATCGTCCTCCTGGGTCTGTCCGGTGGTAAGACCGGCGGCGGATTTCAGCTCATTTACCGCCCGGACGGTGACCAGGCTGGCGGCGGCGCTGAAAACCACCCCTGCCACCAGCACCGCTGCCAGAATGACGGCGATCATTTTCTTTTTTTCTGTTGCCATAGAAAACCTCTCTTTCTTCTCTGCTGGTCAGGTTCGTGCAAACTATATAAAAGCAAGGCGGCAAAGTCAAGGGATTTAATAGAAACTTAATGAAGGTTACGAGAAGTTTCACCGTTCTGTTACTGCTGTGTTATTTTTGGACAGGGGAGCGCAAAAAAAGACCGTGGATGAAATCCACGGTCCGGATCGGCAAGAAACTTACTTCTTTGGAGCGCTCAGGGTGTTCAGGTCGTAGGGGGTGGTCTGGTAGACATAGTAGTTCAGCCAGTTGGTGTAGATCAGCTGGCCGGCGGACCGCCACCGGACCACGGGGGTCTGGGTGGGATCGTCGTTGGGGAAGTAGTGCTTGGGCACGTCAATGTCCAGACCTCTGTCCACGTCCCGCTGGTACTCCAGGGCCAGGGTGTTCCGGTCATACTCCAGGTGACCCAGCAGGAAGAACTGGCGGCTGTCCTCGGTCTTCACCGCGAAGACCCCGGCCTCCTCGGAGACCGCCAGCACCTCCAGATCGGGGACCTTGCGGATGTCCTCCTCCAGCACCTCGGTGTAGCGGGAGTGGGGGGCGTAGAACCGGTCGTCAAAGCCCCGGAACAGAGGGGAGGAGGGTTTGAGCACCTTGTGGTCGAAAACGCCGAAGAGCTTTTTCTGCAGGGAGTACTTGGGCACCCCGTGGTGGTAGTACAGCCCCGCCTGGGCCCCCCAGCAGATGTGCATGGTAGAGTGGACGTGGGTTTTGGACCAGTCCATGATCCGGCACAGCTCTTCCCAGTAGTCCACCTTTTCAAAGTCCAGGTTTTCCACCGGCGCGCCGGTGATTACCAGACCGTCATAATACTTGTCCTTGATCTGGTCAAAGGAGGTGTAGAAGGAGTCCAGGTGGCTGGGGTCTACGTTCTGGGCATTGTGGCTCACCGTCTGAAGCAGATCCACCTGGATCTGTAAAGGAGTGTTGGAGAATTTTCGCAGCAGTTGGGTCTCAGTGACGATTTTGGTGGGCATCAGGTTCAGGATCAGGATCTTTAAGGGACGGATATCCTGGTGCATTGCCCGGTGCTCCGTCATCACAAAGATGTTTTCGCTCTCCAGGGTAAAGCGGGCAGGCAAAGAATCAGGGATTTTAATAGGCATAGTAGGACCTCATTTCGCGAAAATGTGTGAAACAAGCGCAAAGGCTTGCGTAAGTTCTTTGAATTCTCTTATTATAACTTATGAAAGGGAAGAACGCAATGGGTGAAATCCTACCGAAACAATGGTTGGGATGTGGAAAAGTCCCGGAGGAAAGCCTTGTTTGGAAGGGACTGTCCACCGGGAGAGCGGAAAATGTGGAAAAAATCGAAAAAACCTGAAAAAAGGTGTTGACAAATGGGGTTGCAGGTGGTATTCTATCAAAGCTGTCGCGAGCGACAGGTCGAAAAGAAAACAAGCCCTTAAGAAGCTGTAAAAACTTCGAAAAAAGTGCTTGACAAACGCTTAACGATGTGTTAAGATTCTCTTCGCGCCTGACGGATACGAAGCGGCGTGCACCTTGTAAATTAAACAACGTAAGACAAAACACGAAGCACCAGAAACGGACATTAAGTTGTCCACAAAGCAAAGCTTTGTG
>SFPN01000048.1 GCA_004551945.1 Clostridiales bacterium | reverse complement strand
GACACCGGCATCCTGACCCACATCGACTACAACCAGGACACTGGTGTTTACACCTACTACCTGGGCGAGATGAAGGATGCCCACGACAAGAACGGCACCCACGAACCCGATCCTGATCGTTACTACAGAACCACCGCTGACTACACCGATCTGTTCGCACAGAAGGTCACCGTTCTGGCTAAGGGCGACAAGGCTCTGGGCGTCCACTCTGTCTATGGCGACGCTGCCATCGTTGTGAGCGATGTTTGGGGCAATGTCTCCGCCATTGACAACACCCACTTCAATACCATCAAGGTTTCCGGCGTGAAGTACACTCTGGACAACGTGGCCAAGGATTGGCCCACCATCTTCGATGAGTCCAACATGGTCGCCTACAATGACTATGACAACAACTTCTTCACTGGCCTGAACCGGAATCCTGCTTTCCAGAACATTGACAGAGATGGCAAGCCCGTATTCAATGAGAAGGGCGATCCCAGAGTGTCCCTGGCTTATTACACCGGTCGAGAGGACAATAATGGCAAGCCCATCATCGAAGAGTATGAGCAGTACTCCTTCGTCGGCATCGACCAGGACGGCGGCGGCGACATCGACATCTTCGTTGTTTACCCCTATGCAGTTCTGAAGACTGAGAACGTCAACAAGGATTCCTTCGTTGCTCGCGAAATCGTGAACAGAGACGCTTCCATGACTGTCTTTGAGTGGGAGCAGGACCGCTACATGATCTGCGGCCTTCTGCACGATGGCTTCAACGCTGACTATGATTTCAAGCCCCTCGAGAACTGGTTCAATGGCAGCATGAAGGCTGAAATTGAGTTCGACGACATCCAGACCGTCGGCACCATCGAGGCTTATGACTATGTCAAGGTGACTCCCGGTGTCTTCACCGCAGAGAACATCGACATCTACGAAGATCTGGACCTGAAGTCCGCAACCGCAAACAGCCTGTCCGGCAGCGATCTGACTGTCACCCTGGGCAACGCTACCTTCGACGGCAACCTGCTGGAGCAGCTGCAGGCTTTCCGTCAGATTGCTCTGAAGAAGACCTACAGCTACATTGAAGTGAACGGCTACCTGTTCGTCGTGGACGGCAACGCTCTGGTTCCCGAACTGAGCCAGTTCGTCGTGGTCACCAAGGTTGGCAACCACACCACCACCACCGACAATGTTGACAACGTGTTCAAGACTCAGGTCCTGACCACCGAAGGCGAGACCATGACTGTTGAGGTTTCCGCAACCATCAACAGCTGGGGCCACCACCTTAATCTCGCCGACAAGTTTATCCAGGAAGGCAATATTCCTGTCATCGACAAGTGCCCCTACTGCGATGACTGCGGCAAGCCCGTTGTCGGCTCCCTGTATTACATCCAGCCCAACGACGACGGCTATTACTATCTGGCTGCCGTTCCCTGCTTCTCCACCGCTACCAACTGGACCAGCATCTTTGACTTCGGTCAGGCCTACATTGATGGTGCAACTCTGAACAGTGCGGGCAGATGGTATCCCGGCTTCAACCGTATCGAAAACCATGGCCTGGATAACATGATTGTTGATACTGCCGCCGGCGTGGCATTCAAGAACTACTTCAACCCCGCAGACTCCTTTGTTGTTGAGGACGATGCCCCCATCTTTGTCTACAACCGCAACCTGGACACCTATCAGGTCGTCAAGGGTTCCGATCTGGACGTTGACAACATCTCTGGCTGGGCATTCACCGGCGCTACCTTCAAGAGCCCCACCATCACCACCGAGAAGAGAATCGCTACCGTGGATCTGGGCTATGTCATGGTTGAGAACAACCCCGTTGAGGAGACCATTCTGGCCTATGTCGATGGCGATGCAATCCGCACCGTGAACGAGGACGGCAAGTACGTCATCTCCGTGGACGTCATCACCGCTGACGGCAAGAAGACCCTGACCACCGACGCTTCCGTGCTGCAGAACAACCTGAAGTTCCAGAGACTGTACGCTTGCCTGCAGGAGGGCGGTATGTTCGAGCTGATCGTTGACGGCGACACCCTGGTCGACATCAAGAATTATCATCCTCTGACCGAAGGCACTGTCACCGCAGCCGCAACCGTCAACGGCAAGCTGCAGCTGACCATCGGCGGCACCACCTACTTCGTGACCGCTGACACCACCTACATCGCAGTCTCCGCAGATGCTCCCGAGACCGCTATGGGTATCGAGAAGGGCGATGTGATCAACTTTGTTGCTAATGCTGATAAGGAACTGACCAGCATCATTTTCTGAGATTCTTCTCTCGGTTGATGACAGACAGTTCTGACACCTTCTGATTGCGAAGCATGTGTCAACCCACAGGCCCCCGGGCAGATGCTCGGGGGCCTGTTCTCTACCCACGAAAGGTTTGCCGCGAAACCCCGCTGCGCTGGCCATCACCAAGGAACAGGAGGGACCTCCCATGCCTATAACCGAAAAATACCAGCTCCGCGTCACCCTCTTCGGGGCGGCGTCCCTGGAAAACCACCTGGGCCGGATGGAGGAGAATCCCTCCCGGCAGTCCCAGCCCTGGCTGCTGCTGAAATACCTGCTGGTGAACCGGGGCCGGGAGGTGCGGCAGGAGGAGCTTACCGCCCTCTGGCCGGAGAGCGGGGGCGAGAGCGCCGGCCGGGTGCGCCTGAGCCGCCTGCGGGAGGCCCTGACCCCCCTGGGCCTGGACGGGAAGGGCGGCCTGGTGCAGTACGGCGCCGGGGCCTACCGGCTCAACCCCCGCTACGCCCTGGACGTGGACGAGGACCGGATCACCGCCGCCCTGGACCAGCTGCGGACCTGCCCCCTCAAAGACCCGGCGGGCCTGGGGCTGTGCATGGAGGCCCTGACCCTTTTCACCGGTCCCTTCCTGGAAAAGACCGGGCAGGCCCCCTGGGTGCTGCCCTACCGGGACTACTACCAGCGGGCCTTCTGCGGCCTGGCCCGGGAGACCCTCCGCCGGTCCCGCCAGCTGGAGGACGGCCGGGCGGTGCCCCTTCTCCTCCAGCGGGCCCCGGTGATGGCCCCGGAGGACACCCAGCTCCACCAGGAGATCCGCCGCTACCTGGAGGAGACCGGCCGGGAGATCGACCTGCTGCGCTACCCCTTTCCCCTCCAGCCCAAGGGCCGGGCAGGGAAGGAGAAGCCCCACGAGATCGTGAAGAAGATCATCCTCGAGGGCGACCGGGTCTTTTTCATCAGCGCCGCCAGCGACCGGCGTCCTTTGTGCTACACCCGCTGGGAGGCCCTGCCCTTCACCCGGGTGTTCCAGCTGGAGGGCCTCCACGGGCTGCTGGTGGCTGTGGCCCGGGGGATTCACCAGGGCACCCTCCGCACCCGGGCGGACTCCAAACTCACCCGCGCCCTGCGCAAGCCCCTCCACGCCCTGACCCTGGAGCGGTTCCAGGCCATGGAGGAGGAGGAGGCCGCCGAGCTGCTTGCTGCCTTAACCGAAAAGGTCCTTCAGGACCCGGACTACGACCCGGCGGTGGACCTTCCAAAGAAAAATCCCTGCTGACCGGATGGGTCAGCAGGGATTTTCTGCGGGTTAAAAGATTTGCCCGGGGAGCTTCAACTTTTCTTTGGGCGGGAAGGAGGCGTCAAACTGGTCTGCCTCGGTTTCGTCCACAAAGTAGCCCGCCGGGTCCCGGTAGGTGCCGGAGACGCCGGTTAAAAAGCCAGGCTCCAGCTCGGCGACGAGGAAGTAATCCGCGTCGGGATCGTCCGCGTATCGGATGCCCCGGGTCTTGGCCACCACGAAGCCGCTCTTGCCGTAAAAGCCCAGGTTGCCGGTGATGGCCAGCGCGCCGGCGCCCATCTCCCGGGCCAGCTCCATGGAGTGGCGCAGCAGAACGGTGCCATAGCCCTGGCGTTTCCACTTAGGGGCGATGCTGATGGGGCCGAAGGTCATGATGGGAAGGGTCCGGCCGTCGTCGGTCTGGATGGCGGAGCGGACGTACATCACATGGCCGATGAGCGCTCCCTCTGCCTCCATCACCAGGTCCAGCTCCGGGACGAAGTCCGGCTGGCTGCGGAACTGATGCAGCACATAGTGCTCCAGGCAGCCGGGGCGGTAGACGTTCCAGAACGCCTCCCGGGTCAGGGTTTCCACGGCCCGGTAGTCGGCGGGGGTTTCGGTTCGGATACGATAAGGTTGCATGGTGATTCCTCTTGAAACAGTTTTTTGTTGTTTGCGGGAGGGCGGAATGATGCGGCCTCCCGGGTCAGGCCGCAATCTCCAAGGTGTTGTTTCGTTTCAAACAGCAGTCTCCAATAGCAATGAATTTGCCGCCGGGTTTTGGCCGGCAACAAATCTATTATACCAAAGGGGACTGGGGAAAGTCAAAGCCGGAAGGGGGAAACCCACCAAAATCTCCGTTTTGCACCATTTTGCCTCGTGCAATTTGAACAACTTGTCGGCTTGAAAATTCCGGAAAGCTGTGCTATATTATAGTCAGAAACAGAAAGGGTGAGTCCAATGTACAGGGATGTTACCGGCAAGTAATCATCCGCTTGCTGTGACCGGTTTTTTGAGAGATTTGTCCAACATGAAAGCTACCTCACTTTTGAGGATCATATAGATGGAACAAAGTGTTTTGGACAGAATTCAGAGTTAAGAGAAAAAGCTGGGTCAGTTCTGTGAACGCTGCAGAAAGAGAGGTTAAATTGATGTTAGATAATAAGAGTGCTCGGTAACCCTTGACTGAGAAGGTTCGTCCAACAGTCAAGGGTTACCATTTTTTTGCCTTCCTGCGCCCGGCCCGGGCGTTTTTTGTTTTGAGGCTTTCCGAGAACGAAAAAAGCGCCCGCGAGGGGCGCTGCGACTGTCGAAAAAGGCAAGCCTTTTCCGACAGGGAGGGGATGCGGCCTGCCGCGCGCGCCCTAGGGGCACACTTGCAGGCCGAGAAGAATTTTTCCGGCGTACATGCCGCCGGAAAAATAATTTGGCTCTTTTTCGCCGTTGCGGCGGCGAAACTCTACGAGGCTTTTCGAGAACGAAAAAAGCGCCCGCGAGGGGCGCTCTTTTTTTGCGTTATTCGTCCTTGTTGCTGGGCACGAAGGCCTGCCAGGGCAGCACGTCGCTCAGCTCGATGAGCACGGGTGAGTAGCCCCCCAGGTTGTCGTAACCGGGGTTGTTCCGGGCCGGGACGCTGGCCGGGGGCACGATGGGCAGGGACACCACCAGGCTGGCGCCGCCGTCCTGGCCGCTCTGGGCCACCAGCACGCCCCCGTGGAGGGCGGCGATCCGCTGGGCGTTGTACAGCCCCAGCCCCGCGCCCTCGCCGGGGCGGGGGATCTCCTCCGGGGCCTCCCCGGAAAACAGGGTGGCCAGCCGGTCCTCGGGGATGCCCACCCCGCTGTCCCGCAGGGAGATGACGCACCGGCCGCTCTCTGCGTGGAGCTTCATCTCCACGGTGCCGTCCTTGCCGGCGGCCCGGACGCCGTTGGACACCAGGGCCAGCAGCATCTGGGTCAGCAGGGACTTGCTCCCCTGGAAGGCCAGGTTCTTCACGTTGCTGGCGTAGGTAAACTGCACCCCGGCCAGGTCCGCCAGCCAGGCGGTCTCCTCGGCCATGCCCTGGCAGACCAGGGCCAGGTCGAAGCCCTCCTCCCGGGGGAAGGTCTTGTCGTTGAGCTCCTGGGTGAGCTCCGCCTGCCGGGTCAGCCGCAGCATCTGGTAGATCAGGCGGCTCTGGTTGGCCAGGTCCTGGGTCAGGTCCCCGGACATTTTTTTCTCCTCCAGCACCCGCCGCATCCGCCACTGGACGGCGTTCAGGTTGGACAGGCACTCCCGCATCCGGTAAACGGAATTGGAGAAGGGGTGCCGTTTCTCCTCTGCCTTGGGCAGGGGACGCAGAATCAGCAGGTCGCCGCTGTCGAAGGGGGACACGGTGACCCGGTAGCTCTCCTGGCCCAGGGCGATCTCCATGGACCCGCCGGGGTGCTCCGCCATGGCGAAGAGCAGGTCCATGGGGCAGGACTGGCTTTGCAGCAGCTGGGCCCCGGTTTCGTTGGCATACACGGCCTGGCCGCAGGACAGAAAGACAACAGCCTCAGGGAAGCTGCCGAACAGCGGTTCCAGGCGGGAAGTGATCGGATCCATAGCTTCAACTCCTTGGAAAATAGGATTAGGATACCCGGAACAGCCGGGAATTTTCCGTCATAAACTGGTAGTTTTTAGTTTATCAAATTCTGGAAGAAATAACAAGAATTTTGTCAAATTTTGTCGTTTGATTCCAGGAAATTTTGTGGGCAGGGACTTCCATCCCTGGGAAAACTGGAGTATAATAAAACCAACTATGCTGGTTCTTATCCGGCGTGCAGAAATCAAAAGATCATAACAAAGGGAAAGGACTTTGGTAAACATGGGTATGAAAGTCGGCATCAATGGATTTGGCCGCATTGGCCGTTTAGTGCTTCGTCTGGGTGTGGAGCGCCCGGACATCGAGTTCGTCGGTATCAACAGTCACAGCCAGACCCCCGACTACATGGCATATTTGTTAAAGTACGACAGCGTCCACGGCCGGTTCCAGGGCGAGGTCAGCTGGGAGGGCGACGACCTGATCGTCAACGGCCGCCGCATCCGCGTGTTCCACTGCGAGGAGCCCAACGAGATCCCCTGGGGTTCCGTCGGCGCGGAATATATCATCGAGAGCACCGGCAAGTTCACCACCGCCGCCAAGATGAAGGGCCACCTGGAGGGCGGCGCCAAAAAGGTTCTCCTCACCGCCCCCTCCAAGGACGACACCCCCATGTTCGTCATGGGCGTGAACAACACATCCTATGACAAGAGCATGGACTTCGTTTCCAACGCCTCCTGCACCACCAACTGCCTGGCTCCCGTGGCCAAGGTCCTCCACGACGCCTTCGGCATCAAGGAAGGTCTCATGACCACCGTCCACTCCATCACCGGCAGCCAGAAGACCGTGGACGGCACCTCCAAGAAGGACTGGAGAGGCGGCCGGGCCGCTTCCGGCAACATCATCCCCTCCACCACCGGCGCGGCCAAGGCCGTGGGCAAGGTCATCCCCGACCTGTCCGGCAAGCTCACCGGCATGTCCCTGCGGGTGCCCACCCTGGACGTCTCCGTGGTGGACCTGACCGCCGAGCTGGAGACCCCCGCAACCTACGACCAGATCTGCGCTGCCATGAAGGCCGCTGCGGAAGGCCCCATGAAGGGGATTCTGGACTACACCGACGAGGCCGTGGTCTCCACCGACTTCCTGGGCGACCGCCACACCGCCATCTTCGACGCCAAGGCGGGCATTTCCCTCAACGACCACTTTGTGAAGGTGGTGGCCTGGTACGACAACGAGGCCGGTTACTCCGCCAAAACCGTGGATCTGCTGGAGTATATGTACCAGGTGGATCACCAGTAAGCGGGAAGCAGTCATTATACGTATCGTGAGCGATGAAACCAGCCGTCCGGGGCAAACACCCTGGGCGGCTGGTTTTTCGCTCCGGTGTACTTGCGAAGGTTGTCGAACAGCCATCGGAACTGTCGAACAGCAATGAAGTTTGTCAACACGATAAAAAAAGAACCGCCTGGCTGGCGCCCAGGCGGTTACTGCTCCGTAAATCACACAAGGGCCAATCCCAGACCGGCGCCTCTTTGTCTGTAGTAGATTCATTTGTATAGTATATCCGCCGGCGCAAAGTTTGTCAACTGCGGGGCGGTTTTTCGCGGGGTGGACTTGCAGAAAGTGTCGAATTATGGTACAGTCAACATGCTGTACGGCGGCGAGGTTCGCCGGTCAAGGACAGGTGGTTGGCCCTCTGATCCATAGGGGGTGAAACCTTCTTTTGCCCCCTTGTGAAAGGGGGTGCGGGTATGACGGTCACACTGACGGTATCCGAGGTTTGTCAGATTATCCTTGTGATAATCGCCCTCGTCTCGCTTTTTCGGGATGACTCTGACAGACATGATAAAAAGAAGTAACCGCCTGGCTGCAACCCAGACGGTTACTATTCTAAAACGATAACCTGAGGGCCAATCACGGACCGGCACCCCTCTGCCTATAGTATACCCGCCGCTGCGCTGTTTGTCAACTGCGCGGCGGCGGTTTTTCATGGGGGCAGGGTGAGAAGAAATTGTAACCAAATTGTAACTTTATTACCGTTGTGTTACAAAAAACAAGGGTCGCTTTACAAATGGAAGAAAGTTTCGTATAGTAAAGCCAGGACAACTCCGCTTCTGCGTCCGACGCAGATACTGCTACGGCATGCCACGGTATGTGTGCCGGGATGGCAGACGAGGAGGGGTTCAAAAAATTTTAAAGGAGGCAAACCTCTATGAGAAACCTGAAGAAGGTTCTGAGCCTGGTGCTCTGCCTGGCTATGATGCTCAGCATTATGGTCGTGGGCGCAGGCGCAGCGTTCGGCGATCAGGATAAGATCGAGAACGCAGAGGCCGTTGACATGTGCGTAGCACTTGGCATCATCGACGGCTTCGAAGACGGCAACTACCACCCCGAAAAGAACATCACCCGTGCACAGGCTGCAAAGCTGATCAGCGTGATGGTCAACGGCGGTAAGGACGCTGTCAAGGATGTGGCTACTTCCAGCTACACCGACGTGCTGACCGATTCTTCCTCCGCATGGGCCAACAAGTATGTTGAGTTCTGCTCCGTGGAAGGCATCGTGGCAGGCGTTGGCGGCGGCCGCTTCGCTCCCGCTGCTAACCTGACCGGCACCCAGCTGGCTAAGATGCTGCTGGTGGCTCTGGGCTACGACGCAGAAGACGAAGGCTTCCTGGGTGACGCCTGGGCTCTGAACGTCAACACCAAGGCCGCCAAGGTTGGTCTGTATGCTGGCCTGGAAGACGTGGACGTGTCCGTTGCTCTGTCCCGTGACGACGCTGCCCAGATGATCTGGAACGCTCTGAACGTTGACCTGGGCCGCGGCAAGACCCTGCTGAGCAAGGTGTTCGGCGCTGCTACCGACACCGGCATCCTGACCCACATCGACTACAACCAGGACACTGGTGTTTACACCTACTACCTGGGCGAGATGAAGGATGCCCACGACAAGAACGGC
>SFPN01000016.1 GCA_004551945.1 Clostridiales bacterium | reverse complement strand
TCTGAAATTCAGATCGCATAGCCAGCTCTGAAAAGAATATGATCCACATTTGATCCTGTTTTTGTGACAGGGTCAGCTTTGCTGTTCCCCAAAACAGAAACTTTTCCACACATGAGTTGCTTGGGTTCCCCGTTTGAGCACGAAAAGAGGCCTGTCGCAGAAATTTGATTCTGCGACAGGCCTGAAAGAAGACCAAAGGGAGAGAGGTTCTCTCCCTTTGGAATCCCTCTCTCTGGTGGGTGGAAATCCGCCGGTGTCGGTGTCTTGTTTGCTTGGCCTGCGGCCTTTTGCCGGAACACTGGCAGAAAGCGCGCCCACCGGCTGGGCGCGCATCGGGCGGTCCTTGCAACGCCAAAGGCTCCCCTTTAGATGGGAGCTGTCAGCGAAGCTGACTGAGAGGTGTTATCCTGAGAGAATCTCGTCGTGCCGGTACGACGCAATCCACATACGATAACACTCCTCCACCGCTTCGCTGTCCCCCTCCCCTTGACACACTTCCCTGAAACGCGATAAGATACTTCTGATTACGCTGTTACGGAGGAATGAAACGTGGAAAAGGGAAGAAAACTGGGGCTGGTTACCGTCACCGGCTCCTATGTGCTGTGGGGGCTGCTGCCGGCCTTTTGGGCGCTGCTGGCCCAGGTAAACTCCGTGTACATCCTGGCCCAGCGGATCATTTGGTCCCTGGTGTTTATGGGGCTGTACCTGGCTGTCACCCGGGGATGGGGAGAGATTATCCGGGTCTTTCGGGACAAGCAGGCCCTGGGCAAGTGCCTGATTTGCGGGGTGCTTATCACTCTCAACTGGGGGGTGTACATCTATTCGGTGAACAGCGGCCACGTGCTGGATGCCAGCATGGGCTACTTCATCGAGCCGGTGCTGGTGGCCCTGCTGGGGGTTATCGCCTTCCGGGAACGGCCCACCACGGCGGAAAAGCTCACCTTCCTCTTTGCCGCCGGAGGGATCGTCTATCTCATCGTCCGCACCGGGTCGGTGCCCCTGTTGGCGCTGATGATTGGCCTGCCCTTTTCTGTCTACGGGGCGGTGAAAAAGCACCTGGCCCTGTCCGCCCAGGCCTCCCTGTTTATGGAGACCCTTCTCATGATGCCCTTCGCCCTGCTCTTCTCCTGGTGGTGGAGCGCCCAGGCCGGGGGGATGGAGACGGTGCTGGGGGGCGCGTCCTTTTGGCTGCTGCCCGCCTGCGGGGTGGTGACCTCCATTCCCTTGCTGCTGTTTAACCTGGGGGTCAAGGAGATCCCTTATTACTTCTCCGGCATCCTCATGTACATGAATCCTACCCTGCAGTTTCTCATGGGCCTGCTCTACTTCCGGGAGCCCATGGACGCGGACCGGCTCATCGCTTTTGTGATCATATGGGTGGGTATCCTCTTCACCATGGGGGAGAAGATTAAGCTCATTCAGGCCGAGCGGCAGAAAGACGCACCGGCACTGGAGCGCTGATGGACAGGCTGTCCGGGGTGACGGAGCAGGAAAGGGCCAGCACCCGAACCCCGGCGGCGTGGGCCTGACGCAGAGCCTCCCCAAAGGCCGGGTGGGTCTTGTCGTTGGGGGAGAAAAAGTCTGCCTGCTCCATTTGAATCACGAAGCACACAGCAGCCTCGTACCCTTCGTCCAGACAGGTGGTGAGGCCGTGCAGGTGCTTGATTCCCCGCTGGGTAGGAGCGTCGGGAAAGTAGACTGCTCCGTTCTGTTCCAGGGTGACCCCTTTCACCTCCACAAAGCCCTTCCGGTCCCCGGCCTCCCAGTAAAAGTCGAACCGGGAGTCCCCGTGCTTGTACTCGGGCTTTAAGAGCGTCAGGCCGGGGACGAAACACCTCGCCTGGGCCCACTCCCCAAACACTGCGTTGGGGGCCTGGGAATCCATGTTGATGAGCCGGTCTCCCTTCTCAACGGCCACCAGGTCGTAGGCGGTCTTGCGGCTGGGATTATCGCTTTTCACCAGCCAGACTCGGGCCCCCGGAACCAGCAGCTCCCGGCACCGGCCGGTGTTTTTGACATGGACGGTGGTTTCCACGCCGTCCAGCTCCACTTGGGCCACAAACCGGTTGGGGCGGGAGAGAAACCGGGCAGGGATGCTGTTGGGATAGGTCATGGGGATTGCCTCCTTTGGAAAATGGGTGGAAAAATGCCGAAGGGCATGGTACACTGAAGCTAAGTTTACCGGTAAGGGCCCCATTCGTCAAGAAAGGATGACATTGGTATGAAGGACTATCTGCTGGCTCTGGACCAGGGAACCACCAGCTCCCGGGCCATTCTCTTTACCCGCGGGGGAGCGGTGGTCTCCTCTGCCCAGATCCCCTTCCCCCAGCACTACCCCAAGCCCGGCTGGGTGGAGCACGACCCCATGGAGCTGCTCACCAGCCAGCTCCAGGCCGCTGCTCAGTGCGTGGAGAAGAGCGGGGTGCGCCCCGGGGATATTGCCGCTGTAGGCCTTGCCAACCAGCGGGAGACGGCGGTGGTGTGGGAGCGCAAAACCGGCCGCCCGGTGGGCAACGCCATCGTCTGGCAGTGCCGGCGGACGGCGGACTTCTGCACCCAGCTCCAGCAGGAAGGGTACGGCGAGGCCATCCGGGAGAAAACCGGCCTGGTGGTGGACGCCTACTTTTCCGGCACCAAGTACCAGTGGATTTTGGACCACGTCCCCGGGGCCCGGGCCCGGGCGGAGCGGGGAGAGCTGCTCTGCGGCACCGTGGACAGCTGGCTTCTGTGGAACCTCACCGGGGGCAAGGTCCACGCCTCCGACTATTCCAACTGCTGCCGCACCATGCTCTTTGACATCCACCGGCTGACCTGGGACGAGGACCTGTGCAGGCTGATGAAGGTCCCTATGGACTGGCTGCCCCAGCCTGTGCCCAACAGCGGGGACCTGGGGACCATTGCCCTGGGGGTGCCTTACCTGGAGAACCTGGCGGGCCTGCCCATCCGGGGGGCGGCAGGGGACCAGCAGGCCGCTCTCTTCGGCCAGGGGTGCTTTGCCCCCGGCCAGCTGAAAAATACCTACGGCACCGGCTGCTTTACGCTCATGAACACCGGCAAAGCGGTCCGGTCCCAAAATGGACTGCTCACCTGCATCGGCTGGGGCCTGGGCGGGGAGACTACCTATGTGCTGGAGGGCAGCGTTTTTAACGCCGGCTCCTCCATCCAGTGGCTGCGGGATGAGCTGGGCCTGATCCAGACCTCCCATGAGGTGGACATCTTGGCGGAATCCGTGCCGGACAACGGGGGTGTGTACCTGGTTTCCGCCTTCACCGGCTTAGGGGCGCCCCATTGGGATATGTACGCCCGGGGAACCATCCTGGGTCTCACCCGGGGGACCACCAAGGGCCATCTGTGCCGGGCCACCCTGGAGGGGATCGCCTATCAGACCGCCGACCTGATCGCCGCCATGGAAAAGGACGCCGGACAGAAGATCACCGGCCTGCGGGTGGACGGCGGCGCCAGCGTCAGCGACTTTATGATGCAGTACCAGGCGGACCTGCTGGACGTGCCTGTGGAGCGGCCAGAGGTGGTGGAGACCACCGCCTGGGGGGCCGCCTGCCTGGCCGGCCTGGGCGCCGGGGTGTGGAAGGACAAGGAGGAGCTGCTCCGGGACCGAAAGCCGGGGAAGGTCTACCTGCCCCAGACCGACCGGTCCAGGGAGTACGCCAAGTGGAAGAAGGCCCTGGAGCGGGCCAAGGCCTGGGAAGAATGAAGGAAGAAAACAGGGAGGACACTATGACTGCCACCGAACGCTTTTTAAAGTATATCACCTTTGACACGGAGTCTGACGAGAGCTCCCAGACCGTACCCTCCACGGAAAAGCAGAAGGTCCTGGGGGCCTATCTGGCCAGGGAACTGGAGGAGATGGGCCTGGAAGGGGCCCACATGGACCAGTACGGCTATGTGTACGGCTGGCTGCCCGCCAGCAAGGGCCGGGAGGATGACCCTGTGGTGGCCCTCATCGCCCACATGGACACCGCCCCCCGGGTTTCCGGGAAGAACGTGAAGGCCCGGGTGGTGGCGTATGCCGGCGGGGACATTGTCCTGAACCAGGAAAAGGGCATCGTTATGAAAGCTGCCGAGTTTCCCGACCTGGCCGAGCAGGTGGGCAAGCACCTGATCGTCACTGACGGCACTACCCTGCTGGGAGCCGACGACAAGGCCGGGGTAGCGGAAATTTTCACCGCGGTAGACCATCTCATTCAGCACCCGGAGCTGCCCCACGGCCGGGTGGCCGTGTGCATCACCCCCGACGAGGAGGCGGGCCAGGGTGCTGACTATGTGGACCTGGAAAAGCTGGGGGCGGCCTACGGCTACACCGTGGACGGCGGCCCCCTGGGCAGCCTGGAGTATGAAAACTTTAACGCCGCCGGGGCAAACGTCACCATCCACGGGGTGAACATCCACCCGGGAGACGCCAAAAACAAGATGAAAAACGCCTGTCTCATTGCCGCGGAGCTCATCGCCATGGTGCCCCCGGCGGAGGCCCCTGCCCACACCGAGGGATACGAGGGCTTCTACCACCTGTGCACCATGTCCGGGGACGAGAGCGAGGCAAAGCTGGAGTGGATCATCCGGGACCACGACCGGGAGAAGTTTGAAGCCCGCAAGACCGTGATGGCCAACATCGGGGACTATCTGAACGGCAAGTACGGCCCCGGGACAGTGGAGATGGACATTCAGGACGCCTACCGGAACATGAAGGAGATGGTCCTGCCCCATCCGGAGATCCTGGACCGGGCCCGGTCGGCCTTCCGGGCGGCAGGGATTGAGCCGGTGGACGTGGCCATCCGGGGCGGCACCGACGGGGCCAAGCTGAGCTTTTTGGGGCTGCCCTGCCCCAACCTGTCCACCGGGGGATACCATTTCCACGGGGTCTATGAATACATTCCCCGGGAGTCTCTGGAGAGCATGACGGAGGTCCTGGTCCATCTGCTGACTGGAGTGTAAAAAAAGAGGAAAATCTTCAAAAAAACAGTTGACAAATGCGAGTCGGTGGGGTATACTAATCATCGTCCGCTGGGCACGGCGGCGGGCGAAACGGCGGCATAGCTCAGTTGGCTAGAGCATTCGGTTCATACCCGAAGTGTCACTGGTTCAAATCCAGTTGCCGCTACCACTGCTCTCCGTGAGAATGTTCTCACGGAGAGCAACCCCCGGGTTCGAGTCCCGTACGGGTCACCACATGGAGGCATAGCTCAGCTGGTAGAGCGCTCGCCTCACACGCGAGAGGTCACAGATTCGAGTTCTGTTGTCTCCACCAAAAACACCTGAGATCATCTGATCTCAGGTGTTTTTTTGTCTCCGCAGATTTTTTTCTTGACAATGGGAAAAACTATGATAGAATAAACTTGTGATTAGAAAATAAACTTCTGCTTAATTGAAGGGGGCGAGGACGTGACCCAACGGGAACAACAGATCCTGCAGTGGATTCGGGAGGACCCCATGATCTCCCAGGAGGCTCTGGCGGAGCGGGCGGGGATCACCCGGTCGTCGGTGGGGGTGCACATCTCCAACCTGATGAAGAAGGGCCACATCCTGGGCAAGGGATATCTTCTTCCCGCCAGCCGCTATGTGGCGGTGGCCGGGGCGGTGAACGTGGACATCGGCGGCCAGTCCAGGGACCCGCTGGTTCCCAAAGACTCCAACCCGGGCCGGGTCACCGTGAGCCTGGGAGGGGTGGGGCGGAACATCGCCCACAACCTGACCCTTCTGGGGGTCAAGGTTCACCTGCTCACCGCCCTGGGAGAGGATGTTCACGCCCGCCAGATCGAGCACTCCTGCCAGACCCTGGACATTGACCTGAGCCGGGTGCTGCGGGTGCCCGAGGGAGCCACGTCCACCTACCTGTTCCTCAGTGACCAGGGGGGCGACATGGTGCTGGCGGTGTCCGACATGGACATCTATGAAAAGCTCACCCCGGACTACTTTGCCCGCCACCTGGCCTTCCTCAATGGGGCGGCCCTGGTGGTGGCCGATGCCAACCTGCCGGCGGAGTCCCTGGTCTACCTGGCAGAGCACTGCACCGCCCCTCTCTTTGTGGACCCGGTGTCCACAGTGAAGGGGGAGAAGGTGCGGCCCATTCTGGGAAAGCTCCACACCTTCAAGCCCAACCGGCTGGAGGCGGAGCTTCTCTCCGGGGTGAAGATCACTGACCGGGCCAGCCTGGAGCAGGCTGCCCGGGTCCTGCTGGACACCGGGCTGGAGCGGCTCTTCCTCTCCCTGGGGGCGGAGGGGGTCTACGCCGCCGACCACCGGGAGCAGGTTTTGGTCCCCTGCTGTCCCGCCCGGGTGAAAAACGCCACCGGGGGCGGAGACGCCTTCGCCGCGGCCCTGGCCTGGGCCTGGCTGGAAGGGAAGAACCTGGCCGACAGCGCCCTGGCCGCCAACGCTGCTGCCGCCATCGCCGTGGAGGGGGAGGAGACCATCAACCCCATTCTCTCCCCGGAGGAAGTCGGGCGGCGCATGAAACAGATGGAGGTATAACTGATGAACAAGTATCTTGATATCAATCCCGAAGTAGCCCAGGCCGTTGCCCAGGGCAAGCCTGTGGTGGCCCTGGAGTCCACCATCATTTCCCACGGCATGCCCTATCCCCAGAACGTGGAGACTGCTCTGCGGGTGGAGCAGATCATCCGGGACAATGGGGCAGTACCCGCCACCATCGCCATCCTGGGCGGGCGGCTGAAGGCCGGCCTGACCAAGGAGGAGATCGAGTACCTGGGCAAGAAGGGCCAGGACGTGATCAAGGCCTCCCGCCGGGACCTGGCTGCTCTGGTGGCCAAGGGGGAGGACGGCGCCACCACCGTCACCACCACCATGATGATCGCCCACATGGCGGGCATTCCCATCTTTGCCACCGGAGGCATTGGGGGCGTGCACCGGGGGGCGGAGACCACCATGGATGTCTCCGCTGACCTGGAGGAGCTGGCCCAGACCGGGGTTACGGTAGTCTGCGCCGGGGCCAAGGCCATTCTGGATTTGAAGCTCACCCTGGAGTATCTGGAGACCCACGGGGTGCCCGTGCTGGGCTACCAGACGGAGGAGCTGCCCGCCTTCTACACCCGTACCTCCGGCCTGCAGGTGGACTACCGGGTGGACACCCCCGAAGAGCTGGCTAAGATCATGAAGGTCCAGCGGGACCTGGGGCTGAAGAGCGGCATCCTGGTGACCAACCCCATCCCCCAGGAGTATTCCATGGACGCAGACCGGATCAATGCTGTCATCGACCAGGCCATTCAGGAGGCCAACGAGAAGGGCATCCACGGCAAGGAGACCACCCCCTTCCTGCTGGCCAAGGTCAAGGAGATCACCGGGGGCGACAGCCTGGACGCCAACATTCAGCTGGTGTTCAACAACGCCAGGCTGGCCGCCCGGACGGCGGCAGCCTACTGCAAGCTGTAAGGGGCGCACCCCTTGAAAGAAACCCCGTCCTGTGGTATCATACAGATGCTGACTTCGATCCTTTTAGAGGTCGGTGCTAGGGAAGCGGTCTGCCGCCTGCGCGGCATACCGCTTCCTTTTTTCGACAAAAAGTGCCCCTGCCTGTTTCCCAACAGGTGGGGGCACTTTGCATCAGCCGGGCAGATATCCTTTCTCGTTGAGCTGGCGCACCATCTGGTCGATCTGCTGGCCCACCCACTCCACCTCCCGCCACAGCTCGGCAGCGGAGATGCGCAGCACCCCCGCCCGCAGGGCGGAGAGCTGGATGAGCCCGTCAGAGGTGGCCACCCGGACGGCGTAGTTTTTCCCAATTTCGGTGATGAGCTTTTCGATGAACATGTCCCCGGTCTCGTCCTGCTTGGTGTAGACCACATGGATGTTGTGGTAGTCTGACCGGCTGCCCTGGTTCCCCTTGACCTTGTAGCCGTCAAAGACCACCGCCACCTGGCATTTTTTGTAGCCCTGGTAGTTGCTGAGAATGTCCAGCAGCCGCTGGCGGGCGGCGTCCAGGCTCTCCTGAGCCAGGTCCTTGAGCACGTCCCAGGCGAAGATCATGTTGTATCCGTCCACAATCAGGTACTGCTGCTTGGGGGGTGCAATGGTCCGCCGGGGGCTTGACGCGGGAACCTGGTTCATCACCTCCTGGGCCCGGTTGCGGATGGGGCCGAAGGTCCGCTGGAAGATGGCTTCCAGCTCCTTTTCGTCAATGTCCAGGTTCCGGGTGTAGACCCGGGGAAGGGCAGGAGCCTCGTCCGGCCGCTCCGGCCGCAGGCAGCTTTCCAGGTGCATGTACTCCGGGACCTTGTCCCACTTCACCGTAAAGCCCGCCCCGTGGGCGCAGAACACAGAGTCCGGGGGGTTGTCCAGGTCCCGTTCTGGCTGGTAGCCCCGCTCCGCCGCCACCTGCTTGGCGTTGTGGCAGGGAGCGTAGCCATAAAAGGAGCAGGAGAATTTTCCCCGGCCCCGGGTGTAGGCGGCCACCTCCAGGGGGTAGTCCTTCATGGCGGACACTGGGGCGGTGCCGGTGAGCACCGCCGTCTCCCCGTCGTTTTCCGGGTTGGAGAAGGTCCCGGACATGGCCTGCAAATCGCTGATAGCCCGGCCCAGCTGGACCGCGGGCAGCTCCAGCCGGAACTGGTACCAGGGCTCCAGCAGGATGCTCTCTGCCTGCATCAGCCCCTGGCGCACCCCCCGGTAGGTGGCCTGGCGGAAGTCGCCTCCCTCGGTGTGCTTAGGGTGGGCCCGGCCGGACATGAGGGTGATGCGCAGATCGGTAATGGGGGAGCCGGTGAGGACCCCCAGGTGGGTTTTTTCCTCCAGGTGAGTGAGGATCAGCCGCTGCCAGTTCCGGTCCAGCAGGTCCTCGCTGCACCGGCTGTCAAAGACTAGCCCCGACCCTCGCTCCAAAGGCTCTAAAAGCAGATGGACCTCGGCGTAGTGGCGGAGAGGCTCAAAGTGGCCCACTCCCTCCACCGGGGCAGCAATGGTCTCCTTGTAGAGAATGCGCCCGGCGTCCACCTGAACCTCCACGTCGAACCGCTGGGCGATGAGACTTTTTAAAATCTCGATCTGGATCTGGCCCATGAGGCCCACATGGATCTCCCGTAGGTGGGGGTCCCACACCACCCGCAGCTGGGGGTCCTCCTCCTCCAGCTGCCGCAGCTTGGGCAGGAAGGCCTGGGGGTCCTGATCCGGGGGCAGGGTGAGACGATAGGTGAGCACCGGCTCCAAAAGGGGCGGGGGTGCGGGGGACTCCGCCCCCAGGCCCTGGCCGGGATAGGTTTGGGAAAGACCCAGCACCGCACAGACCTGGCCGGCCTGGGCGGTCTCCGCCGTCTGGAACTTGGCGCCGGAATACAGCCGCAGCTGGGTGACCTTTTCCTCCGCTGCGTCCTCCCCGTGGAGGGGCAGGTAGGCGATGGGGTCCCGGACGGACAGGGTTCCGCCGGTGAGCTTTAAGTAGGTCAGCCGCCCGCCCTGGCTGTCCCGGGCGATCTTAAAGACCCGGGCCCCAAACTCCTGGGGATAGACCGGGGTCTCGGTGTAGTCTGTCAGGCCCTGGAGAAAGGCCTCCACTCCTTCCAGCTTCAGGGCAGAGCCAAAGTACACGGGAAAGAGCCGGCCGATGCGGATAAGCCCGGAGAGATCCCGGGGAGAGAGCGCGCCGGACTCCAGATACCGGTCCAGGATGGCCTCCTCCCGCAGGGCGATGGATTCCTCCCAGTCGGTTCCCCGGTGGGAGAAGTTGACGCAGCCCTCGTCCAGGCGGCGGAGCTGATCCATGAGGGTGTCTTGCCCGGGATTGGGCAGGTCCATCTTGGTGACGAAGAGGAAGGTGGGAATCTGGTTCCGGCGGAGCAGCCGCCACAGGGTTTCCGTGTGGGCCTGGACCCCGTCGGTGCCGCTGATGACCAGAATGGCGTAGTCCAGCACCTGCAGGGTGCGCTCCATCTCCGCGGAGAAGTCAACGTGGCCGGGGGTGTCCAGAAGGGTGACGGACAGCTCCGGGGTCTCGAAGATGGCCTGCTTGGAGAAGATGGTGATGCCCCGGGCCCGTTCCAGGTCGTGGGTGTCCAGGAAGGAATCCCGGTGGTTCACCCGGCCCAGCTTCTGTATGGTTCCGGCAGCGTAGAGCAGGGCCTCAGAGAGGGTGGTCTTGCCGGCGTCCACATGGGCCAGGATTCCGATGACAAGTCGTTTCATGTATGGTTACCTCAATTTGGGGTTTGGTGTCGAAGAATATCTGAATAGATTATAGCAAAAAAGGAGAACAAGGGGAAGGGCTGGTTTGAAGTGCCCCAAAACGGAAAATCGGGGTTGGCGGAAACCACTCGCCAACCCCGTATTCCGAAGGTTAAAAAATGAAAAGAAGCTTTCTTGACTCTTGCAGGATTATAGTACCAAAAACATGTTACAAAAAAAGACCTGAAAATGTTACAATTCCTTTACGTTTCCAAGACTTTTTTCTGTAATTCTCCAAGCTGTTCGCCCATTTGACAATAGGTGTACAATGAAATTATCCCACAGAAAACCAAGGAGGAGAGGGCATGGCGTCTCTGGCGAAACAAACGGATATGCGCATGACGGAGGGGAACATTTTCCGGCAGCTTCTCCTGTTCTCTCTGCCCCTTTTGGCGGGAAACTTCTTTCAGCAGTTTTATAACGCCGTGGACAGCATTGTGGTGGGCAACTTTGTGGGCAAAGCGGCCCTGGCGGCGGTGGGGTCGGTCAATCCTGTCATCAATACCCTCATCGGTCTTTTTCTGGGCCTGTCCTCCGGCATCAGCGTGGTGATCTCCCAGCTTTACGGGGCCCAGGAGGAAAAGCGGGTGGGGAAGGCCGTCCAGACCAGCCTGCTGCTGGTGCTGCTGCTGTGCGTGGTGTTCACCGCCGTGGGGGTCCTGATGGTCCCCTTCATGCTCCGGTTCATGTCCACCCCGGAGGACGTGTTTGGGGAGGCGGCCACCTACCTGCGCATCTACTTTGCCGGGGTGTCGGGGCTGATGCTCTATAACCTGGGCTCAGGAATCCTCCGGGCGGTGGGGGACTCCAAGCGTCCTTTGTACTTCCTGCTGTTCTCCGCCGGACTCAATACTGTTCTGGACCTGCTCTTTGTGGCGGGCTTCCGGTGGGGCATCGCTGGGGCGGCGGTGGCTACGGTAGTCAGCCAGGCGGTCTCCGCCCTTCTGGTGCTGGCGGTGCTCACCCGCACCGACGGGTGCTACCAAATCGTCTGGCAGGGGATGGGCATGGATACCCACATCCTGCGGAACATTTTTGTGGTGGGGGTACCCTCGGCCTTACAGCTGGCAGTGACCTCCTTCTCCAACGTGTTTGTCCAGTCCTATGTCAACCGGTTTGACTCCTCCTGCATGGCCGGCTGGGCGGCCTACAACAAGCTGGACTCCTTCGCCCTGCTTCCCATGATGACCCTGTCCGTGGCGGCCACCACCTTTGTGGGTCAGAACGTGGGGGCCGGGAACTGGGAGCGGTCCAAGCAGGGGGCCCGGTGGGCTTTGATTATGGGCATCGTGTCCACGGCGGTGATCCTGGTGCCTCTGATGGTTTTGGCCCGGCCTCTGTGCGCCTTCTTCAACCAGGATGAGGCGGTGCTCACCTACGGGGTGTACTTTATCCGGGTGATCTCCCCCTTCTACTTGGTGGGCACTTTCAACCAGATTTACGCCGGGGTCCTTCGGGGCGCGGGAGACGCCCGGACGCCCACGATCATTATGCTCCTGTCCTTCGTGGTGTTCCGGCAGATTTATCTTTTCGTTACCTACCGGCTCTTCGGCACCCTCCTGCCGGTGGCTTTGGGTTACCCCATGGGCTGGATGCTGTGCGCCCTGCTGCTGGGAATCTACTATCACAGCGGCCGGTGGATCAAGCGAAGCTTCGTTACCCTGCCAGAAGGAAGAGAACCGTAACCTCATCAGAGAACAAAAAACCTCCCTTTTGCCAAAGGGAGGCTTTTTTCCGCTTACCGGGTGATGCTCATGTAAGCGGGTCTGATGATTTTGCCCATTCCCACCAGTTCCTCGATCCGGTGGGCGCTCCAGCCCACAATGCGGGCGATGGCGAAGAGGGGGGTGTACAGCTCCAGGGGGATGTCCAGCAGTTCGTAAAGAAAGCCGCTGTAGAAGTCCACGTTGGGGCTGACACCCTTGTAAATGGGCCTGGACTCGGCGATGAGCTTGGGAGCCAGCTCCTCGATGTTTTCATAGAGGGTCAGGTCGTCCCGGCGGCCCTTCTCCAGGGCCAGGTCCTTCACGAAGGACCGGAGCACCTGCTCCCGGGGGTCGGAGATGGAGTAGACCGCGTGACCCATGCCGTAGATCAGGCCGCTGCGGTCAAAGGCCTGTTTGTTCAGGAGCTTGCGCAGGTAGTCCTCGGTGGCGTCCTTGTCCGTGAGGGAGGGGATGTGCTCCTTCAAATCCCGCATCATCTGAATGACCTTCAGGTTGGCGCCGCCGTGGCGGGGCCCCTTCAGAGAGGACAGGGCAGCGGCCATGGTGGCGTAGGTGTCCGACCCGGAGGAGGTCACCACCCGGGTGGTGAAGGTGGAGTTGTTGCCCCCGCCGTGCTCCATGTGAAGGATGAGGGCGGTATCCAGGGCCTTGGCCTCCATCTTGGTGTAGGACCGGTCGGGGCGGAGCATCTGCAAAATGTTCTCCGCCGTGGAGAGGGTCGGGTCCGGCCGGTGGATGTACATGCTCTGGTCGTTTTCATAGTGGTTGTAGGCGTGGTAGCCGTACACGGCCAGCATGGGAAACTCCGCAATCAAACGAATGCACTGGCGGATGCTGTTGTCCAGCCCTCCGGGCTCGGCCTGGCTGTCGTAGTTTGCCAGGGTGAGCACGCTCCGGGTCATGGAGTTCATGATGTCCTTAGAGGGGGCCTTCATGATCACGTCCCGGGTGAAGTTGGTGGGGAGGGTCCGGCAGCTGCCCAGGATGGCGGTAAATTCCTCCTCCTGCTGCTTGTCGGGCAGCTGGCCGAAGAGGAGCAGGTAGGCTACCCGCTCAAAGCCAAACTTGTCGGGGCTCAGATTGGCGATCAGATCCTTCACATTCTGACCCCGGTAGTACAGCTGACCCTCGCAGGGGACCCGCTTGCCTTTCTCCAGACGGAAGGAGACGATGTTGGAAATCCGGGTCAGCCCCGTGAGAACGCCTACGCCGTTGTGGTCCCGGAGACCCCGGTTGACTCCGTACTCCTGAAACAGGGCGTCAGGGATGGCGTCGTTTACCTCGCACAGGGCCTGCTGGCGGGCGGCATAGTCTTCAAGGTTCAACGGCATGGGGACCTCCTTCCTCCTGGGCCTGCTGGTTCATGACTTCCTCCAGCTGGACGATATCCCCCAGCAGACGGACGAATCGTTCCTGACCGAACGCATCCACCACCCGGTGGATGAAGCCGGACAGCCGCTGCCGCTGTTCCAGGGCGCAGTCCATGGCGGACTCGGTGAGCTGGAGATAGGTGCCCTCCTGGCCCAGACCGTCGTGGGTCCACAGGACCAGGCCCTTGCTCTGGAGGTTCTTGGCGATTTTGGAGACCTGAGGCATGGGGAGCTGAAGATCCTGGGCCAGGTCCTTCAGGTAAAACTTTTCACTGCCGGTGTCGTGGGTGTGCTTGGCCAGCATCCACATGAGGACGTAGTCGGCAGGGGACATCGTCTGAAACAGGTGCTGGATGGTCTGAGAGGCCAGGAGCTTTCCCGCGTTGGAAGTCAGACGGAGAGGGTTGGAACGATCGAGTTCAGTCATGGGGATCACCTCTTTGCGCAAAATGTCGAACTAACAAAGTTAGCTTTTCTGGGAAAAAAGCTGCTGGCCGGAGCCAGCGCAGCTTTTTTCGGTCCATGGATACTATTGCCTCTGCCTCAGGCAGACACAGAGTTGGAGAGGATCTTTCTCTGAATCCGCAGGTACTCCCGGGCGTCCTCCGGCCCCAGTCGCTCCAGCATGCGGGCGGCGGCGGCCAGAACCTCGGCCCGAATCCGGTCAATGACGGCCTGTCCGGCGGGCAGAAGGGTGACGATCACCTGCCGGTTGTTCAGGGGGTCCTGGGTGCGGGAGATCAGCTGCTTTTCCTCCATCCGACCCAGCAGGGCGGCGATCCGGGCGGAACTGACAACCATACTCTTGCTCAGCTCCCCCGGGTGGGCAGACTGCTGGTGGGTGGCCAGGTAGTTGAGGACGAACACCTCGCCCTGGGCCATTTTTCCGATCTTCCGCTTGGCGGGCACATGGAGCATGTTGAGATTCAGGGACAAAAGCTCTTTGGCCAATTCGTCGTAATCCTGGGTCATGGCGACCACACTCCTCCGGTTGATTTTGAAGCTAACTTTGTTAGATATGATACCAGCTTTGGAAAGAAAAGTCAAGGGGGAGACCGCGATTAAAGGGGACTCCCCCTGACTATATAGATGTTTACATCTCCAGGGCAAACAGAGCGGCGCCCAGGGCCCCGCAGAGCTGGGAGTCCTCGTGGATAAACAGGGGCAGCCCCAGAGCCTCCTCCAGGGCGGAGACCACCCCGGCGTTGCGGGCCACACCCCCGGTCATCATGCACACGGGCCCGCCCTTGACCCGACGGAACAGAGCGGCGGCCCGGGCAGCCACAGATCGGTTCAGACCGTGGACGATATCCGGCAGGGCCTTGTTCTGGGCCACCAGAGAGACCACCTCCGAGTCGGCAAAGACGGTGCACATGGAGGAAATGGTGATGTCCTCCTTCCAGGACAGGCCGATGGTGCTGATCTCCTCCAGGGAGAGCTCCAGGGTGCGGGCCATCATCTCCAGGAAGCGTCCGGTGCCGGCGGCACACTTGTCGTTCATGACGAAGTTGGCCACCCCGCCGTTCTCGTCCAGGCGGATTACCTTGCTGTCCTGGCCGCCAATGTCGACCACGGTGCGCACAGCGGGGTTTAGGAAGTGGGCCCCCTTGGCGTGGCAGGTGATCTCGGTGATGGACTTATCCCCTCCGTGGATCACGGACCGGCCGTAGCCGGTGGTAACGGTGGCGGTCAAATCGCTCTTTTTCAGCCCCGCCTGGGCCAGCGCCTGGTCCAAAGCCCGGGCAGCCCCGCCGGTGGCTCCTGCCCCGGTGGGGAGGATCACCTTGGCCAGGACCTGCTTGTCCTGGTCTAGGATCACCACGTCGGTGGTGGTGGAGCCGCTGTCGATGCCGGCGAAGTACCCCCGGCCCGAAGGGGCGCGTTTCTCCTCTCCGGCGGAGTCAGGGGGCTGGAGCCCCTCGGCAAAGGCCTCCAAACGGGTGCGCAGCTGCTCCTGGCTCTGGCGGGTGCCGTCGGACTCCAGCTTCAGCAGGGGGACGGAGATCTGATCCTTGAGCCCGGCATACTCAAAGCCGTAGTAGTCGCAGAACTTGATGGTGTGGTAGACCACCCCCGCCAGGCTGGGGTCGTTGTACAGGGTTTTCCGTGCGGCGGTGTCCGCCATGCGCATACAGGGCAGCTGCCCCAGCAGGGACCGGGCATAGCCCTCCATGAGGGCGTCAAAGTCCCCGGCATCCTCCGGGGCTGCCGGGTTGCGGTTGTTGGCACAGGTGCCGTTTTCCGCGGGCAGGGGCATCAGGGATTGGGTCATGGAGAAGAGCTCCTTCCCCATGTGAGCCCCCAGAACGGCGATGTAGGGCCCCTTGGGCCGGTCCTGACCGGCAAAGGCGGCGAAAAAGGCGGCTTTGTCAAAGGTTGTCCCCTTGTACTGGCCGTAGGCTTCCGCCAGAGCCATCAGCTGACCCTTGGCGTGGTCCACGGAGCAGCCGTCCTGGTGGTGGAGCAGGTCCAGCATGTAGAGAAAGTCCAGCTGGCCGGACTCCTTCAGCACATCATAGACGCTGCGGATGGAGTCGCAGCAGTTCACCAGGACCAGCTCCTTCACCTGGCCGGCCAGCACCGCCTGGATGATGGACTTGCCGAAGCCGCACAGGTTGGGGTGGGCCACCTGATCGGACCGCTCAAAGTTCTCCGGGGCCTGGTCCAGCAGCAGGGGCTGTCCGCCGTAGGCAGACAGCAGCTCGGTGGGGGTATATTTGCAGACATAGCAGGTTGGATTCATAGAAAAGACCTCCCAGTGGGGTTATCGGGCGGAGAGCAGCTCCAGAAAGGCCTCCATGCGGGTGGCCGCCTGGCCCTCCCCGCCGAAGCCCCGGTCGCAGCTGTCCCCGTCCAGCAGAAGGGTGGGCAGGCCCGCGGCCTCAAAGTGCTTTTTGGCCAGCTGTGCCCCTCCCAGGGTGTGCTTGCAGCCCCAGTGGCAGAACCACACCGCGCCGTCGGCGTTTACCTGCTTGGCCACCTCCAGCGCCCGCTGGATGCGCCGATTCACCGGGCCGTTGAAGGGGGAGAACACCAGCCGGCGGGCCATGGCGTCGTAGGGCTTGTTGGGGTCGGCCTCCACAATGCCCTCGTAGCTCATGTCCGAGGCGGCAATCTGGACCTTGGGGTTGCGGTTGAACAGCGCCCGGAGGGGGGGCACCCAGTAGGGGGTGGTGTGGAGCCACAGCAGCTGGGGGCCCTGGGCGGGGGGCGCGGAGCAGACCTCCCGGTAGAGCTGGTCCACCATGGCTTCGCTCTCTTTCGAGCCTAAGAGGAAGTGGAGGCTGGCGGTGCGCAGCAGCTCGTCGGTGAGATCCCCCAGAATCTGTTTGCCCGCCCGGTTGGTCAGCACCTGCTGGTACCGGGCCATGGTCCGCTGGCTTCGGGCAACCGTCTGGACCAGCTTGGCCTCGTCCACGGGAATGCCGGTCTGGACCTGGATCCACTCGCCCATCCTCCGCAGCTGCCCGGCCACATAGTCCACCGCCTGCTCCGTCTGCTCGTAGGGCACGTCAAGGGAGAAGTGGGGCACGTCGTAAAGCTGGGACAGATACCGGAAGGTGAGGGCGTTGGCGTCGCAGGCCAGGGAGGTGCTCAGGATAAACCGGGGCCGGGGCATGAGCCCGCTCTGGGCGGCTCCGATGAAAACCTTGTGGTAGGAACACAGGGAGGTGGGAATGCCCTCCTCCTCCGCCCGGCGGAGAAAGGGGGCCTCAGCCATGGAGCCGGACAGGTAGCTGGAAAAGGCCTCGCAGGAATAGGGGTTCAGCCCCTGGTTCAGCAGCATCTCGCAGGGGGTGAAGAGGCTCACCATCACGTTCTGCTCCGGCCGGGCCAGGCAGCGGATGATGGATTGGTTGACCTGCTGAAAGAGCAGCTGGCCGGAGCGGGGCCGGGTGCCGGGAAAGAGCCGGACCTTTTGGCCGTTGGCCCGGAAGCCCAGCAGAAGGAGCCGACGGGCCTTCTCCGGGTCGGTCTGGGCCAGCTGGCCCACCTTCGCGCCGAAGGTTTCAATTACGTTCATGGGAATACTCCTTTGGGTGGGGATAGGCGCCGCCGGTACCCAGGCTCACCAGCAGGCGGCGAAGGCCCTCCAGCAGCTCCCGCTGGGCGGGCTTGTCCAGGCGGGCAAAGGCCCGGAGACCGGCCAGGGTGCTGGCCGGTAGGGCGTGCTTCAGGCCGGAAAGGGTGCGGGCCTGGCCGGCGGAGAGCAGATGAAAGAGAATCCGGGTGAAGGACTCCCGCTCCTCCAGGGACAGGGAAGCCACCCAGCTGTGGAGGATAGCCGCCCGGCGGCGGCCCAGATAGGACCGGCGGGGCAGGCGGCGGAAATGGGTGCCGGTTACCTCCCAGGTGAAGGGGTCATGCTGAGCGACGATTCCGCTGCCCCAGCTGCGGATGGTTTTCTGCCGGCGGTCCTGGCAGAGCAGGGCCCCCACCAGGGAGGCCTGGGGGACCAGGACGGAAATCCGCCCGGCCAGAGCCCGATAGGCGGGGGCGCCGGTAAGGTCCTGGAAAAAGCCTGGGCCGTCGTGGCTGTACACACGAAGGACCCGGGCGCGCACGGGAGGCGGGGCGTGAAGCGCGGCCCACACCGCCAGGTTGCCCCCCTTGGAATGGCCCCCCAGCCGGAGCTTTCCCGGCCTTCGGACAGCTTTGGACAGATAGATCTCCGCTTGCTTTTGACCGGGGATGGGGGCGGCAAAGGACAGGCAGAAGCACTCCTGCCAGCCGGTGAGGGTATCGTCCGTCCCCCGAAAGGCCAAGTACCGGGTGCCGTCCGGGAGAAACACGGTGAGGGCGGCAAACTGGGTGTCCTGGCTCAGCACGCTCTGAAAAGCGCCCAGAGGGAGAGAGGCGAACCGGGGGCATTGGGCCACCCGACGAATCAGCGCAGGAATCTGCCGGGCCATCACCGCCCCGGTGCGGTCCCAGCCCGGCCGGGCGGTGAGCCGGTTCACCGCCTGGGCCAGGGGCAGGGTTTGGGGATCGTCCGGCCCCGGCAGAATGCCCCCGAACCGGCCGTAGGCCAGCAGGGACAGAATGAGGCTGTCCACCTCGCAGAAGGGGGCCTGGGCAAAGGACAGGCTGCCCTGCCGGTCCAGGTAGTCCAGGCAGTTGGCCCGGGCCACGGTCAGTAGCCCAGCTCTTCCTGGATAAGCACCACTTCGCACTCCTTCACGCCGCCCATCTTCCGCCAGAGGACGGTGAGGCCGTTGCAGATGCGCTCGGGGCTCTTGCAGTCGTAGCACTTCATCTCTTCCTTCAGGGCGCAGGGGGTCTTGCGGTTCAGGCGGCGGGCGTTCAGGGGAGCAGCGATGTTCCGGGCACGCCAGAGGGCCTGGTGGAAGTCCTCGGCCACCTTGTTGATGCCGGTGATGAAGACAACCTTCTCCCGGTCGTTGAGGGTGGCGGCCACCCGGTTGCCGGTGCCGTCGATGTTGATGATCTCTCCGGTCTCGGCGATACCGTTGACGCTGGAGAGATAGACCTGGGCCTGGGCAGCCTTGGCCAGGGTCTCCGGACCGGGGGTTTTCCAGTGCCAGAAGACCTGGTTGTCCTGGGACAGACGGTCGTACACGTCCATGGCGTCGATGGTCATGCTGCCGCCGATGCCCACGGTTTTGCCGTGGATGGATTCCACCAGATATTCCGCGGCCTGGGCCGCGGTGTCGAAGACGCGGACCGTGTAGCCCTTGGCCGTTAAGTTCTTCTGTAAATTCTCCAGGTTCATAAGAGAACCTCCTTTTTTGATAGGTTTTGCCTATTGTACCACGTTTCTTTAGGGAAGTAAAGCAACGAAAAAGGACCGGCCATTCGGGCCGGTCCTTTGCTGTGCAGATGGTTATTCAGGCAGCGCGAACTTCTTGCTGTACTCCTCGTAGTACAGGTCGAAGCTGTGGGTGCGCATTTCCCGCAGGCTGGTGATGTACTCGTGGGTGTCGAAGGAGTCGGACTCCAGCTCGATCATGGCCACGGCGATGTTGGAGCAGTGGTCGGCCACCCGCTCGTAGTTGGTGAGCAGGTCGTTGAACACGAAGCCCTGGTCCAGCTTGCAGATGCCCCTCTGCAGCCGTTCCACGTGGCGGAGCTTCAGCTCGTCACACAGGCTGTCGATGAGCTCTTCCAGGGGCTCGATCCGGTAGGCCAGGTCCAGGTTCTCGGTGGTAAAGGCGGTGATGGCGTTGTGGGCGATTTCGTTCACCGCATGGAACATGACCTCCAGCTCCTTCTGGGCGGCTTCGGAGAACACGATGTTCTTTTCGTGGATCTCCTTGGCGCACTCGGCGATGTTCATGGCGTGGTCGGAGATTCGCTCCACGTCCCCGATGGTGTGCAGGAACTTGGTCACGTCCTTGTTCTGCTGGGCGCTGAGCTCCTTGCCGGTGATTTTAATGAGGTAGCTGCCCAGCTTGTCCTCGTACCGGTCCACCACGTCTTCCCGCTGGGCCACGAAGGTGAAGGCTTTCTCGCTGTAGCTGCCGATCAGGTAGAAGGCGTCCTCCAGGTTGGCCTTGGCCTCCAGAGCCATGTTGTTCAGGGCCTGGCGGCTCTGCTCAATGGCCAGGGCAGGGTGCTCCACGAAGAGGGATTCCAGCCGGGCGAAGTCCTCCTGCTCCCGGCCGCTCTCCTCGGAGTCCTTGAACAGGCGGCAGACCTGTTTTTCGATGACCCCGATGAAGGGGGTGAGGATCACCACGGTGGCCAGACGGAAGAGGGTGTTCAGGAAAGCGATGGCCACGGTGTTCATGGGGGTGTCCATAAAGGGGAAGTGGACGAAAGCGTTTACCCCGTAGAAGATGACGCCCCAGATCACCGCGCCCAAGGCGTCGATGAGCAGATAAACGAAGGCGGTGCGCTTGCCGTTTACGTTGGCCCCCAGAGAGGACAGAAGCACCGGCATAGCGGCGCCCACGGCGATACCCATGATGAGAGGGAAGGCAACGGAGAAGGTAATGACCCCCGTGGCAGCCAGGGCCTGAAGAATACCCACGGCGGCGGAGGCGCTCTGCAGCACGCAGGTGAAGAGCAGACCCACCAGAATGCCCAGAGCCGGGTTGGAGAAGGTGGTCAGCAGATCCAGGAAAAATTCGCTCTCCCGCAGGGGGGAGACGGCGGAGCTCATGGCCTGCATGCCGAACATCAGGACGGCGAAGCCCATGAGAATGTCGCCGATGTGGTTTTTCACCTGCTTTTTGGAGAACATCCGCAGGATGATGCCGATGACGGCCACCACGCCGGTGAGGGTGGAGGTGGACAGCAGAGAGATCCAGCCGCTGCTTCTCCCCCCCTCCACATAGGACAGGCAGATGATCCAGCCGGTGACACTGGTGCCCAGGATGGCGCCCATGATAATGCCGATGGCCTGCTTGACCTTCATCATGCCGGAGTTGACAAAGCCCACCACCATGACAGAGGTAGCCGAGGAGGACTGGATGATGGCAGTGACGGCGGTGCCCAGCAGGACGCCCTTGAGGGGGCTGCCGGAGAGCTTATAGAGCACCAGCTCCAGCTTGTTGCCCGCCACTTTCTTCAGTCCGTCCCCCATGAGGGACATGCCGAAGAGGAAAAGGGCAACGCCGCTGAGCAGTGCAATGACGTTTGAGATACCCGTTTCGCTCACGCTCCTTTTGTGCTTGTTGGATGCGGTTTTCTTTTCTTCCTTACATCTAACTATACAAGAAAGGTAAAATTTGTCTATGGTTTTTGTTAAAATTATGTAAAAAAACCGAAAATTCATTTGATTGCCCAAAAAAGAGGGGAAAAAGTCGAGGGGTTTTCGGCTTCTTTTCAAGGGAAAGTTTTGGTCTGTCCGGGGGCCGGGGCGCATACACATGCAGTAACCAGAAAGACCAACGGAGGAGAATCCTTATGAATCACATTTACCAGGACATTGCCACCCGCACGGCGGGGGACATCTACATCGGCGTGGTGGGACCGGCCCGCACGGGAAAGTCCACTTTTATTAAGCGCTTTATGGAGACCATGGTCATCCCCAACATTGCCGACCCTTACCGCCGGGAGCGGGCCAGGGATGAGCTGCCCCAGAGCGGCTCCGGCCGGACGGTGATGACCGCCGAACCCAAGTTTGTCCCGGAGGAGGCAGTGGAGGTGGCCATGGAGGGGGGCGGGGCCTTTTCCGTGCGGCTCATTGACTGCGTGGGCTACCTGATCCCCGGGGCGGTGGGCCAGCTGGAGGACGACCTGCCCCGGATGGTCCACACCCCCTGGTTCCCGGAGGAGATCCCCATGGCGGAGGCGGCGGAGATCGGCACCCGGAAGGTGATTGCCGAGCACTCCACCATCGGCATCGTGGTGACCACCGACGGCACCATAACGGACATCCCCCGGGAGGCCTATGTGGAGGCGGAGGAGCGGGTGGTGGGCGAGCTCAAGGAGCTGGGCAAGCCCTTTCTTATCCTGCTCAACTCCGCCCGGCCGGACTCCGACAAGGCCCAGGCCCTGCGGGCAGAGCTGGCGGAGAAGTATGACGTCACCTGCCTGTCAGTGAGCTGCCTGGAGCTGGGCCAGCGGGCGGTGACGGAGATCATCCAGTCTGTACTCTACGAGTTTCCTCTGGGAGAGCTTCAGCTCTTCCTGCCCGGCTGGGTGGACGCCCTGGCCCCGGGCCACCCTATCAAAGAAGAGGTCTACGAGGCCATCCGGGGTGCCATGGGCGGCCTGCGCCGCATCCGGGACGTCCGTCCGGTGGTGGAGCAGATCAGCCAGTGTCCCCGGCTGACTTCGGCGGCGGTTACCGCCATGCAGCTGGGCAGCGGCCAGTGCGCCGCCCGGCTGGAGCTGCCCCGGAGCCTGTTCTACGAGACTCTGTCGGAGCAGACGGGCTTCCCCATCCGGGACGACGGGGAGCTTATGAAGCTGCTGGGGGGCCTGGGCACCCTGAAGGCCCAGTACGAGAAGGTGGCCGCCGCTATGGAGGAGGTCCAGGCCACAGGGTACGGCATCGTCATCCCCGACGCCTCGGAGCTGGAGCTGGAGGAGCCGGAGATCATCCGCCAGGGCGGCCGGTACGGAGTCCGCCTCCGGGCCAAGGCCCCCAGCATCCACATGATCCGGGCGGACATTCAGGCGGAGGTCAGCCCTATTGTGGGCAGCGAGAAGCAGTCGGAGGATATGCTGCATTTCCTGCTGCAGGAGTTTGAAGGGGAGCCGGAGAAAATCTGGCAGTCCAACATCTTCGGCCGGTCCTTCCACGAGCTCATCAGCGAGGATTTGAGCGCCAAGCTCAAGCACATGCCCGAGGATGCCCGGCAGAAGATGCAGCAGACCCTGGAGAAAATCCTCAACGAAGGCTCCGGCGGGCTCATCTGCATTATTTTGTGAGGAGCCCACTGCTCCCTTAAAAGAAAGAATTGATTTTTTCCCATTGCCATCCTATAATAATGTCTACTGAACAAACCGCTTTGCGGTTTATTCGCGCGGCAGTGGCCGCGCAATTCCATAAAAACGGCTTCTTTGAGCTGTTTTTATGGAATCCAGACATTATTGCAATACGTATTTTCACTGGAGCGCCGCGGCGCTCCAGTGAAAGGTGCAAGGGTTTGGACGATTTAGTCCAAAAACCTTGCACTTGAACAAAGCCATAAACCTTGAAAGCCTTGGCTTTCAAGGCTTGCGGCTTTGTTCATTATGTATTATAATAAAAAAGAAATGCTGTGACATGATAGAAAACAGGGGGTGCGGGAATGATTTTTACTGTGGACATTGGAAACACCACCATCACCATGGGGCTGTTTACCCCGGAGGGAGAGCTTCTGTTCCGGGGGTCCATCAAAACCGACAAGAACAAGACCCCGGACCAGATTGCCATCGACGTGTTGGACATGTTTCGCCTGAAGCAGTCGGACGTGCGTTCGGTGACCGGCGCGGTGATCTCCAGCGTGGTGCCGCCCATGACCTCCGCCATGGCGGACGCCATCCGTCAGCTCTGCGGGGTCCGCCCCATGCTGATGGGACCGGGGGTCAAAACCGGCATGAATATCCTGGCAGAAATCCACAACCAGCTGGGCTCCGACATTGTGGCCTACTCCGTGGCTGCCTTACAGAAATACCCGGCGCCCATCATCGTCATCGACATGGGCACCGCCACCACCCTGTCCTACCTGGGGAAGAACACCTACGAGGGCTGCGTCATCGCCCCCGGGGTGCGGATCGCTCTGGAGGCGCTGTCCGGCCGGGCGGCGGAGCTGCCCCACATCTCCATTGAGGCCCCCGCCTCCATCATGGGCCGCAGCACCATCGACGCCATGCGGGCCGGGGTGGTGTACGGCAACGCCGGCATGATCGACAGCCTGATCCAGCGGATGGAGGAGGCTGCCGGGCCTGCTGCCACCGTGGTCATGACCGGGGGAAACGCCGGTCCCATCCTGAAGCACTGCAAGCGGGATATTATTTTTGACGAGAACCTCATCATCGACGGCCTGTACTATCTCTACCAGAAAAATCAGGACCGCCGGCGGAAAAGAAACGACTGATCGCCTCCAAAGCGCCCGGGAACCCTCCCGAGGCGCTTGTTTTTTGAAAGTGCGCAAGAAAAAAAGTTCAGAAAAAATATTTTTTTGGCTTATACTATTGCAAATATGCAAGTTTGTCACTATAATGTTTCACCAGGAAAGAAAAGATTGATATAGGAGGCCTGTAGTCATGAAAGAATTATCTGCACTCGCCCAGTCTGTCCGCGCATCCACCACGGTGGAGATTGACAGCAAAGCCAAGAGCATGCGGGCGGCTGGCATCGACGTGATTGGTTTTGGCGCCGGGGAACCCGACTTTGACACCCCCGAGCACATTAAGCAGGCGGGCATCCGTGCCATTGAAAATAATCAGACCCGGTACACTCCTGCCGCCGGCACCGTGGACGTGCGCAACGCCGTGGCCTACCGGCTGAAGGAAGACTGGGGTGTGGAGTACGGCCTGGATGAGATCGCCGTCACCGGCGGCGCCAAGCACATGGTCTATGTGACCCTCAAAACCCTGGTGAACCCCGGAGACGAGGTCATTCTGCCCGCTCCCTACTGGGTGAGCTACTACGAGATCATCAAGATGGTGGGCGGCGTGCCCGTCATTGTGAATACCACCGAGGAGACCGGCCTGAAGATGACCGCCGCCCAGCTGAAGGCCGCCGTCACCCCCAAGACCAAGGCCCTGATCCTGAATAACCCCGGCAACCCCACCGGCATGATGTATGACAAAGAGACCTTACAGGCCATTGCCCAGGTCTGCGTGGAAGAGGACCTGTACGTGATCTCCGACGAGATCTATGATAAGCTGATCTTTGACGGCAAGAAGCACACCTGCTTTGCCACCCTGGGGGAGGAGGTCAAGGCCCGCACCATCCTCATTAACGGCGTGGCCAAGAGCTATGCCATGACCGGCTGGCGCATCGGCTACGCCGCCGGCCCCAAGAACATCATCAAGGTCATCAGCAACTACCTGAGCCACTGCATGTCCGGCACCAACCCCATCTCCCAGATCGCCGCCGTGGAGGCCTTCACGGGCCCCCAGGACACCGTGGAAGTGATGCGGCAGGAGTTTGAGAAGCGCCGTGACTATCTCTACGAGCGGGCCAACACCATCCCCGGTATCCACGCGGTCCGTTCGGAAGCCACCTTCTACATGATGATCAATGTGGAAGCGCTGGTGGGCAAGACCCTCTACGGCGTGGAGATCAAGGATGGCGACGATTTTGCCAAGCTGTTCCTGGAAAAGGGCCTGGTGGCAGTGGTCCCCGGCTCCGGCTTCGGCGCACCCAACTATGTGCGCTGGTCCTTCGCCGTCTCCATGGAAAACATTAAGGAAGGCCTGGACCGTCTGGAAAAGTTCCTGGCCGACGCATGATCCCCTGATGATCCTCATCCCCCTGTCTTTTTCGGGCAGGGGGATCGTGGCGTATCACAGCTTTTTGACGAAAGGGAAGGAGCAAACGATATGAAAGACACCTACGAAAGCCCTCTGGCCTCCCGCTATGCCAGCCGGGAGATGCTGTACATTTTCTCCCCGGACAAGAAGTTCACCACCTGGCGGCGGCTGTGGATCGCCCTGGCCCGGGCGGAGATGGAGCTGGGGCTTCCCATCACCCAGGCTCAGATCGACGAGATGGAGCGGGAGAAGGACAACATTGACTACGAACTGGCCGCCCGGAAGGAGAAGGAGCTGCGCCACGACGTGATGGCCCACATCCATGCCTACGGCGCCCTCTGCCCCAACGCCATGCCCATCATCCACCTGGGGGCCACCAGCTGCTATGTGGGGGACAACACCGACATCATCATCATGCGGGAGGGCCTCCAGCTCATCCGGGACAAGCTGGTGCGCATCCTGGACAAGCTGGGAAGATTTGCCGCGGCGTACAAGGCCCTGCCCACCCTGGGCTACACCCACTATCAGGCCGCCCAGATGGTCACCGTGGGCAAGCGGGCTACCCTGTGGATGAACGAGCTGCTCATGGACCTGGACGAGGTGGAGTACCGGCTGGCCAACCTGAAGATGCTGGGCTGCAAGGGCACCACCGGCACCCAGGCCAGCTTCCTGGAGCTCTTCGCCGGGGACCAGGAGAAGGTGCTCCAGCTGGACAAGAAGATCGCCGCCGAGATGGGCTTCGACCTGGTCCAGCCGGTGTCCGGCCAGACCTACACCCGGAAGGTGGACTCCGCCATCCTGGCAACCCTCTCCGGCATCGCCCAGTCCGCCCATAAGTTTGCCACCGACCTGCGGCTGCTGTGCCACATGAAGGAGATTGAAGAGCCCTTCGAGAAGAACCAGGTGGGCTCCTCCGCTATGCCCTACAAGCGCAACCCCATGCGCAGCGAGCGGATCTGCGCCCTGGCCCGGTATGTGATTGCCGACTCCATGAACCCCGCCATGACCTCCTCCCTCCAGTGGTTCGAGCGGACCCTGGACGACTCGGCCAACAAGCGCATCTCCGTGTCCGAGGCCTTCCTGGCGGTGGATTCCATCCTGAACCTGTATGAGAACGTGGCCTCTAACCTGGTGGTCCACCCCAAGGTCATCGAGAAGCACATCATGGAGGAGCTGCCCTTCATGGCCACGGAAAACATCCTCATGGACGCGGTGAAGAAGGGGGGCAACCGGCAGGAGCTTCACGAGCGCATCCGGATGCACTCTCTGGCTGCCGGCAGCCAGGTAAAGGACGAGGGCAAGCCCAACGACCTGCTGGAGCGCATCGCCGCCGACCCGGCCTTTGGCCTGACCAAGGAGGATGTGATGAAGCATCTGGACCCGGCAGACTACATCGGCTGCTGCCCCCAGCAGGTGGACCGGTTCCTGGCCGAGTGCGTCCAGCCGGTGCTGGACAAGTACCCCGAAGCCCTGAAAGGAACGGGTACCGAGATCAAGGTGTAATATTAGGTCTTGATAACAAGCAGAAAAGCCTCCCTTTTGCGGGGAGGCTTTTCTAACGAGGAAGAAATGAGGTGAACTCCATGGCGGCGGGGATTGTCTTAGAAAAAATGCTGATGCTGGTCCTGCTGATGCTCATTGGCTTCGGCTGCGCCAAGGCCGGGTGGATCGACAGCGCCTTCAGCCAGAAGGCCAGCCGCCTGGTGATGAACGTCTTTCTCCCGGCCACCATTCTGAACGCCGCCCTGGGCGGGGCGGGGAGCATGACCCGGGGGGAGCTGGCGGTGGCTGCTGCCGCGGTGTTCGTCATGTTCCTTTTGGGAGGCGGACTGGGCTGGCTGGCCGCCCGGATTCTGCCCTTTCAGGGGCGGGACCGGAGCGTTGCCTGGCTGTCAGTCTTTTTCATGAACAACATGTTCATCGGCTTTCCCGTGGTCCAGGCCCTTTTTGGGGACCGGGCGGTGTTCTGCGCCTCCCTGTCCAACCTGCCCTTTAACCTGCTGCTTTACACCGTGGGGGTGGCAAGCCTCCGGGCAGGGGAGGGGAGAGGGAAGCTCCGGTTCCGGGAGATCCTGACGCCGCCCCTGCTGGCCACCCTGGCCGCGGTGGTGATTTTCCTCACCGGTCTGACCCTCCCGGCCCTGGCGGCAGATACCCTCAGCGCCCTGGGGGCGGTGACGGTGCCCATGTCCATGGTGGTGGTGGGGGTGTCCCTGAGCCATGTGCCTATGAAGCAGGCCCTGCTGGACGGCAGGTCCTGGGGGGTGAGCCTGGTGCGGCTGCTGCTGTGCCCTCTGGCCGCCTGGCTGGTGCTGGGCCTTTTCCTGCCGGGGGACAGCCTGACCCTGGGGGTGCTGGTAATCATCAGCGCCTGCCCCAGCGCGGCGATGATCACCATTCTCAGCGTTCGTTTCGGGGCGGACGATGCCCTGGCCTCCAAGATTAACTTCCTCAGCACCATCCTGTGTGCCGTGACCCTGCCGGTGATTACCTGGCTTTTGCTGTGAGCCGCCGTTTTCTCAGGTGCACCGCCAGGTCCCACAGAGGGATCAGGTACAGATAGCAGGCAGCCGCCAGCGCCGCCGTGGGTGCGCCCAGGGTCGCCAAAGGCACTGCCCCGGCGATGGACCAGGGGACCAGCGGGGCCAGAACCACGGCCGTGTTCTCCAGGCCGATGGCCAGATCCTCCTGGGTAAAATCCTCCCGGCACAGGGAGTGGGAGAGCAGGATAGCCAGAGTCTGGTTGCAGGCGATGAGACAGGTGACCGCCGCCACCGCCAGCAGGCTTCCGAAGGGCGTGACCCTTTCCGCCAGACGGTGGGTGGCAGCCTTGAGCCCGTCTAACAGTCCCGTGCCGTCAAAAAGCCCGGAGAAGGTGGAGGAAATGCACACGATGCAGAAGGGCTTTGCCATGGACACCACCCCGCCGCCAGCCAGCAGCTTTGTCAGCTCCGGCAGGGCGGGGGTGTACCCCACCAGGGCAGCCCGGAGAAGCTCCTCCGGGCGCATGCCCTGGAGGGCCAGACAGAGAACCGCGCTGCACAGAATGCTCAGGCCCATGGTGACCTTCACCTTGCATTTCAGCAGGGACAGCACCACAATCACCACAGCCGGGAGAACAGAAACCCAGTGCAGCCGAAATCCCTGGGCAAAGGGGGCTACAATATCCGGGGAGAAGGTCCCCGTCCGGTGGGTCAGCCCTCCGGCCAAGTAGATCCCGCAGGTGAGGACCAGGGGGACCCAGGCGGTGCGCACCATGGCCTTCAGATTGGCGTACAGGTCGGTTTCCGTCAAAGCGGAGACCAGCAGAGCGCTGGTGGACATGGGGGAGCACCGGTCCCCGAAAAAGGACCCGGACAGGATGGCTCCCGCGGCCAGCACCGGGGACAGCCCCATGGCGGCGGCCATGGTCATGCAGATGGTCCCCACAGTGGCGGCGGTGCCGAAGGAGGTTCCGGTGAGAAAGGACATGGCAGTGCACAGAAGGAAGGCCAGCAGGGGAAAGAGGGCCGGAGAGATCAGCCCTGCCGCGTGATAGATGAGAAAGGGAATGGTCCCCGACGCCCGCCACAGGGCGGTGATCATCCCGATGAGAAGAAAGAGAAAGAGGATGTGCCCCACGGTGCGGATGCCCTGGAAAGACATCCGGGCCAGGGCCGCCGGGCGGTGTCCCCGGAACAGGCCATAGGCGAAGAACAGCAGATAGCCCCCCAGCAGAGCCCAGAGAATGGAGAAGCCGCAGGCCACGCTGGCAAAGAGCAGGGCGCAGAAGCCCCCCAAAACCGCCCATTCCATGGGAATCCCTCCTTGCTTTTTTCGTCGATGCCCATTATGATACTAGAAAAGAACGCCCTTGTCCAGGGCGCATACCCCAAAGGAGGCCCCGCCATGCTCTTATCTGCGGAACACATATCCCTGAACTTCGGCCTGAAGCAGCTGCTGGACGACGTCACCCTGTATTTAAACGAGGGGGACAAGATCGGCATCATCGGCATCAACGGCACGGGAAAAAGCAGCTTTCTCCGGGTCCTGGCCGGGGACCTGATCCCTGACCGGGGGGCGGTCTCCCGGGACCCCAACGTCCAGGTGAGCTTTTTAAGCCAGAACCCCAGGATGGACCCGGAGGCCACCGTGCTGGAGCAGGTTTTCTCGGATTTTTCCCCGGACGTGCGCACCCTCATGGAGTATGAGGCCAAGACCATGCTCACCCGGCTGGGAATCACTGATTTTGACCAGAGGGTGGGTACCCTCTCCGGCGGCCAACGGAAGCGGGTGGCTCTGGCGGCGGTGCTCCTTCACCCGGCGGATGTGCTCATCCTGGACGAGCCCACCAACCACCTGGACAGCGACATGGTCCTCTGGCTGGAGGGGTACCTGCAAAAATTTACCGGGGGTCTTGTCATGGTCACCCACGACCGGTACTTTCTGGAGCGGGTGGCCAACCGGATCACCGAGCTCTCCCACTGCCACATCCGCCACTATGAGGCCAACTATTCCAAGTACCTGGAGCTAAAAACCCAGCAGGAGGAGATGGAGCAGGCCGCCCAGCGGAAGCGCCAGTCCATCCTGCGGGTGGAGTACCAGTGGATCATGCGGGGGGCCCAGGCCCGGCGGACGAAAAACAAGGACCGCATCGCCCGGTACCAGGCCCTGAAGGCCCAGTCCGGCCCGGAAACGGATCAGTCCGTCCAGATGGCCACCCTGTCCAGCCGCCTGGGGCGCAAGACGGTGGAGCTGAACGACGTGACCAAGTCTTTCGGTAGCCGGACGGTGATCAGTCACTTCACCTACGGGGTGGCCCGGGACGACCGGGTGGGCATCATCGGCCACAACGGGGCGGGAAAGTCCACCCTTCTGAACCTGATCGCCGGGAAGGTGTTCCCTGACTCCGGCACCGTGGACTGGGGGGAGACCGTCCGCATCGGCTACTTCTCCCAGGAGGGCCGGGAGCTGGACCTGAATCAGCGGGTGTACGACTACATCCACGAGATCGCCGGGGAGGTAAAAACCCGGGAGGGCAGCTTCTCCGCCAGCCAGATGATGGAGCGGTTTTTGTTCCCAACCCAGCTGCAGGGTCAGCCCATTGGCAAGCTTTCCGGCGGAGAGCGGCGGCGGCTCTACCTGCTGGCGGTGCTCATGGAGGCCCCCAACATCCTGCTGCTGGACGAGCCCACCAACGACCTGGACGTGACCACCCTGGCCATTCTGGAGGAGTATCTGGAGACCTTCCCCGGGGCGGTGCTGGCGGTGTCCCACGACCGGTACTTCCTGGATAAAATGGCCGACCAGATCTTCGAGGTAGGCGAGGGGGGCGTTGTCCGGCGCTACACCGGCAACTTCTCCGACTACCTGGAAAAGCGCCGCCAGGAGGACCGGGAGCTGGAGCAGGCGGAGAAAAAGGAGAAGGCTCCCAAACAGGAAAAGCCTGCCCGGCAGAAAAAGCTGAAATTCACCTTCAAGGAGCAGCGGGAGTTTGACACCATCGAGGAGGACATCGCCGCCCTGGAAGAAGAGCTTGCCCAGGTGGAGCAGGACATGACCGCCGCCGGCAGCGACTATGTGAAGGTCCAGGAGCTCTCCGACCGGCAGACCGCTCTGAACGCCCAGCTGGAGGAAAAGATGGACCGGTGGGTCTACCTCACCGACCTGGCGGAAAAAATTGCAGCCCAGGAGGGGAAGAAATGACAGGTTTTTCTCCCTCTTGACAAGAATAATCAGCTTTCTTATAATAAGAAAGCTGATTATTTGTCTATGGAAGGTGACCCAATGGATTCCCTGCACTATTTGCTGATGAAGTCTCACGCCTGCTTCAGCCGGCAGGTTGTCTCCCGGGCCCAGCGGGAGCTGGGCCTTTCGCCGGGCCAGCCCAAGGTGCTGGACAGCCTGATGGACCACGAGGGCTGCGACCAGAAAACCCTGGCCGCCCACTGCGAGATCGAGCAGGCCACCCTGGGGAGTATCCTCTCCCGCATGGAGGAGAAGGGGCTCGTCCAGCGCCAGCGGCAGCCGGGGAACCGCCGGTCTCTGTTTGTCTATCTCACCCCTGAGGGGAGAGGGGCCGCGCAGGCAATGCGGGAGATTTTTCGCCAGGAGGAGGAAGCCGCCGCCAGAAAGCTGACCCCAGAGCAGAAGGAAGCGCTGCGGGCGCTGCTCCAGCAGTTCTGCCAGGGCCTGGCGCCGGAAGAACAGGAGGTGGAGATCGTATGAAAGGCAGCCAGAAAAAGCGGCTGCTCCTGTATTTTCTGGGCCTGTTTATCATGACCGCCGGTGTCGCTATTTCCGTTAAGTCCAACCTGGGGGTGTCGCCGGTGAGCTCCATCCCTTACACCCTGACCTGTGTCTGGGGAATTGAAATGGGGAAGGCCACGATCCTGTTCCATGGGGTTCTGGTGCTGCTGCAAATCTGCATCCTGCGCCGGCGCTTCCAGGTGAAGAACCTGCTCCAGATCCCCCTGGGGGTTATCTTTGGCTATTTTACCACCTTCTGCAATTTCCTGGTGTCTTTTGCCCCCACGCCCCAGAACCTGGTGGTGCGGCTGGGGATGCTGCTGGTGAGCGTGGTCATCATTGCCTTTGGGATTTTCCTGTACCTGCCGGCCAACATCCTGCCTTTGGCAGGGGAGGGGGTTATGCAGGCGGTGTCCGATACCTTCCATGTGCCCTTTTCCAGGGTCAAGGTGGGCTTTGACGTCTCCATGGTGGCCATCTCCCTGGTCACCTGCCTGTTCTTCCTCCACCGGCTGGGAAGCGTCGGCATCGGCACCGTGCTCGCCGCCGTGCTGGTGGGCGTGGTCCTGGGCCGGATCACCCGCCATTTCTCCGGCTGGCGGGATGCGCTGATGGAGGAAGTCAACCGCAATGCCCTGGGGAAAAACGCCGGGTAAGAAAAAATGTCCGCTGCGCTTGTTTGGCGCTGCGGACATTTTTGTTTGTGAATGATAGGGAAAGAAATGCTCAGGCGTCGATCTCGTGGATCAGGTTCACCATCTCCACAGCGCCCAGGGCGCAGTCATAGCCCTTGTTGCCAGCCTTGGTGCCGGCGCGCTCGATGGCCTGCTCGATGGTGTCGGTGGTGACCACGCCGAACATGACGGGCACGTCGCTGGCCAGGGAGACCTGAGCGATGCCCTTGGCAACCTCGTTGCACACCAGGTCATAGTGGCTGGTGCTGCCCCGGATGACGGCGCCCAGGCAGATGACGGCGTCATATTTGCCGCTCTTGGCCATCTTGCCGGCGATCAGGGGGATCTCAAAAGCGCCGGGAACCCAAGCCACCTTGATGTCCTCTTCCTTGACCCCGTGGCGGGTCAGACCGTCCAGAGCGCCCCCCAGGAGCTTGGAGGTGATGAACTCGTTGAACCGGGCGGCGACGATACCGACCTTAATATTTTGTGCAACCAGGCTGCCTTCATAGGTTTTCATGATAATTTCCTCCTTGTAATAAAACCTCGTAGCGTTTTGCCGCCGGGGCGGCAAAAGAAAATATTACTTCTTAGTAGTTCAGAATGTGGCCCATCTTCTTCTGCTTGGTCTGCAGGTAGAACAGGTCGTGGGCGGTGGCGGCCATCTGGATGGGCACCCGCTCCTTGATGGACATGCCGAAGTCGGAGAGCTGATAGACCTTGTCGGGGTTGTTGGTCAGCAGACGCAGGGTCTTGGCCCCCAGGTCCCGGAGGATCTGCGCGCCGATGTAATACTCCCGCAGGTCCCCGGCAAAGCCCAGAGCCAGGTTTGCTTCCAGGGTGTCCATGCCCTGGTCCTGCAGCTCATAGGCCCGCAGCTTGTTGATCAGGCCGATGCCACGGCCCTCCTGGCGCATGTAGAGCATGATGCCCCGGCCTTCCTTCTCGATCTGGGCCATGGCGGCGGCAAACTGCTGGCCGCAGTCGCAGCGCAGGGAGCCGAAGGTGTCGCCGGTGAGGCACTCGGAGTGGACCCGGCACAGGATGTCCTGGCCGTCGCCGATGTCGCCCTTCACCAGGGCCACGTGGTGCTGGCCGTTGACCTTGTTCACATAGCCATAGGCGGTGAAGTCGCCGTACTTGGTGGGCATTCTGGTGACGGTGACCCGCTCCACCAGCACCTCGTGGCGCTTCCGGTAGGCCTGCAGGTCCTTGATGGTGATGAAGGTCAGGCCCCACTTCTTGGCCAGCTCAATGAGCTCGGGGGTGCGCATCATGGTGCCGTCCTCCCGCATGATCTCGCAGCACAGGCCGCACTGCTTCAGACCGGCCAGGCGGAGCAGATCCACAGTGGCCTCGGTGTGGCCGTTGCGCTCCAGCACGCCGTTTTCCTTGGCCAGCAGGGGGAACATGTGGCCGGGGCGGCGGAAATCCTCGGGCTTGGCGTTTTCGTCCACGCACTTCATGGCGGTGATGGAGCGCTCAGCGGCAGAGATGCCGGTGGTGGTGTCCACGTGGTCAATGGAGACGGTGAAGGCGGTCTCGTGGTTGTCGGTGTTCCGGGTGACCATCTGGGGGAACTGGAGCTTCTGGACATACTCCTCGGACATGGGCATGCAGATGAGGCCCTTGCCGTGGGTGGCCATAAAGTTCACGTTCTGGGTGGTGGCAAACTCAGCTGCGCAGATGAAGTCGCCCTCGTTTTCCCGGTCGGGATCGTCGGTGCACAGGATGATCTTGCCGTTTCTCAGGTCCTCCAGGGCCTCTTCTACTGTGTTGAACTGGAACATAATGAGGATTCTCCTTTCAATAGCCGTACTGGGACAAAAACTCCCGGGTAATGCCGGACTTGGGTTGCTGTATGGGCTGCTCCTGGGGAGTCAGGAGCTTTTCTACGTATTTTCCGATGATGTCGGTCTCCAGGTTCACCGTGTCTCCGGGCTTTCTGTCCTGGAGGACGGTGACCGCCACCGTGTGGGGGATGGCGGAGATGGAGAAGCTGCTGTCCGTGACCTTGGCCACGGTGAGGCTGATGCCGTCGATGGTGATGGAGCCCTTCTCCACCACATAGCGCAGGACCTGGGGCTCTGCGCCGATGGTGTACCAGATGGCGTTGTCGTCCTTCTCGGTGTGAAGGACGGTGCCCACCCCGTCCACGTGGCCGGCCACGATGTGCCCGCCGAAGCGGCCGTTGGCGGCCATGGCCCGCTCCAGGTTCACCCGGCTGCCCGGGCGGAGGTTGGCCAGGGAGGAGCGGTTCAGGGTTTCGTGCATCACGTCGGCGGTAAAGGACGTGGGGGAGAAGGAGGTGGCGGTGAGGCACACGCCGTTCACGGCGATGCTGTCGCCCAGGTGAATGTCCTCCAGGACCACCTTGGCCTGGATCTCCAGCACGGCGCTGTGGCTGCCCTTGCGGATGCTCTTGATGGTGCCCATCTCTTCCACAATGCCGGTAAACATCAGGCGTCCACCTCACTTTCTATGAGCAGGTCCTGCCCCAGCCAGGTGAGGGTGGGGGCTTTCAGGCGGATCGCCTGGTCCGGATGGGGGAAGCCCTGCCCCCCCACGGGGGACTTGGCCGTTTCCCCGCCCAGAAGCTTGGGGGCGATGTAAGCCTGGACCTTGTTGACAATCCCGCTTTCCAGAGCGGCCCAGTGAAGCTGGGAGCCGCCCTCCAGCAGGACGCTGTCTACTTCTTCCTGACCCAGCATCTCCATGAGCGCGGCCAGGTCCACCTTTCCGTTCTTGGCGGGCAGGGACAGCACCCGGACCCCCAGGTCCTCGTAAGGCTTGGCCTTGGCGGGATCGGTCTCGCAGGTGGCGATGAGGGTGGGAACCTCCCGGGCGGTCTGGACCACCTGGGCGGTGAGGGGGGTGCGCAGGTGGCTGTCGCAGACGATGCGCAGGGGGTTCCGGCCCCCTTCGATGCGGCAGGTGAGCTGGGGGTCGTCCGCCAGCACGGTGCCCACCCCCACCAGAATGGACCGGTACCGGCCCCGCTGGGTGTGGACGTGGCGGCGGGCTTCCTCTCCGGTGATCCACTGAGAGGCCCCGGTGTAGGCGGCCAGCTTGCCGTCCAGGGTCATGGCGTATTTCAGCACCACATAGGGGCGCCCCGTCTGAATGTAATGGAAAAACACATCGTTGAGGGCCCGGCACTCCTCGGTGCACACCCCTTCGGTAACATGAACCCCAGCGTCCCGCAGGATGTTCAGACCCTTACCCGCCACCTGGGGGTTGGGGTCGCCGGAGCCCACTACCACCCGGGCAATGCCTGCCTCCAGGATGGCGTCGGTGCAGGGGGGCTGGCGGCCGTGGTGGCAGCAGGGCTCCAGGGTGACGTACATGGTGGAGCCTCTGGGGTCCTCGGTGCAGTTGGCCAGGGCAGCCCGCTCAGCGTGCAGGTCCCCGCACCTGGCGTGGTACCCCTGGGCGATGACCCGGCCGTCCTTTACGATAACGGCGCCTACCATGGGGTTGGGGCTGGTCCAGCCCCGGCCCTGCTGGGCCAGCTCCAGGGCCAGGCGCATATAATCTTGATCGTTCATGGAACACCTCCAAAAACAGGAAAACGCACTCTGAAACAGCTTCAGAGCGCGTCGGAAAAACACAGGCCTTCCGCCTGCCTGCCGGTTGTAAAAAACTCTGGAATGACATACATCCCAGAGCAACACAACGGCAAACAGACGCAGGGAGATCCTGCGAATGCATTACCGATCTTCTTCCATCCAGACTATACTGTCGGTTTTGGAATTGCACCAAATCATGCCTTGCGGCTCGCGGACTGTACCGCCGATCGGGAATTTCACCCTGCCCTGAAGATCCTGTTTACTTTTCATCCATAAGCTTATCCCTTTCCTGGAAAATTGTCAAGGCTTTTGTCCCATTTTCGGAAAACTGGGCGGACCCAACAAAAAAACCGGAAAGGAGAAAGAGAAATTTGTCGCTGGTGTGGGGGCTCCGGAAAAGGCTTCACAGCCGATGCAGATCTCCCCACTCGCACATCTCATCCAGAATGGGGATCAGGGACTGCCCCCGCTGGGTGAGACTGTACTCCACCTTGGGAGGGATCTGGGGATACTCCTCCCGATGGACCAGCTGGTCGGCCTCCAGCTCCTTCAGAGCGGCGCTGAGGCTTTTGTACGAGATGGTGCCGATGTAGCGCTTCAGCTCGTTGAACCGCACCACCCCGAACTCCATAAGGGTGTAGAGAATGGTCATTTTATACTTGCCGCTGATGAGGGACAGGGTGTAATGAAAGCCGGTGGTCTCCAGGCTCTCCTGAGAGATGCAGCGTTCGGTCATGGGACACTCTCCTTTGGGTAAGTATCGCACTTTTTTGTGCGTACTTGCGTTTCTTTTTATACCAGTTAAAATGATACTATCGCTAGGGGAGAAAAGTCAAGTCCCGGCGGAGAAGGGAGGGCCGGCATGGTCCAGTTTTTCATTGTCTGTCCTCTGGTCTTTCTGGCGGGCTTTGCCGACGCGGTGGCCGGGGGCGGAGGGCTGATCTCTCTGCCAGCCTACCTCATGGCCGGACTGCCGGTGCACACCGCCATCGGCACCAACAAGCTCAGCTCCGCCATGGGGACAGCCATGGCGGTGGGGCGATTCTCCCGGCAGGGGTACATCCCCTGGAAGGGGGCCGCGCTCTATGTGGCCTGCGCCCTGGTCGGTTCCGCCGGGGGCGCCCGGCTGGCCCTGCTGCTGGACGACGAGGTGTTCCGAACGGTAATGCTGGTGATCCTCCCTCTGACGGCCCTGTACCTGCTGCGGAGCAGGCGTTTCGGCCAGGCTCGGGACCCCTATTTACCCCCAAAGACCCTGGCCATCGGGGTGGGGATCGCTTTGGGTGTGGGAGTCTATGATGGGTTTTACGGCCCGGGCACGGGGACCTTTCTGCTGCTCCTGCTCACCGCCGCCGCCCATATGTCTTTGGAAAACGCCAACGGTATCGCCAAGGTCATTAATCTCACCACCAATCTTACCGCCCTGGTGATGTTCTGGGTGAACGGAAAGGTGCTGCTCCCCCTGGGCCTGACCGCCGGGGTGTGCAGTGTAGCGGGCAACTACCTGGGCACACGGTTTTTTGACAAAGGCGGCGCCAAGGCGGTCAAGCCTGTGATGCTGGCTGTGCTGGCGGTCTTTTTCATCCGGGTGCTGACAGAATGAATGGAGGAAGCTTGATGGGAAAAAACATTATGATTCTGAACGGAAGTCCCCGCAGGAAGGGAAACACGGCGGAACTGATCCGCTGCTTCACCGAGGGGGCGAAGGAGGCGGGGCATACCGTCACCGTTTTTGACCTGGACCGCATGAACATCCACGGCTGCAAGGGCTGCTTTGGGGGCGGGAAGGACCCGGAGCACCCCTGCGTCCAGCGGGATGGCATGGAGGAGATTTACCCGGTTTACCGGGCGGCGGACGTGGTGGTGCTGGCCTCGCCCCTGTATTACTGGAACTTCAGTGGCCAGCTTCGCACGGCCTTTGACCGGCTCTTCGCTGTGGCCGAGTGTGACCCCGACTACACCAACCCCGCCAAGCAGGCGGCCCTGCTCATGGCGGCGGAGGGCTATGGCTTTGAGGACTGTGTGACCTATTACCAGCATCTTCTGGGCCACCTGGGCTGGGAGGACCGGGGCATGGTCCTGGCCGGGGGAAATATGCAGGTGGGGGACATTGCCGGCAAGCGGGAGCTGGAGCTGGCCCGTCAGCTGGGCCGGTCGGTGTGACCTGCTGCACGCAGGCTGCCAACGTCTCCTGACGCATCCTGGCTTGCTGCAGCCATCACGGATTGTTACAAATGAAGGTGGAAAGGCCCCCTTTACAGCCGAGAAAAAACCCGGTATAGTGGAGGAAACCGGAGAAAAAGGGGGCGGCAGCGTGACATATGAGGCATTTCGGGACCAGTGGAACCTGACGCTGAATCCCCAGCAGGCCCGGGCGGTTCAGGCGGCCGAGGGTCCGGTGCTGCTGCTGGCGGTGCCCGGCAGCGGCAAGACCACGGTCCTGCTCTGCCGCCTGGGGTACCTGATTTTCTGCAAGCAGGTCCCTCCGGAGCGCATCCTCACCATGACCTATACAGTGGCCGCCACCCGGGACATGGCCGCCCGGTTTGCCCAGCGGTTCGGGGAGGACCTGGCGGGCCGGCTGGAATTTCGCACCATCAACGGGGTCTCCGCCCGGATCATCCGGTACTACGAGCAGGCAAAGGGCCGTCAGGCTTTTCAGTTGATCACCGACGAGGGAGCCCTCACCGCCCTGGTGGGGGAGCTGTGCCGGAAGGCCACCGGGGAGTTCCCCACGGAGAGCACCGTGAAAACCCTGCGCACCGCCATTACTTACGTTAAGAACATGCAGCTGAACCCGGAGGAGATCGAGAGCCTGGACCGGGACGACCTGCCCGTGTCCGCTGTCTACCGGGGCTACTGCGCCGCCCTGCGCCAGCGGGGGTGGATGGACTACGACGACCAGATGGTCTATGCCGCCCGGATTCTCCGCCAGTATCCGGACATTCTGGCAGCTTTTCAGGTTCGGTATCCCTACCTGTGCGTGGACGAGGCCCAGGACACCTCAAAAATTCAGCACACCATCCTCCGCCTGCTGGCAGGGAACTACCCCAACCTCTTCATGGTGGGGGACGAGGACCAGAGCATTTACGGCTTCCGGGGGGCCTGGCCCGCCGCCCTCATGGAGTTTGAAACCGTCTACCCCCAGGGGCAGGTTCTGTTTTTGGAGCGGAATTACCGCTCTGCTGTCCCCATCGTCCAGGTGGCAGCGTCTTTTATCCGCCAGAACACAAACCGGCGGGAAAAGCACATGACCGCCGTCCGGGGGGAGGGCCCGGCGGTAAAGGCCCTGTGGGCCTATGACCGGGGGGATCAGTATGCCTATCTGGCCCAGCTGGCCCGGACCTGTGACCGCCAGACGGCGGTGCTCTACCGGAACAACGACAGCGCCCTTCCCCTGCTGGATTTGCTGGACCGCCAGGGCACCGGCTGCCGGTGCCGCCAGGTGGAGGGGAGTTTTTTCACCCACCGGGTGGTCCGGGATGTGCTGGACCTGCTGGCGCTGGCCCAAAACCCGGCGGACGGGGAGGCCTTTCTGCGGATCTACTATAAACTCCGGGCGGGTATCCCCAAAACCGCCGCCCAGCAGGCGGTGCGGGAAAGTGGGGGACAGGCCCCCATCCTGCCCATCCTGGCGGAGCTGCCCGGCCTGTCCCAGTGGACCCAGGTCCACTGCAGGTCTCTCTCCGACCACCTGGCCCAGCTGCGGCAGGAGCCGGCGGACCGGGCGGTTTACCGCATCCGCCATTTCATGGGGTACGGAGACTATCTGAAGGAGCGGGGCGGGGACCTGGGAAAGTTGGACATTCTGGAGGCATTAGGGCGGCAGGAGCCTACCATGGACCGTCTGGCCCTTCGCCTTGGCCAGCTTCAGGAACTGGTGCGGGCAGGGTCTACGGACCCGGACAGCCTCTTTGTCCTCTCCACCATCCACGCCAGCAAGGGGTTGGAGTATGACCGGGTGATTCTTATGGACGTGGCCGACGGCATCCTTCCCAGCGTGGAGGCCCCTGTGGGCCGCCGGCCCGATCCCCAGGCGGTAGAGGCCTACGAGGAGGAGCGCCGCCTGTTCTATGTGGGCATGACCCGGGCGAAGGAGGAGCTGCTGGTGTTCCGGTTTAAGAAGCCGGGGCTGTCCAGCACCTTTGCGGAGGATGTGTTCCCGGAAACGCCCAAAGCGGTTATTCACCCAGCCCCCAAGCCCGGGCGGAGCGCTCCCCGGGTGGATTCATCGCCTTTTCTCCCCGGCGTCCGGGTGATTCACAAGACCTTCGGCCCGGGCAAGGTGGTGGCCCGCCAGGGGGATATCGCCACCCTTTTGTTCGACGACGGCCAGGAAAAACGCTTCTCCCTGTCCACGGCATTGAAGCAGAAGCAGTTGAAGCGGGAGCAATAACGGTTGTTCATAGGATGATAGCCGAGCAAAATAAAGATTCTCTTAAGGATCTCTCAGTTTTTTCAGAGAGCCTGCCGCAAGACACGCGGGATGAACAATCAAGCAGATAAAGGGCAGGTCATTTCATGTTGACCTGCCCTTTATCTGCTATTGGGTATCAGCTGATATCGTTTCTGTCATTGTAGTCAGACCGATTTTGCTTCGACAGCAAATCATTGATTATCCTCTTCACTTATCATACGCTACGATTTGCAACACCCGGTCAACGCAAGGAACTTGCTTGCTTTGACCGGGTGTTTACGATACTGCGTTAGCAGTCCCTTTGCGTTGGTTTATTTGGCTGCCCTTTTCGTCCGAATACCAGCGGCACAGAGAAGGATTAACGCCGTAAAGACAATCGATGCAATCGCCAGGAAAATCAGTTGTATCCCGCTTCCGCTGTACCAAGCAGAAAGGTTCTCATACGACATTGCCTCAGAAAGGGAAAATCCCCAAGACAGGCACCATGCAACCGGGTACACAACGATTCGGGCTGCCAGCACAACCACCTGCACGAGGGCAGTCCAGAGGACCATTTGACGGACAGTTCTTTTTCTGGTGAGGAAAAGAACAAGGATCGGAAGTAAAAAGAACAGAAATACATTCAGGACAAGCATAAAAAATTCCCTCTCCTTCCTGGGTTCCATAGGTGAGTCTCTTTGCGCTTGTGATACGTATTCTTACTTTATCTGTACTGTATCACAGTTCACATATATTTGTCAATAATAAGTATCGTTGACAAAACAATATTTTTGAAATATGATAGGAATGAGCTCACAGAAAGGTCCTTTTTACAACCATGG
>SFPN01000047.1 GCA_004551945.1 Clostridiales bacterium | reverse complement strand
CCCCAAAAAAACAGAACTTTTTTGGCCAAAAGCTGCTCAGTTTGGCCATCGAAAATTTTTGAAAAATTTTGAATTTTTTGTTTGTTGGATATTCTTAGAGGGCGTATTTTTTAGCGTATGCTAGCATGTGTCGGTTTTTCTAGTTCATATTTTTTTGAGGAGATATGCTGTTTCAGGGTCCGAATAAAAATGCATGCGTCAACCGAAGTCCGAAAATGGATATATATAGGGGGAGGGTAGGTACCTCTCGGGGGGGGGGGGGCCGACCCCCCCCTCCGGGAAGGTCCCCCACCCGACCCCACCGGGGGCCTCCCCCCCTCGCCCCCTCCGCCCCGGTCAGGTGGCGGGGGCCCAGGGGGGTGCTAGGGCCCTGTTCGGAGGCAACTTCGGTCGGTCCTCTCTCGGCCGCGAGAAGGGGTGGACTTCGGTGAGCTGGCGTTCGTCGGGTTGGCGCCCGGTGGTTTTTTACTACTGGGAGTACCGCGCAATCCGGGTGATCATCATAAGCCGTGCTGCTCTGGATGGTTTTGAGAGGGCTCTGAGTTGCCCTGAGCGGGGTTCGAACCACCCTCCTTCGGGTCCTTCCTCTTCTTCTTCGGAAGAAGGGGGGAGGGGTCGCGAGGGTCAAGGGGGATGTTCTCGGGAGGATGTTGTTGCGAGTAGGGCGTCAGCGGGTGCAGCGCCAGAGGGCATCAGAAAGGGACGAGCAAGGGTGGTGGGGGGGGGCATGCTGCCTTCTTCCTCCGTGTTTCGTTTCTGGATGGGTGTCCTTTAGCGCTGCAGCCCGGAGGGCGTGGGGCGTGGCTGTCGTTCAGACCGGGGGGTGTGTGCGTGTGTGTGTCGGACCCACTATTCTGGTGGGGACGGCCCCTCTCTCCCCCCTCGGTGCAGCACAGACCCCGCGTCACCTACAGCGGCACTGCAAAAGGGCCTCTGCTGGGGGGTCTGCCGATTGTATCCGGGCTTGAGGGGGTGTGTGATGTGGAAGAGAAGGAGACGGAGGGGCTGAATCCTGCTGCTTGCTATACAAAACGCTTGGAGCGGTGTGAAGGCACTAGAAAACAAAGCGAGGCATGGGGGTGAAGAGAGAGGGGGTACGCCTCCTCCCTTCTTCTCCCCCCCGCCCTGCAAGGCTTGGGGTGGGCTGTAAACGTCGAGGGGGCTGTCCGGGAGAGGGAGAGCAATAGGGAAGGTTCTGCCATCCCTCCTGCTTTCTCCCTCCCTTAGAAAGCCCCGTCGCGCCCCCCTGCCGGAGTGTTGTGGACGGACACAAGGAAGGTGTGTGTGGACGGAATGGTACGCGAGAAGACTGAGGGGGGTGCTCTAGACTAGGAGGAGAGGAGAGGTGTATGCATGTGTTGAGGGTGGGGTGGGGTGTGTGGGGAGTACGCTCCCTTCTCTCCCTCCCTCCATCCTGGACGCAGGTAGACGGCTAGAAACAACTAGCTTTCTACTCTAATCCGAAGTCCATCAGCCACCTGGTTGATCCTGCCAGTAGTCATATGCTCAGCTCAAAGGCTAAGCCATGCATGTCTAAGTATAAGGGCATAAGCCCGAAACTGCGAACGGCTCATTACAACGGTCGTAATTTGCACGGCCCTATCCTCTTCTTTAGTCGGATAACACTGGGAACCTAGTGCTAATACGTGCACCTAATGGCTCGCAGCCTCCGTGCTGTGGGTCAGGCGCCTATCGGCATCCTTTCATCGGGGTGTGGCATTGAAGTGACCAGCGCGGGGGCAACTCCGCTTTTCGGGTGAAGTCAAGATAGGTCGTAGACCGTCGCAAGACGGCAGGCCGTATAAGCGACCGCCCCATCATACTTTCAACCGTAGTATAGGGGACTACGGTGGTGGTGACGGGTAACGGAGGATTTGGGTTCGACTCCGGAGAATGAACATGAGATATGTTTCATACTTCTAAGGAAGGCAGCAGGCGCGCAAACTACCCAATCGACAACGTCGGAGGTGGTGACGAGCAGTACTAAGGGTGCCGGTTTTACGGTCCCGTAGAATGAACGATGCACAGATACTACGCTGAATGCAAGAAGAGGGCAAGTCTGGTGCCAGCAGCCGCGGTAATTCCAGCTCTTCGAGCATATATTAAAGTTGTTGCGTTTAAAACGCCCGTAGTTGAGATTGCTTGGTCCAGGTGTCCAACGAGGGGGGACAGGAAGAAAAAGGGGAGAGAAAGGGGAAAAAGAGAGATGCAATACTACGCATGCTCATCTGCGCTTCGAAAGGAAGAGCAGGGGGGGAGAGGGATAGAGAAAGCGTGTGCACTTGTTTTAACGGGTGCATTCAAATTCTCGCTAAAAAACCTCTTCTCCTTTCTCAGACTTCGAGGTGTGGTGGGTGTGTGTGCGAGGCATTTCTTCTGCCCTGCCTCCTTTCTTTTCTAGTCCCCCTTCTGGGTGCCTGCGCCTTGTCTTTTGTTACCATAAAGAAATTGGAGTGTCTATAGCAGGTCGTGCCCTTGTGGCTCAGGCCCCTGTACATTGCAGTATGGAATAACAGTTCAGACCTGCGTCTGTCTGCTGGTCACGCTTCTGGGTGCGAAGTCAGGCGGTCCATTGGGCGAGGGAGTGCCCGCTGGGTCAGGTCGTAGGGGGGAGGGCGAGGCTGTGTGGGTGGGGAGAGGAGGGCGTAGGTCTAACCGCTATGGGGCAGGCGCAAGTCTGCTACCGGCGGCCTGCGTCAGCCGCCCCATTTGTGCAGTGCTCAGCCTTCCTTTTACCTGCGGCCACATTGGCCCAGTGGGTGCCCCCGTTCGGGCTGTTCGGATAACGTCTCGGGAGTCAGGTGTGGCGTTGATGGTAAATAGGGGCGGTTTCCGGGGGCATAAGTATTGGGCCGGGAGAGGTAAAATTTTATGATCGGTCCACGACTACCAGAGGCGAAAGCGCTTGCCAAGGACGCTTTCATTGATCAAGGACGAGAGCTGGGGGAGAGAAGGAGATCAGACACCTCTGTATTCCCATGCTGTAAACGATGCCGACTAGGTGTGGGGGGGCTGCTCGTCAAAGGCACCCTCCGTGCCCCGCGAGAAATCTGTAAGTATTCAGGTTACGGGGGGAGTATGGTCGCAAGGCTGAAACTTAAAGGAATTGACGGAAGGGCACCACAATTGGCGTGGAGCCTGCGGCTTAATTGGATTCAACGCCGTTAACCTTACCAGGCCCTGACTCACACGGGATTGACAGGATGCAGTTCTTTCGTGATTGTGAGAGTGGTGGTGCATGGCCGTTCTTAGTTCGTGGTGTGAACTGTCTGCTTAATTGCGATAACGGACGAGACCTCTGCCTGGTGACTGAGTGCCGGGCTCTCTGCCTCTCCCCTCTCTGCACCACTGATAAGTGGGATGGCGGGGGTGGACGCTAGAGAAAAGCGAAGGAGGAAGGGAGAAACCAAACGATGCGTCGTGCATTGCATTAAGTCCTGTGTGCGTGCATGGCTGCATCTCTCTCCTTTTCTCTCTCTTTTCTTTCTCTGGTGTCTGCCGCCGCCCTCCCGGTGCGTCTACACGAGGAAGAGGTGGGTACAAAAGAGCCCGCGCAACTCCTTCACAGGGACTATTGCTCATAAAGCGCCGGAAGCGTGAGGCAATAACAGGTCAGTGATGCCCTTAGATGCCTTCTATTGGGTTGCACGCGTGCTACAATGGCGGGTGCAGTGTGTGGAGGCCAAGCCCGAGAGGGTGCGGCAATCCTGCGAGGCCCCGTCGCGGTTGGGATCGTCCCTTGCAATTATTGGTCGTGAACTAGGAATGCCTCGTAAGCGCGTGTCAGTGATCGCGCGCTGAATGCGTCCCTGCCCTTTGTACACACCGCCCGTCGCTCCTACCGATTGGATGTTGCGGCGAGTTGTCCGGAGGACGTGCCTCGGCGCGGCCCGAAGTTCTGCGAGCCCCAGCATCTAGAGGAAGGAGAAGTCGTAACAAGGTTTCTGTAGGAGAACCTGCAGAAGGATCATTATACGCAGTCCTGCTGGAGTGCCTTCTTTTGGAGGCGCCAAGCGGGGACACAACACAAATGACAACGTCGTCGTCTGGCCGCCGGCCGTCTTCTACTAGAAGGCTTGCTGGTGGCGTACTACCATAGAAAAGAGGAAGCAACAGAAAAGAAACACGGGGGGCGAAGGAGTCGAGCGCCTGGGTGCGCACTGTCACAGGTGCGCATGGGGCCCGTCGGGGGAGCGCGATCGGAAGGCGGCGCTCTCTGCAGGGCTGCTGGGCGGCAGAGAAGACAACAACAAAGGGGGTGAGGCCGGACAAGCGAGGAAGGCGCCGAGTGGCGTTCCTCCGCCGTGTGCACACGCAAAAAGTGCCGAGAGGCACCGCGGCGTCCCAGCCCCCAGCCTAGATCCAGAGACATCGTCGTGGAGGACGCCTCGGCTCAGGCATCGATGAAGAGCGCAGCAAGCTGTGAAACGTCGTGTGACACACAAGACCTCGTGAACCATCGAATCCTCGAACGTCTAACGCCCGGGGCCCGGGGTGGCGGAGGGTGGGCAGGGGGGCAACCCCCTGTCTGTCGCCGCTGCTCTGGCTCCGGGCACCGCTGACTCAATGTCGGGAAGTGCAAGCAGTCAAAGGAGAACGTCCTTTGGCCGTGCCCCGTGCGCGGCTCGCCTGCCCCGTCCGTAGTTTCGGGTGGGGCCGGCGGACCTGGGCCTCCAAGGTTCTCCCCCGGGAGGGTCTTCGGCCTCAAATGCACCGCGGAGCTGGCGCGCACTGCGTTACTGCGCGTCCTGTGCTGGTTGAGAGAAATACAGCTGCACCCTCCCCTGGAAGGAGGGGAGGGGTGGGGGGAGCAGGCAGCAGCAGGGGATGCGTGTCTGCAGGCGAGTGGTGCCCCGAGCACGGCGCCGGGAGCAAGTGGGCGGAGAGAAGGGGGCGGTGTGTCGGACTGCGTGTGCAAAGAACAGGCAGTCTGCGGCATGCGTGCTTCCCGCTCCCCCGGGCTCTCTCCGGCGCCCTCTGGGACACCGAGTGCCGGCAGACGTCGTCACGCGCACCCTTTCTGCGCTCCCCCCGGCGCCCCTTTCTGCCGGGAGAGGTGGTGCAGTTACAACAAAAGCATCCGACTTGAGGCCAGCGGAGACTACCCGCCGAACTTAAGCATATCATTAAGCGGAGGAAAAGAAATCAACAGAGATCTCCTTAGTAGCGGCGAGCGAACAGGAGCAAGCCCAGCCCTGAATCGCGGCTCTGCTCACGCGGGGCGCGAGATGTGGGGTGAGGGACTGCCTGCGCATCCGAGAGGAAGAGGGCGCGCCCCACACGTCGAGGCAAGTGCAAGACGGCCCAGAACGCCGCACCAGAGAGGGTGACAGTCCCGTGGTGCTTGCCGGTGCAAAAGGGGGCGCAGCTGAGCAGGGTTACACACAGTCCGAGAGTAGCGTTGCTTGGGAGTGCAGCGTGAAGTTGGGAGGTGGCTTCCTTCCAAGGCTAAATATCTGCCTGAGACCGATATCACACAAGTACCGCGAGGGAAAGGTGAAAAGGACTTTGAAAAGAGAGTCAAATAGAGCCCGAAACTACGACGATGGAAACCTATGTTCACTGCACAAGCGGAAGGCGCGGGGCAACCTGCGCTGCGAGGCTGGGACACAGTTACGCTTTGGGGTGAGTTGTCCGCCACTAGGGGGCGCGTCAGTGACGCTTCGGCGTCCGGCGTGTCTCTGGGCGCAACCAAAAGAGGGAGGGCGAGGCGTCTACAGGAGGCACTAGGGGGGGCACCACACACTTTCCCCTTCTCGAGCCATGCGCCCCGCTCCCTTCCCAGCGAGCTTCCCCTTCCGGGTCTCAAAGCCCGGATGTCTGTCCTCACGGTCTGCATGTTCTAATTCCTTCTACGGGTCCAGGGGAGGCAAGGTGCCTGCGAGCGGGTTGTGGCGGGGTTTACTCCGCTGCAGGTTCCCCCGCTTGCCGGTCTAACATGGTCTTCTCGGGCCCTGCGAGGCGTCTGCAGGCTAGAGGCGGGAGGCGAAGCGTTCCTCTTCGGAGGGGGAGGGGGCAGCCGGGGCGGCTGATCGGGAGAGGCTCTCTTCCTCTCCTGCTCGCGCTCCACGTGCGGGCAGGGGGCCTTCACAAGGCGCCGCCAGCAGTCGCTCCCATCCCCAGAGCGTATTGGCTCATCTCATGCATGGCCTACTGTCTTACACTAAACTGGAGTGCGGTGCCATAGGGCCCGTCTTGAAACACGGACCAAGGAGTTACACTCTGTCGCGAGTGGAAGGGGACGGACGAGCCCTACACGCGCAGCGAAAGCAAGTAGTCGAGCCGGCTTTTTAGAACGTGCGAAGGCACTGACAGCTCCTTCCCGCGAGGGAGGTGGGCGCGGAGGCCCGCAGCACGGCCCTCTGACCCTAGGCCTCGGCCTTCGGGGACAGGGCGGTTGAGCGGCAGAGCGTATACCCGAGAGGGGGTGATCTATCCAAGACCAGGATGAAGCCGGGGGAAACCCCGGTGGAGGTCCGAAGGGGTATTGACGTGCAAATCATTCCTCAGAGTTTTGGATTGGGGCGAAAGACTCATCGAACCCCCTCTTAGCTGGTTCCCGCCGAAATGTCCCTAAGGATAGCAGCGGCACGCTTGACAGAGTTGCACACGGTAAAGCGAATGATTGGAGGTAGTGGGGGAGAAAATCCTTCATCCGACTCTCAAACTCTGAATGTGTGCGAGGGAGGCGGGGGGCGCAAGCCCTCTGCGACACCCCGTTACGTAGAGGCCGCCTTTTCCCTCCGGCTTGAGGAGGGCAGCCGTACAGAACGGGCTCCGGGAGAATCTGTTGTGCCGTTAGTGGGCCTCACCAGGTAAGCTGGGAAGGCAATTCGGGATGAACCGATAGTCTAGTTAAGACGCGTAACTTTCGGCTCATGAGAGACCATAAATGGCGTCATTCGGTTAAGACAATTCGAAGCTAGAATTGGCAGTATTCATGCTCTAAGGAGTGTCGACCAACTCACGAATCGAATCGAGTGGCCCAGAAAATGGATCGCGCTAAAGCCGGGGGTCTATACTAGACCGTTGATGTGACGGAAAGCCAGGCAGGGCATGCATGGGGTTTTTGTCGAAGGAAACATCAACGCGTAGGCGGGCGTGGGGTTACGCGAAGAAGCGCAGAGGGTGACCTCGCGTGGAGCTGACCCCAGTGCACATCTTGGTGGAAGTAGCAACTACAAAAGTGCAAGCCTTTTGGACTGATGTGGAGAAGGTTTTCATGTCGACTGTGTTTGGGCATGAGTGATTCGGTCCTGAGAGAATGGCGAAGGTCATTTGCCAAGAGGGCAGCCCCGACCTCTCCCGCGAGGGTCTGGGAGGGGGGAGCCCCGCTTCTCGAAAGGGATGCTGGTTAACATTCCAGCAACTTACGTAGCCTGAGGCGATTCCTCTTTTATTAGAGGGAAAGCTGAGATAGCGGTAACGCAAAAGGTGCTAGGAGACGCTTGCGAGAGGGATGGGGAGTGTCAGCTCTTCTTGTTAACAGCCGCGGGGTCCTGTGAAGTGGCTTACCCAGAGACCAGGTCCCCAGGTTGGAAGAGCGCGTCAGTTGGTCGGGCCTGCCCCTTCCAAGCGACGCGTCCATCACTGGCTCGAGAGCCCTTGAAAACCCCCTTAGCATCAGGTGCGCGGGGGGAGGAGGTGTCAAAGCCCCCTCCCTCCGTCGTGCGGGTTTACGTAAGGCCGTACCACAAACCGCAGCAGGTCTCCAAGGTGAACAGCCTCTAGTCTGGCAGGATAACGTGGGTAAGGGAAGTCGGCAAATTAGCTCCGTAACTTCGGGAGAAGGAGTGGCTCTGAGAGCAGAGCGGGTGGCTGTCCCAGCCAGGGTCTAGATACCAGCCGCGACAGGAAAGGCCCGGCCCCGGAGCCTCGGTGCGGACTCCCTCTTAAGCCATCCCGCGAGGGGTGGGGGCGGAGGGGCTCAAGCCTGCGCCGGGGGTCAGCCGGATCGAGTACTGCCGCGGAAGGGCCTGTGACAGGGCCCACCTCTTCGTGAGGCCAAAGAGGGTCTAGAGCCGAAGGCAGGAGCCGAGGGTTTTTTGTGTGAAGCAGGGAGTGAGGCGAGTGTGGTCTTGAAGCTTGGGTTTACGCCTGTGCCGATGGTGCTGCGCTTGTGCTTGCCCTGTGGAGCCGCCCGGAGGCCCCGGTCCCTGGCAGGGCGCGCCTCTTCCCCTTCGCGGGGGCAGGGGTGTTGCTCGGGACGGACAAAAATGGCTGCAGGCCAAGCCGCGCCTTCACGGGCGAAAGGGCGCTGCGCTCCCGCGATCAACTGCTGTTTCAGAACTGGAACGGACCAAGGGAACCCGACTGTTGAATCGAAACATAGCATAGCGATAGCCACGCAAGGTTTTGACGCTATGTGAGTTCTGCCCAGTGCTCTGAACGTTAATATGGTGAAGATCATTCAAGCCCGGGTAAACGGCAGGGGTAACTATGACCCTTTTAAGGTAACCAAACGCCTCGTCATCTAATTAGTGACGTGCATGAATGGATTAACGAGGTTCCCACTGTCCCTACTCAGGTCCTGGTGAACCCACAGCCACGGGAACGGGCGTGGCAGAATCGGCGGGGCAAGAAGACCCTGTTGAGCTTTACTTCAGTTCGGCCTTGTGGAGTGGCACTTAGGATGTAGTAGTACGGAGGAGCGGAGGCCAAATGTCGCTGTCCTGCCCGGCCCTTAACGGGGTCGGTCTCCAGGGCGGCGGCATCTCCGCGACCATGAAAGACTCCGGCCTTCGTCGCCATTCTACTCACTCGATTATCGAGGGTGAGAGGCGCGTCTTACAAAGTAGCGCCCCCCAGTGCTAGTCTCAACTTGGCTGGGGAGGCGGAGGGCGGCGAGAGCGAAACGCTTCCTCATTCCCCCTGGGCCCAAAAAGCCCTCGTTTTCTGGGAAGCCGCCCTTCTCTCGTCCTTCCCTCTCCTGGGTACTTCGTAGGGCTTTCATGTCTCCTGCGGAGGGGGAGAGGTGTATGAGGCGGGACGAAAAGCAGGGCGACCGGCCATCTGACTGCGTGCTGGCGGGTGTCCCTCTTCGGGGGGATGCTCGTTCTTGGTGCGTAGAAGGGTGGTTTGGGGAGTCTCAATAAGCTTCATGCGATTGAAGCCTTTCTTTTTACGAGGAAGGTGACCCTGAACTCTGTCAAAAGGGTGGGGCGGTGGTAAGGGGGAAGAACATGCAGGGGACCGCGAGGCCGCCTGTGTGGGGCACCTCCCGACATCGTCCCTTATCTTTCGAGGACATGGCTGGATGGGGAGTTTGACTGGGGCGGTACACCTTCGAAAGTGTAGCGAAGGTGTCCAAAGGTGGACTCAGTGAGGACAGAAACCTCACGTAGAGCATAAGGGCAAAAGTCCGCTTGACCTAGTTGCCCAGTAAGCAATTAGGAGGTGAAAGCCAGGCCTAACGATCTATCATCTTTTCACGAAGTCTAAGTTGGTAGTGTCAGAAAAGTTACCACAGGGATAACTGGCTTGTGGCGGCCAAGAGCTC
>SFPN01000046.1 GCA_004551945.1 Clostridiales bacterium | reverse complement strand
TCTTGCCCATATCTTCACTTCCTTTCCAAATTCATTATACTACGAAAAAAGTAGACACCCACACTTTTGTGAGTGTCTACTTTTATTTTACAGGTGCAAAGGACGAGACTGTCCTTCCGGTTTTTGTTTGGGTAAATCTCGTTATCCGTTGGGCCGCCGCAGCCAGGCGTGGGCGGGGTTTTCTTCCCTGCCCGGCTGGAAGTAGGGGTAGCCGTTCTCCTTGGTGCAGGCCCCGTCAGGGAGCTTCTTCTCCTGCGGGTCCCATTCCAGGCAGCAGCCCTTGCCGCTGGCCCGGAGGCACTGGAGGAACTTTGCGCACTGGAAGCGGTAACATGCCAGGGTTTCGTCCATAATCTGACCTCCTTATTTTTTGAGCTTCTTTACCAGGGCCTCGTCCGGGTCCACATAGGCAGTTTGGTAGGTGGTGTAGATCACCATCCCCGGGCGTGCCCCGGCAGGTTTCTTCACAAACTTCACAGGGGTATAGTCCACCGGGACCTTCTTCCCCTCCCGGCCCTGGGAGAACCAGGCGGCCAAACAAGCCGCCTCGTGAAGGCTCTGGTCATCGGGCTTTTCCCCTTCCGTCCACAGAATCACGTGGGAGCCGTGGATCTTCTGGGTGTGGAACCAGTAGTCCCACTTTCCCGCCTGCTTGGTGGTGAGCTTGTCGTTCTGCAAATTGTTCCGGCCCACGGAGATGCGCAGGCCGCTGGAGGAGCGGAACTCCAGGGGCTTGGCGGCAGGGCGCTTCATCTGGTTTTTCCCCTTGCCCCGGCGGCGGAGGTAGCCGGTCTCCTCCAGCTCCTGGCGGATTTCCGCCAGGTCCCGCTCCCCTTCCGCCCGGGAGACGCTGTCCAGGACGCTGTCCAGGTACTCCTTCTCCGCCGCGCCCTTTTCCAGCTGGATGGTGAGCATCTCTTGGGCGGTCTTGGCCTTGGTGTAGGCCTTGTAATATTTGGCGGCGTTCTGCTGGGGCGTTTTCAGGGGGTCCAGGGGGATTTCCACCTCCCGGCACTCCGGATCGTAGTAGTTTTCCGTTTTTAAGGACTTCATGCCCTTCTCCATCCGGTAGAGGTTGGCGGTAATCAGGTCGCCACGGATGCGGTTTTCCTCCCGGTTTTGGGTCTCGGCCAGTTCCTTTTCCTGGAGGGCCAGTTTTCGTGCCAGGCGGTCCCGGGCGTGGTTCAGGGATTTGATCAGATCCTGCCCCTTCTGCCTGACCTGGTCGGCGTTCTCTTTCGCCTGGTAAAACTCGTCCAGCAGGGCGGAGAACCGGTCAAAGGCGCGGTTTTCCGTCCCCGGGCCGTACTGGAGGATGGGCCGGAAGGAGAAGTCCACAGGCTTTCCCTCCCGCAGGAGCATGGTGGGCTGGACCTGGCCCCCCTGGAGCCTGTCCAGCAGGGCCGCCAGCTTATCCAGCAGGGTTTCCGGGTCCCGGCCCACGGGGGCGTCCACCTCTCCGAAGGCCTCGAAGGCCACCTCCCGGGCAATGAGGGGGGACAGGCCCAAAAAGTGGTCCATCAAAAATTTGTCGGCGGGGGTGTCCGGAGATGCGGACACCAGAAGAGCGGCCCGGTCCGTCTCCGTGAAGGAGCCGGGGTCCAGCTTGCCGGTCTGGATGGGGGGATACTTGTAGAACAGCCCCGGCAGCAGGGGACGGGCGTTTTCCTGGGACAGATCCACGTCCACCCGGCGCAGGCAGTCCACAATGCGGCCCTCCCCGTCCAGCAGCAGCAGGTTGGTCCGGCGGCCCATGGCCTCCAGAATCAGCCGGCGGGTGACCTTGTCCCCCATCTCGTTGGTGGCCTCAATCACCAGCTCTGCCAGCCGCTCCATGGGGGGCTGGCGGACCTCCAGGATTCTGCCGCCGGTGAGGTACTTCCGCAGAAGCATACAGAACATGGGCGGCTCCGCCGGGTTCTCCCGGGTCCGCTCGGTCAGCTGCATCCGGGGCCGGGCGGGGTTGGCAGAGAGAAGCAGGCGGCAGGCGCCTTCCCGGCTGCGAATCTGCATCAGGATTTCGTCCCGGCTGGGCTGGTGAATCTTGTCGATGCGGCCGTCTAAAATCAGCCTCTCCGCCTCTCGTCTCACGGCGGACAGACACAGTGCGTCCATGGGCATGGGTCATTCCTCCCCTTCCATCATCCGGTCAAACAGTTGGTTCAGGCGCTGGGTCTCCCCCTGGAGGTAGAGCCAGCCAAACAGGGTCTCCAGCCCGGTGGCAATCTGGTATTCCTGCCGGGTGGCCCCCCGGGGATGGGCGTGGGGGTTGGAGTTGCGGCCCCGCTTGTAGACGCGCACCTCCTCCTCCGTAAGGCTGGGCAGGAGCTTTTCCAGCAGCCTGGCCTGCCGGGGAGCGGCTACATAGTCCAGGGCCGCCCGGTGAAGCCGCCCGGGGGTGAGCTTGCCGCGCAGGCACAGCCAACTGCGAACCATGACCTCGTACACCGCGTCCCCCAGATAGGCCAGCCCCAGGCTGCTCATGTCCAGCAGGGCCTGTTTGTCTTCCGATAAGTGAAAATAATCCATGTTGTCGCTCCCATTCTTGGTGATCCTTTGGGAGTATTGTAGCGCAGATTTGAAGTTCTGGCAAGGGCGGAGGCGGGAGGGTCAGGGCATGGCGGGGGTGCCGCCGCTTCGGAAGCGAAATGTCAAGTGTGGACGGCCGCCCAGGGTTTCCACCCGGGCAAAGCAGAACAGGGGGACCAGGGGGAAGGGACTTGCCGGGTCCCAGGGGAAAGCCAGGCGGAAGTCTCCCTCCGGCTGGCGGCGGAGCAGGCCCCGGTGGGACTCCTTCACCGCCCGGGCCAGGAGGGGGTCCCGGGGAAACAGGTTCTCTTCCCCGGTCAGCGGGGTCCAGCCCTGGGGCGCTCCCCCGGGCCGGCCGGTTTGGAAGGAGTGAACCAGAGAGGCTCCACCTCCCAAGATGGGCCAGCAGCCCTGCTCCCGCAGCCGCCGCTGGGACAGGGTGCGGCGCAGACGGAGACTGTCCCGCTCCGGCAGCAGGGCCCCCAGGTCCATCCGGCCTCCCGGCCCTGCCAGGTACCCCCGGTACAGGCCCCGCTCCCGGGGGCGCAGCTCCAGAATGACCTCCACGCCGCCCCCCTGAGCGTCCCGGCACACCATCTGACCGCCCTCCAGGGAAAACCGCTGCTCCATGGGGCATCCCTCCTCTCTTCCTTTACCCTATGCCTCACGGGGGTAAAAAATCCCGCCCCGGAAAAAGGGCGGGATCGCAAAACAGGATCCTGTTACCAGTCCCCCGAATCCAAACCGTTTGGGCACTTTTTCTGACCCATTGTTGATGCTGGTGTATCTCTGTGGTAAACTTGATTTACGCCAGCAGGTTGGAAAAAACGCAATGTAACGTCATGTTGCGGAATTGCAACGTTGATGCGGTGGCGTTTGACAGAACTTTTTGCTGCAATGAAATCACCGGGTCAAAGGAGGATTTCATGATGAAATTATCAGATAAAATTGTTGGACTCAGAAAGTCCAGAGGAATGTCACAGGAAACGTTAGCGGAACATCTGAATGTATCAAGGCAAGCCGTTTCCCGCTGGGAAATGGGAACGGCAATGCCCGATGCCACGAACATTCTGCGCCTGAGCAAACTGTTTCATGTGACTGCTGATTACCTGCTGGATGATGAATACCAAAGCGACAGTGACTTACCGGGAACCAAGGAAGGAACGCCCGATGGTGTCCATCAGATTATGGCTTTTTTGGTTGTCCTGGAGGCAATGATTCTCATCCTTCAATTTATGACCACAATTATTCTGCAAAATCTGTTCTTTGGCGTTTTAAGTTTTCTTCCATTTGTCGCTGTGGTGGGCGGTTTTGAATATGCTTATCAGAAAAGGACAAACGAACGAACTGAGAGGACTTCTCAGTTTCGCAAGCGGTTTTACAAAATCTCCGCATGGCTAGGAACCTATTTCCCTGTCAGGTTTGTGATTATGGCTTTGGCAGCTTTTTATCCACACCCAATCCATTCTCTTGTGTTGGAATGTGTTGCTGCTGTCGTTTATCTGATGGCCGCAGCGCTGATCACTTTAGAACTTGAAAAGCGTGCTCTGCGGAATCATTAGCTTTTCCAACAACAGAAAAACATCCGTACCGTTTTGGTACGGATGTTTTTTTGCTTTACGGACACGTCTTCCATCCACGGGACGGGTTATTCAGATTCCTTCTCCTCTTCCGGGGGGTGGAGCAGATGCTGGTAGTATTGCTCGGCTGTGTACAGGGGCATGACGGTGTTGTGCATCAGCACCCGGTCCTTCACCACCAGGGTGGTGGTCAGGGCCTTGGAGTATTTATAGAACAGGCTGTCGTGGCCCACGCACAGGCCCATGACGATGTTAAACTCCGTGCCCTCCTCCGCCAGCAGCTGGGCCTGGAGGATGGGGTTGCAGGCGATGTGGCCGGGGCCGTGGTACTTGGGGTGGATGCCCAGCTCGGTCTTGGGGACCTCGCCGGCCTTGCAGCTGATCCCGTAGACCTCAAAGCCATGGGCCCGGAGCATCTTGGCCAGCATCCGGCTCTCCTTGATGAGCGCAACACAGGTGGCAATGCCGATTTTGGTAAAGCCCATGCGCTTGGCAAACTCGATGGTCTCCTGAACCCGGGGCCAGATCTTGTAGCCGTCGGACTCTACGGTGGCGGCCACCTGGACCACCTTCTTATCCTCCGGGTCGTTAAAATACTCCTTCAGGGAGGCGTTGCGCTGTTCCTCGGTCATCTTCCGGCTGATGCAGAAGGCGGGAAACGCCTTGTGGGGGTTGTGTGCGTCGCACAGCGTGACGGCGCAGTCGATGCAGGAATGCTTTCCTTCCTTAGCCATGGTCTGCCTCCTTTTCCCGGTCCTGCTGGATGAGCAGCTTGACCGCTTCCACGCCTACCCGGACTGCCTGGAGCACGTCGCCGGACTCCTTCTGGTCCAGCCCGGCCTTCTCCCGCTCCTGGTTCCACACCACATGGAACACGGAGCCGCACCGGACCCCCAGAGCGGCGGCGGCGGTGAAGAGGGCGGCGGATTCCATCTCGCTGGCCAGAACCCCCAGGCGCTTCCAGGCCTCCCACTTGTTCAGTAACTCGTAGGACACGGGCATCCGGGCGGGGTCGTGCTGGCCGTAGAAGGAATCCTTGCACTGGACCACCCCGGCGTGCCAGGGTTCCTTCAGTGCCTTGGCGGCGTCCACCAGGGCTGTGAGCACCTGGAAGTCCGCCACGGCGGGAAACTCAATGGGGGCATACTCCCGGCTGGTCCCCTCGTGGCGCACCGCGCCGGTGGCAATCACCAGGTCGTCGCTCTGCACCGGGATGGCAATGCCCCCGCAGGTGCCCACCCGGACGAAGGTATCCGCCCCCAGGGCGGTCAGCTCCTCCAAAGCAATCACCGCAGAAGGGCCGCCGATGCCTGTGGAGCAGACGCTGACCTTCTCCCCCAGAAGGGTGCCGGTATAGATTGTGTACTCCCGGTTGGAGCCGATAAAGACGGGGTCATCGAAGTACCGGGCAATCAGCTCACACCGGCCGGGATCACCGGGCAGGATGCAGTAGCGGCCCACGTCTCCCGGCCCGCAGTTAATATGGTATTGGACGTCACGGGTTTCCTTCTTCATGGTTCTCCTCCTTTTCCTGTCGTTTTGCCTGGATGCGCTTCCAGTCAAGGTAGCCCTCCAGAATCAGAGTGGCCGCCACGGAGTCGATCTTGTCCTTGCGGTTTTTGCTGCGGACCCCCTGCTCCCCTAAAATGCGGTGGGCGTCCACGGTGGTGCGGCGCTCGTCCCAGAGGATCACCGGCAGGCCGGTGGCCTCCTTGAGCTTTTCCCCCAGGGCGGCGCACTTTTCCGCCCGGGGACCCACGGTGCCGTTCATGTTTTTCGGGTAGCCCAGCACCAGCTCCTCCGCCCCCTCCCGGCGGGCCAGGGCGGAAAGCTCCGCCAGAACAATCTCTTCCTTCCGGCTCTTCACCAGGAAGGTCTGCCCCGCCAGAAAGCCGGTGGGGTCGGACAGGGCAACCCCCGTGCGGGCGTCGCCGTAATCAATCGCCATAATCCGCATACTGTTATCACCTTCTTACACGTTCATCTTACCGGAAAGGGCGGTGAGTGTCAACCGGAAGGGCACAGAAAAGCGCCCGGTCTCCTCTATATCTTATATTTTCTTGCAAAATCCCCTTGACAACCTGTTGCAGGACGTGCTAGAATAACAGCACCTATGAAAAGGGCTTATTTTTTGTGCGCGTATTACGGTATACGCCCGCAAACCCTTGACCAAACCGGGACATAGGGAGGCAAACGATGCCGATCCAGCCGTATTCTTCCAGAGCGTCAGTACGCTCTTTTTTGGCAGAATGGATTCGCCGGGATCGGAATCGCCTGTGGACAGGCGGAAGGCCGATTTCGGCGTTTTGCTTTTTCCCGGGGCCGAACATCGTAAAGGAGGTGCCGCGATATGGCAAAGGCCGGCGCACGGGTGAAGATCACCCTCAGATGCAACGAATGCAAGCAGCGCAACTACAACACTATGAAGAACAAGAAGAATACCCCCGACCGCTTAGAGATGAACAAGTACTGCCCCTTCTGCAGAAAGCACACCGTTCATACCGAGACTAAGTGATGATGGCCCACATTCCCTGTAAGAAAGAAGGGTGGAACTGAATGTCTGAAAAAGAAAAGATGAACCAGGACGCGACCGCAGAAGAGACTCAGACTGAGGCAGCCAAGCCCGCCAAGGAAGCCAAGCCCAAGAAGGACAAGGCCAAAGCCGAGAAGGACAAAAAGCCCGGCTTCGGCAAGCGCTTGGGACGCTTCTTCCGGGAACTGAAGGCAGAGCTGAAGAAGGTCTCCTGGCCTTCCCGGGCAGATACCCTCAAGAAGACCGGTATCGTAATTGTCTGCGTGATCGTCGTAGGCATTATCGTCTGGATCTTCGATGGCATTGCCAGCGCCGTCATCAACGCTCTGCTCTCTCTCTTCGGTCATTGACGGACAGGTGAATCAAAATGGCTGAAGGCGCAAGATGGTATGTGGCTCATACCTATTCGGGTTATGAAAACACCGTAAAAGCCACCATTGAAAAAGCCGTGGAAAACCGCAACATGGGCGACCTCATTCTGGCAGTGAACATCCCCATGGAAACCGTGACTGAAATCACTGACTCCGGCACCAAAACCGTGGAACGCAAGGTGTTCCCCGGCTATGTGCTGGTGAAGATGATTATGACGGACGAGACCTGGCACCTGGTGCGCAACGTGCGCGGGGTCACAGGCTTCGTCGGGTCCGGCAACAAACCCATTCCCCTGACGGACGATGAAATCGCTTCCCTGGGCGTGGAAAAGCGGGAGGTCCTTGTGACCTATCAAGTCGGCGACAACGTCCGCATCACCGACGGCGCGCTGGAATCCTTCCTCGGCATCGTGGAAGAAATCGACATGGAGCGCCAGAAGGTCCGGGTCGTTGTGTCCATGTTCGGCCGGGAAACCCCGGTGGAGCTGGACCTGGATCAGATCGAGTCCATCTGATCCCCTGCAGCAGCCGCGCGGAAGGCGCGGCCAGTGGGAGGAGCTTTCCGCTCCGTCCAACCACATTTGAAAATGGAGGTGCTCTAAGTGGCACAGAAAGTAACTGGATACGTTAAACTTCAGATCCCCGCCGGCAAGGCAACACCGGCTCCCCCTGTTGGCCCTGCTCTGGGTCAGCACGGCGTGAATATCTCCGCATTCACCAAGGAATTCAACGAGCGCACCAAGAACGACGCCGGTCTGATCATCCCCGTGGTCATCACCGTTTACGCCGACCGCTCCTTCACCTTCATCACCAAGACTCCCCCCGCAGCTGTCCTCATCAAGAAGGCCTGCAACATCGAGTCCGGTTCCGGTGTGCCCAACAAGGAGAAGGTTGCCACCATCAGCAAGGAAGACGTCCGCAAGATCGCAGAAATGAAGATGCGCGACCTGAACGCCGCCAGCATCGAGGCTGCCATGAGCATGATCGCGGGTACCGCCCGTTCCATGGGCGTTGTCGTCGGCGAGTAAGGCAGGAGGGTAAGAGATATGTTTAGAGGAAAAAAATATCAGGACAGCGCAAAGCAGATCGACAAGGCCACTCTGTATGACGCAGCAGAGGCTATGGATCTGATTGTGAAGACCGCCCCCGCCAAGTTCGATGAGACCGTTGAGCTCCACGTGAAACTGGGCGTTGACTCCCGTCACGCTGACCAGCAGGTCCGCGGCGCCATCGTTCTGCCCCACGGCACCGGCAAGGTGCCCCGCGTTCTGGTCTTCGCCAAGGGCGACAAGGCTGACGCCGCCAAGGAAGCTGGCGCAGATTATGTGGGCGAGATGGACCTGGCTCAGAAGATCCAGCAGGAGAACTGGTTCGAGTTCGACGTGGTCATCGCCTCCCCCGACATGATGAGCGTCGTGGGCCGTCTGGGTAAGGTTCTGGGCCCCAAGGGCCTGATGCCCTCCCCCAAGGCCGGCACCGTGACCCCCAACGTGGCCAACGCTGTCAAGGAAGCCAAGGCCGGTAAGGTGGAGTATCGTCTGGACAAGACCAACATCATCCACTGCCCCATCGGCAAGGTCTCCTTCGGCGCTGAGAAGCTGGGCGAGAACTTCAACACCCTCATCGGTGCTATTCTGAAGGCTAAGCCCGCCGCCGCCAAGGGCACTTATATCAAGAGCTGCGTGGTGGCTTCCACCATGGGCCCCGGCATCAAGATCAACGGCGCTAAGCTGGGCTGATCTCCCAGATCCGGACATTTAATTTTTGTACCTTTTTCGGGAAAGGCGCTTGACAGCGCCTTTCCCGGATGGTAAAATAACAGTCGCGTTCCAAAGACAGCAGGTGCTCTGTAAATCCTGCCGAGGATGCAGTCCATAGTTTCTATGATTGCTTCATGTCCTTGTGTCTTTTGGCGCAAGGACGTTTTTTCTTTGGTTCCCATTCTCTATTTGGAGGTGAAACAACCGTATGCCTAACGCAAAGATTCTCAGCGAGAAGCAGGCAATCGTGGCTTCCCTGACCGAGAAGTTCCAGAATGCCGCCGCCGGCGTCATTGTGGACTATCGCGGCATTACCGTGGCAGAGGACACCGAGCTGCGCGCCAAGATGCGTGAAAACGGCGTGGAGTACTTCGTGGTGAAAAACACGCTGGCCCGCTTCGCCGTGAAGAACGCTGGCCTGGACGAGCTGTGCGATGTCCTGGAAGGCACCACTTCCATCGCCATCTGTGAGGGCGACCCCGTGGCCGCCGCCAAGGTCGTCTCTGAGTTCTCCAAGAAGCTGGCTCCCCAGCAGAAGTTCTTCATCAAGGGCGGCTTCGTGGACGGCAAGGTCATTTCCGTGCCTGAGGTTCAGGCCCTGGCCGATCTGCCCAGCAGAGAAGTCCTTATCGCCACCGTGCTTGGTACTCTTATTGCTCCCATCAGAGGTCTGGCTACCGTTCTGGACGCCAACATCTCTGGTCTGGCCCGCGTCGTGCAGGCCATCGCCGATCAGAAGGGCGAGTAAGCTCCCCCTGTCGGCTTAACGCACAAAAACATTATAATCTAACCATTATTATTGGAGGTACACTACTATGGCAAGCGAGAAGATCACTGCTCTGATCGAAGAAGTTAAGACCCTGACCGTCCTGGAGCTGTCCGAGCTGGTTCACGCTCTGGAAGATGAGTTCGGCGTTTCCGCCGCTGCTCCTGTTGCTGTTGCTGCCGCTGCTGCTCCCGCTGCTGAGGCTGCTGCTGAGAAGACCGAGTTCGACGTCGTGCTGGCAAGCTTCGGCGACGAGAAGATCAAGGTCATCAAGGCTGTCCGCGAGATCACCGGCCTGGGCCTGGCTGACGCCAAGGCTGTCGTCGAGGCTGCTCCCAAGGCCATCAAGGAAGGCGTTTCCAAGGACGAGGCTGAAGAGCTGAAGAAGAAGCTGGAAGAAGTCGGCGCAAAGGTCGAGCTGAAGTAATTTTTCTTCCCTCAAAACACAAACAAAACAAGCCAACCGGGAAACCGGTTTGCACCTGTAAAATAAAAGTAGACACTCACAAAAGTGTGGGTGTCTACTTTTTCGTAATATAATGAATTTGGAAAGGAAGTGAAGATATGGGCAAGAAAGGGACACCACATAGAGGTACCGTCAAGAGTTATGCGCAAATTAGTTTGCAGGCTCTGGCTGAACGAAGTCAGCCGGCAATAGAGGCGTCGATTTGTTGAATCAGTATGTATATTCTGCTGCCTTGGGCTACAAAAGCCCAGTTCAGTACAAGACCGAACTGGGCTTCTTGTAATTTTGTCTTTTTTAGTGTCTACTTTTTCTTGACAAGTGCAACCGGGAAACCGGTTGGCTTGTTTTTTTATTCTGCCGCGAACGTCCAGAGGATCAGCGCCTTCACCGCCGGGGCGTCCTGGAATGCTCAGGGTTTCTCCCCCGGACCCCCTCCAAAACCTTTTGATAGGGGGCGATGATAAAGCGGTTCATCTGCCCCAGTATGGTTTTCTGTGCCCCCGGAAGGGACAACAGTCCCCCCACCAGCTTCATTTGCAGCACCTGCTTTTTCTTCTTCTGGGGGAAGTCATAAAGTCCCTGGGCCTTGTAAAATTTATGGTCGGCCTTCATCATGCCCTGCATCACATAGATGAGGTCCCGGAAGATTTTCATCCCTCCCACGCCGTAAAAGTTGGCCGGGCGGGCAAGCTGATTCTCCATAGCAAAGGCCAGCCCCTCCGCCAGAGCCTGGAGCTCCGCCGTGGTGTCCTCCTCGTCAGTGGCCACGCCGCACAGGTAGTTGCCCCCCACCTCGCACCGTCCCTCCAAAATCATGCGCAGGTTGCTCTCATAGCGGTAGTCCCCGCTGATCAAATAAGCAGCGGGGATTCCGCGGGTCACCGTGCGGTGGCCGTTGCAGAACTGCCGGTCGTCGAAGCACTTAAAGCTGGAGTGGGTATAGTGGTCAGCGATGGTAAAGGCGTATACAAATCCGTCGGCCCGCTGGATCTCCCTGCGCAGGAAGGCGTCAAAGCCGTCCTTGTGAATGCAGGCCCCCGTAACGGAGCACCGCAGGCAGCCCAGGCAGCCCCCGGAAAAGGGAAAGTCCCGCAGGTTCACCACCCGGCTGGCATAGGGCAGGGCGGCCCGGAAATCCGCGATCATCCCCCGCAGGTTCTCATCCTCCGGCCCGCAGTTGGTCACGATAACCACGTCCTTCCCCCTTTTCTTTTCGGCCTGGGGAAGGACCGGCTGGTAGACCCGGCGGGCCCGGGCCGGCCCTCTGGCAGGGGGCGTCACGAAAATCCCCTGGCGGCAGGAGAAAAGCATCTGGTTAAAAAACATCCGGGCCTCCTCCTGTCCCTGGGGGGTAAGCAGGTCCTCCATATCCGCCGACAGGCCCCGGACCACCTTCAGCCCCAGGTCAAAGCAGTTCTCCTCCACATACCGGTGGGCGGTAACGTCGAAAAAATGCTTGGAGGTGGTAATCTGCGAGGCAAATTTTCCGGAAAGGTCCACGCCGTCCTCCTTGATCAGCTCTATTAGCCGGTGGAGCTGATAGGGGGCGATGAAGGTGTACACCGGGTAACAGAAGAGGATCAGATCGGCTTCCTGCAGGGCGGCGCGCACGGGGGAAAAGTCTTTCTCATAGCCTTTGATCCGCTGACCCACCGGCAGAAAGACGAAGGTGTGCTCCGGGTGAAGGGCCTGCAAATAAAGGGCCGTCTGGACCGTGGTGCTGTTTTCCCCCTTGGGGCTGCCATTTAAAACAAGAATGCGCATGATAACTCCTCCCATGCATTCAGATAGGGATACAGCGAATCATCAGCCGGTCACAGACGGCGTCGATGTTACTCTTATCAATGCCGCTCCGTTCCATGGTCTGCTTCACCTTGTCAACGGCTTGGCGGTTGTTCAGGTCCCGCAGGTCCCCCATGATTCCCAGGCGGCGGCCCAGGCGGAAGATATTCCGGGTGTCCTCGGGCAGGTCCAGGAACTTATCGATCGTGGCCAGCATCTTGTCCTTGTCCTGGGGCAGCCGTCCCTTCAGCTCCAGAAGGATGTTCAGGATATGGTCGCTGTCCACAAAGCTGGTGATGCCGTGGAGGTTTTCGATGAACAGGCGGATCTCCTGGATGGTTTCAATATCGTTGGGCCGGGTGAGCAGGCCGCTTTCGTAGTCCTCGTACATCTCCAGGTTCTCGGCCAGAGCCATGGAGCGAATGCGGATGAAGTCAGGGTTCACCTGGTTCATTACGTCGGCGGTGTCCAGGGCGCTGGCCCGGGCGTATTCCCGGCCGCCCATGCCAGGCATATAAAATTCGTTGATCTCAATCCCGGCGGCCATGGCCTTAATGCCCGCGGCGATCTGGGTCTGTTTGTCCACACCCTTCCGCATGAGCTTGAGGATATAGTCGTTGCCCGTCTCCAGGCCGATGTGGAAGCGGTTGAGCCCCAGCTCCCGGTACCGGGTGAGGCGTTCCAGGCCCAGGCGGTTGATGGTGTCCGACCGGGCGTAGGAGGTGATACGGCGGATGGAGGGGAAGGTTTGGTTCAGGTACTCCAGCACCTGGATCATCTCGTCCGGGTTCATGAGGATGCTGTTGGCGTCCTGGAAGAACACCGACTGCATCCCGCTCTGAATCCAATTATAGGCCATATAGCAGGCCTCCTGCTCCCCTTCAGTCTGGGGCTGGCTGGCGGCGGCCCGGCCCTGGAACACGTCCACCCAGTATTTGATCCGGTCGATGTCCTTCTTCACGTCCTCTGCGGAACGGGGGCTGAAGGGCGTGTCCCGGTAAAAGCCGCAGAAGCGGCACTTGTTCCAGCCGCAGCCCCGGTTGATCCGCAGCAGCAGGCTGTAGGCCTCGCTGGGGGGACGGATGGGGCCCAGCTCAAAGCCCTGGTAGCTCTCATTTTTCTTCAAGGGCGCTCCTCCTTTTGGAACATGGAATGGTTTTTTGAGTCCATTATACAGGAACCGCTGTGCCCCCGCAAGGCATTTTCCCCCGCCATTTTGCACCAAGTGTAGGTTTGTCAATGATGTGTTACACATTCGGGAAAGCGGAGAGGACCTGTAAAGGAGAGTGCCAGGCGAGGGGTCTCATAGGGAAGTTGTTGTATT
>SFPN01000068.1 GCA_004551945.1 Clostridiales bacterium | reverse complement strand
GATTCATAAAAATAGTCGTCCGCATTAACTGTTCAATTTTCTGACGCCTAATGAATCAGAAGAGAATTTCCGCAATACATGACCTGAAGAATAAGAAAATGCCTACAGAAATCGGCAGACCCAAAAAGGCTGTCCAATTGACTGTAGGCATTTCGGATTTTCGGGAACTCAGGGGCCTTTTTATATGCTTTTACAGACCCTTAAACAGCTCGGCGCTGGGATTCAGGTAGCCCAGATCCTCCTCGCTTCCGGTGAGCTGGCGCAGGTTCTTGATGCCCGTGCGCTTTTTGCCCAGAGAGGCGCCCTTCAGTTTATCCAAGCCGGTCTCGGGGATGTCCTTGAACTCCAGGATGCCCTTCTCCCGGGCCAGCTCCAGCAACTTCATGCCCTTCTCAGAGCGGACGATGACCTGGTTCCAACCCTTGTCCACGTCCCAGCCGTCGGCACTGCGGGCGCCGCCCACAGAGAGGTCGGCGAACTCGGCGGTCATGTCGGTGCAGTAATGGCAGCCGAACCGCACCAGGGGCGTCACCTCGTCCAAGTTGACCGAGACGGTCTCGCCGTTCTCCCGCAGCTCCAGGGAGTGGTACTTGCTGGGGGGAATGTCCATGTGGGTCACCTGGGCGGGATCGGCGTGCTTGGCCGTCAGGTCCCGGATGCCCTCCCAGTCCAGGCCCCAGCCGCAGAAGAGGCCGAAGACCATGCCGATATTGTCGGCGTGGTTGTCGTTCTCTGCCAAGGGCTTGGACTTCATCTTATAGACCGCCAGGGTCTTGCAGGGGGTGCCCACCACGCCGATGCTGTGGTAGCGGTCCTCCTTCAACGCCTTGTTCAGCACCGCCAGGGTGGGCGGCACCTGGAAACTGCTGCCGGAGCAGGCGCGGACCTCCTCCGCCGTGGTGGCCAGGACGCCCTCGGGTTCCAGACCGCCCTGGGAGCGGGTCATGACGGCCGCGTCAATGAAGCCCTCCTGAATGGCCAGTTCTACCAGAGCGGTCATGGTACCGCCGTGCTGGGCCTTGGCCCGGATGGCAGGATCGGCGGCCCGGGTCAGGTACAGGCCACGAAAGGGGCCGATCTCCGGGATGATAGTGTCCTCAGGAAAAAACTGCTTCCGCAGGGCGTCCAGATCGATGGGCATCCGGGGGCAGAAGCTCTGGCAGCGGCCGGACCTCCGCTCGCAGTCAAAGTAGCAGAGGGTACGGCCCTCCACGGAATCCCAGTAGGGGCACATGCCCTGGCAGGCACCGCAGCCGGTGCACAGGCCCGGCTTGATGACCTGGGTATCCAATGCAATCGTACTCAGCATGTCTCTTCCTCCTTACACCATGATGACCGGAAGGTCAAAGACCTTCAGCTCGAGCTTGGACGCGGTCTCGGGGATGTAATCCCCCAGCTCGTGAGCCATACCGCAGAGATGGTCCTGGTAAAGATAGCGGTAGCCGGGCTTCTGGGGCTGCACAAAATCCCGCTCATACAGCATGTCGGTCAGCTGGGAGAACTTGGTCTCCCGGGGCAGCTCCAGCGTCAGCTTCCGATCCTCCATGGTAGGATGGAGCAGTGTTACAGTAATCATCGCCATCAAGCCTCCTTCTTGTTGACCGCCGCGCAGCCCTTGGCAAAGGCCTTCTGGTTCAGCTCCAGCGCGATATCCGCCGCGGGAACGGGATAAGCCGCCGCGGACAGCTCCGCGATCTCCGCCATCAGTGCCTCCTGGTCGGGGTACTGCTGGATGCCCTGCAGCACGCCCAGGGGGTACACGGGACGGGGGTCGTAGACGATGGTGGTATTGGGGCCAGCATACTTGCGGGTCATGCGCAGGGTCTCCAGAGGCTCAAAGCCGATGATGATATGGGCCTCGCCGGAAGGGATCAGCACGCTGAGCTCCTGGTCCTCGGACACGCGGACGTGGCTCATGACGGAGCCGCCGCGCTGGGAGGCGCCGTAGGTCTCGCCGATGGCTACACGGTAGCCCCGGTCGGTCATGGCGCTGCCAACGACCTCGGAGGCCAACACGTTGCCCTGCCCACCGATGCCGCAGATGACGATATTCAGAGGATCGAATTTCAGTTTTTTCATGCTTCCTCACCGCCTTCCACCTTGATGGCGCCGCTGGGGCACAGCTTGGCGCAGACGCCGCAGCCCACGCAGGTCACGGGGTCGATGTAAGCCTTGTTGTTCTTGAAGTCCCAGGTG
>SFPN01000045.1 GCA_004551945.1 Clostridiales bacterium | reverse complement strand
GAAGGGTATGAGAAGATGCTTCGGCATATGCAGAATTATCTTTACGAGAATCAGCTTCCACCATCGTACTTTATCAATGTGGGCACGCTCATGGAAAAGGAATGTTTTATCAAGGGGACCTATTCCTCCCATTCTGCATTCATATTTGTAGATGACCTCTACCCGGAGAAGAACAGTATCCGTACCTTGCCGCAGAATACTTATCTGTCGGTAGCTTCCGATAATATCGCTCTGGAATCCACGTATGCAAAGCGTTTGTACGAAGAAATGAAAAGAAACGGAATGATGCCCTGCGGTGATTATCTCTGCGAGGTTCTGACCCAGTTTCCTGTACATCAGGCAAAACAGTTGATCTATAAAATTCAGGTTCCGGTTCAGCGGATCCATGGCGGGGAACGTACGGCGAGGGGATTTGATTGACCCACGGATTGTTTCGTCATAATATGCTATGATGAAATCGTAAGAAGAGGCGCTCACTGGCAGAATGATTGGTGAGGTAAATGGTGCCAGAATTTCATTCTCTCTGGCCCCCAAAGCTGTTAGCGAAGTATTATACACAACGAACAGCAAGCAGAGGTAATGCTTGATATTCAAAAAATGGAACCAAGGGAAGATGAAATATGAAAAAGACGAAAATTTTATTTATCTGCCACGGCAATATCTGCCGCAGTCCCATGGCTGCGTGTGTGCTCAAGGATATGGCGGACAAGGCGGGGCGGGGCGCGGAGGTTGAGATTTCCTCTGCCGCCACCAGCCGGGAGGAGATCGGAAACCCCATCTATCCCCCCGCCCGGCGAAAGCTCCAGGAGGAAGGCATCCCCATCATCAGCCACCGGGCGGTGCAGATGACCCGGGCAGATTACGACAAATACGACCTGCTTCTGGGGGCGGACAGCGCCAACCTGCGGAACATGCGGGCCATCGCCGGGGGAGACCCGGCGGGGAAGATTCACCGCCTGCTGGACTTCTCCTCCCGCCCCCGGGACATTGCCGACCCCTGGTACACCGGAAACTTTGACGTCACCTTCGACGACATTGTGGAGGGCTGCCGGGCCCTGCTGGCTTGCTTAGACAAAAAGAAATGAAAAACCGTGTTCGCGGCGTTTCGTGGCGCGAACACGGTTTGCTTTTTGGAGTTTACTCCGTCACCTTAATCTGAAAGACGTTGATCACATCCGCGTCCGGGCAGCAGAAGCGGAAGTCCCCGGCGCTGCCGGTGGGGAGCTGCCCGCCGTAGCGGAGAATATCCACATAGGGGAAGGCCACGTGCATGGCCATGGGGCACAGCTCCCCCCGCTGGGTGTCGAAGTCAAAGGTGTCGCCGGGCTTGTGGCCCCGGTGGCAGCCCTGGGTGCCCAGCTGGTCCACCAGGGTCAGGGTGATTTTGGGCTTTTTCATAACAGGCTCCCTTCCGCCGCGGCTGCGGCTTCGTCCTTACGGGATAAGTATACCGGAAACCCGGTGGGCAGGCTGTTGCCTGGGCAACAAACGGGGAAATTTTCCGGGGTTTGCTCTGTATACTTTCCTTTCAGAACCGGCACACTAAGCCCAAAACAGAGCCAGGCTTTGGAAAGGAGCGTTACCATGAAGGTGAAGGTCATTGACGGCTGCATCAGCTGCGGCCTGTGCACGGAGGAATTTCCCGACCTCTTCCAGATGAATGAGGAGGGCATTGCCCAGGCGGTTTCCAGCCAGGTCCCCTCGGAGATGGAGGATCAGGCCCGGCAGGCCGCGGAGGACTGCCCGGTGAGCGTCATCATCACAGAAGAATAAGCAGAAACGCCGCTCCTTTGGTCTGGAAAGGAGCGGCGTTTCTATGGAAAAGAAAGAAAAAACTTATTCGGAAAACAGGGGGGTGGACAGATAGCGGTCGCCGGTGTCCGGCAGCAGGGCCACGATGGTCTTGCCTTCGTATTCCGGACGCTTGGCCAGCTGGATGGCCGCCCACAGAGCGGCCCCGGAGGAGATGCCCACCAGAACTCCTTCGGTCCGGCCGATGAGACGGCCGGTTGTATAGGCGTCCTCGTCAGTGACGGGGATGATTTCGTCGTAAATGTCCCGGTTCAGAACCTCGGGCACGAAGTTGGCACCGATGCCCTGGAGCCCGTGGGGACCGGCCACGCCCTTGCTCAGCAGGGGAGAGGAGGCAGGCTCCACAGCCACGATCTTCACGTTGGGGTTCTGGCTTTTCAGGTACTCGCCCACGCCAGTGATGGTCCCGCCGGTGCCGACACCGGCCACAAAGCAGTCCACCTGGCCCTCGGTATCCGCCCAAATCTCCGGCCCGGTGGCGCGCCGGTGAGCCTGGGCGTTGGCGGGGTTGGTGAACTGACCGGGGATGAAGGCACCGGGGATTTCCCGGGCCAGCTCTTCGGCCCGTTCAATGGCGCCGGCCATTCCCTTGGAGCCAAGGGTCAGCTCCAGCTCAGCCCCATAGGCGGCCAGCAGCTTGCGGCGCTCCATGCTCATGGTTTCGGGCATAACGATGATGGAGCGATATCCCCGGGCAGCGGCCATGACGGCCAGGCCGATGCCGGTGTTGCCGGAGGTGGGTTCGATGATGACAGAACCTTCCCTGATGAGCCCTTTGGCCTCTGCGTCGTCCAGCATGGCCTGGGCCACCCGATCCTTGGTAGAGCCGGCAGGGTTGAGGTATTCCAGCTTGGCCAGCAGACGGGCCTTCAGCTGCTGGCTGGTCTCAATGTGGGTCAGCTCCAGCAGGGGTGTGCCGCCGATCAGCTGTTCCACGGATGTATAAATTTTGCCCACGGGGCATCCCTCCAAAAACTGGGCGAAATGCCCAACGAAAGGTTCGTTTCTGCCAGACTTCTTGCATTATAAGGCAAATGCCCCCCCTTGTCAAGGTATAGTTCCGGGATTTGCAAAGGTTTTTTCAAAAAAAGGAGCCCTTGACAGACTGGGCCGGTGGCTTTAGAATAATTCTTATTAAAAAGAATATCACAACTCCAAATTCGACCCCAGCCCGGAAAGCTGTCGGCCGGAACGCCAGGGAGGCGAAGCACATGGAATATCAAATCCAGATGGTTTACGAGAAGGAAGATGTGGGCGCGATGGTCCGGGCCATGGAGTACCGCCGGCAGCCGGAGAAGAACCTGCGCCTGGCCACCAAGATTGCCTACCCCATTTTCGGGATTCTTCTGATTATTGTGGCGATTGGAACCATTGCCGCCATGCTTACGGCAGGCCTGGTTTCCATCGCTACCATCGTGGTCATGGTAGCCAGTATGGTCGGCGGCGTTGCCCTGCTGCGCCGGTCTGACAGCCGGGGCATGGAGCGCCGGTCCTGGAAGAAGTACCCCAACAAGGGCCTGACACTGACCTACACCTTCTACAACGACCACTTTGAAGAGGTGGACGAGGTCTCCGGAGAGAACACGTACCAGTACATCTCCATCGCCAGTGCCAACGAGGACGACAACCATTTCTTCCTCTTTACCGCCTCCAACGCCGGACACATGCTGCGGAAGGACTGCTTCCTGGTGGGGGACCCCGCCACCTTCGGCAAGTTCATCCGCATCAAGGCGGCGGTGACCATCGACCCCATTCAGTAACCCAGTCCAAACAGGAATCTTCCCGCCGGCCGGGAAGAGGAAAGGAGCAACCCTATGAGTATTTTTAATAACGAGAGTATTCTGTCCTGGCTGAAATACTTTTCCGATAACACCGACATTGACTTAGCTGCTACCCACATTCTGGACATCACCGGGGACAACAAAAACCTGATGGCTACGGTTCAGGGCAACCGGTCTGTGCTGGTTTTTACCGACGGCAACCATCCTGAGGTCTTTTATAATATGTGGGACAACGGCATGGGAGACTGTGAGATCTGGTACAATGAGGGCTCTGAGCCCCAGGGCCCCATGAAGCACAATCTCCTCTCCGAGATGATCGACCGGGGGGTCAACGTGTCGGCCGCCATGCTGATTAACAACCCCCACGCCCGCACCGCTTACCGCACCGGCATTGACAACAGCCTGTTCTCTCCCGGCTCCATCCGCTATGTAGCCCCGGAGATCCGGGCGGTGATTATGAACAAGCTGAACCTGGACGAGACGGAAAATATGTGCGTGGTCTCCGGGGAGAGCATCGCCGTGGAGGGCGCCATTGCCGCCCGTCGGGGCCAGATTGTGGCGGTGGAGTACAAGGACGGAGACCGGCGGACCATGGAGGAAAATGTCCTGCGCTTCGGCCTGCGGAACGTGCTGATTGTGGACGACATGGAGAGCTACTCCCACCGGTGGCCGGTGCCTGACGTTGCCTTCCTGGTGGCCTCCTCCAAGCTGGACCTGGAGCTGCAGACCCTGGTGCGGGTCAACCCCAAGATCCGGGTGGTGATCTACACCCTGGAGTTCAGCTACATGAGCCGCATCCCCGGCATGCTGTGGGACAACGGCATCCAGCCCACGGAGATCATGCAGCTGGAGGTCTCCAAGGTGGGCCGCAAGGACGAGATCGAGGTGCAGCCCGCACCTTGGATTTTCTCCGGCCAGGCGGGCCTGGAGCAGCCCTGAGCGGGGGAATGGGACAAAAACATTTGTCCATTTCTGGAAAAACAGGGTGATTTGCCGGTTGACATCGTTTCAGCAGGCGCATATAATAGCTTTAAAGTGAACAACCAATCAAATGGCGATGATGGAGACAGTAAGCTCTGCGGAACCCCTCAGCGATCCGGGGACGGTGCAAGCCCGGAGGAAGTAGCGCAGATGGCTGAATATCCCTCCTGAGCTGCATGCCGAACCACCCTCTCAGGGCCAGTAGGCGTTGCCGGATTCCCCCGTTACAGGGAGCGCGTATGTTGGTACGCAGGTAACAGGTGGTACAACGAAGATACTTTTTAAGCCTTCGTCCTTTTACGGGGACGAAGGCTTTTTTTAACGTAAGTATGGGAGGGAATTCCGTGAAGAAACAAGGTTTGGTAGAATTTCGGTGGCATGGCCGGGGCGGCCAGGGGGCCAAGACGGCCTGCCTGCTCCTGGCGGATGCCGCCTTTGCCGCGGGCAAGTTCGTCCAGGGCTTTCCCGAGTACGGCCCCGAGCGCATGGGCGCGCCCATCACAGCCTACAACCGCATCAGCGACACCCGGTGCAGCGTCCACTGCAACATCGACGCGCCCGACTATGTGGTGGTGGTGGACGAGACCCTGCTGGACTCTGTGGACGTGACCCACGGCCTTCAGGCCGGGGGCGCGGTGATCGTCAACACGGAGAAAAGCCCCGACCAGATCCGGGAAAAGCTCCGGGGCTGGCAGGGCCGGGTGTGCACCATTGACGCCCGGAAGATCTCCGAGGAGACCCTGGGCCGGTATTTCCCCAACACCCCCATGCTCAGCGCGGCGGTGAAGGTCAGCGGCGTGCTGGAGGAGCAGCAGTTCATGGGGGACATGGAGGAGAGCTTCCATCACAAGTTTGCCTCAAAGCCCCAGGTGGTCTCCGGCAACATGGCGGCCCTGAAGAAAGCGTGGGAGGAGGTGCAGGCAGGATGAAACTGTCCGCAAAAGAGATTACAGAACACAGCACCTGGCAGGAGATGACCCTGGGGGGCGAAATCTACGAGCCCGCCACCTCCAAGCTGGTGAACACCGGCGCCTGGCGCACCAACACCCCGGTGCTGGACACGGAGAAGTGCCGCAACTGCCTGCTGTGCGTGCCCTTCTGCCCGGACAGCTCTCTGCCGGTCGAAGGCGGCAAGCTGCTGGGCATTGATTACTACCACTGCAAAGGCTGCGGCATCTGCACCGAAGTCTGTCCCTTTGGGGCGCTGTCTATGAAAGAAGGTGGCCAGGCATGAATTATAACGACCGTCTCTCCGGCAACGAGGCCATCGCCTTTGCCATGAAGCAGATTGATCCCGACGTGATGGCGGCTTTCCCCATCACCCCCTCCACGGAGATCCCCCAGTATTTCGCCCAGTATGTGGCCAACGGGGAGGTCAACACCGAGTTTGTGCCGGTGGAGTCTGAGCACAGCTCCATGTCCGCCTGCATCGGGGCGGAGGCCGCCGGCGCCCGTTCGGTGACCGCAACCTCCTCCTGCGGCCTGGCTCTCATGTATGAGATGATGTATGTGGCGGCCTCCAGCCGCCTGCCCATCACCCTGGCCTGCGTGAACCGTGCCCTGTCCGGCCCCATCAACATCAACAACGACCACTCCGACTCCATGGGCATCCGGGACGCCGGCTGGATTCAGATCTATGCCGAGAACAATCAGGAGGCCTACGACAACTTCCTCCAGGCCATGCCCATCGGGGAGCACCCCGACGTGCGCCTGCCGGTGATGATCTGCCAGGACGGCTTCATCACCAGCCACGCCCTGGAGAACATCACCCTTCTGGACACCGAGTCCGTGAAGAAGTTCGTGGGGGAGTACCAGCCGGAAAACTACCTGCTGAAGAAGGAAAATCCCCTGGCCATCGGCCCCTACGATCTGGGCTGCCATTACATGGAGCACAAGGTCCAGCAGGCGGAGGCCATGAAGGGGGCCAAGAAGCGCATCCTGGAGGTAGCCGCCGAGTTTGAACAGCTCACCGGCCGCAGGTACGGCCTGTTTGAAGAATACCAGATGGAGGATGCGGAGGTGGCCCTGGTTCTCATCGGCTCCAGCGCCGGCACCGCCAAGGCGGCGGTGAACGCCCTGCGGGAGCAGGGGGTCAAGGCGGGCCTCATCAAGATCCGGGTGTTTCGCCCCTTCCCTGCAGAGGAGCTGGCCCAGGCCCTGGCCAATGTAAAGGCCCTGGCCATTATGGACAAGGCCGAGAGCTTTTCCGCCCATGGCGGCCCTCTCTTCTCTGAGGTCCGGGCTGCCCTGTACGACCTGGAGCCCCGTCCCCGCACCGTGGGCTATGTCTACGGCCTGGGCGGCCGGGACGTGACCCCGGAGCACTTTGAAGGGATCTATCGCCGTCTGCTGGACATTGCCGCCGGCGGAGACCTGGGCCCCACCTACACACACATGGGACAGAGGGGGTAAGAGACCATGGAAAGAACCTACAATTTTAAACATACACTGGAAAAGAAGGAGCGTTTCGCCCCCGGCCACCGTCTCTGCGCCGGCTGCGGCGCAGGCATTGCCGTCCGGGGGGTTCTCCGGGCGCTGAAGGAAGAGGATCGGGCCGTGGTGGGCAACGCCACCGGCTGCCTGGAGGTCAGCTCCTTCCTGTATCCCTATACTGCCTATGAGGACAGCTACATCCACACCGCCTTTGAAAGCGCCGGTGCCAGCCTGTCCGGCGTGGAGGCTGCCTACAAGGCCCTTAAGCGCCGGGGCAAGATTGACGACACGGTAAAGTTCATCACCTTCGGCGGCGACGGCGGCACCTACGACATCGGCTTCCAGTCCCTGTCCGGGGCCATGGAGCGGGGCCACGACCTGACCTATGTGTGCTACGACAACGAGGCCTACATGAACACCGGCATCCAGCGCTCCTCCTCCACCCCCCGGTTTGCCAACGCCACCACCTCTCCCGTGGGCTCGGCGGTTCCCGGCAAGAGCCAGAACAAAAAGAACCTGACGGACATCATCGCCGCCCACAACGTGCCCTATGTGGCCCAGACCACATTTATAGGCAACTTCCGGGACCTGTACACCAAGGCTCAGAAGGCCATCTACACCCCTGGTCCTGCCTTCCTGAACATTATGGCGCCCTGTCCCCGTGGCTGGGAGTACCCCACGGAGAAGCTGCCGGAGATCTGCAAGCTGGCGGTGGAGACCTGCGTCTGGCCTCTGTTCGAGGTGGAGAACGGGGTCTGGCGGTTAAGCTATGAGCCCAGGAAGAAGCTCCCCGTGGAGGAGTACCTGCGCATGCAGGGCCGGTTCCGCCACATGTTCAAGCCCGGCAACGAGTGGATGATCGAAGACGTGCAGCAGAACGTGGACGAAAACTGGGAAAAGCTGCTGGCAAAATGCCAGGGCTGACGATAAGACAGCATGGATGACACGACACCCCATCGGAGCACTCCGATGGGGTGTTTTTTCCTCTGCCAGGCAGGGCAAATCTGCCTTACCCCCGCAAAACCGCCGCCCTGTGCCGGGCAAACACCTTGGCCGGCAGCACGATGCGCCCGGCCAGGGGGAGGAGCTTCACGGTCAGCCCCGGGGCGGGGCGGCACTCGCCGTCCACGGTGATGATGATGGGCTTTTCCGGGTTGTCCGCCAGGGTCAGCTCCACCGAGCGGCAGCGGTGAAACTCCACGTGCTTCCGCAGCTTGGGGATCACCTGGCCCGCCTGGATGTGCTTTCCCTTCTGGTACAGGGGCAGCATCCGGGCAATGCGCAGCAGGCTGGCCTTGCGCACCACCATCACGTCCAGCAGGCCGTCGTCCATCCGGCACTCCGGGGCGGCGTGGAAGCCCCCGCCGTAGTAGCCCCCGTTGCAGATGGCGGTCATGAGGCAGTCCTGGGTGAAGGGCACCCCGTCCAGTGTCAGGGTGAGCCGCCGCCCCAGGGGCCCCATGAGCTGCTCCAGGATGGACAGCCGGTAGGCCATCTCCCCGCCGCACAGGGGCAGGCGGCGGAACTTGGGGATGCCGTGGGCGATCTGGGCGTCCAGCCCCGCCGAGCAGATGGCCGCCCCCACGCCATACTCCGTCTGCATCAGGTCAATGTCCAGCTCCCCGCCGGTGAGCTGGCCGGCCAGGTCCAGAAACTCCTCCTTGGTGCCGAAGTTCCGGAGAAAGTCGTTGCCGCTGCCGTAGGGAATGCAGCCCACGGCGGCGTTTTTATAGGGGTAAGCCCCGCTGATCACCTCGTTGAAGGTGCCGTCGCCTCCCACGGCGAAGAGGCGGACCGGCTCCCCGGTGCGGGCGTATTCCTCCGCCAGCTTTTTGGCGTGTCCGGCGTGGGTGGTGCGGGTGATGGCGTAGGTGTCCTGGCCCAGGTCCATCCGGCTAACAGCCTGGGCCAGGGTCTGGGCCAGTGCGTTGCTGATGTCCCGGCCTCCCGCCACAGGGTTTACAATAAACACGCTTTTCATGGGCGACGCTCCATCCTGCCGGGCGGTAAGCCCGGGTAGTTCTCTCTCTGCCCTCATCATATCGGATTCCGGGCCGCTCCGCAAGGGGCGGAGCGAGAAAAAGCCCCTCTGCCGGTTTCCCGGCGGAGGGGCCAGTGTAACAACGTGCCTTACAGAGTCAGGGAGGGTGCGCTGTAGGTCCGGGAAGCCAGCTCGGCGTCCAGGGCGTACAGGCTCTTCAGGTCGGAGCCGAACAGGTCGAACCGGCCCAGCAGGTCGTTGGTGTTCTTTTCCTCCTCGCCCTGCTCCTTCACGAACCAATCCAGGAACTGGAGGGTGCGGAAGTCGTTGGCCTTGATGGCCTCGGCATAGATGGCGTTGATGAGGGAGGTGACATACTCCTCGTGCTCCAGGGCGGCAGCCAGGGGATCACGGAAGTTGGAGAAGGTCTTGTCGGGAGCGGCAATGGCTGCCAGCTTGGGAGCCTCGCCGTTGTTCTGCAGATAGGTCAGAAACAGCAGAGCGTGGTCCTGCTCTTCCTGGGCCTGGATCTTGAACCAGTTGCCGAACCCGTTCAGGTTCTTGGCATAGTAGTAGTTGGAGATGTCCAGATAGAGGTAGGCGGAGTACAGTTCTTTGTTGATCTGCTGTTCCAGCAGAGCGGAAACTTCTTTCTTCAGCATGGTATAAGCTCCTTTCTTAATTGCAACGCTATTATGGTTTTACTATAGCATTGAAAACCGGGGGTTTCCGTGATTTTGTCACAATGCTTTGCCCAGCTTTCCGGGGTTATTAACGGGAAACTCTCGTTCTGCGCATTATGATGGCACAAAGCCGGTAGGTTGTCAAGCCCCTTGACGGCCGGGCCTGCCTGTGTCAAAATAAAACAGAAGAGAGGAGGCGCGCCATGAAAAAGGAAGTGCTCACCAGCCGGCAGGGCTATGCCATCCCCTGCCACAACTGCTTAAACGGGGAGAACCGGGCCGTCATCGTCTGCCACGGCTTTGGCAGCAGCAAGAAAAGCCCTATGGTCCAGGCCCTGAACGAGACCCTGCCCCGGCACGGCATCGGGGTGTACAGCTTTGATTTTCCCTCCCACGGGGAGAGCCCCGTGTGGCAGGAGGGGCTGCGGGTGCCCTTCTGCCTGGAGGACCTGGCGGTGGTGGAGGAGCACGTCCGCGCCCATCTGCCCGGGGTCCGGGTGGGCTACTTCGGCTCCAGCTTCGGGGCGTATATCACCCTGCTCTACCTGGCGTCAGGCCGGGGGCAGGGGAGACGGGCCTTTCTGCGCTCCGCCGCCGTGACCATGCCCAAGCTGGTGCAGAGCTGGGTGGACGCCCGGGCGGAGGCGGACCTGGACCGTCGGGGCTATTTTGTCCCGGATTATGACTATGTGCGGGAGATGCGCATCACCCGTGCCTTCCTTCAGGATCTGGAGGATCACGACCTGTTCCGGTATGACTCCATGGGCCCTGCCCGCCTGCAAATGATCCATGGAGGACAGGACGACGTGGCCCCTGCGGAGGATGCCCGGCGCTTTGCCCGGCAATTCGGCGCCCGGCTGGTGGAGATCCCCGGGGGAGAGCACCGGCTCATGGGCCCGGGGGAACTGGAGCAGGTGCTGGAGAGCGCCTTAGCCTTTTTCCTGGCCCCGGAGTGAGCATTGATTTTGTAGGTTTGTCAATGATGTGTTACACATTCGGGAAAGCGGAGAGGACCTGTAAAGGAGAGTGCCAGGCGAGGGGTCTCATAGGGAAGTTGTTGTAT
>SFPN01000067.1 GCA_004551945.1 Clostridiales bacterium | reverse complement strand
AGTGCCCCCGGAAGTGCCTGGTGAAGATCAACCCGGTAACCGGCACCCCGGAAGCTCCTGCCAAACCGGAACCCACCGGTTGCGCCTGCTGCGCCATGGCCGATCAGTGCCCTTCCGCCCAGGCCCAAAAGCAGAAATAAATCGAGGATTCCATGAAAAAACTGTTAGCATCGCTTCTGGTTTTCAGCAGCCTGACTTGTGCAGGCTGCTTTTTTCAAACCGAAAAACAGGAAGACACCCGGTTCATGATGGACACCATCGTGACCATCACCACCACCGGTGACAGCAAAAAGGACCTGGCAGCCGCCACCAGCGACGCCTTCCAGCTGTTCCAGACCATTGCCAACCAGACGGACCCCTACACGGAACAGGGACCGGAAGACCTGTATGCCGTGAACCAGAGTGCCGGTCAGGGACCTCACAAGGTCTCCCCCTATCTCATGGACATCCTGAGCAAGGTACAGCCCATGGGGAACCGGGATCTGGACCTGTCCCTGGGACCGGTGATCCAGGTCTGGAATGCCCACAAGGAAGCCAGGACCGTCCCCGGCCAGGAGGAAATCGCCCGGGCCCTGGCCAGAACCGGCCCCGGGACCTATACGGTGGATACCGCCGCCAATACGGTGACCCTGGCCCCGGGAGCCCAGCTGGATCTGGGTGCGGTAGCCAAAGGCTACGCCGTGGAACAGACTGCGGACCTGTTGAGCCGGGACAAACGGGTGAAGACCGCCCTGATCAATGCAGGAGGCAACATCAAGGTCCTGGGCACCAAGGAAGACGGCAGTCCCTGGAAGATCGGGGTCCAGGATCCCCGGAATCCCCAGCGGATCATCGGGACCCTGGCGGTAAAGGACGGTACGGCCATTGCCACCAGCGGGGACTACCAGCGGTACTATGAAGTGGACGGGAAACGGTACCACCATATCCTGGATCCCCATACCGGCTGGCCCGCCTGGCACGCCCGTTCCGTCACCGTGGTCACCCGCTCCGCCTTCTGGGCAGACTACTATTCCACCCTGCTGTTCGTCCTGCCGGAAGACAAGGCCATGGCCCTGGTGGAAGACAATCCCAACCTGGAAATGCTCTACGTGGACCAGGACGGGAAGACCTTCCTGTCCTCCGGACTGAAAACCATCTATACCCCGGAAAAGTGAGGAGACCCTATGCGCAAGAATGATTTTTGGCTGATCCTGGTACTGGCCCTGCTGGCCCTGGGCAGCTGGTTCCTGTTCCGTTCCCGGACCGCTGACAGGGATAAAGTCCTGGTGGTCCGGCAGGACCAGCAGGTGATCCAGCGGATCGAACTGAAAAAAGTCACCTCGGAAACCAAGCTGATGGTCCCCACGGAACATAGTGAAGTGGTCATTGTCTACGACCGGGAAGGGGGACGGGTCCTGTCCTCTCCCTGTCCGGACCAGGTCTGCGTCCGTCAGGGGAAGATCACCCAGTCCGGCCAGACCATCGCCTGCGTACCGGAAAAAGTCCTGGTGACCCTCACCACTGCTGCAAAGGAGAATGATCATGATGCCATCCTCCGATAAACTCACCATCCATGAAATGACCCAGCTGGGGGTCCTGCTGGCCGCCGCCATTGCCCTCCGGCTGGCGGAAACCAGCCTGGCCTGGCTGCTGCCCCTGCCCGGCGCCCATCTGGGCCTGGCCAACACCGTGACCATCATCGTCCTGTATCTGTACGGCCCCGGGAAAACGGCCCTCTTCCTCACCTGCCGGATCCTGCTCACAGGCCTCCTGTTCACCGGTCTCCTGACCCCGGGCTTCCTGATCGGCCTGGGCGGGGCAGCCCTGAGTTTCGCCGGCATGGCCCTGGCCCGGAAACACCAGTGGTTCTCCACCGTGGGGGTAGGGCTCCTGGGCGCCTTTCTCCACAACTGCGGCCAGATCCTGGTGGCGGTGGCCATTATGCGCACCCCGGCCCTGTTTTCCTACCTGCCGGTGCTGATCGCCATCGGCATCCCCACCGGTCTGTTCACCGGCTTCCTGGCCGGGTTCTTTTTGGAGAGGATGAAGGAAAAGGACAGCGCCGCCTGAAGGGCGCTGC
>SFPN01000066.1 GCA_004551945.1 Clostridiales bacterium | reverse complement strand
TCCACGAACAGGATGTCGCCCTCGTTGAGGTTGGTCAGCAGCGCCGCCAGGTCGCCGGGCTTTTCGATGGCGGGGCCGGAGGTAATGCGGATGCCCGCCCCCATCTCCTGGGCGATGATGCCCGCCAGGGTGGTTTTGCCCAGGCCCGGAGGGCCGTGGAGCAGGACGTGGTCCAGGGCCTCCTCCCGCTTCCGGGCGGCCTGGATGAAGATCGCCAGGTTCTCCTTCGCCTTCTCCTGGCCGATGTACTCCGTCAGGGTCTTGGGGCGTAGGGAGCTTTCCTGGGCGTCCTCCGCCAGGAAGGTCTTGGCCACAATGGGCTCCTCGTAAATATCATTTCCAAAGTCGATGCTCAAAATGTCACTTCCTTATTTGGGCGTCATCTGCCGGGATGGAACATCACCCACATCAATAGCATATCTGCTGCGAAGGAGACAGCTAAAAATATCATCCAGCCCCGCAGCCATTCCACCAGTTCCCGCTTTCGTTTCTCTTCATCTTCGTATAGCCCTTCTGCCTTGTCCCTTCGGTGCAGCTCTGCCAATTCCTGGAGCCTTGGAAGATAGCCCAGAAAAACCACGATCATCCCGAATAATGTTATCACGGCTTCACCATCTTCTTCAAACTCTGCCGGATAATTTCTTCAAGCGGCAGGTTCTCCACGTCCACGCCCTTCAGGGCCATCTGGACCTCCTGGCTGGAATAACCCAGTACCGCCAGGGCCTGGGCGGCTTCTGTTGCCTTGCTGGTGAACAGCTGCGCCGCCGGGGCGCCCTTGCCGCCGGAGAAATCCAGTCCCCCGGCCGCCGACTCTTTCGCCATCTTGTCCTTCAGTTCCAGGATGATGCGCTGGGCGATCTTCTTGCCGATGCCCGGCGCCGCCGTCAGGGATTTTTCGTCTCCTGTGACGATGGCCATGGCCAGGCTCTCCGGCGTGCCGGAGGACAGGATGGCCAGGGCGGCCTTGGGCCCCACACCGGACACGCTGATGAGCAGCTTAAAACTGTTCAGCTCGTTCTGGGTAGCGAAGCCATACAGCTCGAAGATGCCCTCGCCCACGTTCAGGTAGGTATACAGCTTTCCCCGCTGGCCCTTTTTCAGCGACGCCAGGGTGTTGTTGGTGGTCTTGCAGGCGTAGCCCACGCCGCCGCAGTCGATGACCGCAAGATACGGCAGGATCTCCGCCACGGTGCCGTCCAGATAGTAAAACATATCGTCTCTCCTTATACCGTCTCTTTCACATCCACCATCTGAGGCAGCCGTGAAGTAAAACTCCTTGCATGGCACAGGGCCAGAGCCAGTGCGTCCGCCGCGTCGTCCGGCCGGGGGACAGCCTTCAGCTTCAAAAGCCGCTTCGTCATGTCCATCACCTGGCGCTTCTCCGCCTTGCCGTAGCCCGTTACCGCCAGCTTCACTTGGGAGGGCGTGTACTCGTACAGCGGGATGCCGCACTTCTCGGCGGCGTACAGGATGACGCCCCGTCCGTGGGCCACGGCGATGCCGGTAGTGATGTTGGTGTTGAAGAACAGTTCCTCGATGGAGATGACGTCGGGCTTCAACTGCCCGATCAGGTCCTCCATGTCCGTGCCGATCTGGTACAGACGCCGGGAAAGGGGCAGGCCCGCCGGGGTGGTAATGGCTCCGTAGGTCACCATATGGACTTGTCCCCGGTCCGCCTCCACCAGGCCGAAGCCGATGGTGGCAAAGCCGGGGTCGATACCCAGGATACGCATGGTACGCCCCTTTCGATTCAGCATATATAAGTATTATATCAAATCCGGGCCGGGAGTGCAACAGAGAAATCAGAACAGATGTACGAAAGAAGCGCCCGCCGTTTGGCGGGCGCTCAGAGGTTATTTGATGGGGATGGTGACAGGGGTGATCTCAGTGGTGGTGCGGGAATAGGTGGGCTGCAGCCAGACCACGTTCTCCTGATACCCCGGCAGGGGCATCATCTCCTCAAAGCAGCCGCTGTCGTCAGTGGTGGTGCCCCGACGGTTGGCCTCGTACTGGTTCCCCGCCTCGTCATAGAAGGTGGAGTACCAAACCCAGCCGCCGTCCCGCTTTTCGGCGCTCCGGAAGGTGACGCCCTCCGGCAGCCTCTCCGCTGTCCGGTTCGCCAGGTCCACCCGGACCCGCTCCATGTCCTTGTCCAGCCACTCCGCCCCGGTGATGTGGAGGGTCAGATGCTCACTGTCGGCAAAGTATGGGCTCTCCAGCCGGAAAGAAACATAGGCAGGAGAATCCTCGCTGCCGCTGGCGGAGACACCGTTGGAGATGGGCTCAAACCGCTCTCCGTCCTCGTTTTCCAGATAGAATTCCAGGCCCTTCAGCCAGGCAGTGTTGGCCGGGTCGTCGGCCACGTTTACCCGTACGTGGGTGGGATAGACCTCCACCTCCGTCACCGTCAGGGACTGACCGTCCAGGTCAAAGGTTTGGTTGACGGGGACCATCTCACCCTTGGCGGTAAACTCCGGGTCAAATTCCAAATCAAACGTGAACTCCGCCAGATAGTCCGGCTCCTCCTCTTCCACCGGCTCCAGCATCTCGTCCTCGTAGGACGTGGTGGGCGCTTCGGGCGCCGCCGATCGGTCCGGCTCCACCCAGGTGGTGACGCGGAAGGTGATGGTGAAGCCGTCGGGGACGTTGCCCTCGCCGTAGTCCAGGGTGAAGTTCAGCAGGGTCCCCGGGGGCTGGTTCCAGCTGCTGCCGATGGTGGAGCAGACCTGCTCCGGCTCGTAGCGGGGCATCCCGGCGTTCAGGTTGTCGTAGCCATCCGCG
>SFPN01000044.1 GCA_004551945.1 Clostridiales bacterium | reverse complement strand
AATAAGATTGCCTGCGGTGGTTTTTCCGCAGGATGTGATATGCTCTTGCGAGCGATCGTATTTACACCTGCACGCTGCGATATGCTGATTTTGCAAAGTCCCTGGATTCCACTCCTGCAAGACCATACAGAGGCATTGGTGAATGCTCTCAGGCAAAAAAACATTGCGCTGAACATCTTTTGCGGCTCAGAGGACGAAGACTGCCTTCCAATGGCAAAGCAATTATATGAAGCAGCAGCCAGAGAAGGGATTCATGTGGAGATTGTTGTCCAGGAAGGGAATCGTCATCAGTTTTCCGAGGAGCCATTTGCTTTGAAAGATTTTTTGTAAGCTATTTGGAACTATCGTGAAAAGATACAACCAAGGCGCACTTCTATCCGGGGTACTCTGTATGTGAGCGCTCTGAGGCAAAAGGCGTGACCACTTTCGTCACGCCTTTTGTTTTTCTTCTCTTGACAACCTATACCCCTATGGGTATAATAGCCCCGTAAATCAACGGATTTGGGGAGAGTATCATGGAAAAATTAGAGGCACTGTTGGAATGGGGCGGGACGAAAAAGGACATCACCCTTCTGGTGATTTCCGGGGCCGCCCTGCTGGTGAGCCTGCTCTGGCCGGGGCCTTTGCCCCTTGACCCGGCGTGGATCGCCATCGTCCTGTGCGGGATTCCCATTATCCTGGAGGCGGTCATCGGTCTGGTGACAGCCTTTGACATCAAGGCGGACGTGCTGGTGTCCATCGCCCTGGTGGCCTCGGTGATCATTGGGGAAATCTTCGCCGCCGGGGAGGTGGCCTTCATCATGCAGCTGGGGGCCCTGCTGGAGGACCTGACGGTGGCCAAGGCCCGGGCGGGGATCGAAAAGCTGGTCCACCTGACGCCCCGCACCGCCCGGGTGATGGAGAACGGAGGCGAGCGGATCATCCCGGCGGAGGAAGTCAAAGTAGGGGACCTGCTGCGGGTGCTGCCCGGGGAGACCATCCCTGTGGACGGGGTGATCCGCCAGGGCCAGACCGCCATCGACCAGTCGGTGATGACCGGGGAATCCCTGCCGGTGGACAAGGGCCTGGGGGACCCGGTCTCCAGCGGCACGGTCAACCAGTTCGGTTCCTTTGACATGGAGGCCTCCAAGGTAGGGGAGGACAGCTCCATCCAGCGGATGATCCGGCTGGTCCAGTCCGCCGACGCGGGGAAGGCCAAGATCGTGGGCCTGGCGGACCGCTGGGCTACCTGGATCGTGGTCATCGCCCTGTCCGCTGCGGTGCTGACCTGGCTGTTTACCGGGGAGATCATCCGCTCCGTGACCATCCTGGTGGTGTTCTGCCCCTGTGCCCTGGTGCTGGCCACCCCCACCGCCATCATGGCGGCCATCGGCAACGGAACCAAACACGGGTTCCTGGTCCGGGAGGGGGACGCCCTGGAGCGGCTGGCCGGGGTGTCCAAGGTTACTTTTGATAAGACAGGTACCCTGACCTTCGGCACCCCCCAGGTGGTGGCGGTGCGCAGCTTCCGGCCGGACCTGTCCGAAGAGAAGGTCTACGCCTACGGGGCCGGGGTGGAAAGCCGCTCGGAGCACCCTCTGGGCAAAGCGGTGGTGCGGTGCTACCGCCAGTCTCACCCGGCAGACGCCCCCGAGGGGGAGGACTTCCAGATGCTGCCCGGCCGGGGCGTGCGGGGCGTGTTCCAGGGAAAGGAGCTGCTGGCCGGCAGCCTGGACATGATGAGGGAGCACGGTGTTCCCGTCCTGCCCCGGCACCAGGCCCAGGCGGAGGAATTTTTAAAGGACGGGTGCACGGTGATCTACCTGGCCCTGGGGGGCGAGCTTCTGGGCCTGATCAGCCTGGCGGACACCCTCCGCCCCGACGCAGCAGAGATGATCCGGCAGATTAAGGCCACCGGCGTCACCCCTGTGCTGCTCACCGGCGACAACCGGAACGCCGCCCGGCACATTGCAGAGCAGTTAGGCATGGAGGAGGTCCGGGCAGAGTGCCTGCCGGAGGATAAGCTCACTTACATCGACCAGGCCCAGAAAAATAACCAGCAAGTGTGCATGATCGGGGACGGCATCAACGACGCACCGGCCCTGAAAAAGGCCCATGTGGGGGTTGCCATGGGGGGCATCGGCAGCGACATCGCGGTGGACGCCGCGGACATCGCCCTGGTCAACGACGAAATCCGAGAGCTGCCCCATCTGCTGGGCCTGGCCAAGCGGATGATGCGGGTGATCAAGGGCAACCTGACCTTCTCCATGACCTTGAACTTCGTGGCCATCGTGCTGGCCATGACGGGAATTTTAAACCCCGTGGTGGGGGCCCTGGTCCACAACGCCGGGTCCGTGTTCGTCATCATCAACTCCGCCTTTCTGCTGACCTGGGGGAAGAAGGACTGACTCCCGTTTGATAGAAACTATTGCATTTGTGGTTGACAAAGGGCGGTTCACCGGGTATCCTAACAGATAGAAAAGATTCTATGTGAAGGGGGCGGAGACTTGGAGCAGCAATACACAGACGTGGCGAAGGTGCTGAAAGCGATCTCCGACCCCAAGCGGCTGAAAATCGTGGATATGCTCTCCTGCGGCGAGCTGTGCGCCTGTGAGATCCTGGAGGCCTTTTGCATTACCCAGCCAACCCTGTCCCATGATATGAAGGTCCTGATTGCCGCCAATGTAGTGAAGGACCGCCGGGAGGGAAAGAACACATATTATTCTCTGAACAAAGCGTATTTGGATACCTTTCACCAGACCCTGGGGCGGATTTTTTCCGACAAACCGGACTGCATCTGCCATCAAAAAATCCGCTGCGGCTGCAAGTGAGACCGATGCCGGGGACACCCTTCCCTGGCATCGGTTTTCCAGGAAAAACAGATAGAATTATTTCAATGATTCGATTTAAGGAGGAAACTGACATGCACCATAAACCCAAGGTGGTCTTTCTCTGCGTCCACAATTCCTGCCGCAGCCAGATTGCGGAGTGCCTGGGAAACCTCCTGGCCGCCGATGTGTTCGAGAGCTATTCCGCCGGCAGCGAGACCAAGCCCCAAATCAACCCGGACGCGGTGCGGCTCATGAAGAAGCTCTACGGGGTGGACATGACCCGGACCCAGCGCAGCAAAACCTTTGAAGAGATTCCTGAACCCGATCTTGTGATCTCCATGGGCTGCGACGTGGGCTGCCCCTACATCGGCCGGGCCTTTGACGAAAACTGGAACCTGCCCGACCCCACCGGCCAGCCGGACGAGGCCTTTTTGACCACCATCCAGGCCATTGAAAAACAGGTCCTGGCGCTGAAAGAGCAGCTAAAGGGAGGGGAGCCTCAATGAAACGGCACGCAGAGGAAGGCATCAGCTTTTTTCAGCGGTATTTGACGGTGTGGGTGCTTCTCTGCATGGCGGCAGGCGTGCTGCTGGGGCATTTCGTCCCGGCTCTGCCGGCGGCGTTGGACCGGGTTACCTATGCCCGGATCTCCCTGCCCATGGCCGTTCTGATCTGGGTCATGATCTATCCCATGATGCTGAAGGTGGATTTTCCCAGCATCCGGAATGTCGGCAAAAATCCCAAGGGCCTGTTTGTCACCTGGGCGGTCAACTGGCTGGTGAAGCCCTTCACCATGTATGGCCTGACGGCTCTGTTCCTGCTGGGGGTCTTTCGGACCTTTATCCCCCAGGAGCTTGCCGCAGGGTATCTGGCCGGGGCGGTTCTGCTGGGCGCGGCTCCCTGCACCGCTATGGTGTTTGTCTGGAGCAGGCTGACCAACGGCGACCCGGCCTACACGGTGGTGCAGGTGGCCACCAACGACCTGATCCTTCTGGTGGCCTTTGTGCCCATCGTTCGGTTCCTGCTGGGGGTGTCTCAGGTCACGGTACCCTTTGACACGCTCTTTCTCAGCGTGGTGCTGTTTGTGGTAATCCCCCTGGCCGGCGGGGTCCTGACCCGGCTGCTGGTGACAAGACGCAGGGGGAGAGACTACTTTGAGACTGTGTTTCTCCGCAAATTTGACCCGGCAGCGACCGTCGGCCTGCTGCTGACCCTGGTGCTGATTTTTATGGGGCAGAGCGAGGTCATTCTCGGAAATCCCGTCCATATTCTGCTGATTGCGGTGCCGCTGATCTTGCAGACGTTTCTGATCTTCTTCTTGGCCTATGGGGCCTGCAAGCTGCTGAAGCTGCCCCATGCCGTGGCGGCCCCGGCGGGGATGATCGGCGCCTCCAACTTTTTTGAGCTGGCGGTGGCCGCGGCCGCCGCCCTGTTTGGAACAGCCAGTCCTGCGGCCCTGGCCGCTACTGTAGGGGTGCTCACCGAGGTTCCGGTGATGCTGACCCTAGTAAAGATCGCCAATCGAACGGCTCCCTGAAGGGAAAACCCCTGGCCTTTCTTTTTCATGATGCACAAATTTTTGTGTTATGTGACAAAATCTCTATCATTTTTGTAGGGAAAGAGCAGATAATAATAATAGACATCCCGTCCGGTCCCCGGCGAGGGAGCGCTCCCGGGGCGAGGCCTGTGAAATGTTCATGAAAAGGAGAATGCCCTATGATCATTACGAAAGACATCCAGTATATCGGCGTGAGCGACCATCAGATTGACCTGTTTGAGGGGCAGTATGCCGTTCCCAACGGCATGGCCTACAATTCCTATGCCATCCTGGACGAGAAGATCGCCATTATGGACACGGTGGACCAGAACTTCACCCAGGAGTGGATGGAAAACATCCAGCGTGTCCTGGCCGGCCGCAAGCCCGACTACCTGGTGGTGCAGCACATGGAACCGGACCACTCCGCCAACATTGCCCACTTCCTGGAAGCCTATCCGGAGGCTGTGGTGGTTTCCTCTGCCAAGGCCTTTGCCATGGTGGAAAACTTCTTCGGCCAGGACTACGCAGACCGCCGGATTGTGGTGGGGGAGGGGGACGCCCTGGAGCTGGGCAAGCACACCCTGACCTTTATCACCGCCCCCATGGTCCACTGGCCGGAGGTTATCGTCACCTATGATTCCTATGATCAGGTTCTCTTCTCCGCCGACGGCTTCGGCAAGTTCGGCGCCCTGGACGTGGAGGAGGACTGGGCCTGCGAGGCCCGCCGGTACTACATTGGCATCGTGGGCAAGTATGGGGAGCAGGTGCAGGCCCTGCTGAAAAAGCTCTCCAACCTGGACATTTCCGTCATCTGCCCCCTCCACGGCCCTGTGCTCACGGAAAACCTGGGGTACTACATGAACCTGTACAACATCTGGTCCTCCTACCAGGCAGAGAGCGAGGGCGTGGTGATCGCCTATACCTCAGTGTATGGCCACACCAAGGCCGCCGTGGAACTGCTGGCCCAGAAGCTCCAGGAGAAGGGCTGCCCCCAGGTTGTGGTTCACGATCTGGCCCGGTGCGACATGGCCGAGGCGGTGGAGGACGCCTTCCGCTACAGCAAGCTGGTGCTGGCCACCACCACCTACAACGCAGACATCTTCCCCTTCATGAAGGAGTTTATCCACCACCTGACGGAGCGGAACTTCCAGAACCGCACCGTGGGCCTTGTGGAGAACGGCTCCTGGTCCCCCGCGGCCGCCCGGGTGATGCGGGAGATGCTGGCAGACTGCAAAAAGCTGACCTTCACCAAAACAACGGTGAAAATCCTCTCCGCCCTGAACGAGGGCAGCAGAACCCAGATCGAGACCATGGCAGGGGAGCTGTGCAGGGAGTACCTGGCCCAGCAGGACGCCACCGCCAACAAGAACGACCTGACCGCCCTGTTCAGGATCGGCTACGGCTTGTATGTGGTGACCTCCAACGACGGAGTCAAGGACAACGGCCTCATCGTGAACACCGTCTCTCAGCTCAGCGACAATCCCAACCGGGTGGCGGTGAACATCAACAAGCGCAACTACTCCCACGATATCATCAAGCAGACCGGTGTGCTGAACGTCAACTGCCTGGACGTTTCCGCCCCCTTCTCCGTGTTCCAGACCTTCGGCTTCCAGAGCGGCCGGACGGCAGACAAGTTCGCGGGGATCGACGAGCTGCGCAGCGACAACGGCCTGCGGTTCCTGCCCCGGTATATTAACGCCTTCATGAGCCTGAAGGTGGAAAACTATCTGGACCTGGGCACCCACGGCCTGTTCATCTGCACCGTTACGGAAGCCCGGGTGATCTCCGACCGGGAGACCATGACCTACACCTACTACCAGAACAACGTAAAGCCCAAGCCCCAGACGGAAGGGAAGAAGGGCTTCGTCTGCAAGGTCTGCGGCTGGGTCTACGAGGGGGACACCCTGCCCGACGACATCGTCTGCCCTCTGTGCAAGCACGGGGCCGCAGACTTTGAGCCCATCGGCTGACTTCTCCCGCGATCAAACAAAAGTTTAACAAAGGGCACAGCAAACAGCTGTGCCTTTTGTTGTTTTCGTTGGACACCCTGAGCAGATCGCCTAAATTTTTAAGATCTTGTAAAAAGGGGTTGAAAATTCCCTCTTTGTCTGCTATGCTTTAAATCTGTAAAGCGAAAGCGCGCTAAACAAGCAAAGTGCCCATTGGCACAAAGGAGAGATAAAAAATGAAAAAGAGAAAGATTCTTGCCATGCTCTTGGCTGCCGGCATGATGATCGGCTGTCTGGCCGGCTGCGGCGGCTCTGCCGGCGCCGAAGAAGAGAGCACCGATACCCAGGCTGCTTCCACCGGCGCGTATCCCGAGAAGGACATCAGCGGCATCATCCAGTGGGGCGCCGGCGGCGGCACCGACTCCCTGATGCGTCCTCTGGCCACCCTGGCTGAGGCCCAGCTGGGCGTCTCCATCGTGGTGGAGAACAAGACCGGCGGCACCGGCTCCATCGCCACCCAGTACGTCTATGACCAGGCGGCCGACGGCTACACCCTGCTCATGGGCGCGGAGAACCCCCAGCTGTACAGTGCCCTGGACATCCTGGAGCTGACCTACGCTGACTTTGAGCCCGTGTTCCTCATCGGCGACGAGACCGTTGGCGTGGTGGTGAGCAAGAACTCCCCCTACACCTCCCTCACCGAGATCATCGACGCCGCTCTGGCCAGCCCCGGCACCGTCACCCTGTCCACCACCGGCACCGGCGGCCTGCCCTGGGAGGTTGCTTCCTTCCTGACCGCCGTCACCGGCGCCACCTTCAACCAGATCCCCTATGACTCCGACGCCACCGCCAAGGCTGCCGTCCTCTCCGGGGAGTGCGACTTCACCATCTGCAAGGTCCAGTCCGGCATTGAGGATTACAAGGCCGGCGAGCTGAAGTTCCTGTCCATGCTGGCCACCGAGCCTGTGGAGCAGATGTCCGAGGTGCCTCTCATCACTGCAGAGTATCCCGACTTTGAGCAGTACCTGCCCTGGGGTCCCTTCTACGGCGTCTTTGTAAAGGCCGGCACCGACCAGGCTGCCATTGACACCCTGTCCGCCGCCTTTGAGACCGCCTTCAACGATGCCTCCTATCAGGATCTGCTGGCCGGCTTCAACATCAACGCTCTGGGCTACACCGGCGACGAGGCCAAGGAGTACCTGGACAACTGGCAGACCAACACCATCACCGCCTTGGTGAACAGCGGCGCCATCACCAAGACCCTCAGCGAGCTTGGCATCGAGTAATTTCATTTCGTTGAAAGATCCATACCGCTTTGAAAAGCTGCGTGCTTTGCCGCAGCTTTTCAAAGCATTTTAAGAGGAAATATCCATGAAAGAGACAAAGGAAGAAAATGTTGTGATCCGCCCCGACGAGAAGCCGGAGTTTCAGCCGGGGGAAAAAGGATTTGCCGTGTTCCTGCTGCTCATCGGCCTGTTTTTCACCTGGCAGTCCCTTCTGCTGTATCAGAAGGCCCCTGGCGCTTCCGGCAGCGGCGCGATCCCTCTGTTCTGCAGCGTGGTGATCGACCTGCTGGCCATCGTCATCCTGATTGCCGACCGGAAGAAACAGTCGGTCAGCAGCGGGAAGCCCTTTGGCCAGGCGGTGAAAAACGCCTTCCGCTACCTGGCCAACCGGGACGTGGTGGTGATGGCGGCCCTGGTGCTGGTCTACTGTGTGATTCTGTACCTGGGTGTGGGCTTCATGATTGTCACCCCCGTGTTCCTGTGGGTGGGCATGACCTATCTGAGCCGGGGCAATTACGGAAAAAACATCATTTGGACCGCCCTGTGTATGCTGTTTATCTACCTGGTCTTCCGGGTGCTGTTCAGCGTTGTGCTGCCTTAAACCGGAGGTGTTCCTGTGGAAATTTTAAGCTATTTGACCATTCCGATTCAGGAACCCATCCTGATCCTGTTTGTGGCTCTGGGCTGCTTTGCCGGCGTGTACATCGGCGCCATCCCCGGCCTGTCGGCCACCATGGCGGTCTCCCTGCTGGTGTCCTTTACCTTCGGCTGGGAGACCCATTCTGCCCTGGCCCTGATGATCGGCATCTTCGTGGGCGCGGTGTATGGCGGCTCCCGCTCTGCCATCCTGCTGAACATCCCCGGCGCCCCGGCCGCTGTGGCCACCGCCCTGGACGGCTATCCCCTGGCGAAAAAGGGCTACGCCGGCGTGGCCATGGGCATCGCCACCACCCAGTCCATCATTGGTACCCTCATCGGTATCCTGGTGCTGGCCCTGTTCACCCCTGTCATCTCCAAGTTCGCCCTGAACTTCTCCTCCATTGACTACCTGCTTCTGGGGGTTATGGGCATGATGATGGCGGGCAGCCTGGGCTCCAAGTCCATTTTCCGGGGCCTGCTGGCCGCCGCGCTGGGGGTCCTTCTGGGCACCGTGGGCATGGACACCATGACGGCCACCCCCCGCTTTACCTTCAACATCCTGTATCTGCACACCGGCGTGGACTACGTCATTGCCATGATCGGCCTCTTCGGTGTGTCCGAGGCCCTCATCCAGATCACCCATAAGGACGCCAAGGCGGTGAGGCAGAAGATCGGCCGGATTGTGCCCTCTCTGGCCACCTGCCGGAAGCATCTCCCGCTGACCCTCCAGTCCTCCCTCATCGGCGTGCTGGTTGGTGCGCTCCCCGGCGCCGGCGGCGACGTGGCGGCCCTGTTGTCCTACGACACCGCCAAGCGGTCGGTGAAGAACCCCGACGTCCCCTTCGGTGAGGGCTCGGTGGAGGGCCTGGTGGCCCCGGAGACAGCCAACAACGCAGCCATCGGCGGCGCCTTCATCCCCATGCTCACCCTGGGCATCCCCGGGGACTCGGTGACCGCTGTCATGCTGGCCGCCCTGATGGTCCACGGGCTGAAGCCCGGTCCCAACCTGATGAACACCTCCCCCGACCTGTTCTACCTGATTGTGGCCTGCCTGGTGCTGGCCGCCGTCTTCCTGGTGATCTTCGGCCTTACCGGCGTGCGGCTCTTCACCAAGATTGTGGAGATCCCCAAGGGGATTCTGCTGCCCCTGATCCTGATCCTCTCCGCCGTGGGCTCCTACGCCATCAACAGCAGCCTCACCGACGTGTTCTGGATGTTCGGCTTCGGGATTCTGGGTTACTTCATGAAGCGGTATGACTACCCCGTGGCCCCCTGCGTGCTGGGCCTCATCCTGTCCAGCCTGCTGGAGGAGAACTTCCGCCGGGGCGTGATGCTCAACGGCTCCATCGGGGGCATGTTCCTGAGCATCTTCCACAGCCCCATCTCCGTGGTCCTCTTCGTCCTCATCCTGGTGATGTTCACCACCCAGACCAAGACCTACAAGTCCTGGCGGGACAAGCGTCAAGGGATGAAAAAGACCCAGTGAGAGATTAAAAAATCAGCCCACCCGCTGTCTGACAGACAGCGGGTGGGCCTTTGCTTTCTGGAAAAGAATTATTTGCTTTTCACGTAGGTGTTCAGATCATGGACACAATACTCATTATAAGGATATTTGTCGGTTGTAACGTATCCTGCCGGCGCATCGATCAGCTGAGGGATGCGGTTTACAATCGTTGCGCAGGTCATCTCCACGGTGGCCGGGCGGTTTACCGATACGGTTGTTTCGGGTTCCCCGATGAAGGTCCAATCATTTCTGTCGAATTCATCCGGGGCGAACACCTTTCCGACGCATTCCGTTACCAGCGTAATGCCTTCCTCTGTCTCCGTTGTAACGACAGCGCGCATACCGGTGGGATCTCCGGCTTTGATGGTTGCGTTCAGAGTGGTTGAGAAGAGATCTTCTGCATGGGTGGTGGGATAGCATTTCTGAGTCTGGGAAGTGATATGCAGATTCATCTTGCTGCAGAGCCATCCATTCTGATTCCACATATAGGAAGGCACATACTGTCCGCTTTCAATCAGTTCCTTCAGTTCTGCTTCCGGCATGTCGTTAATGTTGGCGATTTCCTTCTCGAAACGCTCCTGGGTAAAGCCTGCACCATGTCCTTCTGCCAGAGCGATACCGTAATCCTCTACATTATACCAGCTGCTTCCCAGAATCTTCGTGATCTTGAAAGAAGAACCTGCCAGATTGGTCACCATGGTTCCCCATACAAGGTCACAGTAGCCAACACCGGTCAGCGTGCAGTTGCCCTGCTTGGCAAGGGCATCCAGCTTTTGTGTGAGGGCAGGAGAGGAATTCCAGGGATACAGAGCTTCCTCACAGGTGGTAATTGCATTGATCCCGTGCTTTGCGCAGATGGTAAAAATCTCTTCCAGCTCAATCACGGTACTTCTGGTTGCTATGATGCATACATCCGGTTTGAGCGTGCCAAGGAGCTCATCTGCCTGGCTGGCAGAAGAAATCTTGATGCCCGTCTCCGGATAATTGTCGCCCACAATTTCAGCGGCATCTTTTCCACAGACTGCCGGATTCACATCAAAGGCAGCAACCAGCGACGCCCCTTTTTCGATGGCATACCGAATCAGATATTTTGCCATCTTACCGCAGCCGTACTGAGCAAATGTGATTTTTCTGTCCATACAAAAACCTCCTTATGAATTTTTAAATGTCCAACCTATTGTTATATTGAATTATACAGCTTATACTTAGTATGAAGTCAACGGAAGATTTCTTGCCCAATTCGTATAGACATTCTATGGTGAAAGGAGATAGAATATGGGGGGATGCTATACAATATGAAGAATTCTCTACTTAAAATCGGGGAAATGGCGGAGCTGAACCATGTCAGCACACAGACGCTGAGACTTTATGCTAAGAATAAACTTTTAGAACCGGAATATCTGGACCCGGAGACAGGATACCGATATTATACGCTGGAGCAATGTGCCAAGCTGGATCTGATCCGTGCCTTAAAAAGCTGCCGCCTCTCTCTGGAGCAGATAGAAGAAATATTTTCCTTATCTTCGAAAGAGCTTTTGCTGCAGGTTCTGGAGGAACAGACCGGGGTACTGAGCGATGAGATTTATCATTTGTCGGTCAGCCGGAATAACCTGAGCCGTGTTCAGAAAAATCTGCAGATTCTGAATACACTTCCTCCGTTTGGTCAGGTCTTTTTTGAGTATGCCCCGGAACGAAAGATTGATGTGCAGAAGACAGATTTTGATTTTTTTGAGTTGGGACATGAGGGGTATGAGAGGATGCTTCGGCATATGCAGAATTATCTTCATGA
>SFPN01000043.1 GCA_004551945.1 Clostridiales bacterium | reverse complement strand
TCTTGCGGTAGGAGGAAAAAACCGATCCACAGCATCCTCTACAGTGTAGCACAAGTCCTTGAAGAGGGACGCTAATAACTACTACTCTATAATACAAGGGAGGGAAACACCAATGAAACTGTACACCGTAACCCACCAGGGCAAGACCCTGGTCTGCCTGGAGGGAGCCGGAGGGACGCTGATCCCCCTGCCCTACGAGACCATGAACCAACTGCTGCGGGACGACCCGGACCACCGGGCCCAGGTTTTGGCTCAGGGGGCATCGGCCCCGGGAGAGCTGTCTCTGGACCAGGTGCGGGTGCTGGCCCCCATTCCGGAGCCCATGCAGGATGTCATCTGCCTGGGCATGAACTACCAGAAGCACAAGGCGGAGGCGGAGCAGTTTGACGCCCAGGCCTTTACCCGGGATCGGGGGAACGCCGTCTATTTCTCCAAGCGGGCCACCCATTGCCCCGGCCCCGGGGACCCCATCCCCGGCCACTTTGACATCGTGGACAGCCTGGACTACGAAACTGAGCTGGCGGTGGTCCTGGGGAAGGACGCCTGGCAGGTGGCGGAGGAAGACGCCTTCGACTATGTGCTGGGCTACACCATTGTGAACGACGTGTCCGCCCGCAATTTGCAGACGGGCCACAAGCAGTGGTACATGGGCAAGGGGCTGGACGGCTTCACCCCCATGGGCCCCTGCATCGTCACCAAGGACGAATTTGCCCAGCCCCCGGCCCAGGCCATCCGCACCTGGATTAACGGGGAGCTGCGGCAGGACGCGGTGACCGACGAGCTGATTTTCGGCATTGCCTATGTGATCCACGAGCTGTCTCAGGGCATGACCCTGAAGGCTGGGACTATCATCGCCACCGGCACCCCCGCCGGGGTGGGCATGGGCTTCGACCCGCCCAAGTTTTTGAACCCCGGCGACCTGGTCCGGTGTGAAATCGAGGGCATCGGTGTTCTGGAAAACCGGGTGGAGTAAAAAGGACGCAAAAAAACCAGCAGAGCCTTTCGCTCTGCTGGTTTTTTGCTGCGCCGAAGTCGCCCCTTCGGGGGCGGGCGCTTCACGAAGCGCCTGCCCCCGAAGGGAACCTGACCACTTCTTGAAAGAAATGGGGCCCGCCTGGAAGGCAGGCCATCAGGTCTCCCGCAGGGCCACGGTGGTAAAGGGCGGCTTACCCCGGGTGCCGATGAGCTTTACCCCCGCCCGGTAGAGGGTCTCGATGCTCTCCACCAGGGGTGTGGTGATGATCTCCCCGGGGGTGATGAGGGGGATGCCCGGGGGATAGGCCCAGATGTATTCCCCGCAGACCTTGCCCATGCTGTCGTAGAGGAAATCGATCCCGCCGGGTGCCATGGCGGCCTGCTCAATGGAGCACTTCCGGGGCGGCAGCTCGGGAACCGGCTGGATGGCGGGGGCAGGCTCCTGGGCGGGGCCGAACTTTTCGTCCAGCTCCAGCAGGGCCTGGGCCAGACGGCCGGGCATGTCGTCGCCGGTGCCCAGGCCGGTCATGGCCACGGCGTAGTGGTCCAGGGCCATTTCCAGCTCGATCTTGTAGTCCGCCCGCAGGCGCTCCTTCAGCTCCACCCCGGTGAGGGCGCTGTTCCGGGTGGAGATGACGATTTTGGCTGGGTCCAGAGCGAAAATGTTGGGGTACTCCGCGCCAGCCTCCGCCCCGTGGCCGGGCAGGCGCAGGTGCTTGAGTCCCTGGACTTTCTCGTCAAAGTCTTTCAGCCGTCTTATCCAGGCGGCGCAGAGGGCCTCCCGGTCCTGCTCCAGCAGACGGAGGCAGCCGTCCATGGAGGCCATCAGCAGGTAGGAGGGGCTGCTGGACTGGAAAATCCCCGTCTGGCGGGCCACCTCCGGCAGGGGCACCCGCTGACCGCTGGCGTGGAGAACCGCGGTCTGGGTGAGGCTGGGGAGCATTTTGTGCAGGCTGGACACCGCCAGGTCCGCGCCCTGGCCCATGGCGCAGGGGGGAAAGACCGGGGACAGGCCCAGGTGGGCCCCGTGGGCCTCGTCCACCAGCACCGGCACGCCCCTGGCGTGGGCGGCGGCGCAGATGCCCGCCGTGTCGCTGATTACCCCGTCATAGGTGGGGCTGGGATAGACCACCAGTTTAATGTTGGGGTGCTCCTCCAGGGCCTGGGCCACCATCTCCGGGGAGATGGACCCGGACAGGCCGAAGGTCTCCTCCGTGGGGGGCAGAAGAAAAACCGGGTCCAGACCGCACAGCTCAATGGCGTGGTAAATGGCCTTGTGGCAGTTCCGGGCCACCAGAATCTGGTCTCCCCGGCGGGTAGCCGCCCGGATGGCCGCCAGCAGGCCGCCGGTGGAGCCGTTCACCTGGAGATAGCTCCGGCGGCTGCCCCACAGGGCGGCTGCCCGGTCCATGCTCTGGGCCAGAATGCCCTCGGGGTCGTGAAGGTCGTCAAACTCCGGCAGCTCCGTGATATCCAGATCTGCCCCCAACCGGCGGAGGTAGGGGGCCAGATCGCTATTTTCCTTGTGACCGGGCATGTGCAGGGAAAGATAGCCCTGGTCGTGGTGATCCTGTAACCGCTCCAGCAGGGAACGGGGATCAGCAGAAGACATATCGGTTCCTCCAATCACAATACAAAGTACCGCTATGATACCAGAAAACAGGTCAGATGACAACCGGCGGGGCCATCTGGCCTGCGGCGGCGGACAATCTGGCCTGAAAAACTGGCATGTTAAAAAGTTTTAAGTTGGCGCTGTTGATAAGGCCAGATCCATGATACCCTAAGCTCAACCGGCGGAGGAGAACCGCCGGCCAACGAAGAAACGACCCAAAGGAGAGAGAAGCCATGTCTGAAAAAACTGCTGCTGCCCGCTCCCGCTCTTCCATGAGCGTGAAGGAGCTGGCCATTACCGCCATCTGCATCGTGCTGGTATACGTCTTTACCGCTGTTGTTAATGTGAAACTTCCCATCGCCGCTGCCGGCGGCCTGATCCACCTGGGCAACGTGCCCCTGTTCGTCGCCGCCATCCTGTTCGGCAAGCGCACCGGCATGATCGCCGGCGGCATTGGCATGGGCCTGTTCGACCTGCTGTCCGGCTGGACCCTGTGGGCGCCCTTTACCCTGGTGATCGTGGGCATCATGGGCCTGGTGGTCGGCATGGTGACCGAGAAGAAAAAGTCCTTCCCCCGCTACATTCTGGCCATGGTTCTGGCCTGCATCATCAAGATTGTGGGGTACTATATCGCTGAGGGCATTATCTACGGCAACTGGGTGGCTCCCGCAGCCTCCATCCCCGGCAACCTGGTGCAGATCGGTGTGGCAGCTGTCATTACCCTCATCGTCATTGAGCCCCTGCGCCTGGCCGCAGAAAAGACCATCCTGCGCAGCTAAGCGGCAGGAAAATGACTCGCTTACATTCCCAGATTTCATCTGAGCAGAGACGCCGGTGCAATTCCGGCGTCTTTTTGCAAGTTTTCTGCTTTGCCCCTTCAAAGTGAAGGGCGGAGGCAAATTTGTGGGATGCCGCAAATTTTGTAGGATATTTTTGAAAATAATTGTTGCATTTAGTGGGAGAGCGTGTTATACTTTCAGTTGCAAATGGGTCGGCAGAGACTGCTTCTCCTGTTTGCAGGAAACCCTGTATTTTCACCTGTAGGAGTGCAGGTAAAAATAATATTTCACATGTGAAGGAGCAGATTATCATGAATGCTTATATCGCAAGCGTTATCGAGACTGTGAAGAAGAAGCACGGCAGCGAGCCCGAGTTCGTGCAGACTGTTGAAGAAGTTCTGAGCTCTCTGGACCCCGTTGTCGAGGCTCATCCTGAATATGAGCAGGTTGACCTGCTGGGCCGTATGGTCGAGCCCGAGCGTATGTTCACTTTCCGTGTTGTCTGGACTGACGACGCTGGCAAGACCCACACCAACATCGGCTATCGCTGCCAGTTCAACGGCGCTATTGGCCCCTACAAGGGTGGCCTGCGCTTCCAGCCCAACGTTTACCCCGGCATCATCAAGTTCCTGGGCTTCGAGCAGATCTTCAAGAACTCCCTGACCGGCCTGCCCATCGGCGGCGGCAAGGGCGGCGCTGACTTCGACCCCGCTGGCAAGTCCGACGCTGAGATCATGCGTTTCTGCCAGAGCTTCATGACTGCTCTGTATCGTTACATCGGGCCCGACATCGACGTTCCCGCTGGTGACATGGGCGTCGGCGGCCGTGAGATCGGCTTCCTGTATGGCCAGTATCGCCGCCTGAAGGGCTGCTTCGAGAACGGCGTTCTGACCGGCAAGGGCCTGTCCTATGGCGGCTCCCTGGCTCGTCCCGAGGCTACCGGTTACGGTGCTGTGTACTATCTGCTGGAAGTGCTGAAGCACGAAGGCGAGGACATCAAGGGCAAGACCATCGCTGCTGCTGGTTTCGGCAACGTGACTTGGGGCATCTGCAAGAAGGCTATGCACCTGGGCGCTAAGGTCATCACCCTGTCCGGCCCCGACGGCTACGTCTACGATCCCGACGGCGTCTGCACTGAGGAGAAGGTTGACTACCTGCTGGAGATGCGTTCCTCCGGCCGCAACAAGGTTCAGGACTATGCTGACAAGTTCGGCGTGAAGTTCTTCCCCGGCGAGAAGCCCTGGGGCGTGAAGGCTGACATCATCATGCCCTCCGCTATGCAGAACGACGTTAACCTGGAGCAGGCTAAGAAGATCGCTGGCTGCGGCGCTAAGTACTACATCGAAGTTGCTAACATGCCCACCACCAACGACGCTCTGGCTTATCTGATGAACGAGACCAACCTGATCGTTGCTCCTTCCAAGGCTGTTAACGCCGGCGGCGTTGGCGTTTCCGCTATGGAAATGTCCCAGAACTCCGAGCGTCTGTCCTGGACCGAGGAAGAGGTTGATGCTCAGCTGCAGAAGATGATGATCAACATCCACAAGGTCTCCGCTGAGGCTGCTGAAGAGTATGGCCTGGGCTACAACCTGGTTGCTGGTGCTAACATTGCTGGCTTCAAGAAGGTTGCTGAGGCTATGATGGAGCAGGGCATCTTCTAATTAAAGATTGTCACTCCCAATCTGTCTTGATAACGCTGAAGACAAACAAAGAGGACCCGGCCAATCGGCCGGGTCCTCTTTGTTTGCCTTTATCCGCCTGATATCCGGATCAGCAGAGTGCCCGCCTGATAGACCGTCAGGCCGGTGAACCAGGCAAGGCCCGTCTGCCACAGCACCGCCAGGAGAAAGTGCCGGAGGGAGTCCAGCTCCTGGCGGATGGCGGACAGGGCGGCCAGGCAGGGGGCACACAGCAGGTTAAAGAGCAGGAAGGACAGCCCGCCCGCCGGGTCCAGCAGGCAGAGGGGCAGACCCTGGGGGCAGAGCACCGCCAGGGTGCCCACAATGCTCTCCTTGGCCAGCTCCCCCATGAGGGCGGCCACCACCGGCTGCCACTCCCCCCAGCCCAGGGGCCGGAAGAGGGGCGCCAGCCAGGTGCCCAGAGCCGCCAGCAGGCTGCGGGAAGGGTCCTCCCCCGCCAGATAGTGGAAGGAGCCGCCGCTCCACCCAAACCCGGCGGCAAACCACACCGCAACGGAAGCCAGCAGGAGAAGGGAACCGGCTTTCTTCAAAAACTCCCCCAGCCGCCGAACCGTCCCCTGGACCAGATCCCGGAGATTGGGGAGCCGGTAAGGGGGCAGCTCCAGGAGAAAGGGGGTGTCTCCCTGGGGAAACCAGCGGGTGCCCCCCAGAAGGGTTCCGGTGAGGAGGATGGCGGCGATTCCCGCCAGATAGGCCAGGGGAGCCGCCCACCAGGCCCCGGGAAACAGTGCCCCGGCCATGAGGGCGATCACCGGCAGCTTGGCCCCGCAGGGGAGAAAGGTGGCGGTGATCACCGTGAGCCGGCGGCAGCTCTCCCGGTGGATGGTTCGGCAGGCCAGCACCCCGGGGACCCCGCAGCCGCAGGCCAGGATGTAGGGCACCACGGATTTGCCCGACAGGCCGAACCGCCGGGCGGCCTTGTCCAGCAGATAGGCTCCACGGGCCAGATAGCCGCAGCCCTCCAGAAAAGTCAGGCACAGAAAGAGGACCGCTAGCTGAGGCAGGAAGGTGAGCACCGTCCCCACCCCGGCGGCTACCCCGTCCAGGAGCAGGCTGGCCAGCCAGGGGGCGCAGTCCAGCTTGCCCAGGGCGTAGGACAAAAGAAGGCAGGCCCGCTGGAAGAAGGCCGCCATCCACTGGTCTGTCCAGCCCCCCACCCAGTGGACTGCCAGCCAGAACATCCCCAGCACCGTGCCCAGAAACAGGGGCAGGGACAGCAGGGGATGGAGCAGGAGCTTGTCCATCCGGGCGGTGAGGGAAGGGCTCTCCCGCCCCCGGGTGAGGCACCGGCGGGCCAGTTGTCCGGCGAAGGCGTACCGGCCGGCGGCGATGAGCTCCTCCCGGTCGTCGTGCACCGCCTCCTCGCAGGCAGACACCACCAGGTCCATCCGCTGGCGGAGAGCCAGCCCCACTCCCAGCGCCTTCTGAACCGGCGGGTCCCCCTCAAAGAGCTTCACCAGGTACCAACGCCGGCCCGTTTGCGGCAGATAATCGTGGGCCAACACCCCGATGTCTGATAAAGCCTGCTCCACCCGATGGGAGAACAGGGGAAAGGGCTTGGGTGGCGTACCAGTCCGAGCTGCCTGGGCGGCCAGCTCCGCCGCCTGGTGGACCCCAGTTCCCCTGGCGGCGGAGATCGCCACCGCCGGGCACCCCAGCCGGGCGGAGAACAGGTCCAGGTCCAGCGCCTGTCCCCGTTTTTCCAGAAGATCCAGCCGGTTGACCGCCACCACCATGGGCAGCCCCAGCTCCAGCAGCTGGGTGGTTAAGTAGAGGCTCCGCTCCAGGCTGGCGCCGTCCACCAGGTTCAAAATGGCGTCCGGCCGCTCCCCGGTGAGAACCCGCCGGGTGATGGCCTCCTCGGGGGTGTAAGGGGAGAGGGAGCACACCCCCGGCAGGTCCAGGATGCGCACAGAGGCGTCCCGCCGCCAGACCCCTTCCAGCCGGGCTACAGTGGCGCCGGGCCAGTTGCCCACCGGCTGCCTGTCCCCGGTGAGGGCGTTAAAGAGGGTGGTTTTCCCCGCGTTGGGGACCCCCGCCAAAGCGATGGTCACCACAGCCTGTCCCTCCTCTGGCCGGGGGTCACCTCCACCAAGGCCCCGTCGGCCCGGCGGAGGGTGAGGGTGTACCCCCGCAGGGTGAGTTCGATGGGGTCCCCCAGAGGAGCCGCCCCGGTGATTTCGATGGCGGTGCCGGGGAGAATGCCCAGGTCCAGCAGCCGCCGGCGCAGGGCTCCTTCTCCCCGGACGTGCAGGACGGTGAAGGTCTGTCCCACCTTGGCCTGTTCCAATGTCATGCCGCTCCCTCCTTTTGGTGGTACAACCTATGCGGAGGAACCGGAAAAAAGACCACGGACCTCGCGTCCGTGGTCTTTTCGCTTATGCCAGGGGAATAGGGTCCCCCAAAAACTTGGGTTCCGGCTGGAGGATGGCCCAGAGGATGGCCTTGTCCCGGGCCAGAATCTCCCGGGCGTCCCGCATGATCTGCCCGGCGTCGTTCCGGGGCGCGGCGGCCACACCCCAGGCCTCCAGCCCCAGGGCGTCCGCCAGGTACAGGGCCCGGCTCAGGTGGTACTCCTGGGTGATGATGACGATCCGCTCTGCCAGAAACACGTCCCGGGCCCGGTAAAGGCTGTCGTAGGTGGAAAAGCCCGCGTGGTCCAGGACGATATCCTCCTCCGGCACGCCCCCCTCCAGGGCCAGGGTCTTCATGGTGGCCACCTCGTTGTAGTCCGCCCGGCTGTTGTCCCCGGAGAGCAGGAGCTTGTCCGCCCACCCGGCCTGGTACAGCTCCACCGCCCGGGTCATCCGGCTGCGGAGCATGGGGGTGGGGGTGCCGTCGGCGTGCACGCCGCAGCCCAGCACCAGAATGCAGTCCAGGTTGGCCGGGGGCGCCTCCTCCTGGGAGAGAATTTCGGCCCGGGCAGACCAGACCACATAGACGCTGCCCCCCAGGACCGCCGCCGCGGCAACCAGCACAAGAAGGAGAAGGGCCAGAAGTACCCGGCCGGCCCTTCCTTTTTTCCGTCTGCTCATTTTTTCCGGTTCTCCAGGAAGAAAACCGCTGCCATAAACACAATGCCTACGATCAATCCGATTGCCATACTGTTGTCATCCTCTCTGTCTGTGGGGTTGGAGCAGGATCAGTCCTCCATGCTCTCCAGAGCAGCCATTGCCTCTTCGTCGTCCTCATCCGTCTCGCCCCGGACATAGGTCACCCGAACGGTGGAGGAGCTGAGCATATCTTCCCGCTGGACAGTCCAGCCCTTGGCAACCATCTTGTCGTTTCCGTCCTCCAGCTGCCGGGTCACGTCTTCGGTGTCCAGGCCGCTGTAGGTTACTTTCTTTACTTCCATAACAAACCGTTCTCCTTTGCTGCGTTATTCTTGCTCGGCTGCCTGGATCATGATGGCGCATTCGATGCGCTTTTTGAACAGCTCGCAGCCGTAGGTATAGGTGCCGTTGATGTCACCGCTGGCGTGGTAGGCGTTGGCGGCGCAGCCGCCGGCGCAGTAGAGCCGGGCCCAGCAGTCCCGGCAGTCGGGGTTGGCCACCACGTTGCACCGGTGGAATTTCTCCCCCAGCTGGGGGTTGGTGATCCCGTCCCAGACGTTGCCCATAGAGTAGGCCGGGTCGTTGACGAACTGGTGGCAGGGGAAAAGCTCTCCCCAGGGGGTCACCGCCAGATACTCGGTGCCCGAGCCGCAGCCGGACATGCGCTTGTGCAGGCAGGGACCGCCGGACAGGTCGATCATGTAGTGGTAGAAGGTGAAGGGCCGGCCCTCCTTCTTCCGCTTTATCATCTCTTTGGCCAGAATTTCGTACTGCTGGAAGAGCTTGGGAAGGTCCTCGTCGGTGAGGGCCCAGGGCTCCCCCGGGGGGCTCACCACCGGCTCCATGCTCAGCTCGGTGAAGCCCAGGTCGGCCATGTGGAAAATGTCCCGGGTGAAGTCCACGTTGTCGTGGGTGAAGGTGCCCCGCATGTAGTAGCTCAGGTCCCCCCGCTTCTTCACAAATTCCTGGAACTTGGGCACGATGATGTCGTAGCTGCCCAGGCCGGCCAGATTTTTCCGCAGGTGGTCGTGAATTTCCTTCCGGCCGTCCAGGCTCAGCACCACGTTGTGCATCTCCTTGTTGCAGAACTCGGTGACCTCGTCATTCAGGAGAATTCCGTTGGTGGTGAGGGTGAAGCGGAAGTTCTTGTGGTGAATAGGCTCCTGGGTGCGGGCGTAAGCCACCAGCTGCTTCACCACGTCCCAGTTCATCAGGGGCTCGCCCCCGAAGAAGTCCACCTCCAGGTTCACCCGGCTGCCGGAGCTGGCGATGAGAAAGTCCAGGGCCTGCTTGCCCACCTCAAAGGACATGAGGGCCCGGTCCCCGTGGTAGTTGCCCTGGCTGGCAAAGCAGTAGTCGCAGTTTAAGTTGCAGGTGTGGGCCACATGCAGGCACATGGCCTTGAGGACGGGCTTGGTGTGCTCGAAGGCCTCCTGCTCCACGTCCTTCCACAGGTCCTGGGAAAAGAGCTTGCCGGCGTCCTTCAGGGCCTGGATGTCATCCAGACATTCCCGCAGCTCCGCCTCATTTACGTCCTCCCGCTGGCCGTACTTGGCCAGCATCCGGGCGATGATCTCCTGGTGGGGGGTGGTTTCAAACAGGGCGATCATGTCGTAGGCCACCTCGTCCACCAGGTGGACCGAGCCGCTGTACACGTCCAGGACGATGTTGTAGCCGTTTAATTTGTACTGATGAATCATGTTCGTTCTCGTTTCTGTGTGGTTTCGATAAAGAAGGAGAAAAAGGAAGTGCCGCTTGATCCCAGATCAGGCGGCAGCTTTTCCTACATTCAATACGTCAGCCGCGGATTAGCGGTTGCTATTCTCGCACTGCTGATTGGCAAGGCCGCAGGAGGTCTTGCAGGCAGACTGGCAGGAGGTCTGGCATTCGCCGCAGCCGCCGGTCTTCAGGCTCTTGGCCAGGTCCCGCGTCTCCAGGGTTTGGATTCTCTTCATGAAAGAGCAGCTCCTTTCGATCCCGGTATCCGGGTGATAATCAAAAACATTATAATGTACTTTTGACAGGTTGTCAATGGCAGGGCGGATTTTCCCCATTCTACAAAAAAACCTCTGGCAGACTGGGTAAAATTGTTGCGGGAAACGACACAAAAGTCATGACTTTCTGCTGTGTTTGTGGTAAAATAACACTAATTAACCTATTTTAGCGAACAAACGACGGCCCGCGGGCCGAGATATATCATTCAGTTACAAGGAGAAAGGAAGTTAACGCCATGAACGAATTCAAGGGAAGCAGCACTTACGTCGTGTCCTCCGACCTGCTGCGCATTGTCAACATCGCCATCGCCCTGGAAAAGCCCCTGCTCATCAAGGGTGAGCCCGGCACCGGCAAGACCCAGCTGGCCCAGGCCATCAGCGAGGCCCTGGACAAGAAGCTCATCATCTGGAACATCAAGTCCACCACCAAGGCCCAGGACGGCCTGTATGTCTACGACACCGTCCAGCGTCTGTACGACAGCCAGTTCGGCGGCGAAGGGGTGGACGACATCAAGAAGTACATCAAGCTGGGCAAGCTGGGCGAGGCCTTCGCCGCCGACGAGCAGGTGGTTCTGCTCATCGACGAGATCGACAAGGCCGACCTGGAGTTCCCCAACGACCTGCTGTGGGAGCTGGACAAGATGGAGTTCTACATCCCCGAGACCAAGGAGACCATCAAGGCCAAGCAGCGCCCCATCGTCATCATCACCTCCAACGCCGAGAAGGAGCTGCCCGACGCTTTCCTGCGCCGCTGCATCTTCCACTACATCTCCTTCCCCAACGAGGCCATGATGACCGACATCGTCCACGCCCACTACGACAACATCGAGGATCACCTGCTGGAGATGGCCATGCGGGCCTTCTACCAGGTCCGTGACTTGCCCACCGTGGCCAAGAAGCCCTCCACCTCCGAGCTGCTGGACTGGCTCCAGGCTCTCCGCCTGGGCGGGGTGGACCCGGACAAGATCGAGGCCGAGCTCCCCTACGCCGGCATCCTCCTGAAGAAGACCGAGGACCTCACCGCCGTGAAGAACGCCAAGAACCGGGTAAAGAACGGCTACCGCTGGTAAAACGGAAGGAGGGGACCCCGTGTTTACCGATTTATTCTATCTCCTGCGCGCCCGGGGCCTGAAGGTATCCATGAACGAGTGGCTCTCCCTGATGGAGGCTCTGGAGCGGGGGCTGTGCCGCAACAGCCTGCTGGAGTTCTACTACGTCAGCCGGGCCATCCTGGTAAAGACCGAGGCGGACTTCGACAAGTTCGACGAGATCTTCCTGGAATACTTCGACCGGGTCCAGCACTTTGAGGACGTGCCTCAGGAACTGATGGAGTGGCTCCATGACCCCAAGAACATGAAGAAATACGACAAGGACGAGGTGGACGCCCGCACCACCTACGACCTGGAAAAGCTCCGCCAGATGCTGGAGGAGCGGCTCAAGGAGCAGCACGAGCGCCACGACGGCGGCCAGTACTGGGTG
>SFPN01000042.1 GCA_004551945.1 Clostridiales bacterium | reverse complement strand
GTGTAGCACAAGTCCTTGAAGAGGGACGCTAATAACTACTACTCTATAATACAAGGAGGAAAACCCCTTGCAAGAAATCCCCGCTCTGATCTCCGATTTGACCGCCATTCTGGTGCTGGCGGCCATCACCACCCTCCTGTGTAAAAAAATCAATCTGCCCTCGGTGTTGGGGTATATCCTGGCCGGGTTTCTGGTGGGCCCGGTGGTGGAATTCATCCCCACCATCCACGACATGGCCAATATCGAGGTCTGGTCCGACATCGGCGTGATTTTCCTGATGTTCGGTCTGGGGCTGGAGTTTTCCCTGCACAAAATGGCGGAGGTAGGGGTCCCGGGCTTCCTGTCGGCGGGGATTCAGGCCCTGGGCATGGGGATTGTGGGCTTCTTCCTGGGGATTCTTCTGGGCTGGGGCACCATGAACAGCGTTTTTCTGGGGGTCATGCTGGCCATGTCCTCCACCATGATTACCATGAAGAGCATTGAGGACATGGGCTTTAAGGAGGAAAAATTTTCTGACCTTGCCATGGGCACCCTGGTCATTGAGGATATTATTGCCATCTTCGCCATGGTCATTCTCTCCACCATCGCCGTGTCCCAGTCCATCAGCGGCTTGGCCCTGGCGGAGCGGCTGGGGATTTTGCTGCTCTACCTGGCCCTGTGGCTGATTCTGGGCATTTACCTGGTGCCTACTCTCATGAAAAAGCTGGTGGGCCTTATGAACGACGAGGTGCTGCTGATCTTTTCTCTGGCCCTCTGCTTTCTCATGGCCCTGCTGGCGGAGGAGATCGGTCTTTCCACGGAGCTGGGGGCCTTCCTGGCCGGATCTTTGCTGGCGGGTACGGTCCACGCCGAGCGGGTGGAGCACCTGATTACCCCCTGCAAAAACCTCTTCGGGGCGGTGTTTTTTGTGTCCGTGGGCTTTATGGTCCAGCCGGCCATGATCCTCAAGTACATCGCCCCCATCCTGCTGCTGGCAGTGGTGGCCATTGTGGGCAAGCTCTTCTTCCTCACCCTGGGGGGCCTGGCTGCCGGGCAGGAGCTGGACGTGTCCGTCTCATCCGCCGCCGCTCAGACCCAGGTGGGGGAGTTCTCCTTTATCATCGCCGGTCTGGGCCAGTCCTTGTCGGTGACGGGGGCCTTTCTCTATCCCATCATTGTGGCCGTGTCGGTGGTGACCACCTTCACCACCCCCTTTCTGCTGAAGCTGGCCGGCCCCCTCACCCGGCTGCTGGAGCGGATTCTGCCGGACAAGTGGCTGGCGGCCATTGCCAAATACAGCGCTGCCAGGCAGGCGGATAAGTCCGGGGAGAACAAGGACCTGACCTTCTTTCTGAAATACTACTTCCAGACCCTGGCCCTCTACGGGGTGCTGGCGGTGGGGGTGATCCTGCTGGGGGTGCGCTCCCTGCTGCCCTTCCTGCTGCGCCTGGACTGGGGCGGCCGCCGGGCGGAGCTGGTGGCCTGCGGAATGATGTACCTGGCCCTTCTCTTCCTGCTGCCGGCCATGCTGCGGATCAAAAAGCGGTACTTCACCGCCCTGTGGCTGGAGAGCACCTCCAACCGGCTGCTGCTGAGCATCCTCATGATCTTCCGGGCCGGGGTGGTGATCCTGCTGGCGGTGCTGCCCGCCTTCCTGATCTTCCAGGTGAACCCCTTGTGGCTGGCCTCGGGGGCCATTCCCCTCATGTGGATCGTCACCCGGTCGGACCGGCTCACCGGCCACTACCTGGAGGTGGAGGCCCGTTTCCTGGCCAACTTCAACGAGCGCAAGCTGGCGGAGCAGTTCGGCCAGGGGGACCAGGCGGAGGTCCACCACTGGCTCACGGAGCAGCTGTATGTGGTCACCCTGGCCTGCCCGGAGAAGTATGTGGGGGAGGGGATGACCCTGTGGGACCACGGCTGGGGCAGCGCCGACCACATCAACATCATCAAGATCATCCGGGGCAAGGAGCACATCAACATCCCCGAGGGAGACGTGAAAACCCGGGGCGGGGACCTGCTGGTGGCCATGGGCAGCCGGCGGGACCTGGAAAATTTCTGCTTCAAGCAGACCGTGGACGGGGTCCGGCCCCAGAAGGGCTCGCGGCTGCAAACCCTCAAGGAGTACATTGAAAACCAGGAGGGCATCCCCCAGACCCGGCAGCTGCTGTGCTGCGGCGTGAGCCTGGGCAAGGACCTGCCCCAGCAGGGCAGGAGCATCCGGGACAGCGGCATCAAGGAGGAGTGGAGCGCCTTCCTCATCGGCCTGGAGCGGGACCTGCTGCCCATTCCCAACCCGGACCGGAGCATGACCCTGCGCACCGGCGACCTGCTGTGGGTCATGGGCAGCCAGGAGATGGCCGGCAAGCTGGTTCGGCTGGGCCTGCTGGACTAAAACACAACGGGGCCGCCGCAGAAGGGCTTTTCTGCGGCGGCCCCGATTCATATGTTATGCTGTTTCCGGAGAGAACAGATGGAAGTTGGCGGCGTTGAGGCTGGCAAACTGCTCGGCCAGCTGGTCCAGGGGCATGCTGGTGTCGGTTTCCAGCCACCAGGTGATCACCGAGAACAGGCCGCCGGTGAAAAACTGGCTGTACAGGGTCAGGTCCGTGGGGGGCACCCCCTGGGCTTTTTCCTTGAGCACCCCCCGGAAAGCCCGGACAAACTCCGTGTGGAAGAGCTGCTTGGCCGAGGCGTTGCGGGGGTCCAGGAAGAGCATGGTGTACTCATGCTTGTTTTTCAGGAAATATTTGAAGATCCGGTAGAGGGCCCGGCGGAAGGCGTCCGGGTCAGCGGCGGAGGGCAGGGCCACCAGGAAGATGTCCATGAGCTCCTGGATGCCGAAGGTGAGCAGATGGCGCTTGTCCTCAAAATGGGCGTAAAAGGTGGACCGGTGGATGCCTGCCTTCTCACAGAGGTCCGTAACCCGAATCTCGTCAAAGGTCTTTTCCGTGAGAAGTTCAGTGAGGGCCTGGAGGAGCAGGTCGTAGGTGCGCTGGGTCCGGGTGTTTTCTTGCATGAAAGACCACCTCCAATGGCTGGAATCAACGGATTAAGAAAATTGTAGAATTGGGGCAATCAAATGTCAAGGAAAGGGAAACAGACAGAATGGGGGGAACTGTTGGGTTCCTCACAGACCCCGTTCCTCCTGCTCCACGCAGAACCGGAAGAAGAGATCCACCGCGGCTAAGGGGTGGGGCTGCCTGCGGCGGGCGATGTAAAAGCAGCTCTCCCGGGCGGGGCCGGAGAGGGGCAGCAGCTTCACGTCCGGCCGGTAAACGGGGGGCGTCTCCAGCATGACAGTGATGCCGAAGCCCTGGGCAACCAGCTCCATAATAAAGTTGGCGTCCTCCACCTCGTAGGCGATGTGCCACCGGTCCTTCACCGGGGCGAAGAGCTGGTCCACCATGTCCCGCTGGCCGCTGACCCAGGAGTAGGTCACATGGGGGTAGGGGAGGGTGTCCTCCAGCCGGACGGTCTCCTGCGCTGCCAGCGGGTGGTCCAGGGGAACCGCCGCCACCAGCCGGCGGCGCTGGATGGGTGCATACTCCAGGCCGGGGTCCTCCACCGGCTTGGAGCAGAAGCCAATGTCGATCTCCCCCGCCTGGAGGGACTGGCAGACCTGGCTGGACATGCCGGTAGAAAACTGAAAGTCACACCCCGGGTGGGTCTCCTTGAACTGGCGGCAGAGTTTGGTCACCGTGGGGATGATGAGCAGGGGGATGGTTTTCAGCCGGAGGGTGCCCACCCCCTCCCGGAGCATCTGGAAGGAGCGCAGGCAGCGGTCCGCTGCCGCCACAATCTGCTGGGCCTGGGGGAGCAGGGCCAGGCCGTACCGCCCCAGGCGGATGCCCCGGCCGCTTTTTTCAAAGAGGGGGACCCCCAGCTCCTTTTCCAAAGCGGCGATGGCGTGGCTGAGGCCCGATTGGGAGATGCTCAGCCGCTCCGCCGCCCGGCTGTAGTGCATCTCCTGGGAGAGCACCAGAAAATAACGCAGATGGTCGATGTTCACGGGGCCTTCCTCCTTTCCGGTTTCAGTGTATCACAACCGATGCGAAAAAGGAATGAAAAGTGCAATTTTCCCAGGGGCCATTGTGAAGGGCGGCAATCAGATGGTATACTACAAGAAATCGGCCGCCGGACGGCGGGGTGAAAAATAAGAACGCAAAAAAATCTGGCGGCGGTTGCCCGGGGCAGGGGGGACCGGTATCATCACGGGTAGAAACCAGAAAGGAGCGCCTGCTATGAACCATACGGCTTCCCCCGTCCCGCGCACCCGGCACGTCACCGGGCGGTATACCCTGATGCAGAGCAGCTATTGGGCCAGCTACTGCGTCATCCTCACCTTTTCCAGCGTCTACCTGCTCCACCAGGGGTTCCGGAACACGGAGATCGGGATTCTCATCAGCGTGTCCGGCATCCTCTCCGCTGTCCTCCAGCCGGTGGTCTCCCGGGCAGCGGACAACCTTCGGCGGATGTCCCTGCGGCAGTTTGCCATGGTGCTGCTGGTGGTCCAGACGGTGTTCAGCGGCCTGCTGCGGGTGCTCACTGCCCCGGCTGCCCAGACGGTGCTCTACGGCTGCCTGATGATCCTCCTCCAGCTGGTGCTCCCCCTGTGCAGCGCCCTGGGGATGGACTGCCTGAACCGGGGCATCCCCCTGAACTTCGGGGTGGCCCGGGGGATCGGGTCCGTGGCCTACGGGTTGTTTTCCGCCCTCTGCGGCCGGCTGGTGCTGTGGCTGGGGGAAAACTCCCTCCCCCTGGCCATGCTGGCCATCAACCTGGTCCTCCTCCTGTCGGTGGCCACCTTCCGGTTCCGCACCCCGGAGGCAGCGGGAGAAGGGGAGACCTCCCCCAAGGCGGAGGATACCCCAGCGGACACGCGGCCCTTCCTGAGAAAATACCGGGGGATGGTGTGGATTCTCCTGGGGGTGGTCTGCCTGTTCATCAGCCACAATGTGCTCAACACCTACGCCTTCCAGATCGTCCAGCCCCTGGGGGGAACCAGCGAGGAGATGGGCACCATGCTCTCCATCCAGGCCTTCGCGGAGCTGCCGGTAATGTTCGGCTTTGTTCTCCTGCTGAAAAAAGCCAGCAGCCGGTCCCTGGTGCGGGTCTGCGGGGTGGGCTTCTTCCTTCACGCCCTGGGGGCCTGGGTGGCCCCCGGCATGGGGGTGCTCTACGGGGTGCAGATCTTTGAGATGCCTGGCTATGCCCTGTATACCCTGGCCTCCATCTACTGGATCAACGACGCGGTGGCCCCGGGGGACCGGGTGCAGGGGCAGGCCTGGTTTGCCATGGCCATGACCCTGGGCAACGTGCTGGCCAGCTTTGCCGGCGGCCTGCTGCTGGACTACGCCGGGGTCTCCCTGCTGCTGGCCTTCGCCACCGCCGCCGGCGGGGTGGGGATGGTTCTGCTGCTGGTTCTGCTGGGGAAGGGGCGTTCATGCAGAAAAAGAATGAATCCATGGAGTTCTGTGGATTGATTTCCGGGAAAAAATCAGGTTCAATCATACTAAACTATGTAATAAAGGAGCGCGATCACTATGGGCATGAAGATCAGAGTGTTATATCTGGGCCGGATGGAGTTTCCCAAGTTCCGGCTGGTCCAGTGGGACGACGAGGTGGAGATGATCAAGTCTCCCGCCGTGGCCATCCTCATCCAGCACCCCACCCTGGGCAACCTCCTCTACGACACCGGCAACAGCCCGGACCACGCCAGGGTGTACACCCCCGACATGATCCACAACTACCCGGTGGTGGAGTGCATCTCCATAAAAGAAGCCCTGGCGGCCAAGGGCCTGACCCCGGACGACATTGACCGGATCATCATCTCCCACCTGCACTTTGACCACGCCGCCGGTCTCAAGGACTTTGTGGGTACCAAGGCCATCAAGAAGGTGATGGTCTCCGAGGCCGACCTGAAGGAGGCCTATTTCAGCGTCATGACCGGCAACGGCGGGGCCTACATCCGGGAGCTGTTCGACGTGGAGGGCATTCAGTTTGAGGCCATCAGCCAGGACACCAGGCTGGCCGACGACCTGGAGCTGTTCATTCAGCAGTCCCACACCCCCGGGGTCATCGGCATGATCTTAAAGACCGAAAACCACGGCACCATCATCACCACCAGCGACACGGTGTACTCCCGGGAGAGCTTTGACCGGGAGCTGCCCCCCGGCGGCACCATCAACAAGACCACCGACGAATTTTTCGACAACCTCCACCGCATCAAGCAGATGCAGAAGGACTACGACGCCACCCTCCTTTTCGGCCACGACTTTGACCAGATCAAGGAGTGGTCTGCAAAGGGATGGATTGATTAACCGCAAGCTTTGCGTTGAGAAAACCCGGTCTGTGCAGGGGCGGCTCTCAGCCGCCCGCCTGCACGAAGGGCACTGGGCGGGCCGCAGACGGCGTGCCAATTAAGGGCCGCAGGCCGGGGAAACCCGACGAATCAACCCAGCAGTCCACCGCCTGCCAGACAGAGTCGCCCTCTCCGTCTTTGGGCCTGCGGGCCTAAATCCACCTCTCCCTTTGGGATAAGCAAGAGGCTGGAGCACACCCACGCCCTGTCTGCGCTGCCATCATGCGCAGATTGTACAAGAGGCGGGACAGAAAATTTTCCTTTTTGTTTGATTTGGCGTTGACTTTGTTTGTAAAAAACAGTTGACACAGCGGCATTTCTGTTGTATGATATATGAGCGCGTGAAAGGGCGCAGTCTGCGATGATGCGGGAGATTGCTCCGAAAGGAGGTAACTTCCGCGGAGTATGTCCGTGAATCGGGCGGCTGGGGAATCTGCTGCATGGCGTATATCGCCATGACAGGAGAGGCAAAAGCCGGCTTACTATGCCGGTTTTCTTCATGCTTATGGAGTGATACGCACGGATAAGTGTATCGGATTCCCCACCGTACGGAGCGTGGCAAAGACAAATGACACTTCGTATGATTTCTAGGAGGAAGACATCAACATGGCACAGAACGAAATGATTCGCATCAGACTGAAGGCTTATGACCATCAGCTTATCGACCAGAGCGCAGAGAAGATCGTGGAAACCGCCAAGAGAACCGGCGCCACCGTCTCCGGTCCCATCCCCCTGCCCACCAAGAAGGAGGTCGTTACCATCCTTCGCGCCGTCCACAAGTATAAGGACAGCCGTGAGCAGTTCGAGCGCCGCACCCACAAGCGCCTGATCGACATCAACAACCCCAGCCCCAAGACCGTGGAAGCGCTGATGAGCCTGGATCTGCCCGCTGGTGTGGAGATCGAGATCAAGCTGTAAGGCTGACGCGAACTGCAGCCAACCCAACCTAGTGTACCCACTGCCTGTCGCAGTTTGAGACAGGCGGGTCATGTTGACAAACCAATGACAGCCCAATGGTCACGTTTGCCAACCAATAACCTATATAAGGAGGAAAACCAACATGGAAAAGGCCATCATCGGCAGAAAGATCGGTATGTCCCAGATCTTCGACGAAGCCGGTAAGGTCATCCCGGTCACTGTGATCGAGGCAGGTCCCTGCGTCGTGGTGCAGAAGAAGACCGAGGAGAAGGACGGCTACAACGCCGTGCAGCTGGGCTTCCAGGACGTTCCCGAACGGAAGCTCACCAAGCCTGAACAGGGTCACCTGAAGAAGGCAGAAGTTCCCATGAAGAAAGTGCTCAAGGAGTTCAAGCTGGATAAGGCAGCTGAGATGAACGTGGGCGACGAAGTGAAGGCCGACACCTTTGCCAAGGGCGATCACATCGACGTGACCGGCATCAGCAAAGGTAAGGGCTACCAGGGCGTGATCAAGCGCTGGAACGCTTCCCGTCTGAAGGAAACCCACGGTACCGGCCCTGTCCACCGTCACGCAGGTTCCATGGGTTCCGGCACTGACCCCTCCCGGATCTTCAAGGGCAAGATCGGCGCCGGCCACATGGGCGCTGAGCAGGTCACCGTTCAGAACCTGGACGTGGTGAGCGTGGACCCCGAGTTCAACCTCATCGCTGTCTGCGGCGCAGTTCCCGGCCCCAAGGGCGGGATCGTCTACCTGAAGTCCACCACCAAGACCATCCGCGAGAAGAAGGGCGAAGCCGGTATCAGCCTGAACCCGCAGAAGGCTTCCGCACGTGCCAACCCCCAGAAGGCATCTGCAAGAAACCGCTAAGGAAAGGAGAGTTTGAGAAATGCCTAAAGCAAATGTATACAACATGGCCGGCCAGCAGGTCGGCGAGGTGGAACTCTCCGCTGGCGTTTTCGGCGTAGAGCCCAATGAGCCCGCTGTGCACGCAGTCGTGGTCAATCACCTGGCCAACTGCCGCCAGGGCACCCAGAGCGCTCTGACCCGCGCCGAGGTTTCCGGCGGCGGCAAGAAGCCCTGGAGACAGAAGGGCACCGGCCACGCCCGTCAGGGCAGCACCCGTGCTCCCCAGTGGACCCACGGCGGCATCGTGTTCGCTCCCAAGCCCCGGGATTACAGCTACCGCCTCAACCGCAAGCTGAAGAGAGTGGCCCTGAAGTCCGCTCTGTCCGACAAGGTTGCCAACGGCAACCTGCTGGTTGTCGACAACCTGGCTCTGGATGCCATCAAGACCAAGAGCATCAAGAGCTTCCTGGACGCTGTGAATGCCGGCAAGACCATCTTCGTGACCCCCGAGGTCAACGAGAATGTGTACAAGTCTGCGCGCAACATCCCCGGCGTCTCCACCACCACCGCCAAGATCCTCAGCGTCTACGACATTGTCAACGCCGAGAAGCTGGTCATCGACCAGAAGGCGCTGGCCATCATCGAGGAGGTGTTCGCATGAAGACAGCATACGACATCATCAGACGCCCTGTGATCACCGAGCAGTCCATGGCCGATACCGAGAACAAGAAGTACGTGTTCGAGGTTGCCAAGGACGCCACCAAGATCGACATCGCCAAGGCCGTGGAAGAGGTCTTCGGCGTGAAGGTCGTCAAGGTCAACACCCTGCGTGTGACCGGCAAGCTCAAGCGCACCGGCCGTTATCCCGCCGGCCGCCGCCCCAGCTGGAAGAAGGCAATCGTCACCCTGTCCGACGATTCCAAGTCCATCGAGTTCTTCGAAGGAATGGCATAAGGAGGTTAATGCACAATGGCTATTAAGAGCTACAAGCCCACAACGCCTGCGCGCCGTCACATGACCGTGTCCGCGTTCGAGGGTATCGATAAGAAGGCCAAGCCTGAGCGTAGCCTGACTGAGACTCTGAAGAAGAACGCAGGACGCAACAGCTACGGCAGAATCACCGTCCGCCACCGCGGCGGCGGCAACAAGCGCAAGTATCGTATCATCGACTTCAAGCGCGACAAGATGGATGTGGCCGCTACCGTCATCCGTCTGGAATATGACCCCAACCGCTCCGCCAACATCGCACTGGTTCAGTACGAGGACGGCGAAAAGAGATACATCCTGGCTCCCGTCGGCCTGAAGGCCGGTGACCAGGTTGTCTCCTCCGCAACTGCCGACATTAAGCCCGGCAACTGCCTGCCCATCGCAAACATCCCCACTGGTACCGTCATCCACAACATCGAGCTGTATCCCGGCAAGGGCGCTCAGCTGGTTCGCTCCGCTGGCACCTCCGCTCAGCTGATGGCCAAGGAGAACGGTCAGGCCCAGATCCGTATGCCTTCCGGTGAGGTCCGCATCGTCCGTCTGGACTGCAAGGCCACCATCGGTCAGGTCGGCAACATCGACCACGAGAACATCTCCATCGGTAAGGCCGGCCGCAAGCGTCACATGGGCTGGAGACCCACCGTCCGCGGCTCCGTCATGAACCCCAACGACCACCCCCACGGCGGTGGTGAAGGTAAGTCCCCCGTCGGCCGTCCCGGCCCTGTCACCCCCTGGGGCAAGCCTGCTATGGGTTACAAGACCCGGAAGACCAAGAACCGCACTGACAAGTATATTGTCAAGCGCCGCAACGCGAAGTAAGGAGGAGGCAGTAAAACTATGAGCAGAAGCATCAAGAAAGGCCCGTTTTGCGCCCCCGAGCTCCTGAAGCGGGTCAAGGAAATGAACGAGTCCGGCGACAAGAAGGTGCTGAAGACCTGGAGCAGAGCCTCCACGATCTACCCCGCTTTCGTCGGCCACACCATCGCTGTGCACGATGGCCGGAAGCACGTGCCCGTCTATGTCACTGAGGACATGGTCGGCCACAAGCTGGGTGAGTTTGCTCCCACCCGCACCTTCCGCGGTCACGCCGGCAGCAAGACTGGTAAGTAAGGAGGAGAGATAAAATGGAAGCAAAAGCTCATGTGAAATATCTGCGCATCTCTCCCCGCAAGGTGAAGATTGTTGCGGACCTGATCCGCGGTAAGAGCGTGGCCCAGGCCACCGCCATCCTGCTGACCACCCCCAAGTCTGCTTCTGAGCCTCTCCTGAAGCTCCTGAAGAGCGCGGCAGCCAACGCGGAAAACAACCACAGCATGGATCCCGAGAAGCTGTATGTTTCCGAGATCTATGCAGCACCTGGCCCCATCATTAAGCGCATTATGCCCCGGGCACAGGGCCGCGCCTACCGCATCAACAAGAGAACCTCTCACGTCACGCTGGCCGTGGCTGAGAAGGAATAAGGGAGGAGGCAGAATATGGGACAGAAAGTTAATCCCCACGGTCTTCGCGTGGGCGTCATCAAGGACTGGGATTCCCGTTGGTATGCCCGCAACGAAAAAGTGGGCGATCTGATCGTCGAGGACTACAACCTGCGGAAGTACCTGAAGAAGACCCTGTACTCCGCCGGGATCCCCAAGATCGAGATCGAGCGCGACAACGCCAAGATCAAGATTTACCTGCACTGCGCCCGCCCCGGCGTGGTCATCGGCAAGGGCGGCACCGAGATTGAGCGCCTGCGCCTGGAGCTGGAGAAGAAGCTGGGCAAGCCCGTTGCCCTGAACATCGTGGAGGTCAAGACCCCCGACACCGACGCCCAGCTGGTGGCTGAGAACATCGCCCAGCAGCTGGAAAAGCGCATCTCCTTCCGCCGCGCCATGAAGAACTGCATGGGCCGCGCCATGAGAATGGGCGCCCGCGGCATCAAGGTCATGTGCTCCGGCCGTCTGGGCGGCGCTGAAATCGCCCGCTCCGAGTGCTATCACGACGGCACCATCCCCCTGCAGACCATCCGCGCCGACATCGACTACGGCTTTGCTGAGGCTGCCACCACCTATGGCCGCATCGGCATCAAGGTTTGGATCTACAAGGGTGAGGTTCTCAGCCAGACCCTCCGCACTACCCCCCGCACCCTGGACACCAAGAACTTCAAGGAGCGCCCCGATCGTCCCCGCCGCCGCGACGGCGACCGCAGAGGCGGCTTCAACCGTGACCGTAAGCCTGGCTATGGCAACCGTCCGCAGGGTGGTTATAACAACAACCGTGGTCCCCGGCCCGCAGCCGGCGGATCTGCTCCTAAGGAAGGAGGCAATGCCTAATGCTGCTGCCTAAGAGAGTGAAATACCGCCGCGTTCACCGTGGCCGCCTGAAGGGCAAGGCTACCCGCGGGACCCGTTACACCAAGCGTGGCGGTAAGGTCTGGATCAAGATCTTCCCCGACAAGCCCATCACCGAGAAGCCCGCTGAGACCCGCATGGGTTCCGGTAAAGGCTCCCCCGAGTACTGGGTGGCCGTGGTCAAGCCCGGCCGCGTGATGTTTGAGATTGCCGGCGTGTCCGAAGAGGTTGCCCGCGAGGCTCTGCGTCTGGCCAGCCACAAGCTGCCCATCAAGTGCAAGATTGTGACCAAAGAAGAAACAGCCCCTGAGAGCGAGAATGGTGGTGAAGCATGATGAAGGCAAACGAAGTACGCAAGATGTCTTCCGCTGATCTGGAAAAGAAGCTGACCGAGCTGAAGAAGGATCTGTTCCAGCTTCGTCTCCAGCATGCCACCAATCAGCTGGAAAACCCTGTCCGCATCACTGAAGTGAAGCGCGACATTGCCAGAGTCAAAACCATTATCCGTGAGCAGCAGCTCGCTGGCCAGTAAGGAGGAACTGAATCATGAGTGAAACCAGAACTTCTTCCCGTAAGACCAGAGTCGGCCTGGTGGTTTCGGATAAGATGGATAAGACCGTGGTTGTTGCCATTGCCGACCGTGTGGCACATCCCCTGTACAAGAAGATCGTTAAGCGCACCTACAAGCTGAAGGCTCATGACGAGAACAACGCTTGCGGCGTGGGCGATCGCGTGAAGGTCATGGAGACCCGCCCCCTGTCCAAGGACAAGAGATGGCGCGTGGTCGAGATCATCGAAAAGGCGAAGTAAGGAGGTGCCGTAAATGATCCAGCAGGAATCCTATCTGAAGGTGGCGGACAATACCGGCGCCAAGGAAATCAAGACTATCCGCGTACTGGGCGGCTCTTCCCGCAAGTATGCGAACATCGGCGACGTGATCGTTGCTTCCGTGCGGAAGGCTGCCCCCGGCGGCACCGTGAAGAAGGGCGAGGTTGTCCGCGCCGTGGTGGTCCGCTCTGCCAAGGGCGTGCGCCGCGCAGACGGCAGCTATGTTCGTTTCGACGATAACGCAGCCGTCCTCATCAAGGACGATAAGAACCCCAGAGGCACCCGTATCTTTGGCCCGGTCGCCCGCGAGCTGCGCGATAAGGATTACATGAAGATCCTGTCCCTGGCTCCCGAAGTTCTGTAAGGGAGGGTACAAAGATGAGAAATAAAATGAGCATTAAGAAGGACGACACTGTCGTCGTGATCACCGGCAAGGACAAGGGCCAGCGCGGCAAGGTCCTCTCCGTCAACCCCAAGGAGGGGAAGGTCATCGTGGAGAAGATCAACATGGTCTCCCGCCACACCAGACCCCGCAAGCAGGGCGACGAGGGCGGCATCATCCAGAAGGAAGCTCCCCTGTATGCCTGCAAGGTGATGCGCGTGTGCCCCAAGTGCGACAAGCCCACCCGCGCTGCCAGCAAGATTGTTGATGGCAAGAAGGTCCGCATCTGCAAGCAGTGCGGCGCAGAAATCTGAGAGAGGAGGAGTCAATCATGGCTGATATGCCCAACCTGAAGGCTAAGTACAAGGAAGAAGTTGCTCCTGCTCTCATGCAGAAGTTCAACTACAAGAGCACCATGCAGATCCCCCGCATCGAGAAGGTCGTTGTGAACGTGGGCTGCAGCGAGGCTCGCGAGAATCCCAAGGTTCTGGACGCCGTTGTCCGCGACCTGGGCGTCATCACCGGCCAGAAGGCCATTGTCACCAAGGCTAAGAAGTCCGTGGCAAACTTCAAGCTCCGTGAGGGGATGCCCATCGGCGCCAAGGTCACCCTGCGCCAGGACAAGATGTGGGAGTTCCTGGACCGTCTGTTCAACGTGGCTCTGCCCCGTGTCCGCGACTTCCGCGGCATCAGCGCCAACTCCTTCGACGGCCGCGGCAACTATGCCCTGGGCGTGAAGGAACAGCTGATCTTCCCCGAAATCGAGTACGACAAGATCGACAAGATCCGTGGTATGGATATCGTCATCTGCACCACCGCTGAGACTGACGAAGAGGCAAGAGAGCTGCTGACCCAGATCGGCGCTCCCTTCGGCAAGTAATTAGGAGGAGAACGATCAATGGCTAAATTATCCATGAAGCTCAAGCAGCAGGCTGAGCCTAAGTTTTCCACCCGCCGTTACAACCGGTGCAAGATCTGCGGCCGTCCCCACGCTTACCTGCGTGACTACGGTATCTGCCGTATCTGCTTCCGCGAGCTGGCTCACAAGGGCCAGATCCCCGGCGTCCGGAAGGCTTCCTGGTAATCCGTTATGGCAAGCCGGCCGGATGAAGGAATCCGGCGCGGCTTTCCCATAAATTTCCCCAGCCGTCGGCAATAGGTCGGTTCCGGCAAGACCCGATACCTTGCCGTCGATACAGGCATCGCCTGTAATTTTATAGGAGGTATTTACCTATGCACATTACCGATCCCATTGCGGATATGCTCACTCGTATCCGCAACGCGAACAACGCCAAGCACGATACCGTCGATATTCCTGCTTCCAACATGAAGAAGGCGATCGCACAGATCCTGCTGGATGAGGGCTACATTAAGGCCTTCCAGCTGGTGGAAGACGGCGCCCAGGGCGTTATCCACGTAACTCTGAAGTACAACAACCCCGGCAAGGAAAAGGTCATCTCTGGCCTGCGCCGCGTCTCCAAGCCCGGCCTGCGTGTGTATGCCGGCGCTGACGAGCTGCCCCGCGTCCTGCGCGGCCTGGGTGTTGCAATCGTGTCCACTTCCAAGGGCGTCATGACCGACAAGGCTGCTCGCGCAGCACACGTCGGCGGTGAAGTCCTGGCATTTGTCTGGTAAGGAGGAGAATTTTACTATGTCTAGAATCGGTAAAATGCCCATCTCTATCCCCGCCAACGTGGAAGTGACTTTGGGCGAAGGCAATCTGGTCACTGTGAAGGGGCCCAAGGGTACCCTGACTCAGCAGCTCAGCGACAAGATGACCCTGACCCGTGAAGACGGTGTGATCCATGTCACCCGCCCCAACGACGCAAAAGAGAACCGTGCCCTGCACGGCCTGACCCGCACCCTGCTCAACAACATGGTGATCGGCGTCACCGAGGGTTATAAGAAGGAGCTGGACGTGAACGGCGTCGGCTACCGTGTGGCCAAGGAAGGCAAGAAGCTGAACATGAACATCGGCTACTCTCACCCCGTGGTCATGGAGGAGCCCGAGGGCATCACCATCGAGGTTCCCTCCCCCAACAAGATCATCATCAACGGCACCGACAAGCAGAAGGTCGGCCAGTTCGCCGCTGAGGTCAGAGGTAAGAGACCCCCGGAACCCTACAAGGGCAAGGGCATCAAGTATACTGACGAGGTCATCCGCCGCAAGGAAGGCAAGACCGGCGTGAAGAAGTAAGAAAGAGGTGTGCCTAAATGATTAAGAGACCCGATACTAACGCTC
>SFPN01000002.1 GCA_004551945.1 Clostridiales bacterium | reverse complement strand
AGGTCAACTCACTGGATGTGGACGACCAGACGGCTTATCGGATGCGGGAATTTTACCCAGCGTGGGAGGCTGGCATTGCCTACACCGCAGGCTACAAGGCGCAGCATAGCGGCAGGCTGTGGCGCTGCCGCCAGGCCCACACATCCCAGGAGGGGTGGGAGCCGGAGAACGTTCCGGCTCTGTGGGAGGAAATCTGCGAGACCCACGACGGAACCCCGGCAGACCCCATCCCTTATGAGGGCAGCATGGCGCTGGTGAGCGGGAAGTATTACAGCCAGGACGGGGTTGTGTATCTGTGCAGCAGGGATACGGTAAATCCCGTTTATAACCCGCTGCGTGAGCTGGTTGGGATTTATGTGGAACAGAAAGGAGAATGAGTATGAGCGAAAAAACGAAAACCTGGTGGAAGGCTGCCGGGGTGCGGGCAGTAAAGACCATGGCCCAGACGGCCATTGCCACCATTGGCGCGGCGGCTGTGCTGTCCGCGGTGGAGTGGCCCGTCGTGGTGTCCGCCACGGTGCTGGCCGGTATCCTGTCCCTGCTGACCAGCGTGGCAGGGCTGCCGGAGGTGGAAGCTCTGCAAGAATGAGCAAAACATATAAGTATACTTTTACATTTTTGCATGAAAGATGAAAGTTTTGGAGGAAAACATGAATAAACAGCCTGTTTCCTACTTACAGACAGACCCCCGGTGGGGCAGTCTGGATTACTCCGCTCCCGGGGAAAAGACCACCATTGCCGCCTCCGGCTGCGGGCCTACGGCTATGGCGATGGTGCTGGCCACCTGGGCGGACCCGTCCGTCACCCCAAAGACCGAGTGCGCCTGGGCGCTGGCTCACGGGTACAAGGCGCCCCGGCAGGGGACCTACTACGGATACTTTGAACCGGCGGGGGCACGGTATGGCCTGCGGGTGACCCGGCTGAACTACACCAGCCTCTACGGAAAGTCTACCAGTGCTTATCACGCCCAGGTGAAGGACGCTCTGGACCGGGGGGAGCTGGTGATTGCCTGCATGGGTCCCGGCAACTGGACAAGCTCCGGGCATTATGTGCTGGCGTGGAAGATTAGCGGCGACACCATTTACATCAATGACCCGGCCAGCACGAAAGCCTCCCGCACCCGGGGCAGCTGGGCGCTGTTCCGGCAGCAGGTGAAGTATTACTGGACCATCGAAAACCCCGTGCCCAACTTGGGCACCGATGAAAAGGAGGACGGCATTGACATGACCACACAGGAATTTCTGGACAGCCTGACCAACGAGCAGGCCTATCAGCTGGTGCAGAAGGCAGAACTGCACGCCAAGACTCTGCCTGAGCCGGACTGGAGCAAGACGGAAGGCCACTGGCAGCGGGCAACGGAAGCTGGCACCGTGGACGGCACCAGCCCGGAGCGGTACATGAAGCGTGACGAGGTCATTGCTGTTCTGGGCCGGAAGGGTCTGCTGGACTGAACGACAGGGGGGAGGAAACAACATCATGGATAGGGCCGGGATGCTCTTCACATCCCGGCCCATTGTTATTCGTCTGCCTTGCTGCGGTGGTCCTCCATGAATTGAACCGCCGCAGCCTTGAAAATGGCGTTCGGCGTCGTTCCATGCGCCTTGCAAGCAGCTTTAAACTCCTCCGCATAGTCTTTCCGCATCTTGCAGCCAAGCGTCGTCATGTTTTCCCTGATGTATTTATTGTTTGCTCTCCTCTTCGCATCAGTGAGTGCCATTGGCCTACTCCCTTTCCTGGTAATCTGACGCTTTTATTATATTATATGATGCATGGTTATGCCATGTACAAATTACCCAAATTACATGGTTCAACCTTGTGTATCCTTACCAATTGACTGCATGGTTTAACCATGTTATTATATACCCAGAAAGAGAAAGAAACCCAACCACGACACACTGGAAAAACGTTCCGCACCGTGGTAAAATTAAGAAAAATGAACAGCCCACCAGGGCAGAAAGGGAGCATCAATATGAAAACTTACTATTTCCCTAATTCTGAACATGAAGAAGCCTTTTTCGGGAGCGATTACCCTGTTTGTGTAGACGTGGAAGAGCTCCGTCGCCTCGCTCGAGGGTGGGGCCTTACCTGGGAGGAAATGATGGAACAAGTCCACGAGGCGGGCGAGGATGAGATCAAGGAATACGGAACCTACGACGCAGAGTGACGGCCCCACTGGTAACTAACGAAGAACAAGAAAAGCCAGCCCCCATAGGCTGGCTTTTTTCACGCTCTTTGTAATATAGTCACGAATGCCCGGCGGTTTTTCATGGTAGAATAAGGCCATCAAAAGAAAGGTGATGGTAGCATGGAAGTTTTGGTGCACAACCCGGAGAACATCCCCCAGGAGATTGTAGAAAAGGCCATTGAAATGATGGAGAAGGAGAACGGCAGACCCGTCGTGGAAATTACCATCAGACGGACCGGCGAACCGGAGGAATACGGCATTATCCCCGTGTTCGCAAAGGTCCCCTTCCAGCGCATCCGCCGGATCACCGGCTATCTGGTTGGCGATCTGAACCGCTTCAACAACGGCAAGCGGGCCGAAGTCCAGGACCGTGTAAAGCATTCCTGCGTCTGCCTGCGCGGGGAATAATCAACACAACATAAAGAAGCCCGGCTTGTTCACGAGAGGACAGGCCGGGCATTTTGCCGTTTTGTACTGCAAAATGGAGCACACTAGTTTATAGAACGCTATATCTTCCGATAAGGACTGCATTGAGGATCTGCGGGTCTATCCCACCCGGAGTTCCCAGGCGGTGATTGACCGGGCCCTCAGCGTCCGGAGCGGCCGGGCGGAGCTGCTCCACGCCTACATCGACGTGGAGCCCGCCAACTATAACCGGGGCTTCTACAGCGTGGACATCCGCTACTACTACCGGATCACCGCCGAGGCCTTCCTGGGCGGCGGCCGGCCGGCGGAGATCTGCGGCTTGGCCGTCTTTGACAAGCGGGTGCTCCTGTTCGGCAGCGAGGGCAGCGCCAAAATCTTCTCCTCCCGCCGGGGTCCGGAGGAGGCCGGTCCTGCCTGCGGCCGGAGCAGCCTGCCGGAGGCGGTGGTGGAGGCGGTGGACCCCATTGTTCTCAGCCTGAAGCTGATGGACCCCTGCGACTGCGGGCCCTGCGTCTGCCCGCCCCAGGGCGGGTGCTGCGCGGAAAACGAGCTCACCGAAATTCCCGCCTGCATCAGCGAGTGCTTCGACTGCGAGCTGGCCTTTGACAACGGCTGCCGCCGGCTGTATGTGACCCTGGGCCAGTTCTCCCTGGTGCGGCTGGAGCGGGACTCCCAGCTGCTTATCCCCATGTACGACTACTGCATGCCCACCCGGGAGTGCACCAGCAGCGACGAGGAGAAGGACGACGACCCCAGCGAGATCTTCCGCCAGATCCGCTTCCCTGTGGGGGAGTTCTTCCCCCCCAGCACCATGCCGGGGATGGAGCACCGGGAGGACCCCGCTGGCGGCGAGGGGTGAGCCCGCCGCAAAATCCCCTTGTTCTTTCCGGGGAAATCAAGTATAATCATAGGATAAAGAACAGGCAGTTTCCCAAAGGAGGGCGGGTCTATGGGCCAGACCGGATTCATTCATGACAAGCTGGATATCAAGTTCCTGGTGCTGTACCTCATGGCGCGGGTGGCTTCGCCGGTGGACTTTGCCACCCTGGCGGACCTGACCTTCTGCGACGACGGGGTGGAGTACTTCGATTTTGCCGAGTCAGTGGCGGAGCTGGTGGACACCGGCCACCTGGCCCTGGAGGAGGACCGGTACACCATCACCGAAAAGGGCCGCCGCAACGGGAAAATCTGCGAGAGCAGCCTGGCCTATTCCGTCCGCCGCAAATGCGACCAGAACCTGGCCCGGGTCAACGGCGTGCTCCGCCGGGACGCCCAGGTGCGGACGGAAACCCTCCCCCGGGAGGACGGCGGCGTGACCCTCCGCCTGATCCTGGACGACGACAAGGGGAACATCATGACCCTGGATATGCTCACCGTCTCCCAGGAGCAGGCCGGCCGGCTGGCGGAGCGGTTCCGGGCCCAGCCGGAGAAGCTCTACCACGGCATCCTTCAGGTCTTGCTGGAGGAGGACGCCGGCGAGGAATGACCTTGGAACACAACCAAACGCCCATGGCGCGGATTTCTCCGCGTCATGGGCGTTTTCAGCTTGTCGAAAAAGGCAAAGCCTTTTCCGACAAGAGGGGATAGCAGTCCGCTGCGCGCAGGGGCCGTGCGCCCTTGGCGCACGGCCCCCACACTTGCGGCCTGAGAAGTATGTTCTCCGCCGTACACGCCGCCGGAGAACATGATTTCATTGCCTTTGCTGCCTGCGGGCAGCAAACTCTGCGAGGCTTTTTCAACCGTCTCAAACGCCCATGGCGCGGGTTTCTCCGCGTCATGGGCGTTTCCAGTTCAAAATTTATAAAAAACCACCAGCCTCCCTGCCAAAGAAAACAGGGGGGCTGTTTTGCGAGGGAGAAGTTGGGGGGGGTCAGGATTCGTGGGTCTTTCGGTTGGCTAAGATCTCCATCCACAGAGTCAGATGCATGCGATCCATATCGTCCCGCTTGTCTCTGAGCCGCTGGATCTGACGGCTTAGAGCCTGGTACTCCGGGGAATCCTGAGGGGTGTTCGCAGCGGTAAGCTGGCGAAGGTCCTCTTCCGCTTCTTTCAGCGCTTGATCTAGGGCGTGAAGCCGTACAGCGGAGAGGACCAAAAGGTCCTCTTTCTTGTGCATGCTGTTCGCCTCTTTCTTGCGATTCAAAGAGAGTATACAGCAAAAAAGATAAAAGCACAAGAGGAAAAGTAAAAAAAACGAGGGGAATTACAAGAAGATATTGCAAGAAAGAAAATTTCTATTGCAAATAAAATTACTTAAAACAGCGGGGAGAACAGCCGGTAAACGGAGTGGAGCAGCCGGGTGAGGGGAGAGCGGACCCGGCAGTCGGCCAGGGTGATCTCCCGGCACCGGTCCATGGTGGAGAGGAAGTCGTCCCGCACCCCGGTCACGGCGGGGGTGCCGCACATCCACACGCCGTTTTCAAATTGCAGGTAGAAGCTGCGGTAGTCCAGGTTGCAGCTGCCCACGGAGGCGTACAGGTCGTCGGCCACCACGGTTTTGCTGTGGAGAAAGCCGGGGGTAAACTCGAAGATCCGGGCGCCGGCCTCCAGCAGGGTGGGGTAGTTGGACTGGGTGACGGCAAAAACCACCTTCTTGTCGGGGATGTGGGGGGTCATGATGCGCACGTCCACCCCGGACCGGGCGGCGGTGCACAGGGCGGCGGAGAGGGTCTCGTCGATCACCAGGTAGGGGGTGGTCAGGTAGAGATACCGTTTGGCCTTGGTAATCATTTGAAGGTGCAGGTCGGCGCAGATGGTGTCCTCGGGGAAGGGGGTGTCCGCGTAGGGCGCCACGATGCCCGGGGCGGCGGACACGGGGAAGGGCTTGGGCCGGAAGCGGGCGTAGTCCGAGGGGACGGGCTGGTGGTCGTCCCACATGGTGAGGAAAAAGACCGCCAGGCTCCACACCGCCGGGCCCCGCAGGAGCAGGGCGTTGTCCTTCCACACCCCGAAGCGCACCAGCCGGCCGATGTACTCGTCGGCCAGGTTCAGGCCGCTGACAAAGCCGGTCTCCCCGTCGATGACGCAGAGCTTCCGGTGGTCCCGGTTGTTCTGGTGGATGGACAGCACCGGCAGGAAGGGGTGGAAGGGGCGGCAGCGGATGCCCATGGCTGCCAGGGTTTCGGGGTAGTCCTCCGGCAGGGTGGCGGCGGAGCCCACCCCGTCGTAGATCACCCGCACGTCCACCCCCTCCGCCGCCTTCCGGCGGAGAATCTCCAGGGTCTGGGACCACATGGCGCCCTCGGCGATGATGAAGTACTCCAGGAAGATATACTGCCGGGCCTGTTCCAGGGCCTCCAGGAAGGCGGGGAAGAAGGCCTCCCCCGAGGGGTAATACTGGGTTTCGGTGCCTGTGTAGGCAGGGCAGAGGGCGGCCCGGCGGAGGTAGCAGACCTGCTGGGCGGCGTCCGGGCCGTACTGCGCCAGCGCCTCCGGCTCCGGGGCGGTGAGCAGCTGCCTGCGGAAGGCCCGGTGGGCCTCACTCCGCTGAAACTTCAGCTTCCGGCCGCCCCCCAGGATCAGGTACATGACGCCCCCCATGACGGGCACCAGCAGGATGGGGATGATCCAGGCGATTTTATAGGCCAGCTTGGTCTTTCGGGAGGAGATATACAGGGAGACCACCACGCTGATGAGCAGGCAGATCCAGTAGAAATAGACGAAAAACTGGTTGAAGGAGAGGAAAATGGCCAAAAAGATCCCCAGCTGGAGCAGGATACTGAGCACAACCAGAAAAACCCGCTGCCGGTGGGGAGAAAGGACCGTTTGGACACGTTTCATGGAGCACCTCCTTTGCAAGGGAATCGCCTGCCGGTTGGGGGCCCCCTTTCTCCCATGAGAAAGGGGGCCGCCGGAGGCATCCCTCCGGGAAACCTGAGACAGCCTCCCGCCTGTCCCGTATTTCATTTCACCACCACGTTGTCCGTCCCCAGCAGCGCTTCCAGCTCCTGGATGAGGGCCTCGTGGAGCAGGCACTTGGTGCCCAGGCGGCGCTTGGTGTCGGCAAAGTAGAGCACCGCCTGGTTTTCCCCGGGAAACAGGGTGAAGAGATTCTTCACCCGCTGAAGCCAGGGGGTGTCCTCCCGGTCAAAGCGCAGGTAGAGCTTCCCCCGGCGGACCTGGGGCTTGGGGGCGGGGGCGCTGGTCTGGGACAGGGGGGTGACCCGGTCGCACATGAGCTGGGGGGCGTTTTCGTCCCGGACGGAGATCCGCCCGGCCACCAAAATGGGGGTGTTGGCCTGAAGGTAGCTGCCGCTCTCCTCCAGCACCCGGGAGAAGGCCAGCAGCTCCATGGAGCCGGTGTCGTCCTCCAGGGTCACATAGGCCATGAGGGAGTTGTTTTTGGTGGTTTTGGTCTTGGATGCGGCCACCACCCCGGCGATCACCACCCGCTGGCCGTCCTGGAACTGGGTGGGGCCGTCGGCCTGGGCGAAGTCCTCCAGAATGCTGCCGATGGACACCGCCCCCTGGCTGCGGACCAGGTCCCGGTAGGCGTCCATGGGGTGGCCGGAGAGGTACAGGCCGGTGACCTCCTTCTCCATGGACATGAGCTCCTGGGGGGAGAACTCGGGGATGTCCCGGAGCACCAGCTCCACCGGCTCGGCCTGCTGGCCCCCCAGGGAGAACAGGTCAAACTGCCCCTCCAGGTTCTTCCGCCTGTTCCGGGCCAGGCCGTCCAGCAGCTGCTCGTAGGCGTCCAGCAGCTGGGAGCGGCGGATGCCCATGGCGTCGAAGGCCCCCGCCCGGATGAGGCTCTCCAGCACCCGCTTGTTCAGGTCAGAGTCCAGCAGGCGGCGGCAGAAGTCGGGGAAGGAGGTGAAGGGGCCGTTTGCCTGGCGCTCGGCCAGGACCTGGCTGGTAAAGCCCCGGCCCACTCCCTTGAGAGCGGCCAGGCCGAAGCGGATGTCCTTCCCGGTAACGGTAAAGTGGGGGCCGGACTGGTTGATGTCCGGGGGCAGCAGGCGGATGCCCAGGCTGCGGCACTCGGCAATGTACTCGGCGATCTTCCCCTGGGAGTCCAGCACCGAGGTGAGCAGGGCGGCCATGTACTCCTGGGGATAGTGGCACTTGAACCAGGCGGTCTGGTAGGCCACCACCGCGTAGCACACCGCGTGGGCCTTGTTGAAGGCGTAGTTGGCAAAGTCGGTGATCTCGTCGTAGATGCTCTCGGCAATTTCCCGGGGAATGCCGTTGGCGATGCAGCCGGTGATGTTCCGGTCCGGGTCCCCGTGGAGGAAGGCCTCCCGCTCCCGCTGAATGTCCTTGAGCTTCTTCTTGGACATGGCCCGGCGGACCATGTCGGCCTGGCCCAGGGAGTACCCCGCCAGCCGGCGGAAGATTTCGATGACCTGCTCCTGGTAGACGATGCAGCCGTAGGTGTTGGACAGGATGGGCACCAGGGCAGGGTGCTTGTAGGTGATGTTGTCCGGGTTGTGCTTGGAGGCGATGAACCGGGGGATGGAGTCCATGGGGCCCGGCCGGTAGAGGGCGATGATGGCGGTGATGTCCTCAATGTCCTTGGGCTTCAGGCCCACGCACACCCCGGTCATGCCCGCCGATTCCATCTGGAACACCCCGCAGGTCTTGCCGTCGGAGAGCATCCGGAAGGTCTCCGGGTCGTCGTCCGGCACGGCGGAGAGGGAGAAGTCCGGGGTGTGGGCCTTCACCAGCTGAATGGCGTCGTCCAGAACCGTTAAGTTCCGCAGGGCCAGAAAGTCCATTTTGAGAAGCCCCAGCTCCTCCAGGGTGGTCATGGTGTACTGGGTGACCACTGCCTCGTCGTTTTTCGCCAGGGGAACGTAGGTGTCCACCGGGCTGCGGGTGATCACCACCCCGGCGGCGTGGGTGGAGGCGTGGCGGGGCATGCCCTCCAGCTCCCTGGCGGTGTCGATGACCTTCTGCACCACCGGGTCGCTCTCGTACATCTCCCGCAAAGGCTTGGAGAGGGTCAGGGCGGCCTCCAGGGTGATGTGCAGGGTGTTGGGCACCTGCTTGGCGATGGCGTCCACCTGGGCGTAGGGTACGTTCAGAGCCCGGCCCACGTCCCGGATGGCCCCCTTGGCGGCCATGGTGCCGAAGGTGACGATCTGGGCCACATGGTCCGAGCCGTACTTCCGGTTCACATAGTCGATGACCTCCCCCCGGCGGCGGTAGCAGAAGTCCACGTCGATATCGGGCATGGACACCCGCTCGGGGTTTAAGAACCGCTCGAAATACAGGGAGTATTTCATGGGGTCGATGTCGGTAATATACAGGCAGTAGGCCACCATGGACCCGGCGGCGGAGCCCCGGCCCGGGCCCACGGGGATGTCCTGGCTCTTGGCGTAGCCGATGAAGTCGGAGACGATGAGGAAGTACTCCACAAAGCCCATCCGGCGGATCATGGCCATTTCGTATTCCAATTGCTTTTTGTATTCCTCGCTGCCGTTGGGGTAGCGCTTTGCAAAGCCCTGGCGGCAGAGGGTCTCGAAGTAAGCGTCCCCGTCGGTGTACCCCTCCGGGAGCTTGAACTCGGGCAGGTGGTAGACCCCGAACTGGAAGTCCACGTTGCAGGCCTCGGCAATTTTCACGGTGTTTTCCACCGCCTCGGGCCAGTCGGGGAAGAGGGAAGCCATTTCCTCTTCGGATTTGATGTAGAACTCGTCGGTCTCAAACCGCATCCGGTTGGGGTCCTCCACGGTTTTGCCCATCTGCACGCACATGAGCACGTCCTGGATGGCGGCGTCCTTCCGGGTGAGGTAGTGGGCGTCGTTGGTGACCACCAGGGGGATGCCCGTCTCCTGGTGCAGCTTCAGGATGCTCCGGGCGACTTCCTTCTGGGCGGGGATGCCGTGGTCCTGAAGCTCCAGGTAGTAGCTGTCCGCCCCGAAGAGGTCCCGCATCTCCAGGGCGTGGGCCTTGGCTCCCTCGTAGTCCCCGTTCAGCAGCCGCTGGGGCAGCTCCCCGGCCAGGCACGCGGACAGGGCGATGAGACCCCCGTGGTACCGGCGCAGCAGCTCCATGTCCACCCGGGGCTTGCCGTAAAAGCCCTCGGTGAAGCCCCGGCTCACCAGGGCGCACAGGTTCTGGTAGCCCTCCTGGTTCCGGCAGAGGAGCACCAGGTGCCGGGGGCGGTCGTCCAGCTCGTGGACCCGGTCGAACCGGGTGCGGGGGGCCACGTAGACCTCGCAGCCGATGATGGGCTTGATCCCCGCGGCCCTGGCGGCCTTGTAGAAGTCCACCGCCCCGTACATCACCCCGTGGTCGGTGACGGCAATGGCGGTCTGGCCCAGCTCCTGGGCGCGCTGAATGAGCCCCTGGATGCGGCAGGCGCCGTCCAGCAGGCTAAACTCCGAGTGGACGTGGAGGTGGACAAAGGCCATGGGCTTACTTCCTTTCTGCCAGCATGTCCTCCAGGATCTCCAGGGCGGAGAGGATGAGGATCTCGCAGCGGTTGGTGGTGCCCACCGCCTGGGCGGCGGGGGAGGATTCGGGGGCGATTTCGGTTTTCAGCAGGGGGGCGCAGCGGAGGCTGCCGAACTTCTCCTGAAAGCGCTTCTGGAACTCCTTGGAGAGAGCGCCGGTGCGGCGCTTGCTGCCTACCGGGTCCTGGGGGTCCACGGGGGTGCACATGCCCAGGGTCATGATGGCCCCGGAGATGGCGCCGCACAGCTCCCCGGTGAAGGCCCCGGCGCCAAAGCCGGCGCCCAGGTCGAAACATGCCTGCTCGCTGAGACCGTTTACGTCCATGCAGGAGGCCAGAACGGACTGGGCGCAGTTGAAGCCCTTCTTGTGGTATGCCATGGCTTGCTCGTAACGATTCATGAAAATGTCTCCTTTTCTTTCTGTTTACAGTTTTTATCATGAAAAACGCAGGGTTAAGAACCTTGGCTCCCCCAGAGGGGGAGCCGAGCGCGGGTGACGGGGGGTCTTACTCCTCCTCCGTCTGCTTGCTCAGGGCGATGAGCTTTCGCAGGCGGTGGCTCAGGGAGGACTTGGTCACCGGGGGGTCGCACAGGTCCGCCAGCTGGGACAGGGACAGCTCGGGGTTTTCCTCCCGCAGCTGGGCGGCCTCCCGCAGCTTGGGGCTGAGGGTGTCCAGCACCCCCGCCTGCCGGAGAACCTGGATGGCCCGGCGCTGCTCCAGGGCGGCGTCCACGGTTTTGTCCACGTTGGCGGCCTCGCAGTTGACCCGGCGGTTGACCCCGTTGCGCAGGAGCTTTTCCGCCTTGGCGTTCATAAGCTCCATGGCGGACACCGGCGCGCCGATGGCGGTGAGCAGGTCCTCGATGGCCTCGCTCTGCTTAAAATAGGTGATGTAGTTGGCCTTCCGGGTGGCCTCCTTGGGGGAATAGCCCATCTCCAGCAGCAGGGCGGTGAGCTCCCGGCTGACGCTGCGGTGGGTGGTGGCCAGCTCCAGGTGGTAGCCCTTCTGGGGGTCGGTCACCGAGCCCCCCGACAGAAAGGCCCCCCGGAGAAAGGCCTGGCGGCAGTGGGTCTCCTCCAGCAGGCCGAAGTTGATGTGGTGGGCCGGCCCGCCGGGGTCAAAGGCGCAGATGTCCCAGATGTGGGCCAGCTTCTCCGGATCGGTGATGGCGAAGATCCGCTTGCCGGAGCCGCCGGGGTCCCCCTTCTCGTCGAAGGACAGGCCGAAGGCCTTGTGGAAAAGGGGGGAGAGCCGCTGGCTGAAGGCGGGGGACTCGGTGACGATTTTTACCTGCTGGAGGGAAAACTGGTTGCAGTAAAGCAGCACCCCGCAGGCCTCCGCCTGGGCGCAGCACTTCCGGGAAAGCTTTCCCCGGCACAGCTCGGTTTTCACGTCGCTGGCAAATGACATGGCGGTACCTCCTGTTCCGCGGGGTCAGCGCCCCATATCCCGGTGCTGCTCCTCCACCCGGTAGCCCTTCTGGCGGATAAACTCCGTGAGGGCGTGGGCGATGGCCACCGAGCGGTGGTGGCCGCCGGTGCAGCCGATGGCGATCACCAGAGAGGACTTGCCCTCCTCCACATACTGGGGCAGCAGGAAGGAGAACAGCTCCTCTAAGTGCCGGAGAAATTCGTGGGTCTGGCGGTAGCCGAAGAGGAAGGTGCGCACTGCCTCCTCCAGGCCGGTGCATTCCTTTAGCTCAGCGATGTAGTAAGGGTTGGGGAGAAAGCGCACGTCAAAGACCAGGTCGGCGTCAATGGGGATGCCGTACTTAAAGCCGAAGGAGGTGACGGACACGGTGATGGCCTCGTTGAGAGACCCCATGCCGAACAGCCGCAGCAGCTCCCCCCGGAACTTGGACAGGTTCAGGCCGGTGGAGTTGAGGATGTGGCTGGCCCGGCGGCGGACCGGCTCCAGGGCCATCCGCTCCAGCTGGACGGCCTCGGGCAGGGAGTACCCCTGTCGGGTGAGGGGATGGGTGTGCCGGGTTTCCTTGTACCGGTTGATGATGACCTCGTCCGAGGCCTCCACGAAGAGCAGCTGGTAGTCCAGCTTCATCTCCTTCAGCTCGTCCAGGGCCTGGAAGAGCTCGTCAAAGGTCTGGCCCCCCCGGATGTCGGTGACCAGAGCCACCCGGCTGTACCGGCCGGTGCCCGCCCCGGCCATGCAGATGCCGGCGAAGCTGGTGATGAGGGCCACCGGCAGGTTGTCCACGCAGTAGAACCCCAGGTCCTCCAGAAAGGCGGCGGCGGAGCTCTTTCCCGCGCCGGAAAGCCCGGAAATGATGATAAATTCCATAGCGATCCCCCCTTTATTGATATTTTTTTATTATATCATAGAAGTATTCCTGTGGGCAAGGGGGAGCGGGGGAATGGGCCCCAAAGGGTTGCTCCAGCCTCGCCCTGCCGGTTGCCAACTGGCGTTTCTACAGGTATAATAGTGTTCCAAAACGTTTGATTCCCAATTGCTCCAAACGAAATGAGGAGGCGATGCGGTGTGTTAGCATATCTGCAACTGATCGATTCTCCAGAGGAACAATCCAGATTTGAAGAATTGTATATCACCTATCGCGAGCTGATGTTCCATGTCGCAAAAGGCATCTTAGGCAATGACCAGGATGCCGAAGACGCTGTCCATGATGCGTTTTTATCCATGGCAAAGAACTTTGATAAGATTTCAACAGCGGACCGTCACAAAACAAAGGCATTCGTTGTTATAGTGGTTGAGAACAAAGCAATCAATATCTATCATCATAAAAGGAGGCATTCCGCGGCAGAGTACTTGGATGATATTTCAGGCATACCGATACACTTGCCGGATGAGGACGGGATGGCCAGGTGCTTATGGAAGCTCCCTGCCAGATACCGGGAGTTTTTCCTTCTCAAGTATGAATGGGGATATGATAACCGCGAGTTGTCCGCGCTTCTGGGCATTTCTGAAGCGGGAGTACGAAAGCTGAATCAGCGGGCCAAGGCGTTTTTGGAAAAGCTATGCAGAGAGGAAGGTTTGCTATGATTTCTGAAGAGAGATTGCGCCAGGCGGCAGGGGCCGCTGCATTGGCCTTAGCAGATAGTTTGCCAGCGCTGGAGGAATGTCAGCATGAGTTTTCCCCAAACTTTGAACGAAGAATGGGAAATGTCCTGCGCCGGGGAAATCATCCGGCCGTCTATCGGGGGCTGCGTCGTGTGGCAAGCTTCCTGCTGGTTCTTCTGTTGAGCAGTTCCGTCTGGCTCGCCGTGGACACAGAAGCCCGAGAAGCTGTTTTTGGCTGGATCAGCGAACGTGTGGAGGGCGCATATCACTATTTCTTCCACGGAACAGTGACAAGCCAGAAGCAAGCAGAGAACTATGCTCTTTCAGAGATTCCAGAAGGGTATCGAGAAGATGATGTGTTTGAAACGGATGGCTATACAGAGATTGCCTATGTGGAGACTGCGACAGGCAGGTATCTTTCTCTTGGGTGGCTTCATCCATCAACAGAAACGGCAACGCCGGAGTTGTTCTTCCTTACTGGTGATATGGAGCGGGAACAGGCTCAGGTAAATGGGTGCGCCGCCGAGTTTTATCGGGACGACACGGGTAACATGGCAAATGTAATTGTTTGGCGCGACGAAGAGAGAGATACACTTCTTTATATATCCGGCTATTTCAACAAAGAAGTCTTGGCTGGCTTGGCGGAAAATGTCAATTAATACAAAAGCAAAACAATTTCATATTGCGCGTCACAAAACGCCTCCCTTCTTTGTTATAGAGAGCAGATAGCAAAGAAGGGATGTGTTTTTATGCGGAAACGAGTATTGGCCTTGACCCTGGTGCTCGGCTTGAGTTCTGGTGGATATGCTTGGAAATTCAATGCAGCAACTGATTCGGTTAGTTGAACACACTGGAGGGAAATTAAGCAATGAACTGCTTACTAGAGTTGTTGTTCAGCGCAATCGTTTATCTGCTACAAATTCTGTCATTTGTAGGAATTGTTTTTTGCCTTAATCGGATGATCTCACTTATAAAGGCAAATCATTCAAAAGCCCGTTTTATTGCTATTGCTATTATTTTGTTTGCATTAATCGCAAAAGGAACTTCCGATCCGATCATTATTTGTCCAAACTTGTATCAGAATTCATTTACTCAAGAAAAAAGGATTGTTGCAAAAGATATTGCGAGAGGATTATATTCCGACCGAATACCTCTATTCCCGCTGTGGGCTAAGATCGAGAACATCAAACGCGATGGAACAGCAACAATATCCGTTCATTATGGATTTATACCATGCGTAATAGTTCATTCCTTTTGTGATGAGGGTCCACTCGGAATTAACCAATCTGGATGAAAGTCATAAAGTTGCACAGTTAATATGTATTGTTGACGGAGATAACCTTCAGAACTTGCATGTAAGGTCGAAGCAGAGTATCCCTTAGATTGTGTACATCCGTTGAGGGAATACCGGTCACTCAATGGCAATCCTTCTGTTAATGGTTATAGTGCTATTGTATATTGGGTGATTTTATGTGTACCAGAAAAAGCTATCAAAACACAGTGTTTATCGTGTCACTGTTGTGTTTGATCATGCTGTCTTCGTGCGGAGCCGGAGGAGAAATGCTTGTAATAGGTAAAATTGTATACTTGGATACAGAACAAGTGATGATTGAGCCCTTGGAAGCTGATGCGGATAGGCACATTCCATACGACTCTCGCCTGGAGGGTATCAGCAGACTATCCTTCAGTAAAGACAGTCTTGATAATCAGCCATTTGTCGTTGGCGATATTGTTGCTGTTAACTATGTTAATGAGATTCAATATGGGGATCCATGCTGGATTGATGCTGTGTCATGGGATTTATTTGAATCTCAGTAGTTCAAATAATGTCTGCTGAATAAACCAAAAAGCGGTTTGTTCGCGCGGCGGTAGCCGCGCAATTCCATAAAAACGGCTCCTTTGAGCCGGTTTCATGGAATTCAGCCATTGTTACAATAACGAGCCGGAACAGCATAGCAGAGGCGGAAAATCCGCCTCTGCTATGCGTGCAAGAGAGGTTCTTATTTCGTGGTGGTGTTCCCGGTGCCGGTCATCCCGTCCAGGGTGTCCTCCACGGCGTCGCCCACGCCCCGGGCGGCGTCCTTGGCCCCCCGGGCCAGGTCCTCCCCGGCGTTGGCCAGGCCCCGGCCGGTGGTGGTCAGGGTGCTGCTGCCGGTGTAGCCCTCGGTGTTGTAGCCGTTTACGCTGCCGCTGCCGTCGGCGTAATAGGTGCCGTCGGTCCGGTCATCCAGGGGACCGCGGGCCTGGTTCTGCTGGACCAGGGCGTTGTTCTGGTTGTTCCAGCGGTGGGCAGCGGTGCTGGTGTTGGTCCCGCCGCAGCCGGCGGCGGTGAGGCCAAGGGTGAGGATGAGAGCGGCGGTCATCAGTTTTCGAACCATACGTTCCCTCCGTTGTGTTCAGAAATTTGCGGCAAAGGGCCGCGTAACGTAGTATGCGCTGCCGGCGATTTTTTAGAAGAACAAGAATCCGCCAAAAATACCACTTGCTTTTTTTGATGAAATGTGGCAAAGTCACAGAAGAGAGGGACGGCGCTGGGGTAGAATAACCACAGTATAAACGTCCCAACACACACACTCTAAATATAAAACCCAACCGACCAACCCCAAATAGAAAGGAGACGTATCATGGAACTGAAAGGCAGCAAGACCGAAGCCAACCTGTGGGAGGCATTTGCCGGCGAGAGCATGGCCCGCAACAAGTATACTTACTTCGCATCCCAGGCCCGCAAGGAGGGCTATGAGCAGATTGCCGCATTCTTTGAGGAGACCGCCGGCAACGAGAAGGAGCACGCCAAGCTGTGGTTCAAGGAGCTCTCCGGCATCGGCAACACCGCCGAGAACCTGATGGCCGCCGCCGAGGGCGAGCACGAGGAATGGACCGACATGTATCAGCGCATGTCCAAGGAGGCCCGGGAAGAGGGCTTCCACCGCATCGCCGATATGTTCGCTGCTGTGGGCGAGATCGAAAAGTCCCACTATGAGCGGTACCTGAAGCTGGTGGAGAACCTGGAGAACGACGAGGTCTTCAAGAAGTCCAACGTGAAGGTTTGGTACTGCCGCAACTGCGGTCACCTGGAATATGGCGACACCGCTCCCGAGGAATGCCCCGTCTGCGGTCATCCTCAGGCCTTCTTCGAGATCAAGGCAGACAACTACTAATTCTATAGTTGACCTCCCCGCGCTTCTGCGCGGTCCCGGGAAGCGGCAGAACCAAAGGTTCTGCCGCTTCCTTTTTTGTGCCCCTTGACAAATCCGCCGCTGCCATGGTATAGTATAAACACCAATTACATAGGGATCGGATGAAGTAAGAGGGAGATTCCGCTGCGGGCGGAAACCGATGAAGCAATCCCCGGGCCTGCCGACCCGCGGAGAAACTTTCAGGTCAATGTACCTTTTATGGACGACACTCTGGAGAGAACCGGGCACGTGACCCGGTCGCCGTAGAAGTAACGCTTTCAGGCTGTGATACAGAGGATATACAGGCAGGGAGACCCCCTGCGCCTGTATATCCTCTTTTTTCATCCCGGCGAACAACGGTAATTGGTTTCTTTGATGATTCCTTCCCACCTTCCAGGGAACCTCAACTCTTTTTCTGCAAGAACGACAGCCATAAAGGCTGTCGTTTTTGCGTATCGAGAAGAGGTTGCCCAAACTTTTCCGGTGTGCTAAACTAAACGGGAAACATGGAACCGTTGGAAGGGAGGAGGACCCGTGGAAAAAAACGCCTTAACCATCGCCGGGCTGAAAACGGAATTTCAGACGGAAAAGGGAACACTCACCGCCGTGGACGGCATCCACCTGGCGGTGCCCCGGGGCACCATCGTGGGGCTTGTGGGGGAGTCCGGCTGCGGCAAGAGCGTCACCGCCCTGTCGGTGCTGGGCCTGGTGCGCCCCCCGGGCCAGGTGACCCAGGGGGAGATCCTCTTCGGGGGCCGGGACCTGCGGAAGCTGCAGGAAAAGGAGCTGCGGAACCTTCGGGGCAACCGGATCGCCATGATCTTCCAGGACCCCATGACCTCCTTGAACCCGGTGTACACCGTGGGGGCCCAGGTGGCGGAGGTGCTGCGGCTCCACCAGGGGCTGAACCGGGCCCAGGCCCGGGAAAAAACGGCGGACCTCTTCCGCCAGGTGGGCATCCCCGACCCGGCCAGCCGGCTGGACGACTATCCCCGGCAGCTCTCCGGGGGCCTGCGCCAGCGGGTGATGATCGCCATGGCCATGGCCTGCGAGCCGGAGCTGCTCATTGCCGACGAGCCCACCACCGCCCTGGACGTGACCATCCAGGCTCAGATCCTCCGCCTTATGGGGGACCTGCGCCGGGACCACGGCACCGCCATCCTGCTTATCACCCACAACATGGGGGTGGTGGCCCAGCTGTGCGACTATGTGTATGTGATGTACGCCGGGCAGATTGTGGAGCAGGCGGAGACCTTCGAGCTCTTCCGCAACCCCCGCCACCCCTACACCCTGGGCCTGCTGAAGGCCATCCCCTCCCTGGAGGGGGAGGAAAAGCGGATGTACAACATCCGGGGCTCCGTCCCTGACCTGTCCAGCCTGCCCCCCGGCTGCCGCTTCTGCCAGCGGTGCGACTGCGCCCAGCCGGTCTGCGCCCGGCAGGCCCCCCGGTTGGTTGAAGTGGGGGAGCACCACCAGGTGCGCTGCGTGCACCCCACCGTTTAAGCCCCGAAAGGAGACTTTATGGACCGACCGATCTTATCCGAGGGCCGCGCCCTCACCAAGACCTTCCCGGTGAAGGGCCGGGGAAAGGGGGCGGTGCTCCACGCGGTGTCCCAGGTGGACATTGCCATCTACGAGGGGGAGACCCTGGCTCTGGTGGGGGAGTCCGGCTGCGGAAAATCCACCCTGGGCCGCCTGCTCCTGGGGCTGCTGGAGCCCACTGCCGGCCAGGCCTTCTTTGACGGGAAGGACCTGGCCCGGCTCTCCAAGAAGGACCTGCGGACCCTCCGGCGGCAGATGCAGATGGTCTTTCAGGACACTGCCTCCTCCTTAAATCCCCGGCTGAACGTGGCGGGGCTGCTGGCGGAGCCCATGCGCCTGCACGACCTGTGCCCCAGCCGGGAGATGCCCCAGCGGGCAGCGGACCTGCTGGCGCAGGTGGGCCTGTCCCCGGATCTGCTGGACCGGTACCCCCATCAGCTCTCGGGGGGCCAGCGGCAGCGGGTGGTGCTGGCCCGGGCTCTGGCTCTGAACCCCCGGCTGGTGGTGTGCGACGAGCCGGTGTCCGCCCTGGATGTGTCCGTCCAGGCCCAGATGCTGAACCTGCTGGCCGACCTCCAGGAGGCCCACCGGCTGACCTATCTGTTCGTGTCCCACGACCTGGGGGTGGTGCGCCACATTGCCGACCGGGTGTGCGTCATGTTCCTGGGCCGGGTGTGCGAGGTGGGGCCCACCCGGGACCTGTTTGCCTCCCCCCGGCACCCCTATACCCGCTTTCTGCTGGATTCCGTCCCCCGGCCGGACCCCACCCGCCGGGACGAGGCCCTGGGCCGCCTGACAGGGGAGATCCCCAGCCCGGTGGACCCGCCCTCCGGCTGCCGGTTCCGCACCCGCTGTCCCTACGCCAAAGCCATCTGCGCCGAGCGCGTTCCCCCGCTGGAAACCCGGGGGGAGCGCCAGCTGGCCTGCCATTTTCCCCTGGAGGTGTAAGCCATGCCCTTTGCTGATCTGCACTGCGACACCATCTCCCGGCTGCATCAGCGCCGCCGGGCGGGGGAGACCCTGGGCCTGCGGGACGGCCAGAGGATGCACATTAACCTGGAAAAGCTGAAGGGAAGCGGCTATGCGCTGCAAAACTTCGCCCTCTTTGTGGACCTGGCGAAAACCACGGACCCCTGGGGGTCTGTGCTGACCCTGGCGGAGCTGTACATCAGCGAAACCGAGGCCAACCGGGACCTGGTCCTGCCCGCCCGCTCCTTTTCTGATTTGGAACAGGCCCGCCGGGAGGGGAAAATCGCCAGCGTGCTCACCGTGGAGGAGGGGGGCGTGTGCAAGGGAGACCTGGACAATCTGCGCACCCTTCACCGGCTGGGCGCCCGGATGCTGACCCTCACCTGGAACTATGAAAACGAGCTGTCCGGCCCCAACGGCAGCTCTCTGGGCCTGAAAGACAAGGGCTATGAATTTCTGGCGGAGATGGAACGGATCGGGATGATCCCCGACGTGTCCCACCTCAGCGACCAGGGGTTCTGGGACGTGTGCCGGGCGGCGAAAAAGCCCTTTGCCGCCAGCCACTCCAGCTGCCGGGCCCTGCGGCCTCACCAGAGGAACCTGACCGACGAGATGCTCCGGGCCTTAGCGGACCGGGGCGGCATCGCCGGGGTGAATTTCTACGCGGACTTTCTGGGAGAGAGCAAAACGTCCCGCACCGCCGATATCGTCCGCCACATGAAGCACATGAAGGACGTGGCCGGTCTGGAGGTGGTGGCCCTGGGGTCCGACTTCGACGGCATCGGCTGCCCCCTGGAGCTGGGGGACGCCGCCGGCATGGATCAGCTTACCCGGGAAATGGAGCGCGCCGGGTTCACGCCCCGGGAAATCGACGCCATCTGCTGGGAAAACGTGTGGCGGTTTTATCAGGAGACCCTGTGAGCCCCCCATAAGAAGCTCCCCCAGAGGGGGAGCCAAGAAGGATACCAACGAATGAAAAAACAGGAGGAACATCCATGTCCTATCCCTATACCCCCTTGCTCCAGCCCCTGAAGATCGGCGGGCTGACCATCAAGAACCGGTTCTGCGCCGGGCCCCTCACCCTGCCCTCCCTCCACGGCCCCTTCGGGGAGTTCTCCGCCGACGGGCTGGCCTACTTTGAGGCGCGGGCCAAGGGTGGCTTCGGCCTCATTTACACCGGGGCCTTCCACCCGGACGCCCTGGTGGACCCGGTTCACCCTCTGGACAGCAAGCAGCCTTTGAAGGCACCCAAGACCTTCCAGCGCACCGCCGTCCAGCTGCTGGAGCGGCTGGACGCCTACGGGGCCAGGATGCTCCCCCAGGTGTCCATGGGCTACGGCCGCAACGCCGTGGGCTGCTTCTGCCCCTCGGAAATTCCCTACTATCACGACCCCTCCCGCCTGGCCCCGGCCCTCACCAAGGACCAGATCCACCAGAAGATCGACCAGATGATCGCCACCGCCGTGCTGCTCAAGCAGTGCGGCTTCCCGGGCATTGAGGTGCACGCCATGCACTGGGGCTACCTGCTGGACCAGTTCGCCATGACCTTCATGAACCACCGCACCGACGAGTACGGCGGGGACCTGGAAAACCGCCTGCGGTGCGCCCGGGAGATCGTGGAGGGGGTCAAGGCCGCCTGCGGCTCTGACTTTGTGGTGTCCATGCGTCTGGCCCTGAAATCCTACATCAAGGGCTATAATAAACCCTCCCTCCACGGGGAGGACGAGGTGGGCCGCACCCTGGAGGAGGGCCTGGAGATCTGCCGCCGTCTGGAGGCCTACGGCTACGACGTGCTCAGCGTGGACTTTGGCCAGTACGACTCCTTCTACTACGCCGCGCCCCCCTGCTACATGGAAAAGGGCCGGGTCATCGACCTGGCGGCTCAGGCCAAGCAGGCGGTGCGCATCCCCGTCCTCTGCGGCGGCCGGATGAACGACCCCGACCTGGCGGCGGAGGCCGTCCGGGAGGGGAAGATCGACGGCGTTGTGCTGGGCCGCCCCTCCCTGGCTGACCCCGCCTATCCCCAGAAGGTGGAGATGGGGCAGACAGCCGACATCCGCCCCTGCATCGGCTGCAACCAGGGGTGCATCGGCGCCCTGAAAATCGGCCGCCGGGCCGGGTGCGCCGTGAACCCGGAGGCCGCCCGGGAGGCCACCTTCGGCCTTACCCCCGCGCTGGTGAAGAAGACCGTGCTGGTGGTGGGCGGCGGCGTGTCCGGCATGGAGGCTGCCCGGGCCGCAGCCCTTCGGGGGCATCAGGTCACCCTCTGCGAGGGGTCGGACAAGCTGGGCGGCTCCCTGATCGCCGCCGGGGCCCATACCTTTAAAAAAGAGCTGAACGAACTGAACGCCTGGTACCAGCGCCAGCTGGACAAGCTGGGGGTCAACGTGGAGTTAAACACCCCCCTGGACGCCCAGGGGATCAAAGGGCGGCAGCCCGACGCGGTGGTGCTGGCCCTGGGGGCTGACCCGGTGGTGCCGGAGGTGCCCGGCATCCACAGCGGGAAGGTGTACGACTGCATCACCGCCCTCACCAAAACCCAGGTGCCCGGGGAGCACATCCTGGTGGTGGGCGGCGGCCTGGTGGGCTGCGAGACCGCCCTGGGGTACGCCCAGGAGGGGAAAACCGTCACCATTGCGGAGGCTCTGCCGGATATCCTCTCCGCCGGGATTCCCGTGCCGGAAATGAACGGGCAGATGCTTCGGGACCTGCTGGACGAAGCCGGGGTGCAGCTCAAGACCGGCTGCCGCCTGGCTGCGGTCACGGAGACCGGCGCAGTGGTTGCCGGCCCCAACGGGGAGGAGACCCTCCCCGCCGACAGCGTGGTGCTGGCGGTGGGCTTCCGGCCCCGTCCCTCCCTGGCTTCCCAACTTGCCGGCGCGGGGATGGAACTCTACCAGGTGGGCGACGGCAGCCAGGTGGGCAGCGTCATGACCGCCGTGGGCACGGGGTACACCGTGGGACGGAAGGTGTGAGCGCAGAGGCTCTCCCCCGGAGAGGGGAGGCGTTGGTTCAACACATTCTCCAAAACAAGGACGGAAAACCTGGGGTTTTCCGTCCTTTGCCGTCTTGACAAAGGGGGACAGGCACCCGTATAATGGAGAAAATGATAGAGGCGCGGCGCTCATCAGTACCCTCCGCACCCGGCAGGACAACCGGGGAGGGGAAAGGGATCGCCGCCGAAGGGGTCCTTCCGGGTGCCTGGCCGGAGGACAGCCTGGGCCGTCAGAGAACATCTGCCGGACTGCCATTGCACAAATGGAGCACTATCATGGGAAAACACCCCCGTTTGTTTTGCCGTGAGTCCGCCCGGATTCATGGCTTTTTGATTGAAAAACAAAAAATGAAAAGAAATGAGGAAACCAACATGAAAAAGATCCTTGCCCTGACTCTGGCACTGGTCTTTGCCCTGGGCCTGTGCGCCTGCGGCGGCCAGACCGAAGCCCCTGCCGAAGAGACCGAAGGCACCGAGGCCACCGAGACCACCGAAGTGGCCAGCGGCGTGGAAGACGGCGTGCTCACCGTCGCCATGGAGTGCAACTACGCTCCCTACAACTGGTCCCAGCCCGACGACTCCAACGGCGCTGTGCCCATCAAGGACTCCAACGAGTATGCCAACGGCTACGACGTGATGATGGCCAAGAAGCTCTGCGAAGCCAACGGCTGGGAGCTGGAGATCGTCCGTCTGGACTGGGACTCCCTGGTCCCCGCTGTCCAGGCCGGCACCGTTGACGCCGTTATCGCCGGTCAGTCCATGACCGCTGAGCGCGCCGAGCAGGTGGACTTCGCCGGTCCTTACCTGTACGCCTCCATCGTCTGCGTCACCAAGGCTGACAGCCCCCTGGCCCAGGCCACCGGCATCAGCCAGCTCACCGGCACCTGCACCAGCCAGATCGGCACCATCTGGTACGACACCTGCCTGCCTCAGCTGTCTGAGAACGAGGGCATCCAGATCCAGACCGCCGCTGAGTCCGCTCCCGCCATGCTGATGGCTCTGGAGACCGGCACCGTGGACTTCATCTGCACCGACATGCCCACCGCCCAGGGCGCCCTGGTTGTCTATCCCGACATGGTCATCCTGGACTTCTCTGACACCGACGATACCTTCCAGGTTTCTGACGAGGACATCAACATCGGCATCTCCGTGCAGAAGGGCAACACCGTCCTGAAGGACGCGCTGGACGCCGTTCTGTCCACCATGACCGCTGACGACTTCAACGCCCTCATGGAAGAGGCCACCGCCATTCAGCCCATCGAGGAGTAAGTTCTCTCCGGCAACAACAGAAAGAAACTCTCAAAGGCGAGAGGGCGCGGTCCCTCTCGCCTTATCCCCTTATTTGCCTTATCCCTGTTATTTTTGATTGATCGCGGAAAGGAGCGCACCTGCCATGGATAAGCTGCTTCTGCTTGCCACAGACGTCTCCACCCTCTGGGGCAAGTACAGCTCGATGTACTTCAATGGCATCAAAAACACCCTGCTGCTGGCCATCATCGGCACCGTCATCGGCTGCCTCATCGGCTTCGTATGCGGCATCTTGCAGACCATTCCCTACACCAAGAACGACCACATTGTGAAACGCTTCATCATCAAGCTGGTGCGGGTCATTGTGCGGATCTACGTGGAGGTTTTCCGGGGCACCCCCATGATCCTCCAGGCGGTGTTTATCTACTTCGGTCTGCCCTACTTCACCGGCAACGCCATGCAGTGGTCCAACATCTGGGTGGTGTCCATCCTGGTGGTCTCCATCAACACCGGCGCCTACATGGCCGAGTCCGTCCGGGGCGGCATCATCTCCGTGGACCCGGGCCAGACCGAGGGGGCCAAGGCCATCGGCATGAACCACGTCCAGACCATGGTCCACGTGATCCTGCCCCAGGCCATCCGGAACATCATCCCCCAGATCGGCAACAACTTCATCATCAACATCAAGGACTCCTCCGTGATGTTCATCATCGGCTTCACCGAGTTCTTCGCCACCCACAAGGGCGTGGTGGGCGCCACCTACAAATACTTCCCCTCTGCGGCCATTGAGATGGTGGGCTACCTGTGCATGACCCTCATTGCTTCCTTCCTCCTGCGGCTGCTGGAGAAGAAGATGGACGGCTCCGACAGCTACGAGCTGGTCCAGGCCGACTCCCTCACCATGACCGCCGGCAACTACAACCACCCCGGCCGGGGCACTCCCTTTGACGAGCGCAACCCCGAGGCGGTGAAGAGCATCCTCCGGGAGGAGCTCCGCCGCCAGGCAGAGCGGGACGAGGCCATCCGCCAGGGCGAGCGAGCGGAGACCCGCCGGCAGAACGCCGCCGGCGACCACGACCAGAGAGGAGGGCGCTGACATGAAAGAAATTCTGCGGGTCAACCACCTCTCCAAGTCCTTCGGCAAGCATGAGGTGCTGAAAGACATCGACTTCACCGTGAGCAAGGGAGACGTGACCTCCATCATCGGGGCCTCCGGCTCCGGCAAGTCCACCCTCCTCCGGTGCATTAACCTGCTGGAGATCCCCACCAGCGGGGAGATCCACTTCCAGGGGGAGAACATCCTCTCCCGGAAGGGGGGCGCCGCCGCCTACCGGTCCAAGGTGGGCATGGTGTTCCAGTCCTTTAACCTCTTCAACAACATGACCGTGCTGGAAAACTGCATCGTGGGCCAGACCAAGGTGCTGAAAAAGCCCAGGGAGGAAGCCCGGGAACAGGCCATGAAGTACCTGACGAAAGTGGGCATGGCCCCCTACATCAACGCCCGGCCCCGGCAGCTCTCCGGCGGCCAGAAGCAGCGGGTGGCCATCGCCCGGGCCCTGGCCATGGACCCGGAGGTGCTGCTCTTTGACGAACCCACCTCCGCCCTGGACCCGGAAATGGTGGGCGAGGTGCTCTCCGTCATGCGGGACCTGGCCGCCGACGGCCTGACCATGCTGGTGGTCACCCACGAGATGGCCTTCGCCCGGGACGTGTCCAACCACGTGGTGTTCATGCGGGACGGCGTCATCTGGGAGGAGGGCTCCCCCGAGCAGATCTTTACCGCCCCCCAGCGGGACGAAACCAAGGAATTCCTTTCCCGTTTTATGGAACGCTAACACGCAAAAGCTCCCCTTTCCCAAGGGGAGCTTTTATGGTATAATACGAACCTCCGGGCGTGCCATACTAAACAAAAGCGGCTGCGCGGCCTGCGAAGCCCGGAGACTACCAAAGAAAAGGAACGAGATACCATGCTGAAAACCTACGATGCGGCAATCCTCGGCTGCGGCGAGGCCGGGATTTACGCCGGATACGAGCTGGTCCGCCGCAACCCTGGCCTGCAGGTCCTGATTGTGGACCAGGGGCCGGACATCTACCACCGGAGCTGTCCCATTGTGGCCGGGAAAACCCGGTCCTGCGTCCAGTGCAAGGTCTGCCACACCATGTGCGGCTTCGGCGGCGCAGGGGCCTTCTCCGACGGCAAGTTCAACTTCACCACCGCCTTCGGCGGCTGGCTCACGGACTTCATGCCGGAAAAGGAGGTCATGGATCTCATTGACTATGTGGACCAGATCAACACCGCCCACGGCGCCACCCAGGAGGTGTTCTCCACGGAGACCCCCGCCGCCCAGGCCCTGCGGAAAAAGGCCCTGGAGCACGACCTCCACCTGCTCAGCGCCCGGGTGAAGCACCTGGGCACGGAGAACAACCTGCGCATCCTCACCAACATCTACGAGGACCTGCGGGACAAGATCACCTTCCGGTTCAACACCCCCATCGCCGCCATCCGCAAGGGGGAGGACGGCTACTTCCTGGACACCGCCGGCGGGGACCAGTTCCTGGCCAAGTACCTGATCGCCGCCCCCGGCCGGTCCGGGGCGGAGTGGTTTGCCGGCCAGTGCCGCCAGCTGGGCCTGCCCATGCGGAACAACCAGATCGACATCGGCGTGCGGGTGGAGCTGCCCGCCCTGGTCTTTGAGCACATCACCAGCACGGTGTACGAGTCCAAGCTCATCTACCGCACCAAGCAGTACGGGGACCAGGTGCGCACCTTCTGCATGAACCCCTACGGCCACGTGGTGGCGGAAAACGTGGAGGGGATCAACACGGTGAACGGCCACAGCTACGCGGACCCCAAGCTCCAGAGCGAGAACACCAACTTCGCCCTGCTGGTGTCCAACCGGTTCACCGAGCCCTTCGACGAGCCGTATCGGTACGGCAAGCACATCGCCTCCCTGTCCAACATGCTGGCCGGGGGCGTGCTGGTCCAGCGGTTCGGGGACCTGGTGAAGGGGGTGCGCAGCAACCAGCACCGGATGAGCAAGTCCACCACCCGGCCCACCCTCACCGCCGCCATCCCCGGGGACCTGTCCCTGGCCCTGCCCAAGCGGCAGCTGGACGACATCATCGAGATGATCTACGCCCTGGACAAGCTGGCCCCGGGCACCGCCAACTACGACACCCTGCTCTACGGGGCGGAGGTGAAGTTCTACTCTGCAAGGCTGGAGCTCTCCAGCGACCTGGAGACCAGCCTGCCCAACTTCTTCGCCGCCGGGGACGGGGCCGGCATCACCCGGGGCCTGGCCCAGGCCGGCGCCTCCGGCGTCCGCGCCGCCCGGGCCATCTCCCGGCGGATCGGGGGAGAGTAAGGAGGGCGATTGATTTCGCCCTTTGCGCAACGGTTGAAAACTGTCAACCATTCGGCATTTTTACAACAAAAAATCGCCTTTGTGCGTTCTGACCAACCGAAATCCCTTGGAATATGCAAAAAAATGCCACCAAATGAAAATGAATCAAATGAACCAAAGTGAACATTCCCAAAGGTTTTGCACATTTTCCACCGACTTATCCACACTTGGTGCACAACGCTGTGGATGCATGGAAGGCTGACAAAAGGAACTGTCAAGGGGAAGTTTACCGGTGGATTTGCCAAAATTTATCCCAGGAAAAGGAGGAAGCCCCCATGTCTGACCTGATCGCCGCCATCGCCACCGCCCCGGGAACCGGCGGGGTGGGAATCCTGCGTTTGTCCGGCCCCGGCGCGGCCCGGGCAGCGGCCCGGGTGTTCCGTCCCGCCGGGAAAACCGCCCTGGCCGGCGCCCCCGACCGGCAGCTGCTCTACGGCCAGGTGCTGGACAAGGACGGCCGGACCATCGACACCGGGCTGGCCTTCGTCAGCCGCGCCCCCCACAGCTACACCGGGGAGGACACGGCGGAGCTTCAGTGCCACGGCTCCCCCATGGTCCTCTCCCTGGCCCTGGAGGCCCTCTTCGCCGCCGGTGCAAGGCAGGCCCGGGCGGGGGAGTTTACCCAGCGGGCCTTCCTCAACGGCAAGCTGGACCTGACCCAGGCGGAGGCGGTGATTGACCTGATCGACGCGGAGACCCCCGCCGCCGCCTACCAGGCGGCAGGGACCCTGGGGGGGACCCTCTCCCGGCGGGTGGCCGCCATCTACGACGGCCTGGTGGATCTCTCCGCCCACTTCCACGCGGTGCTGGACTACCCCGACGAGGACATCGATCCCTTCCGGGCGGCCACCATCCGCTCTGCCCTGGACAAAGCCCTGGGGGAGACCGCCGCTCTCCTGGCCACCTACGACCGGGGAAAACAGCTCACCGCCGGCGTGCCCACGGCCATCCTGGGCAAGCCCAACGCGGGCAAGTCCTCCCTGCTCAACGCCCTGGTGGGCTATGACCGGGCCATCGTCACCCAGGCCCCCGGCACCACCCGGGACACCATCGAGGCCAGGGCCAGCGTGGGCGGGGTGCTGCTGAACCTCACCGACACCGCCGGCCTGCGGCAGACCGGGGACGAGGCCGAGCGCCTGGGGGTGGCGCGCAGCCGGGCCGCCGCGGAGACCGCCCGGCTGGTGCTGCTGGTGCTGGACGGCAGCGGCCCCCTCACCCCCGAGGACCGGGAGGCCATGGCCCTGGCGAAGGAGGCCCCCGCCTGCATCTGCCTGGTGAACAAGGCCGACCTGCCCCAGGCGCTGAACCTGGAAGAGCTGAAAAAAACCTTCCCCCACCTGTGCCCGGTGAGCGCCAAGGACGGGACGGGGCTGGAAGGCCTGGGTCCCCTGGTGGCGGCTCTCTTCCCGGCGGGAGCCGGGGGCGCGGGGGAAGCCCTGCTCACCAACGCCCGCCAGGCGGAGGCGGTCACCCGGGCCCAGGAAAGCCTGGACCGGGCCAGCCAGGGCCTGGAGGACGGCCTGCCCCCGGACCTGCTCCTGTCCGACGTGGAGGAGGCCCTGGAGGCCCTGGGGGAGGTCACCGGCACCACCGTCCGGGAGGACATCACCGCCCGCATCTTCCAGCGGTTCTGCGTGGGGAAATAGACCTGTCGAAAAAGGAGGCTTCTCAACCTGGGAAGCCTCTTTTCTTTGTCCGCTCCCTTGACAAATTGCCGGAAATTGGATAGAGTTTAACATTATAGAGCCGATAAAAGTAGACTACAATGGAAAGGACGGTGCCCCATGGAACATGGACTGTGGACCCTGGCGGAGCTCTCCCTGGCCGGTTCCCTGCTGGCCCTGGTGGTGCTGGCAGCCACCCGGCTGCTGCGGGGGAGGATCTCCCACACAGCGGCCTACTACCTGTGGCTGCTGGTCCTGCTGCGGCTGGTGCTCCCCCTGGGGCTGCCGGGCACGGGGCTGGACCTGCCCCAGCCCCACCAGAGCGCCGCCGTGGAGACCGACTACCGCCAGGTTTTGCAGGCGCAGCAGGAGAGCGTCTCCGCCCCGGAAACCAGCGCCGCAGAAAGGGTGACCCCTCCCGCCGCCGCCGAGCCCCCGGCGGAGATCATCTCCCAGGAAGCCCCCGAACCGGCGGTCTCCTGGGCGCAGGTGCTCTTCTGGGTGTGGCTGGCCGGCGCGGGGGTGAGCCTGGGCTGGCCGGTGCTGTCCTACCTTCGGTTCTGCCGGGTGCTCCGGCGGACCAATCTGCCCCCTCTGCCGGAGGACCAGCAGGTGCTGGGCCGGCTGTGCCCCCGGCATCCCCCGGCCCTGTGGTGCAGCCCGGCGGTCTCCACCCCCATGCTGGCGGGGCTGTTCCGCCCGGCCATCCTGCTGCCCCGGCAGGCCTATGTGTCCCAGGGGGCGGGGGAGGCACTGGAGCACATCCTCCGCCACGAGCTCACCCACTACCGGCGGCTGGATATCCTCTATAAGTGGGCGGTGACGGTGGTGACCGCCCTGCACTGGTTCAATCCCCTCATGTACCCCCTCCGCCGCCGGATTGCCCGGGCCTGCGAGCTGGCCTGCGACGAGGGGGCGGTGAAGGGCATGACCCCCCAGGAGCGCACCCGGTACAGCCAGACCCTGCTGGCCCTGGCTGTGGAGGGGGTCCCGGCCGCCCCGGCGCTGACTACGGCCTTAAACGACAGCAAGCAGGCCCTGCGGGAGCGGCTGCTGGGGGTGCTCCGCCACAAGGCCCCCACCCGGGCCATGGGGGCGGCGGCGCTGGCCCTGGCCCTGATCCTCACCACCTGCGGGGCGGCGCTGGGACCCGGGGAGGGGTCCCTGACCCCGGGGGTCTCCGCCCGGCAGGACCCCTGGCTGGCCCGGAGCGAGGAGGAGATCACCGCCGCCGGGGACTGGCTCACCCAGCGGGAGGCCCGTCTGCTGGCGCAGTCCTATGACCAGGCGGGGGAGGAGTTCACCCTGAACCTGTCCCTGCCTCTGGAGGACGGAACCACCCCCGCCCAGCCCTGGACCGTGGGTCTGGGGTGCTATGAAGGGGGCTGGACCCAGGGCAGCCCCTATGTCCTCTGGGATATTAAGCGCCAGCCGGTGCGGAACACCGCCCTGGGCACCGCCTGGATGACGGTGGAGGAATGGTTTTACCGGGGCCTTCTGCGGGTGACCCTGCTCACCGACCTGCGGACCCGGGCCGTGTGGACCGGGGAGGCGGAGAGCCCCTCTGCCCTTTACTCCCTCTCCACCATCCAGCCCGGGTGCACCACCCACCGGGGGGTGGGGGTGGGGGACACCCTGGCGGACCTCCAGGCGGCCTACCCGGAGCTTCAGCTCCTCTACCGGCGGCAGCTGGGGGAGGACGGGGATGACCTGCGCAGCCGGGGGATTGCGGACCACGACGCCTGCTGGCGCTTTACCCCGGAGGCTCAGGAGGAAGCCCATGTGTCCGGCCGGACCATCCTGTTTCTCACCCGGGGGGACCGGATCGTTCAGCTGGACGTGATGACCGAGTGCGACGGCACCCCCTGGGGCCTGGGCTATTACTTAAGCGACTGGGCCTATCAGGGCGGAGCAATCGAATAAAAAAGGAGAGGCTTTGCCTCTCCTTTTTTATGTGCTTAGTGTTCGTGACAGTCCGCGCAGCTGACGTCGGGCAGCAGGCTGGCGTCGTAGGCGATGCCGTTCTTGTCGAAGTAGTCCTTCAGGGCGGCCTTCACGGCCTCCTCCGCCAGAACGGAACAGTGGAGCTTGTGGGCGGGCAGACCGTCCAGAGCCTCCACCACGGCCTTGTTGGTGAGGGTAAGCACCTGGTCCACCGGCTTGCCTTTGATCATCTCCGTTGCCATGGAGCTGGAGGCGATGGCGCTACCGCAGCCGAAGGTCTCAAACTTCACGTCGGTGACCACGTCGTTGTCAATCTTCAGGTAGATCTTCATGATGTCGCCGCACTTGGCGTTGCCCACTTCACCCACGCCGTCGGCGTTCTCGATGGAGCCCACGTTCCGGGGGTTGCGGAAGTGGTCCATCACCTTATCACTGTATAACATAGGGCTTTTCTCCTTTCTCCATAGCCCGCCACAGGGGGGACATGTTTCGTAAATAGTCCACCACCTGGGGCACGGCCTCCAGGATGGCGTTGATTTCTTCCTCGGTGTTGTACTCGCTCAGGGACAGCCGCAGGGAGCCGTGGGCGATTTCATGGGGCCGGCCGATGGCCAGCAGCACGTGGCTGGGGTCCAGGGACCCGGAGGTGCAGGCGGAGCCGGAGGAGGCGCAGATGCCCTTGTCGTCCAGCAGCAGGAGCATGGACTCGCCCTCGATGCCCTCGAAGCAGAAGTTCACGTTGCCGGGCAGGCGGCGGGTCCGGTCCCCGTTGAGAACAGAGTGGGGGATGGCGGACAGGCCGTCAATGAGCTTATCCCGCAGAGCGGTGACCTTGGCGGCGTTTTCCTCCAGGTGGGCGCAAGCCTCTTCCAGCGCGGCGGCCAGACCCACGATGCCGGCGATGTTCTCGGTACCTGCCCGCTTCCGGCGCTCCTGAGCGCCGCCCTCGATGAGGTTGTGGAGCAGCAGGCCCTTCCGGGCGTAGAGCACGCCGGTACCCTTGGGGCCGTGGAACTTGTGGCCGGAGAGGGAGAGCATGTCGATGTTCTGCTCCTTCACGTTGATGGCCAGGTGGCCGGCGGCCTGGACGGCGTCGGTGTGGAAGGGGATCTTCTTCTCCTTGCACAGAGCGCCGATCTCGGGAATGGGCTGGATGGAGCCGATCTCGTTGTTGGCGTACATGATGGTCACCAGGCAGGTGTCCTCCCGGATGGCATCGGCCACCTCCTGGGGGGTGATGACCCCGTTTTCGTGGACGTCCAGCAGGGTGACCTCAAAGCCCTCCCGGCCCAGCTTCTGCAGGGTGTGGAGCACAGCGTGGTGCTCAAAGGCGGTGGAGATAATGTGGCGCTTGCCGTGGGCCGCGCCGTTGCGGGCGGCGGAGAGGATGGCCTGGTTGTCCGCTTCGCTGCCGCCGGAGGTAAAGTAGATCTCGTCCGGCCGGCAGCCCAGACAGTCAGCAACGGTCTGCCGGGCCCGGGCCAGAGCCTCCGCGGCGTCCTGGCCGATGGAGTGCAGGGAGGAGGGGTTGCCGTAGTGCTCGGTGAGGTAGGGAAGCATGGCCGCCAGGGAGGTGGGGCTCAGCTTGGTGGTGGCGGCGTTATCTGCGTATATCATCGGGGAACCTCCTTGTAGGGTAATTCCTAGTAATTCATTAGGTTATTGAGAGGATACCACATAAATCCCATAAAGTCAATAGGTAATATGCCCGGAAAGCAGGAAATTATGCAAAAAAAGCCGCCCGCCTTTGAAAAGAAGGGTGGCTTTTTTCCAAAGGCGGGCGGCGGCAGCGTGTCATGGGGCTTCTGCTGCTTCGGCTGCGTCCAGCTCGGCCTGCTGCTTTTGCAGGTCGGCCAGGGAGTAGCTGTCCAGATACTGGTCGATCATCTGGTCCAGCCCCTGCCACAGGGGGAGGGCCCGGCAGTGGCCGGCCTTTTCGCAGCCCTTCTTCTCCCCCTTGAGGCAGGAGACGGAGGCCAGGCTGCCCTCGGCCAGGCGGATGATTTCCCCGGCAGAGTAGTCCGCGGGGGTCTTGGCCAGGCGGTAGCCGCCTCCCTTGCCCCGGGCGGCGTCCACCAGGTTCACCCGGCTGAGAGAGGCCAGGATGTTTTCCAGGTATTTGACGGAGATCTCTTGGCGGTGGGCGATGTCCTTCAGGGGGATATACTCGCCGGTGTTGTGGTCGGCCAGGTCCAGCATCACGCGCAGGGCATAGCGGCCCTTGGTGGAGATCATCATGGCGGTGCTCCTTCTTTCTGTTCGTTCTTTCCTTCCCTGTGGGGCGGTTCCGGCCGTGCCCGGCCGGAACCCTACGAGTTTGCTTTGATTATACCCCAAAGAAACGAAAAAGTGAATGGGGGCTGTCAAAATTTTTCAAAAGATTTGGCGGTTCTCTGAAATTTTTACAATATTTCATGCAATTTGCCCGAGAAAAAGGTTCCCGGCCGCGCACAGCGCAGCCGGGAACCATAAAAGAGCGGGAGAAAGATACGCCGGGGAGGGGATTACTCCGCGGTGTACCGCATGAGGATGGTGGCAACCTGGGCCCGGGTGGCGGAGTTCTGGGGGGCCAGGGTGCTGTTGCCCACGCCGGAGATGAGGCCTTCGCCCACAGCCCAGTTCACAGCGTCGGTGGCGTAGGAGGAGATGCTGCCTGCGTCGGTGAAGGCAGCCAGGTTATCGCCTGCTGCGGGGATCTCGCCGCCGCTTTCATACTGGGCGAAGCGATAGAAGAAGGCGGCCAGCTGCTCCCGGGTGAGAGCCTTGGTGGGGGCGAAGGTGGTCTCGGTGGCGCCGGTGGTGATGCCGGTCTCGGAGGCCCAGATCACCGCGTTGGTGTACCAGGTGTCAGCGGCCACGTCCTGGAAGGGGTTGGCCTGGGTGACCTGGGGCTCCCCGGCCATCCGGTAGAGAACGGTGACCATCATGGCCCGGGTCAGGTTGGTGTTGGGCTGGAAGGCGTCGCCCACGCCGTTCATGAGGCCGGTGAGGGTCACATAGGTCACGGCGTTGGCGTACCAGTCCCCTGCGGTCACGTCGGTGTAGGAGATGGTGTTGATGCGGCTCTGGGTGCTGCCGTAGTCAGCCTCGGTGACCACGCCGTTCAGCTGGGTGGTGATGTAGTCCATGACCACCTCGTCCAGAGGAATGCCCAGGTCATAGCCGATGGGGGAGGCCTTGAAGGCGTAGTAGGTGTCGCCGCCGGCGCCCAGGAAGTCGTTGGTGACGATGGTGTAGGTCTCGTTGGGGTCAAAGGCCTCGCCGCCCACGGTCTGGATCATGACCCGGTTGATGGAGTCGGGCTTGCCGTAGGTGGAGTCGGGGTAGAGGGAGGTGGTGTCATAGGGGGCCCCGGTGTTGATGGTGTAGTTGATGCCGGACACATGGGGGAAGCCGCCGATGGCCTCGGGGGTGCAGTAGGTGGAGGCTTCCAGGGCTTCCAGAAGCTCCGCGCCGGTGACCTTCACGATGTACAGGGTGTTGCCGAAGGGCAGCACGGTGTTGATGTCCTTCTTGGTGATGTCCCCGGCGGAGATGGAGGCGCGGATGCCGCCGCCGTTGGTGACCGCTGCGTCCACAGGCTCACCCAGGGTGTTGGCCTGCCACAGCATGGCGTCGGTGATCAGGTCGCCCAGGTTGGTCTCGCCGGTGCGCACGTCGGCCTTTTCGCCCTGCAGGTCCACTTCGGTCCGGGCAAAGACCGCGCCGTAGTCCGCGTCGATCTCTGCCTGGATGGCCTCGGCCTTGGCGGCCACGGCTGCGTCGGGGGTGCAGCCCCCTTCGATCAGGGCGCTGGTGCTCACGTTGGAAGCCTCAATGGTGCCGTCGGGGGTGATCTCAATGACGCCGATGCTCTCCAGCTCGGTGCCGGTGGAGGTGAGCAGGGTGTCGTTCACGGTGGCGTTTTCGTTGGTGGCGGCCACGATGTCCTCCAGGGTGGAGTGGGAGTGACCGTCGATGAACACGTCGATGCCGTCCACGTTCTCCAGCAGGTCGATGGAGCGGTTGCCCACGGACTCGGCATCAATGCCCAGGTGACCCAGACATACGATGATGTCGCAGCCCTCGGCGGTCAGAGCGTCCACCTGGGCCTGGGCGCAGTCGAACATCTCCTGGCCGGCCAGGAAGGAAACGCCCTGGATCTTGGCGGGGTGGGCCTTGGTGGCGGTTTCGGGGGTGTCCAGACCGAAGAAGCCGATCTTGGTGCCGTCGGGTGCGGTGAAGACGATGTTGTCGCCGAAGGCAAGCTGGCCGTTGTACTGGATGTTGGCAGCCAGGATGGGGAAGTCGGCCTGGGCGGCCAGCTCCACCAGGTTGGCGAAGCCATAGTCAAACTCGTGGTTGCCGGGGGCGGCCACGTCGTAACCGGCCAGGTTCATGAGCTCCACAGCCGTTGCGCCCTGGGAGACGCTCACGGTGGGGTCACCCTGGATAAAGTCGCCGGCGTCTGCCAGCAGCACATACGCGCCTGCGTCCTGGTAGGCCTGCTTCAGGGCGGCCACCGCTGCGTAGCCGCTGATGCCGCCGTGGACATCGTTGGTGTGCAGGATGACGATGGAACCTGTCATGTCCTCGTCGTCGGACTCAACAGCGCCGGCGGGAATGGCCAAAGAGAAGGCCATCACCACAGCCAGGAAGAGAGCCGCGAACTTGTTCCACTTCTTCATAGTTGATCCTCCTAATTTGGTATTCTGAAAAGACCATAAAAATAGACTTTCCAGGGGTATAGTCATTATACCTGATTCCCGGTGGGATTACCACCCTATTTTTCTTACGTTTTGGAAACAAAAAAACCTTCGCCTGCCGGTTGGGAGCAAGCCCCCGCCCTACAGGGCATCCACCTCACGCCGCGGGAAAAAAACGCCCTGCCGGGGGTTCCGGCAGGGCGGTGTGCCTGTCTCAGGGATTGCTGAAAAAGAACCCGCACTTGTCGTACTGGTACTCCAAAGCCTCGCTCATACGCTCGGCCAGGTAGAGGAACCGGGCGAACTTCTGGCGGGGGTCCAGGCTCAGCTGGTGGGAGTTGAAGGTGGCCAGGGGGAGCTTCCGCCACACCCCGTCCTCCCCGGGCTGCTGGCGGTCCAGCAGGGCGTCCGTGGGGGGGAAGTACAGGGTCTTGATATAGTAGTTTCCCTCCTCGTCCTTCCGGTAGCCGATGATGGCGGCGTAGTCAAAGTCCACGGCGGTAAACTCGTTGGCTTCGGTCTCGTCAAACTCCGCCTTCATCATGGGGTAGTAGAAGGGGCGGATGGCGATGGTCTGGTCCTTCAGGTGGGCAAACTTCTGATCCATGGGATCGTCGCTGCCGGCAATGGGGGCGCCGTCGGACCGCTCCAGCCTGCCGGTGATCCGGGGCAGGCCCTCCTCCGTGGGCTGGGCCAGGGAGAAGCTCACCTGATACTTCGAGGAAAAGCCGGTGTAGCGGTTCAAAACTTCCACTGCCTGCTCCGCCAGGGCCTGGCGGTGGGCATTGTTTTTTGCGTCCATAATCATTCCTCCTTGTTGATGAATGGATGGTGGTTACAAGGTTACTGGCTGTAGAGCAGGCTGCGCTCCACCGCGGTGTACCGGTCCAGCATGACCTGGGTCTCCGGGGCAATGTGATAGTAGGCATTGCCCGCCCCGTCGGCAAAGAACCGGTTCCGGGACAGCAGCATGTTGGGGGAGATCTCCTCCGCCAGCCAGGAGAAGTAGTCGTTTAAGGGCAGGCCCGCCCGCTGGAGGGTGTGCAGGCCCAGGAAGGTGCAGCTCTCCATCCGGTCCGGCTGGGCGGCGGTCTCGTAGTTGGTCCAGATCAGGTAGTCGGTGGAGAGAATGTCCATGAGGGTGGCCGGGTCCCAGTCGGAGGACTCCTCCGTGGGGGAGACCCCCAGGTGGGTGTAGATGGACACCCCGTCGGACAGGTTCAGGGAGGGGAGATGATCCCCCACAAAGACCAGCAGCACCGGCCGGTCTGCCTGGGAGAAGTAGTCTGTCAGGATTCCCAGGGACGCATCCGCGTCGTGCAGGCCGTACACCAGGCTGTCCAGAATGGCCAGGTCCTGGCCGGAGAGCTGGCCGCACTGGGCGGGGTAGCCGGAGGATTCCCCGAACTTCTCCGGGTAGTAGGACTGGTGGTTTTCCATGGACAGGCCGTAGAGGAAGAAGGGGACATCGGGGTCCCGGGCCTCGTACCGGGCGATGAGCTCCCGGGCGAAGGATTCGTCGGAGACGAAGTCCCCCCTGCGCTCCGGCTGGGTGAGAAAGTCGTCCTGGAAGAGCATCTCCTGGAAGCCGATGGCGGGGTAGACGTTGGCGCGGTTGTAGAGCTTGGCGTCGTGGGAGTGGACCGCCACGGCGTCGTAGCCCAGCTGCCGCAGGCAGCGGACGGTGGTGGGCAGGTTCCGGTAGCAGGTCAGGTCCAGGGTGCTCAGGGTGTCCCCCTCCCGCAGCAGGGAGGAGGTGAGGCCCGTGAACATCTCCATCTCCACGTAGCCGGTGCCGCCGCCGTAGGTGTTGGACAAGAACCGGCCGTTGGTGCAGGTCTCCGACAGGGCGTGGAACACCGGCAGGGGGTCCTCCTGGAAGGTCAGCCCCGGCAGGCGGGTCACGTCGAAGAAGCTCTCGGAGACGATGAAGATGATGTCGGGGGCCTCCTCCAGGGAGAGGGTCTCCCCGGGGGCCTGGGCGTCCGCCAGAAAGCGCTGGGCCAGCTCCGCGTCGTCCGCGTCGTTCCCGCCGCTCTCCGCCAGCTGGCGGGTGGCCCAGGCGGTGTAGACCCCCAGAGCCACACCAGCCCGGTCGTTTCGCTCCACCTGGTCCGCGCAGCCCTCATCCAGAGCCGCGGCGGCGCTTTGGAGGGTGCCGGGGTAGAACAGGGAGAAGAACAGGGCCATGGCCACGCCCCCGATGGCAAGGCCCGGTCCGGGGGGCAGACGCCAGTGCTTCTCCATTCTGCCCAGAAAGACGAAGAGCAAAAGGGTAATGGCGGCCGCCGCCAGGGCCGGAGGGCTGGGCAGCAGCTGGTTTGCGGCAAAGCCAGTGATGTCCTTGATGTTTCCCAGCAGGGTAAAGTCGCTGAGCTGGATGGGCGCGCCGTTGATTTTCATTTTGCACCAGCTGGCGTGGCTGAGCAGCAGGAGCACAACGGCGGCGGGCAGGTAAGAGGGCAGGACCCGGCGGGAGAACCCGTACAGGGTGAGGCAGAAGCTGGAGAAGATCACCCAGAACAGCCCCACGGCCGCGGGATGGGAGACCAGCCAGGGGAAGGGGGCGGAGAGGCTCTCCAGCCAGATCACCTGGGTGAGATAGAGCACCACCACCGGGACCAGCAGGATGGTCCCCAGGCACAGGAGCGGTCCCCGGGAGAAGAATCGTCGGCTCATAGGTGTGGTTCCTTTTTGTGTTAGTTTTGTGGTCTTACCGTCTATTATACTCTAAAAAACAGGGATTGCAATGGAAAGAAGCCCGGGCTTTTCTTGCGTCCGGCCGGGAAATATGGTAGCATCAAACCAAAGAACCCCGCAGAAAGGAGACTGTCTATGTTCAAATTGGGTTTGTGCCAGATGCAGGTGACCGGGGACAAGGCTGCCAACCTCCGCCGGGCGGAGACGCTGCTCCGTCAGGCGGCGGACCGGGGGGCGAACCTGGCCGTGCTGCCGGAGATGTTCAACTGCCCCTATGAAAACGCCTGCTTCCCCCTCTATGGAGAGCCTGCCGGGGGAGAGACCTGGCAGTTCTTGTCGGGGATCGCCAAAGAGCTGGGGATCTGGCTGGTGGGTGGCTCGGTGCCGGAGCTGGAGGACGGAAAGATCTACAACACCAGCTACATCTTCTCCCCCGAGGGCAAGGAGCTGGGCCGCCACCGGAAGGTCCACCTGTTTGACATTGACGTGCCCGGGGGGCAGCGGTTCATGGAGTCGGACACCCTCACCGCCGGGGACTCCTTCACCGTGGTGGACACCCCCCTGGGGAAGCTGGGGGTGGCCATCTGCTTCGACATCCGCTTTTCCGACTTCTTCCGGGTGATGGGGGACCTGGGGGCCCAGCTGATTGTCATTCCCGCCGCCTTCAACATGACCACCGGCCCCCTCCACTGGGACCTGGCCTTCCGGATGCGGGCGCTGGACAACCAGTGCTTCGTGGCCGGCTGCTCCCCTGCCCGGGACGTAAACGCCTCTTACGTGGCCTACGGCCACTCCCTGGTGTGCGACCCCTGGGGGACCATCGTTGCCCAGCTGGACGAGAAGGAAGGGGTCATTGTAACGGACATTGACCTGAACGACCTGGACAAATACCGGGGCCAGATCCCCATCCTGGCCGGCCGCCGGACCGATCTGTACCGGACCGAGCGGCTCAGGTAACCGCAAAAAGACCGGACGCAGACTGCACAGACCCTGCGCGCAGCGGACTGCCATCCTCTCTTGCCGGAAAAGGCGCCGCCTTCTTCGACAGACTGACAGCCCCGGGACCAGGTGCTATGCTCCCTCTATGAGAGACCGTGAAATAAAACGCTGTCAATCATGGAGGGAGCATTTTCATGTCACAAAGCAGAAAGCCCGGACAAGGGCTGCCGGAGGCTTAATGACGATCTGCGTCATGACCACGGTATCCATTGGACAGGCAATTTTATGCCGCAAAGCCCAATGAGAAGTGGCTCACCGATGTAACAGAATTCAAGTGGTATGAACTCTATCTGAGTGCCATTTGGGATCTCTGTGACCGGCGCAGCGTGCGTGAGCACGATGCGAGTGTGCGCAGCACACGGGATTCCTGATTCAATTTTTGAATCAAGAATCAGTAGGAAAGCTATATCCGTTATTACAATACCAGACGGGTGCAGCGCAATTTGGGTGTTTTGCCGCCAATGGAAAAGCACCGGCTATCTCTGGCCGCATAAAAAGCGGCCAGCAGCGCATGTCTGCTGGCCGGGGAATTTTATAGTTTTTCACTGTCCGCTTGACGGGATACGGTTCACAAGAACCCTCCGGGGCAGTCTTTTTGGTTGCGCAGGTTCAGAAGGGGTCCGGGGCGTCGGGCTTCTGGGGCTCCTCCGGCTCCTTGCCGTGGAGAATTTCGTCTGCCTCCCGCAGGCGGCGGGCGGTTTCGGCCTCCTGCTCGGCCTGGATGCGGGCCTGTTCCTCGGCCTCCTCCCGGGCCTTCCGCTCCCGCTGGACCCGCAGATGGGCCTCCCGGGTTTCCAGGGCCTGGGGGTCGTCAAAGACCAGGGCGAAGTCCTTGGCGGGCATGGTCTCAAACTCCAGCAGGTACCGGGCGGTGCGCTCCAGCTCTTCCCGGTGGGAGGAGAGAATCTCCTGGCACCGGCGGTAGGCCCCGTCCAGGATGGCCTTGATCTCCTCGTCGATGAGACCGGCCACCTCTTCCGAGTAGGCCCGGGCCTGGGACATGCTCCGGCCGATGAAGACCTCTTGCTCGCTGTCGTAGCAGATGGCCCCCAGCCGGTCGCTCATGCCGTACTTCATCACCATGCTCCGGGCGATGGAGGTGGCGGTCTGCAAATCGCTGGATGCGCCGGTGGAGATATCCCCCAGCACCAGCTCCTCGGCCACCCGGCCGCCCAGGCAGGTGCAGATGCGCTCCTGGAGCTCCCGGCGGGACTGGTACATCCGGTCCTCCTCGGGCAGGGAGATGGTCATGCCCCCCGCAGGGCCACGGGGAATGATGGTGATCTGATGGACGGGGTCCTGGGTCTCCAGCTCGTGGATCACCACGGCGTGGCCGGCCTCGTGATAGGCGGTGAGCTTCCGGGCCAGGGGGGAGACCACCCGGCTCTTCTTCTCCGGGCCGGCGATGACCTTCAGCATGGCCTCGTGGAGGGTGTTCATGCGGATGAAGGGCTGCTTCATCCGGGCGGAGAGCAGAGCCGCTTCGTTGAGCAGGTTCTCCAGGTCCGCGCCGGTAAAGCCCACGGTGGCCTGGGCCACGGTGTGCAGGTCCACGTCCTCCGCCAGGGGCTTGTTCCGGGCGTGGACCCGGAGGATATCCTCCCGGCCCTTGATGTCCGGCAGGCCCACATAGATCTGCCGGTCAAACCGGCCGGGGCGCAGCAGGGCGGGGTCCAGAATGTCCGCCCGGTTGGTGGCGGCCAGGACGATGACCCCCTCGTTGGAGGCAAAGCCGTCCATCTCCACCAGCAGCTGGTTCAGGGTCTGCTCCCGTTCGTCGTGACCGCCCCCCAGGCCGGTGCCTCTCTGGCGGCCCACGGCGTCGATCTCGTCGATGAACACAATGGCGGGGGCGCTCTTCTTCGCCTGGTCAAACAGGTCCCGGACCCGGGAAGCGCCCACGCCTACGTACAGCTCCACAAAGTCGGAGCCGGAGATGGACAGGTACTGGCAGCCCGCTTCTCCGGCCACAGCCCGGGCCAGCAGGGTTTTGCCGGTGCCGGGGGGGCCCACCAGCAGCACGCCCTTGGGGATGCGGGCGCCCAGCTGGGTGTACTGGGCGGGCTGGCGGAGAAAGTCCACCACCTCGGCCAGCTCCTCCTTCTCCTCGTCGGCCCCGGCCACGTCGGCAAAGGTGACGGGGCGGCCGCTCTCGGCCAGGGTTCTGGCCCGGGCCTTGCCGAACTGGTTGGCGTTGGGGCCGCCCCCCTGGTTCCGGCGGACAAAGAGGAAATACCACAGAAGCCCCATGATCACCAGCACCACCACCCAGGTGAGGATGGTGCTGATCCAGGCGGGGGAGGGGCTGTCGGGATACTCATAGTCGGAAATGATGCCCTTCTCCCACTGGTCCACCACGATGTCGTTGAAGTCGTCGTAGAACAGCTGGAAGCTGTAGAGCTGATAGGTCACGGTGCTGGCGCCGTCTTTGGGCTCCTTCAGGGTGAGGGTCAGGGTGTCGCCCTCCACCTTGACCTTGTCCACCTGCTGCGCCTGGAAGAGCGCGCGGATGTCAGCGTAGGAATACTCCGGGCCGGTGCTGGTGCTGCGGAAGATGCTGGCGGCGCAGAAGACCAGGGCCAGCAGGCAGATCACCATAACCAGTCCGCGCAGGGGATTGCTGGGGGGTGCATTTTTGTTCAACGGTGCTCAGCTCCTTTGTGGGCCGGAAGGGCCTTCCGGCGGGGATGGGATCGGGGACCGGGTCCCCGGCTGGGTTCTTTCACTTTATTCGTAGATCTCGGGTTTTAGGACCCCAATGTAGGGCAGCTGGCGGTAGCGCTGGTCAAAGTCCAGGCCGCAGCCCACCACGAAGGCGTCGGGAATCTGGAAGCCCACATAGTCCGCCTGAATGGGCTGGGTCCGCCGGTCGGGCTTGTCCAGGAGAACGCAGAGCTTGATGGAGGCGGGGTTGCGCTTCTTCAGCTCGGCCACCAGCTTGGACAGGGTGTTGCCGGTGTCCAGAATGTCCTCCACCAGCAGCACGTCCCTGCCGGTGATGGGCTCGGAGGTGTCCAGCTTGATGTCCACCAGGCCGGAGCTCACGGTGCCGGAGCCGTAGGAGGAGGCGGACATAAAGTCCAGGGTCAGGGGGAGGTTCAGCTCCCGCACCAGGTCCGCCATGAAAATAAAGGAGCCCCGGAGAATACCGATGACTGCGGGGCTCTTGCCCTGGTAGTCCCTGGTGATCTGGGCGGCCAGGTCCCGGATGCGGGCGGTCACTTCCTCCCGGGTGAAGAGGATCTCTTGCATGTCCTGTTCCATCATAGTGCGTTCAGGTCCTTTCGTCTCTGTCTTTTGTCAGGGCCACGGAGAGGGCCGGGGTCCCCGGGGCGGCAGCGCGGCGCCCGTCCGGGCCCAGCCCGGCGGCGGCCACCAGGCCCTTATCGTCTGCCAGCACCGGGAGGGTGTCCCGGGTGAGGCGGGGAATTTTTTCGTCAATATACCATTTTTTCAGGGGCTTCTGCCGCCGTCCGGGCAGGCGGAGGGCGTCTCCCGTCTGCCGGGTCCGGGCCACCAGGGGGAAGGTCAGGGCCTCCCGGCGCAGATACCACTGGTAGGGCCCCTGGGCGGGGTGCTCCGGGCAGAGGCAGGAGCGAAGTTCCATCCGCCAGTCCCCCAGCCGGTAGATCCCCTCCCCGAAAATTTTCACGGGGGAAAGGGGGGGAGCGTCAGATTGTCCCAGGGAAAACACCAGCTTCTCATATGCCCGCCAAACGGTGAGCCCCTGGGGCAGGTCCAGCCGGTGGGAGGGGCCTGCCAGGTCCAGAATCTGGTCTAAGTGCACGGCGGCAATCTGGTGGCGGCCCAGCCGGGCCAGCACCTGCTTCACCGCCCGCACGGCCACGGGCCGGGGGAGGGAAGAAAGGGCCGCTGCGTCCAGCACCAGGGTGCCGTCCTGCCATTGGGCCTTGCTGGAAACCGGCTCCGCCAACTCTTCCAGATAGGCCCGGTCAGCCCGGATGTGGCGGAGGTTGGCGGCCAGGGTCTGGGAAAAGGCGGGGTTTAAGTCCCGGAGAACGGGCATCACGTCCCGGCGGATGCGGTTGCGGGCGTAGGCCGGGTCGGCGTTGGAGCTGTCCTGAATCCAGGGAACGGCCCGCAGGGCCAAATAGGCCTCAATCTCCTGCCGGGTGGTGCCCAGCAGGGGGCGGACGAAGGGGCCCCGCACCGGGGGAATCCCCGCCAGCCCGTCCAGGCCGGTGCCCCGGACCAGGTGGAGCAGCAGGGTCTCGGCGTTGTCGTCTGCGGTGTGGGCGGTGGCGATGCAGTCCGCCCCGACATGTTTTGCGGTTTCCTCCAGAAAGGCGTACCGCATGGCCCGGGCGGTCTCCTCGATGCCCCGGCCCTGTCTGGCGGCCTCCGCCGCCACGTCCCCCCGGCCCACAGTCAGGGGAACGGCGTGGGCTTCGCACCAGGCTTTCACGAAGGCCTCGTCCCGCTGGGATTCCGCCCCCCGCAGCTGGTGGTTGTAGTGGGCGGCCAGAAGGGTAAAGCCCTGGTCCCCGGCCAGCTCCCCCAGGCAGGTGAGCAGGGCCATGGAATCCGCCCCGCCGGACAGGGCGCACAGAACGGTGGCCCCAGGGGGGAGCATCCCGACCTCCCGGGCAAAGGCCAGGACCCGGCCGGGCAGGTCAGTAGGGCTCTTCATAGTTGCGCTCCACGTTGGAGAAAGCGGTGAACTCAGGCAGCCACTGGAGGGGGATGGTGGTGGTCTCCCCCCGGCGGTTCTTGGCGATGATGCACTCGGCCTGGTTGCGCTTGTCGCTGTCTTTGTTGTAGTAGTCGTCCCGGTAGAGGAACATGACCACGTCGGCGTCCTGCTCGATGGCGCCGGACTCACGAAGGTCGGAGAGCATGGGCCGCTTGTCCGAGCGGCTCTCGTTGGCGCGGGAGAGCTGGGACAGGCACAGCACGGGGACCTGGAGCTCCTTGGCCATGATTTTCAGGGCCCGGCTGATGTCGGCCACCACCTGCTGGCGGTTTTCCCCGGCGTACCTGGTGGGGCCGCCGGAGGACTGCATCAGCTGGAGATAGTCGATGACCACCAGCCCCAGGTTTTCCACCCGGCGGCACTTGGCGTTCATGTCCGCCACCGACAGGGAGGGGTTGTCGTCGATGTAAATGGTGGTGTGGGCCAGGGCGGTGGAGGCAAGGGTCACCTTGTCCCAGTCGTCCTGGCTGAGCTTGCCGGTCATGAGCTTTTTGTTGTCCAGAAAGGCTTCGCTGGAAATGAGGCGGGTGGCCAGCTGCTCCCGGCTCATTTCCAGGGAGAAGAAGACCACCGTCTTGCCGGAGAACTTCCCCGCGTGGAGCAGCACGTTCAGGGCGAAGGAGGTCTTGCCCATGCCCGGCCGGGCGGCCAGGAGGATCAGCTCCGAGGGGTGAAAGCCGGTGAGGGTCCGATCCAGGTCCAGAAAGCCGGTGGCAAGGCCGGGCACGTCCGAGCCGGACACGGACAGCTCCTGGAGCCGGTCGAACACGTCCACCAGAATCTTGGACAGAGGCTCCAGCCCCTGGACGTTCCGGCCCTGGCGGATGGCATAGATCCGCTGCTCGGCCAGGTCCAGCACCGCCTGGGCGGTCTCCCCGCCCTCCTGGACCAGCTTGGTCAGGTCCCCGGCGGTTTCGTAGACCCGGCGGAGAAGGGCCTTGTCCCTGACGATGCGGACGTACTCCTTCACGTTCGCGGCGGTGGGGGTGATCTCCATGAGCTGGAGGATGTAGTTCCGGGAGGTGTTCTCGTCATAAACCCCCCGGAGCTTCATCTGGTCCAGCACCGTCACCGGGTCGATGGTGGCGGAGAAGTTGAACATGGTGTAGATGGTCTCGTAAATGTCCCGGTTGGCGGGCAAGTAAAAGTCCTCCCCGGTGAGAGACTCCACCACGTCAGGGATGCACCGGGCGTCAATGAGCATGGCGCCCAGCACCGACTGTTCCGCCTCCACGCTGTGGGGCACCTGCCGGAGCAGTAAGGTTTCATCCATGCTCAGTCACCTCGTTTCATCAATTCGTTGGGGGGCGGGCGGCGGATGGCCGCCCCGGCATGGGGCTGCTTGGGGATTACCCCTCCACAACCTCCACGTGCAGGGTGCCGGTGATCTCATAGCCCAGCTTGCACTTGAGCTGGTAAGCGCCGTAGCTCTTGATGGGCTCGTCCTGGACGATCTTGGCCTTGGCGATGGTGATGCCGAACTGCTCCTGCAGGGCCTCGGAGACCTCCTTGGAGGTCACGGCCCCGAAGAGACGGCCGCCGGCCCCGGCCTTGGCGGGGATCTTCACCACCACGTCCTTGAGCTTGGCGGAGATGGCCTGGGCCTCGGCCTTTTCGGCCTCCATCTGGGCCTTCTTGGCCTTGTCCTGCATGACCATCTTGTTCATGTTGTCCGCGGTGGCGGGGACGGCCAGCTTCTTGGGGAACAGGAAGTTCCGGGCGTACCCGTCAGACACGTTCACCAGCTGGCCCCGCTTGCCGTGGCCCTTCACATCCTGCTGCAAAATGACTTTCATAGTTTGTTTACCTCCATTGTATCACTTGGATCGTTGTCCATTTTTTACGGTTGTTATTGGTCGTCGTCAAAGTATTTGTCGATGGCGGCCTTCAGCTCCGGCAGGACCTGCTCGGGAGTCTTGCCCGGGAACTGGGCCCCGGCGGTGGCGGCGTTGCCGCCCCCGCCCAGCATCTCGCTGATCACCTGCACGTTTACATTGCTCCCCGACCGGGCGGAGAGATAGGTCTGCCCGTCCTCGGGGAAGAGGACGAAGGAGGCCTCGATGCCGGCGATGTTCAGCAGCTCGTCGGCGGCCTGGCCGGCGATGGCCCGGCCCACCTTTTTGCCGGTGAGGGTGATGGCTATGCTCTTCCGGTAGGGCTGGGCCCCCTGGATGATCTCGAACTTGGTCACCGTCTGGGTCAGGTCGTTCTGGAAGAGCTTGTTGACCTGGGCGGTGTCCGCCCCGGCCTTGCGCAGGAAGGCGGCGGTCTCAAAGGTCCGGCTGCCGGTGCGCATGGTGAAGCCCTTGGTGTCCAGCACGATGCCCGCCAGCAGAGCCTCCGCCTCGGCGCGCAGCAGGTCGCCGCTGTCCAGAATGTACTGGACCAGCTCCGTGACCAGCTCGCTGGCGGAGGAGGCGTAGGGATCGTGGAAGCTGAGGGAGGGGTTTTCAATGTAGGACGCGGCCCGGCGGTGGTGGTCGATGACGATGAGCTTGGCCCCGGTGGTGAGCAGCTCCGCCATTTGGGTCTGCTCGGGGCGGTTGGTGTCCACCACCACGACCACGCTGTCCGGCCCGGCCAGGTGGCGGGCCTCCTCCGGGCCGGCGAAGAGCCCCCGGTACTCCGGCAGGGCAGAAAGCTGCTTTGCCATGTCCTCAGCGGGGTAGGAGGAGGGAGCCCGGACGATCCGGGCGGGCACGCCCAGCTTCCGGGCGATGGCGGCCATGCCGGCGGCGGCGCCCAGCACGTCCAGGTCCGGGAACTTGTGGCCCATGATGAGCACCTGGCGCTTTCCGGCCAGCAGCTCCGACAGAGCGGAGGCCACCACCCGGCTTTTTACCTTGGTGCGGCGCTCGGTCTCCTTGGACCGGCCGCCGATGAAGGAGAAGTCCGCCCCGTCCTTGATGACCACCTGGTCGCCCCCCCGGCTCAGGGCCATGTCCAGGGCCACCGAGGCGTACTCATGCAGCTGCCTGGGACTCCCGGCGTTGCGGCCGATGCCGATGGACAGGGTGGCGGCCACCCCGTTGGGGCTTTGGATCTGGCGGATCTCCTCCAGAATGGAGAATTTTCGCCGGTAGAAGTCCTGGAGCTTTCCCGCCTCCATGAGGAAGAGGTAGTGGTCCCGGTCGTACCGGCAGATCATGCCCTGAGAGGGCTCCAGCCAGGTGGTGAGCAGATTGTTGATCTGGGTGCGCAGGGCCGAGCGCTCCCCCTCGTCCAGGCCCTTGCCCAGGTCCTCGTAGTTGTCCACCTGGAAGATGGCCAGCACAGGGCGGGTGGCGTCGTACTTGGCGGCAGCGTCGGCATACTCCGTTACATCCACCCAGTAGGTGGTGGCCAGAAACTCGTCCTGGCCGCCGGTGCTCACCAGGGTGCCGAAGACCAGATACTGCCGGTCCCCCACCACCACCGGCTCGGGGCTGCAATGGTCCCCGTCCAGCAGCCACTGGGACTGGAAGGAGGGCACCAGGGAGGAAAGTTTGGTTTCAAAGAGATGGTCCCGGTCCCCGGTCAGGTGAAGGAACCGTTCGTTGCTCCAGATGATGTCGTCGGTCTCCGGCCGGAAGATCACGATGGGCAGGGGGGAGGAGATCATGGTCCGCCGGGAGGCGGAGTCCACCCCGTTGGTCACGTGGTCCAGATAGGCCAGCACCTCGTTCTTCCGGCGGGTGGTGCCCGCGTGGAGATAGAGGTAGAGGATCAGCACCACGGCGATCTCCCCCAGGGAGAGCCAGACGTTGAACAGGCCGGTGAGCACGGCAAAGACCAGGCAGATGGCGAAAAACACCCGGAAGCCGGTCTCGGTGATCTGGGCCAGGGTCTTGTGAATGGTTTGCGGACGCATGAGAGCACCCCCAACACAGCGGAACGCCGCTGGAAAATAGTCACAAAAGGATAACGTTCATTATACCATATCCGGTCAAGGGATACAACCAAAATCCCTTGCCGCGGGGAGAGAATCCTGGTGAAATTCCCCGGTTTTTCCAGGAAACCGGCCCGGTTTACCGGCGGCGGCTGCGGTTTTTGTACCAGACGCTGGTAAAGACCACCGCCAGAAAGAGGATCTGCCCGCAGAGGTACAGCCAGATGAGCAGCACCACAATGGACATGAGGGAGCCGTAAACCAGGGAGTACCGGGAGGACAGGCCGATGAACCAGGAGAACACCGCCGAGCAGACCACCAGGGCCAGGGCGGCGGCGATGCCGCTGACCACCATGGGAAGCCTTGGGGTGCCGGAGGGGGCGGCCATGTTCAGCACCGCCAGGATGAACAGGAGAAAGACGGCGAACAGGAGCACATACCGAATCCAGGACCACAGGGAGAGAAACTGCCCCAGGAAGGGGATGCGCTCCGCCACAGCCTGAAGGGTCCGCTGGCCGGTGACCACCACCAGCACCGACAGGTCCAGGGTGAGCAGCAGGCCGAAGGGGAAGATGATGCTGGACACCATCCCCCGGAGCATGGTCTGGGACACCTGGTCGTACACGTCCAGAATCACCCGGGCGATGGTCCGGTAGGCCGCGGCGGCGGAAAACCAGCAGCCGATGAGTCCCGCGATGAACAGGCCCGTGGTCTGGTGGTAGGAGACGTAGCGCAGGTACCCCTCCAGCAGCTCCAGGGCGGCGTCGGGCAGGAAGGCCTGAAGCTGGGAGATGAGGCTGGCAACGTCGATGTTGGCCAGGCCCAGCAGGTAGGACACGCAGATGAGGACGGGGAACACCGTCAGCAGCACGAAGTAGGCCAGGCAGGCCGCCGCCTGGGGAATCCGGCGGCTGAAATAGAGCATCAGCCCTTCCCGGAGAAAGAGCACGGGAGGGGAGGACCAGAGCTTGTCTATGAGGGATGACCAGCGCTTACCCATAGGGGACCTCCTTTCTGGGGGCGGTTCTGAATGGGCCGGGCGGAGCATAGGATAAAGTCCAGAAACCCCGCAGGCCGGGACAAGAGGAGCGTGATGCCAATGAAAAAACGTGGGACCGCCGGGGGCCGCTTCCTGCGGCGGTGCGCCGCCTGCTTTCTGGCCCTGGTGGGCCTGTGGCTGGCCGCTGTGACGGCGGGGATTCTTCCGGAGACCGCCCTGCCCGCCCTGGCGGCCAGCCTTTCGGGGGCGGACGGGCCCGCGCCCCTCTGGCAGCGGGTGCTGCTGGGGGAGTCTGCCCTGCTGGCCCATTGGACGGCGGGGACCGGCGAAGAGGCCAAGCCTGAGGAGACCGCCCCGGAGGAGGCCGAGGAGGAGCAGAACCTGGCGGCGGTGACCCCCGACAACGTGGAGGAGCGCACCATCACCGGCAGCGGCGCGGGCTATGTGACGTCCGGGGGAATCTCCCTGTTCAACCGGACGGAAAAGACGGTGGACCTGGAGGCGGTGGCCCAGGGAGGGAGCAGCCTGTCCTTTTCCCCGGCGGCGGACGGGCCCCAGGTCCTTATTATGCACACCCACGCAACGGAATCCTTCGCCCGGGACGGCACCGAGCCCTACACAGAGACGGGCACCGCCCACACCACGGACGCCAACTATAATATCATACGGGTGGGGGACGAGATCGCGCGAATCTTTGAGGAAATGGGCCTGTCGGTGATTCACGACACGGAGATCTACGACTACCCCTCCTACAACGGGGCCTACGACCGGTCCCGGGCGGGGGTGGAGGCCATTCTGGCCCAGTACCCCACCATTCAGATGGTGCTGGACGTGCACCGGGACGCCCTGGTGGGCACCGACGGCACCATCTACAAGCCGGTGCTCCAGGTGGACGGGGTGAAAACCGCCCAGGTGATGCTCCTGGTGGGGTCTGACGACGCGGGGGCGTCCTTCCCCGACTGGCCGGAGCACCTGGCCCTGGCCATGGAGATCCAGGGGCAGATGAACGCCCTCTGGCCGGGGCTGGCCCGGCCCATTACATTGCGCACCGCCCGGTTCAACCAGCAGCTCACCAAGGGGTCCCTGCTGGTGGAGGTGGGCAGCCACGGAAACACCCTGGACGAGGCCCTGGCAGGCGCCCGTCTCTTCGCCCGGGCCTGCGGCAAGGTCCTGCTGGAGCGGGTGGCCCAATGACGCGGAGATACCCACCCACCCCTTAAGCTCCCCCTCTGGGGGAGCTGGCTTTGCCCGCAGGGCAAAGACTGACACCCAGTGCGCACACTGGGCGTGCTGTGCAGAGGGCGGCAGAGCCTTGAGGGCAGTACCGCCTTTCGTGGGAAAAATATGCTGCGAGAAAGAGCCGGATCAACTGATCCGGCTCCTTTTTGCGTTTATTCAGGCTTCCCCGTCATCCTGTTGGGGGCTCTCCCCGGCAGGGGGAGCCGCCTCCTGGCTGTCCTGGGGCTCCGCAGGGGCCGCAGGCTCCGCCGGGGTCTCCGGCTGGACGGGCGCCACAGGGGCTGCCGGAGTCTCAGGCTCCGCCGGGGTCTGGGGCTCTTCCGGCTCCTCAGGAACCTGGGTCCGGGCGGGGGCGTTGTTCTCCCCGGGCAGGTAGAGCAGCGGGTCAATGGGGGTGTTCTGGTACCGCACCTCAAAGTGGCAGTGGGGCCCCGTGGACCGGCCGGTGGAGCCCACCGCGGCGATGGGCTGGCCCTGGGTCACCTGGTCGCCCGCCTGCACCAGGAACTTGGAGCAGTGGGCGTAGTATGTAACAAAGCCGTTGGCGTGGGAGACGATCACCAGGTTGCCGTAGGTCCCCCGCTCCCCGGCGAAGAGCACCGTGCCGTCGGCGGCGGCGTTGATGGCGGTGCCCAGGGGGGCGGGAATGTCGATGCCCCGGTGGAAGTTGGTCTCCCCGAAGATGAACCGGTAGCCATAGTCCGAGGAGATGGTGCCCCGCACCGGCCACAGGAACAGGCAGCCGTCGGGCAGCTGAGGCTTGGGCTGGGTGCCGGTGCCCACAATGAGGGGGACGGCCTCGGAAACCGTAACGGAGCGCAGGTCGGTGGTGGCGATGGGCACGCCGCAGCGGGTGACCACCCGGGACAGGACGGCGGCCTCACCGGCCTCCCCCTCCTGGATGATCCGCTGCTCCCCGGTGAACATGGTGCTGTCCGGCTGGGTTTCCAGCTGGGGGGCGATGGGGCGGGTCAGCTCCTGCTCCTCCACCGTGGAGACCACCAGCAGGGGGCAGGACTGCTCCACGGTCAGGGTGAAACCGGCCTCTAAGGGCGTGCCGAACTCGGCAGCCAGCAGGGCGGCCAGGTCCTCCTGGTCGATTTGTTCTTCCTCGGTCTTTTCCTCGTCAATGCCCATGGCCGGGGTCTGGGACTCCAGAATCAGCCAGGGGTTCAGCTCCTGGAGCCGCTCCTGGGTCATGGAGAACCGCTCCAGCAGGCTCTCCAGGGTGTCCCCCTCCTGAACCACATAGTCAAAGGTCCGGGGGCTTTCCGCCAGCAGCAGGTCTGCCAGCTCCTGGGCGGTGGACACGCCGGCCTCTGCGGGCAGGTAGGCGTAGCGCACGCTCACCTGGCTGTCCAGCTGGAGGGACAGGGTGTTGGGGGTGGTATAGTGCTCCTTCACCAGGTTCAGGGCCTGGGTGATGGCGGCAGAGTCCTGGGCGGCCCCCACCACCGTGCCGTCCACGGACAGGATGTACACATGCTCCAGCTCAGGGATGGTCTCCAGGATGGAGTCGGTGACCTGGGACAGGGGCTCGATCTGGTCCCGGGGAGCCAGGGTGGTGCTGAGGGTGAGGGACTGGTCCAGGGAGTAGTCGGTCTCCAGAATGCGGGAGGCCTTGGCCTCCGCCTGGGAGACGGCGGCGTTATAGGTCGCCTGGTCCTGGAAGAAGGCCACGGACTGGCCCTGGGCGTTGATGGTGTAGCAGAGGGTGCAGGAGGCCACAAACACCGCGCCGGACAGAATCACGCCGGCAATGCCCAGAAAGGGCAGGGAGGAGCGCAGGGGATGGGCGGCGCTTTTTTCCTCCTGCTTTTGGCGGAAGCGGGCGGCCTTCTCTTTTAAGCTGTCATGGGGTTTTTGGGACGTTCCGCGCACGGAAAGATGCCTCCTTTGCTGGGTTGCGCTGGGTTAGGGGAGAAGCTGGATCATGGCGGCCTGGTTGCCCCGCCGGTCCCCCAGCTTCCGGTGGGACCAGTAGAGCTCCGGGTGGCAGCCGGTGCACAGGGGGAGAACCTCCACCTGTTCCCGGGCAAGGCCCGCCCCGGCCAGCTGCCAGGTGAGGATGCCCTTCAGGTCCACGGAGAACTTCCCCGGCTCTGCCAGGGGTCGGACGAAGTCCAGCACCCCCGGGCCAAGCTGAGCGGCCATGGCGTCGGGGACGTCCCTGTGGGTCTCAAAGCAGCAGGGGCCGATGCCCGGGCCGATGGCGGCCAGGATATCCTTGGGGTCGCTGCCGTAAAGGGCGGTCAGTTTTGCCACCGCCTTGGGGACGATGGCCAGGGCGGTGCCCCGCCAGCCGGAGTGGACGGCGGCGATGGCCTTTTTCACCGGGTCGTACAGGAGCACCGGGATGCAGTCGGCGTAGTAAATGGTAAGGCACAGGCCGGGTTGGTTGGTGACGAGACCGTCCGCGTCGTAGGGGATGGGGTCGAAGAGATCGGCCAGCACATCACTTCGGGCGGCGGTGCGCACCGTGTCCTGGTGGACCTGATGGGTCATCACCAGGCTTCTCTCGTCGGTGCCGATGGCCTGGCAGAAGCGGCGGTAGTTCTCCCGGACGGCCTCGGGCCGGTCGTGGCGGGAGAGCCCCAGGTTCAGCTGGGCGCAGGGGCCGGTGCTGACGCCTCCCAGCCGGGAGGCAAAGCCGTGGGCTACTCCTCCGGCGGCGGTGAAGGCGTCGGCGGTGTGGAAGACCACGCCGTGTTTGGTTTGCTGGGTGAAGGGCATAGAACACCTCACAGGATTTTGCAATGTTGGCGCTTGATACAGGAGCTTACTGGGCTGCCTTATCCTTCAGATAGCAGCACTTTTTATACTTCTTGCCGCTGCCGCAGGGGCAGGGGTCGTTGGGGCCCACCTTGATGGCCTTGCGGACGGGGGCCTTTTTCAGGGTCTCGTCGCTGCCGCCGGAGGTGCCGGTGACCTTGGCGACTCTCTCGCGCTTGACCTCGTTGGTCTGGACCCGGGCCACGATGATCCGGCGGATGGTCTCCTCCTGGATGGCCTGGATCATGCCCTCGAACATCTCGAAGCCTTCCTTCTTATAGGCGTCCACGGGGTTGGTCTGGGCATAGGCCCGCAGGACGATGCCCTTCTTCAGCTCTTCCATGGCGTCGATGTGATCCATCCAGTATTCGTCCACGGTGCGCAGCATCATGACCCGCTCCAGCTCCCGCATGAGCTCGTCGCCCAGGGAAGCCTCCTTGGCGTCGTAGACTGCCAGGGCCTGCTCCTCCAGCTGGGATACCAGCTCGTCGGGCTTCAGCTTCTCCAGCTCTGCGTCAGAATACTGGAACTGGTCGGCGGGGAAGAAGAGGCCCCGGAAGGGCTCGGTGGCCTGGAGCCAGGACTCCTGGGTCAGGTGCTTGCCCTCCCCCAGGTGGCCGTGGACGGACTCGTCGATCCACCGGTGGATCATGGTGCGGATGAAGGAACCCATGTTCTCCCCGTCCAGCACCTGGCGGCGCTGCTTGTAGATGACCTCACGCTGGACGTTCATCACGTCGTCGTACTCCAGGGTGTTCTTCCGGGCCTGGAAGTTCTTGGACTCCACCTTCTTCTGGGCGTTCTCGATGGCCCCGGAGAGGACCTTGGCGTCGATGGGGGTGTCGTCGTCAATTTTCAGGGTCTCCATCATGTTCTGCATCCGCTCGGAGCCGAACAGACGCATGATGTCGTCCTCCATGGACAGGTAGAAGCGGCTCTCGCCGGGGTCGCCCTGACGGCCGGACCGGCCCCGCAGCTGGTTGTCGATGCGGCGGGACTCGTGGCGCTCGGTGCCCAGGATGAACAGGCCGCCGGCCTGGCGGACCTTCTCGGCCTCGGGGGCCAGCTCCGCCTTGTACTTGGCCTCAGCGTCGGAGAACATCTTCCGGGCCTTCAGGATTTCCTCGTTGTCGGTCTCGGCAAAGCCGGTGGCCTCGGCGATCATCTCGTCGGACAGGCCGGCCTTGCGCAGGTCGTTCTTGGCAAGATATTCCGCGTTGCCGCCCAGCATGATGTCGGTGCCGCGGCCGGCCATGTTGGTGGCGACGGTGACGGCCCCCAGCTTACCGGCCTGGGCCACGATCTCGGCTTCCTTCTCGTGGTTCTTGGCGTTAAGCACATTGTGGCGGATGCCCTGCTTGGTGAGCAGCTTGGAGATGATCTCAGACTTTTCGATGGAGGTGGTGCCCACCAGCACGGGCTGGCCCTTTTCGTGGCACGCGGCAATCTGCCGGACGATGGCCCGGTACTTGCCCTGGGTGTTCTTGTACACCTCGTCGGGGTGGTCCACGCGGATGAGGGGCTTGTTGGTGGGGACCTCCACAATGTCCAGCTGATAGGTGGCGTTGAACTCCTCCTCCTCGGTGAGGGCGGTGCCGGTCATGCCGGAGAGCTTCTTGTACAGGCGGAAGTAGTTCTGGAAGGTGATGGTGGCCAGGGTCTTGGACTCCCGGGCCACGGTGACCTTTTCCTTGGCCTCAATGGCCTGGTGCAGGCCGTCGTTGTACCGGCGGCCGTACATGAGGCGGCCGGTGAACTCGTCCACGATGATGACCTCGCCGTCCTTCACCACGTAGTCAATGTCCCGCTTCATGAGACCCCGGGCGCGGATGGCCTGGTTAATGTGGTGGGACAGGGTGGAGTTTTCCGGGTCGGCCAGGTTTTCCACGTTAAAGGCCTTTTCCGCCTTGGCAATGCCCCGGGCGGTGAGGGTGACGGCCCGGGCCTTTTCGTTGACCACATAGTCGGCGTCGATGTCCTCGTCCTCTTCCTCCTTGTCGTCCACGGTGGCGCGGGTGAGGCCCTTCAGACTGGCGGCGAAGTTGTCCGCCAGGGTGTACAGCTGGGTGGACTGGTCTCCCATGCCGGAGATGATCAGGGGGGTGCGGGCCTCGTCGATGAGGATGGAGTCCACCTCGTCCACGATGGCGAAGGCGTGACCCCGCTGCATGAGCTCTGCCTTGTAGATGGCCATGTTGTCCCGCAGGTAGTCGAAGCCGAACTCGTTGTTGGTGCCGTAGGTGATGTCGGCGTTGTAGGCGGCCTGCTTGCCCTTGGCGTCCACCCCGTGGATCACCAGGCCCACGGTGAGGCCTAAGAAGCGGTAGACCTTCCCCATCCAGTCGCTGTCGCGCTTGGCCAGGTAGTCGTTGACGGTGACGATGTGCACCCCTTCCCCGGACAGGGCGTTTAAGTAGGCGGGGAGGGTGGCCACCAGGGTTTTGCCTTCGCCGGTCTTCATCTCGGCGATGCGGCCCTGGTGGAGGATGATGCCGCCGATGAGCTGCACCCGGTAGGGCCGCAGGCCCAGGACCCGGTCGGCAGCCTCCCGGCAGGTGGCGAAGGCCTCGGGGAGCAGGTCGTCCAGGGTCTCGCCCTTCTGGTAGCGCTCCTTCAGCTCCGGGGTCTTGGCCTGGAGCTGGGCGTCGGTGAAGCCCTTGTATTCCTCTTCCAGGGCTTCAATCTTCTTGACAATGGGCTCAATGCGCTTGAGCTCCTTTGCCATGTTGGTTCCGAACAGTTTCGTTAAAAAACCCATAATTGGAGAATCCTTTCAAAAAGCGGTGAACCGCTGCATTTCGCATGGTAAAAGGGTATAGAAACCCAGATTCACCGCATTATAACACATCCGCGGAAAAGAAAAAAGAAGATTCTGTGAATTTGCCCCTGAAAAACCACACAAAAAACCCCGGAGAAAAATCCGCTCTGTTCAGGAATGTGCCCTTGTGGTATAATGAACAAGACAGGGCGGGGCTTGCTCCCGCCGGCCTGTGAAAATTCCCACAAGAAGGGAGCAGTCGCCATGACAGCCAAGAAAAACGAGGTATACCCCCTGCGCATGGAGGGCTACGGCAGCTCCGGCGAGGGCGTGGCCCGGCTGAACGGCCAGGCGGTCTTTGTGAAAGGGGCCCTGGCCGGGGAGCTGTGCAGGGTCCAGCTGCTGAAGGTGGGCAAGTCCGCCGCCTGGGGCCGGGTGGCAGAGGTGGTGGAGCCCTCCCCCCATCGTCAGATTCCCGACTGCCCCCAGTACCCCAAGTGCGGCGGCTGCCAGCTGCGGCACATGACCTACGAGGAGGAAACCGAGCTGAAACGCCGCCGGGTCCAGGACGCCCTCCAGCGCATCGGCGGCTGGGAGGGGACCGTGGAGGTGATCCACGCCGCCAAGGAGCCTGACCGGTACCGGAACAAGATCCAGTTCCCCGTGGCTGACGGCCCCCGGGTGGGCTTCTTCCGGGCGCGAAGCCACGACGTGATCGACGCGGCGGACTGCCTGCTCCAGCCCTTTCCCGCCACCCGTCTGCGGACGGCCTTCAAGGGGTGGATGGAGACCTATCACATTCCTGCTTACGACGAGAAGGCCCACCAGGGCCTCATCCGCCACTTTTACGTCCGGGTGAACCGGGCGGGGGAGTCCCTCTGCGCGGTGATCGCCAACGGAAAAACCCTGCCCCACAAGAACGCGCTGATCCAGGCCCTCCGGTCCGCCGAGCCGGGCCTGGTGGGGGTGGTGCTGTCGGTGAACACGGACAAGACCAACGTAATTCTGGGCAAGACCTGCCACACCCTCTGGGGGCGGGACTATCTGGAGGACACCCTCTGCGGCCTGACCTTCCGGCTGTCGGTGCCGTCCTTCTACCAGGTGAACCGGGACCAGGCGGAGGTTCTCTACGGCCGGGCCCTGGACTTTGCGGGGCTCACCGGGAAGGAGACGGTGCTGGACCTGTACTGCGGCATCGGCACCATCACCCTGTGCATGGCCCGGAAGGCAAAGCGGGCCATCGGGGCGGAGGTGGTCCCCGCCGCGGTGGAGGACGCCAGGGCCAACGCCGCCCGGAACGGGGTGGATAACGCGGAGTTCTTCTGCGCCGACGCCGGCCAGGCCGCCCTGGCCCTGGCCCAGCGGGGCATCCGCCCGGACGTGATCTGCGTGGACCCGCCCCGGAAGGGGATCTCGGCGGAGGTGATCCAGGCCATCGTCCAGATGTCCCCCCAGCGCCTGGTGTACGTCTCCTGCGACCCGGCCACCCTGGCACGGGACGTGAAGCTGCTGGGGGAGCAGGGGTATCAGCTCATCAAAGCCGAAGCCGCCGACCTCTTCCCCAGAACCCATCATGTGGAGACGGTAGTATTGATGTCAAGGGTAGAGAAATAAAGCATGAGAAACCGCTTATTTCAGAAATTTTCGGCAATATTGGTGGGCATTCAAATGACGAACGCACCTGCCTGAAAGTGAATAGAAGGACTTATATCCGCTGGTTCCCTGACATCATAATTGCAGTTTTTTAATGCCGAACAGATGATGTCATGGAGTCTGAATGATTGAATGGTTAATGATAAAAAACGAGGTATATAGAATGAACAAAAATAGAATTCAGAAAGTAGAGCAACCGATCATACATCTCCCCTGGGTAAATTCCATGGGAGTCATTGGTGATCCGGGATGTGAGGGACTGGGTACATATAATATGAAAGTGTATGCAGGAACACTGGAAAAAAGCGCTGAGGATGACATTACTCTGATTGCAGGGGATCTGGTTCCGGCAGGAAATGAATACTATTATGAAGAGATCAGCGAATTGACGGAGATAATTGCATATAACGATATTTATGTGCTGCGTGGAAATCATGATACGGGAGCTTATATGGACTATTTTGGGAGAAAAAACTATGCCCTGCTTGCAAAAGAATTTTCCGTAGTCGTTCTGGACAATGCCATGCGGACATTTGAGACGGAAGGACTGGACCTTCTGAAACAGGTATTGGAAATGGAAAATGTTCATCGTGTCATCATTGCATTTCATATTCCGGTCCCAAATCATTATATTCGAAATTCTGTATCCGAAGAAGAGTTTGAGCGGCTGAAAGAGGCATATACACCATGGAAGGATAAGGTAAAATATTTATTATGTGGCCATGTGCATTCCAGATTTGAAGACATCGTGGATGATATCCCCTTGATTTGTACAGGTGGCGGAGGTGCTCTCATCGAAGATGTATCCGAGGAGATCAGGGCTTGCGACGTAGAGCATCATATGGTTCACTTTTTCATGGAGGGAAAAGAGCTGAAATATCGTTTTGATGATCTCTCTGAAAATGCTTATGACAAAGAACGAAAAGTTCCTATGCTGAAAGAAAGTCTGGAAAAGACCGTAATATCCGAGCTGATGGCACATCTGAAATATCTGATGTTCGCAGATCGGGCAAAAAGACGTGGAATGGAACGGATTTCCAACCTTTTCAAGGCATTGGCAGCCTCAGAATATCATCACGCCAGGAATTTTTATTCGATTATGCAAAACAGGACTCCATTCAGGGAATCGGCAGAGTCATTTATTCCCACCGAAGAGTTTGAGTATCAGTATTTTTATAAGATGATGGAAGAATATGCCGTCAAAGAACAGGCGCCGCTGACTAAGCAGGCGTTTTCGGGAGCTGCCGCAGCGGAAAAGGTCCATGCCAAACTGCTGAAGGAAGCGTCAGCAATAGAAAAGTTTGACAAAGAAACTGTTTTCGTGTGTCCGATTTGCGGCTACGTGATGGCCGGAGACCAGATTCCGGATCGCTGCCCGGTATGCGGAGGTCCGAAACGACAGTTTGAAGTATTTCAGAGCGGTGAATCAGTTTTATGATAAAAGCAAGGCCAACGGCATATTTTACATTTCTTCCTCGCTGGTATTATATAGTATCGAAAGAAATGAATCGACCTGTTTCCGAGAACGGCGGCCCTTTAGGTTTTGGATTTGATGTCAGCCTTATCTCGCCCATTTCGGGTGTAGAGCAGTTCCCACGGACACATGGAGAATCTGACATCATTTCCGGCCTGTCGAGCCATGTGGAGAGCGTCTGCCTTTTGTCTCGCCGGAATGACGGGAATCCGGTCCAATGAAAAGAAAGGAGCTGGGGAAAGGATGGAAAAGGTCAAGCGTGGGGTGGGGGGAATCTGCCTGGTTTTTGGGGCGCTTCTGACCGTCAGCTGCCTGGTTGCCGTGGGGGTCATTCTGACCGGGGAAGGAATCGATCACCGGCTGCTGAGCGCTGCCTTCGCGCTGGGCTGCGCTGTGATCAGCATGGGGATCTTCTGCCTGGGGTATCGGCTGCGCCATCCAAAGGACAAAACCCAGCGCCCCGCGCCGCCGGCGGGAAAGCCGCCGGTCAGACCGCCAGCGCCGAAAAAGCTGTCCCCCCAGGAGCAAGCCCGCCGGCGGGAGGAACAGGAGGCGCGGGAGAAGCTGTGGCGGGAGCAGCAGGAGGCGCGGAAGCGCGCCCGCATGCAATTTCTGGAACCCTGGAGCGGCATCGACCCTGACGGGGCTGAGCACATGGCGCAATGGGAGCTTGCTCTGGCGGGAGACTGCGCCATGACCACGCATTATGTGGTCTCCGGGCAGGGCGATGAGGGCCTGGACGGCACCCATGACGGAACCGGCGTGGACTGGTTTTTCCTTCGCGCCGGCAGCGATCTTGAGAAAGCCATCCGGCTGTACGCAGAAATTGATACCTATCGCAAGGTCTGCGAAGCCCACGGCGTGCACCCGAAGGACACGGAGAACAAAACCTTGTACTGGCTGCTGGGGAACCGGCACGACCGCCGTTTCCTGCTGGTTTCCGCCAGTCAGTTCCACGCCCTGGGGGAACAGACCGAATCCTGTCTGGCTCTCTGCCGGGCGCATGACCTGCATGTTGTGAATCCCCGGCCCGAAGACAGATATTACGATTACGTCAGCGGCGTGACCTATGAAGTTGTTGTGGGAGCAACCTTCCCCGGCAGCGCCGACGACGCGGCCACCTATGGGGAGCTGTGCCTGAACGTGACAAATGATGTACCGGAAGGAGAGGAGGTGAGCCGCGATGGGCGATGACAACGCAGGACAGGAACTGCACCGTCCGGCGGCGGCGCTGAGAGCGCTTCAGCCCCACCGCGGGACGAAGGCCGATCCGGCCGCTGAACCGGAGCGCCGGGAAGGACCATAGCTTCGGCTTCATGGGCGGATTGGCAGAGTAATCATGGAACCTCGCGGGAACGACACACCTTATGTGTGAGGGAAAGCCAACGGGGCCAGCCTGGACGCCGGCGCGGAAACAGGAGAATCCGATCCCGGCACAAGCAGGCATCCGCTCTGTCAGAGCTCCTCACGCAGCCAGTTTTCTTTGGAGGAGAAACGGATGAAACTGCATATTGTTCGAGCACAGAAGTTTGGCCACAACGAAGGGTACGACGACATTGCATTCCCGGCGGATGAATACACCCCGGAATCGGCCCTGGCCCAGTTCAAGCCTGTCATCAAGGCAGCCTTCCAGAACAACCATTGGTATGCCCATAAGGTCTATGGGTATGACGGGGAAACCTATTACCGGATTCGGTATTCCGGTCTTGCAGATTCAGAAGAAACAGGGAAATCCAAGGAATGAACCCATGAACTATGAAAAAACAGTGTTGTTAAAGGACGGGCAGAAATGCCTGCTGAAAAGCGCGGCGGGGGCTGACGGGGAGGCGGTCTATGACCTGTTTAACCTGACCCACGGGCAGACGGAATATCTCTTGTCCTACCCGGATGAAAACCGCTTTACCGTTTCCCAGGAGCGGGACTATCTGGCGGAGAAGGCGGAAAACCCCCGGGCGGTGGAGATCTGCGCGTGGGTGGACGGCTGCCTGACGGGAACCGCCGGGATCGAGCCGGTGGGCGACAAGGACAAGGTGAGGCACCGCGCCGAGTTTGGGATCAACGTGGACCAGGCCCACTGGCGGCGGGGGATCGGCCGGGCCCTGACGGAAGCCTGCATCCAGTGCGCCCGGCAGGCGGGCTATGCCCAGCTGGAGCTGGACGTGGTCAGCGCCAACGGGGGCGCCGTCGCCCTCTACCGGTCCCTGGGCTTTGAAGAGTACGGCCGAAACCCCAAAGGCTTCCGGACCCGGGGCGGCCAGTGGCAGGAGCTGGTGCTCATGCGGCTGGAGCTGAGGCCGTAACCCGCCTGCCGCCTTTACTCAGAAAGAACCCACCAAACAGGATGAAACCCCATGGAAAAGAAACGAAACGACAAGATTGACAACATCAAATTCCTTCTGATCTTCTGCGTGGTGTTCGGGCATCTGCTGGAGCTGTACCCGGACTCTAACCCGGCCATGCTCCTTTACCGGATCATCTACTCCTTCCACATGCCAGCCTTTTTGTTTGTGAGCGGCTATTTCGCCCGGCAGGGCAGGACGAAGTTGATCCGGCAGATGCTGGTGCTCTATGTGGTCTTTCAGACCCTCTATCTGCTTTTCCAGCACGCCATCGCAGAGGACGGCAGCGAGCTTGCGCTCCAGTACACCACCCCCAACTGGGTGCTGTGGTACCTGGTGCTGCTGGTCTATTACTACCTGCTGCTCCCCCTGCTGGAGACGGACAAGCCCAAAACCATGGGGATTATCGCGGCGGGGGCTTTCGTCCTGGCGGTTCTGGTGGGCTTTGATTCCTCGGTGAGCTACTTCATGGCCCTGTCCCGGTTCTTTGTGTTCCTGCCCTTCTTTTTGCTGGGGCTGTACGCCTCCAAGCTGGCGGGCACGGAAAAGGGAACAGCGCTCCTGTCCCACCGGCGGCTGTGGACCGTCCTGTGCGGGGCTGGAGCGCTGCTGGGCGCGGCGTATATCCGGTGGGCGCAGGTGCCCATCAACGCCCTCTATGGCACCTGCGGCTATGAAGTCAACGGCACTACCCCCCTGATGCGGGTGATCTGGTTTGCCGTGGCTCTGTGCTGGATTGGCCTGCTCTTCTGCCTGGTCCCCGGCCGGAAGATTCCGGGGCTGACGGTGATCGGGCGGAACACCCTGCCGGTGTTCCTGCTCCACGGGTTCCTGGTGAAGGGGATCGTGTTCCGGTACCTGGGGCCCCTCTCCGTCTTTCAGTACGCCGGGCTGGAGACCCTGGTCCTTACGGCGGTGCTGGCCCTGGCTATCCTGCTGCTTCTGGGCAACCCTGTGGCGGACAAGGCCTTCAAGAAAGTCTTTTTGTGGTGATTACTTGTAGGATACCACCCGCAGGCCCATCCGGGCGGCCAGCTGCTCCCAGCCTTGGAGCTGCTCCTGGGTGGGGATCTCAAAACGGCTGTCCGGGGGCTTCTTGCCCAATTGCTGGTACTTGGCCTCCCCGTAGCGGTGGTAGGGCAGAAACTCAACGGCCACGTCCAGGTGATTGTCCCGCAGGAAGGACAGAGCGCCCAGCATGGCCGCGTCGTCGCAGTTGACCCCCAGGATGGCGGGAATCCGCACCACCATGGGAACCCCCAGCCGGGCGGTTTTCACGATGTTTTCCAGGATGCGCTGGTTGTCTGCGCCGGTCAATTCCCGGTGCTTTTCCGGGTCGATGTGCTTGAGATCCATGAAAATCAGGTCCATTTTCCGTAAGGTAGGCTCCAGCAGGGAGAAGTCAAACTGCCCGCAGGTCTCCAGGGCCAGGGAGAAGCCCTCGTCGTAGAGGGCGTCCGTCAGCTCTTTTAGGAACTGGGGCTGGGCGGTGGCCTCCCCGCCGGAAAAGGTGACGCCGCCGCCGGAATGGCGGTAAAAAATGGCCTGCCGCCGGATTTCCTGCAAAATTTCCTCCGTCTCTGCCCAGCGGGTCATGGGGTTCTGCATGGTCTGCCCCTCCGGGTTGGAGCACCAGGCGCAGCGGAGGGGGCACCCCGCCAGGAAAACCGTGGTGCGGATGCCCTCTCCGTCGTTTACTGAGAAGTTTTGCAGCTGCATGATGTAACCGCCCATGGGGCACCTCCGTCTTAAAACAAGCCTCCCTTGCCAAAGGGGGGCTTGTTTTCGTGGGTTAAAATCCGCTGTGTTCCGTCCGTGCGATGATGGCGTCCTGCATGGAGCGGGAGAGGTTCACAAACTGGGTGGAATACCCCGCCACCCGGACCAGCAGGTCCTTGTAGTCCTCCGGGTGGGCCTGGGCCGCCCGGAGGGTCTCGGAGGAGATGCAGTTAAACTGCACGTGGAACCCGCCCAGGGAGAACAGGGTCTGGATCATGGCCCCCAGGTTGGCCTGGCCCCGCTTGGTGGCCACCAGGTTGTGGTCCAGCCGCAGGTTCAGCAGGGTGCCGCCGGAGTGGATCTCCTGGTTCACCTTGGCGGTGGAGCGCATGGCGGCCAGGGGGGTGGAGTGGTCGGTGCCCACATAGGGGGAGACGCCCTCGCTGGAGGGCTCCCCGTTCTTCCGGCCGTCGGGGGTGGCCCCCAGCACCCGGCCCATGGGGATGTAGTTGGAGATGCCCATGAAGGCGGTGAGGAAGTGGGAGCCGAAGATGTCCTTGTAGGGGTGGATGGTGTCGTAGAAGTGGTTGGCGATCTCGATGGCGATGTCGTCCGCGTAGTCGTCGTCGTTGCCGTACTTGGGGCAGTCCTGGGCCTTCTGGCGCAGGTCCTCGTACCCCTCCCAGTTGGCCTGGAGGGCCTTGACCAGGGTAGCCATGTCGCAGACCTGGTCCTCAAAGACCAGCTTCTTCACGGCGGCCAGGGAGTTGGCGGTCACCGCCAGGCCGATGCCGGTGATGACCGGGCCGATGTTGTACTTGGCCCCGCCCCGGCTGAGATCCTTGCCGCACGCCATGCAGTGCTCGATGCAGGAGGACAGGAAGGGCCGGGGGACCATGTCCCGGTGCAGCCGCTGGGCCTCCACCGTCAGGATGACAGAGTGGCGGCACAGGTTGTCAAACTGCTTGAAGAAGGCGGCCTTGACCTCCTCGTAGGAGGAAAATTCCCCGGCGGGCTTTTCCTCCAGGCCCATCAGCTGGCCGGTCATGAGGCTTTTGCCCTGGTTCAGGGCGTACTCTAAGGCAGAGCCGAAGTTCATGTTCACCGCGGCGGTCCACTCCCCGGTTTTCCGGTTGTGGGGCACCACGCAGCCGCAGTTGTTCCAGTCCCGGGCGTCCTCCGGCTCATAGCCGGCGTTCAGCAGCATCTGGTAGCCCACGCTGTCGCTGTGGATGGCGGGAAAGCCCGTGCCCTTGCTCACCAGGTGGGTGATGGCGTCCAGAAACTCCTTGGGGCAGTCCGCCTGGACCCGGACGGACAGGCCGGGCTGATGGGTGCGCACCTCTTCGGTGGCCTTCAGGGCCAGGTAGGTGATGGGATTCGTCCCGTCGTGGCCGTCCCGGGTTTTGCCGCCCACGGTGAGGTTCTGGAACTGGTTGTACCCGGCAAAGTAGTCGGCGGTGTTGGCGGAGATGGTCCACACCCACTCGGAATACTTGAGCCACAGGGCCTCGATGAGCTCCAGAGCGGCGTCCTCGGTGATGGCCCCGGCGGCCAGGTCCTTTTCGTAGTAGGGGTCCATGTACTGGTCGAACCGGCCGGGGTTCAAGGACAGGGGATTTTCCGACAGGATGCCGCCGATCTGGGTAAACCACAAAAACTGGATGGCCTCATAAAAGCTCTCCGGGGGATGCTCCGGCACCCGGCGGCAGTTTTGGGCGATGACCCGCAGCTCTTTGGCCCGCTGGGGGTCCTTCTCCTGGGCGGCCAGACGCTCGGCCTCGTCTCCGTAGCGGTTGGCGTAGCGGATGATGCCCTTGGAGGTCCAGATCACGGACTCGTAAAAGTCCTTCTTCTCCTCGTCCTCGGGGGAGCACAGGTCCAGCTTGGCGATATGCTCCTGGGCCTCTTGGATAATCCCGCCGAAGCCCTTCCGGAAGAGCACGTCCTGATAGTCCGGGGTGACCTCACCCACGGCCTGCCGCCACTTGGAGTCGTTGTCGATGATGCCGGTGTCCACGCCGATGCGGCGGGTGTCCTCGGGCAGACGGGCCAGGAAGGCCTCCTCCAGGGACTTGCCCTTCCAGTAGGGGAAGATGTGCTCCCGGACAAAGGCCCGCTGCTGGTCGGTTATGAGATAGGGGTCCTGGGGGCGCTGGGCGAAGGTGTCCATCTCCCGGTCCACCCACATCCAGGAGAACTCCGGGGTCAGGATGCCGCACTTGCGGAACTCGCCGGTGGCGCCCACCACCAGCTCGCCCTCAAAGATGTGCACCCCCAGCTGGTCGCAGCAGTCGTAAAAGGCCCGGGCGCTGCGGATGCAGACGGGAAGCCCCTCGGTCTTTTTATAGGATTCCGTCCAGAGCCATGCCCGCTCGTAGGAGATTTCCGGCTTGGCGTTCACATAGTTCTGGCGGATTTTTTCAATGCGGTCGGTCATCGTGCTTCAGACCTCCTCTTTATTCAATGATACTATATGTAACAAAGGTATCATGCGGGGGCGCTCCTGTCAATAGCCGGGGATAGGGGGCTTGTTCACCCGAAGGGTACCAACCCACTGCAGGCGCGCCCAGCCGGTGGGCGCGCTTGAAGTACGGCGCTGCAAGAGATAAGCAGCAGCCCCACGAAACGCAAAAAAACCCCTGCCTCTCCGGTCCGCACAAACCAGAGAACAGGGGTTCAGGGGGAGAGAACCTCTCTCCCCCTGGTCTTCTTTCCCCCATTTCTTGAAAGAAATGGGGCCCCGCCTTAAGGCGCCCCCCGGCGGCAGCAGGTCAAGCTTCGTTTTTTAAATAATCCGGCGTCACATCCCGGCCCAGACGTTCCAGCATCTGCTTGTCGCTGCGGATGGTGGCGCAGGCGGCGGTGGTGAGCATGTTGCCGGTGATGGTGGCGGAGGCCCCGGACTGGAAGGCCAGCTCGCCGTCGCGGGTCAGCAGGGCCCGGCCGGCGGCCAGGCGGATGTTGGCCTCGGGGTTAATGTACCGGAAGAAGGCGATGGTGCGCAGGATGTCTTCCTCCGTCAGCTGGGGCAGGTGCTCCAGGGGGGTGCCGGGAATGGGCATCAGGGCGTTGAGGGGGATGGAGTCAATGCCCAGCTCTGCCAGGCTCACGGCCATGTCCAGCCGGTCCTCCCAGGTCTCCCCCATGCCGATGATCCCGCCGGAGCAGGCGCACATGCCCTCCGCCTTCACCAGCTTTAAGGTCTCGATCTTCTGCTCGTAGGTGTGGGTGGTGCAGATGTTGGGGAAGTTGCGGCGGGAGGTCTCAATGTTGTGGTGGTAGCTGGTGACCCCGGCCTCGTGGAGCTGGTGGAGCTGTTCCGCGGTGAGAAAGCCCATGGAGGCGCACAGGTCGATTTTGCAGGTGTCCCGCATGGTCTGGAAGGCGTGGACGGCCTTCTGGAAGTCCCCCTTGGTGGGCGCCCGGCCGGCGGTTACGATGGAGAACCGGTCCACCCCCTCCCGCTCGTTTAGTTTGCAGGCAGCCAGAATGTCCTCTTCCGGCAGGAAGTCGTACACCTCGCAGTCGGTGTGGTGGTGGGCGGACTGGGCGCAGTATTTGCAGTCCTCGGGACAGCGGCCGCTGCGGCCGTTGATGATGGAGCACAGGTCCACCTTGTCCCCCACCAAGTGGGCCCGGATGCGGTCGGCCCCTTGGCAAAGCTCTTTCAAATCACAGGTCAGAAATTCCTTCAGATCGTCCTGCCGGGTGAGGCGCCGGCCGGCGATGATCTCATCGGCCAGGGTAAGCATATTCATGAAACCCATCTCCTTATCTCTGCGCAGGCAGCAGGTTGGACTTTGCCAGGGCGGACCGGACGGCCTTGCCCAGCACGGTGGCAATGACGATCTTGACCAGGTCAAAGGGAATGAAGGGGAACACGCAGACGGTGAGGGCGTACCACACCTGGCACTGCATCTCCAGCACGAACCAGACGGTGCCGAAGAAGTAGGCCACCAGGGTGCCAACGATCATGCCCACGATGGTGATGCCTGCGTGGGCGCGGGACTTCTCCAGGACAAAGCCGCAGATCAGCGCCATGAGGATGAACCCCACCAGGTAGCCGCCGGTGGGCCCGGCCAGCTTGGACAGGCCGCCCTCATACCCGGAAAAGACGGGCATCCCCGCCGCGCCCAGAAGGAGATACACCAGGTAGCTGATGGTGGCGCCCTTCATCCCCAGCAGGTAGACGGTGAGGTAGATGACCAGGTTGGTAAAGGACACGGGCACCGGGCCGATGGGGATGGACATGGGACCCAGCACACACATGAGCGCCGCCATCAGGGCGCAGGTGGTGAGCTGATAGGTTGAGATGCGTTTTTTCATAGCGGGTTCCTCCAGGGGTGTTTTTTTCCAGGCCCCATCATACCGCCTCTTTTTTCGTTTGTCAACCAGAAAGTTTAAAATGGTTCACAATTGGAGAGAAACCCTCTTTACAGGAAGAAAGGCCATCGGTATAATAGGAAATAAGAAACCCACCCAAGGAGGTCATCCCATGATCGACGAGATGTTAGCCTACAACAAGAAGTTTGTGGAAGAAAAGCAATACGAGAAGTACGCCACCAGCAAGTACCCCAACAAGAAGATCGCCATTCTCACCTGCATGGACACCCGGCTGGTGGAGCTGCTCCCCGCCGCCCTGGGCCTGAAAAACGGGGACGTGAAGATCATCAAGAACGCCGGCGGCGTGGTGACCAGCCCCTTCGGCAGCGTGATCCGCTCCCTGCTGGTGGCCATCATCGAGCTGGGGGTGGAGGAGATCATGGTCATCGGCCACACCGACTGCGGCGTGCGCCACATCGACAGCGAGATGATGATCGGGCACATGAAAAAGCGGGGCATCACCCAGGAGTCCATCGACCTGATGAAATACTGCGGCATTGACTTTGAACAGTGGCTGGCGGGGTTCGACACCGAGGAGCAGTCGGTGCAGGACACGGTGGAGACCATCCGCAACCACCCCCTCATCCCGGCAGACGTGCGCATCGGCGGCTACGTGATCGACACCCACACCGGGGAGCTGCGGGTGATCTGCTGATGGAACCGCCCGGACGAAGGCCCGCCCGCCGGCGGGAGAGCGGCCGTCACAGGGAATGGTCCCCCTGAAAATATTCTCTTGACAAGATTCTTATTTTATCGTAAATTAAAAGTTAATAATACGTATATTGCGAAAGGCAAGGAAGAGAAGAGTACCCAGGGCGACGCGGCGCAGAGAGTCCCGGTCGGTGGAAAGGGATACGGAACCCCTGGGGAAGATGGTCTCGGAGCCGCGCACCGAGCGGGGACTTCCCCGTCAGGCTGCGACGGGTGCGCCCGTCATCGCGCAAAGGGCGTGCTGGCGCCCGGCAAGGCCGGCCCTGCGAGGGGCCGCGCAAACCAAGGTGGTACCACGGCTTACACAGTCGTCCTTGACGGAAGATCAAGGGCGGCTTTTTTTCTAGCTTTTTAATGAAAGCGTTTCATCAAGAATCCGTATGAGAGGTAAGGTGACAGAGCAGCGTGAGCGAATCCATCATCCAGATCCAGCATCTGAACAAAACCTTCGGGGAAGGCCCCACAGCGGTCCACGCCCTGGAGGACATCAACCTGGACATTCGCGCCGGGGAAATTTTCGGCATCATCGGCCTGTCCGGGGCGGGCAAGTCCACCCTGGTCCGGTGCATGAACCTGCTGGAGCGGCCCACCTCCGGCTCGGTGATCGTAAACGGCCAGGAGATCACCAAGCTGAAGGACAAGGACCTGCGCAAGGCCCGCCAGTCCATCAGCATGATCTTCCAGAGCTTCAACCTGCTCATGCAGCGCAGCGCCCTGGACAACATCTGCTTCCCCCTGGAGCTGATCGGGGTCAAGCGCGCCGAGGCAGTCAAGCGCGCCCGGGAGCTTCTGAAAATCGTGGGCCTGGAGGAGCGGGAGAACGCCTACCCCGCCCAGATGTCCGGCGGCCAGAAGCAGCGGGTGGCCATTGCCCGTGCCCTGGCCACGAACCCCAAGGTCCTGCTGTGCGACGAGGCCACCTCCGCCCTGGACCCCACCACCACCCTTTCCATCCTGGCCCTGCTGAAGGAGCTGAACCAGACCCTGGGGGTCACGGTGGTGGTCATCACCCACCAGATGAACGTCATCGAGGAGATCTGCCACCGGGTGGCCATTCTGGACAGCGGCGTGGTGGCCGAGCAGGGGGACGTGGCGGAGATCTTCTCCAACCCCCAGACGGACATCGGCCGCCGCCTGGTCTACCCCAACGGGGTCCAGATCGACCATCTGCCCGCCTCCCGGGTGATCCGCATCGCCTTCAACGGCGGCTCCTCCTACGAGCCCCTCATCGCCTCCCTGGCCATCGACTGCGGGGTGAAGGTGAACATTCTGGGGGCCGACACCCGGAACATCGACGGCAAGGCCTTCGGCACCATGCTCCTGGGCCTGCCCCAGGACGACATGGAGGCCACCCGCGCCCTCCGGTATATCCAGGCCCAGCCTGACATCACGGTAGAGGAGGTTCCCAACCATGCTTGACGCCATTTCCACCTTTTGGAGCCAATACGGCTCCCTGCTTCTTGGCGGCACCAAGGACACCCTCATCATGGTGATTGTCTCCACCATCTTTGCCTATGTCCTGGGTCTGCCCCTGGGGGTGCTGCTGAACATCACCCAGCCCCACGGCATCTGGCCCAAGAAATGGGTCAACCGCATCCTGGGCTGGATCATCAACATCGGCCGCTCCCTCCCCTTCATCATCCTGATGATTGCCATCATGCCCTTCACCAAGGTTATTGTGGGCACCAAGCTGGGCGTCCGGGGAGCCATCGTGCCCCTGGTGGTCTCGGCGGCCCCCTTCATCGCCCGGATGGTGGAAACCTCCCTGGCGGAGGTAGACGCCGGGGTGGTGGAGGCCGCCCAGTCCATGGGCGCGTCCCGGTTCCAGATCGTGAAGAAGGTCTACCTGCCGGAGGCTCTGCCCTCCCTGATCCTGGGTGCGTCCATCTCCATCATTACCATCCTGGCCTACACCGCCATCGCCGGTGCGGTGGGCGCCGGCGGCCTGGGCGACCTGGCCATCCGGTACGGCTACCAGCGGAACGTACCCTCTATGATGTGGGTCACTGTGATCCTCATCATCGTGTTGGTCCAGGTGATTCAATCCGTATTCAGTCTGCTGTCCACCAAAATGGACAAGCGTCTGAGATAAATTGTCATTATTTTTAAGGAGGAAACCAGCAAATGAAAAAGATTCTGTCCCTGATTCTTGCCCTGACCATGGCCGTGGGCCTGGCTGCCTGCGGCAGCGCCGAAGCCCCCGCCGAGGAGACCACCGAAGGCACCGAGGCCGGCGAAGCCGTCACCCTGACCGTAGCCGCCACCGCCACCCCCCACGCAGAGATCCTGGCCCAGGTGGTGGATGTCCTGGCTGAGCAGGGCATCACCCTGGTTGTGGATGAGTACAACGACTATGTGACCCCCAACACCGCCGTGGAGGAGGGGGAAGTGGACGCCAACTTCTTCCAGCACACCCCCTATATGGAGCAGTTCAACGCGGATAAGGGCACCCACCTGGTGAGCGTGGCCAAGATCCACTATGAGCCCATGGGCATTTACCCCGGCATGACCGCCTCTCTGGAAGAGCTGCCCGACGGCGCCACCATCGCCGTGCCCAACGACCCCACCAACGAAGCCCGCGCTCTGCTGCTGCTGGAGGCCCAGGGCCTCATTGAGGTGGACGACGCCGCCGGCCTGAACGCCACCCCCAACGACATCACCTCCAACCCCAAGAACCTGCAGTTCAAGGAGCTGGAAGCTCCCATGCTGCCCCAGACCGTGGAGGAAGTGGACCTGTCCATCATCAACTCCAACTATGCCCTCCAGGGCGGCCTGAACCCCGCCACCGACGCGCTGGCCTCTGAGGACCCTGATTCCGACGCCGCCCAGACCTATGCCAACATCATCGCCGTGAAGGAAGGCAACGAGAACAACGAAGCCATCCAGGCTCTGGTGAAGGCCCTGCAGTCCGACGCCGTCCGCGAGTACATCAACGAGACCTACTCCGGCGCCGTGGTGCCCATGTTCTGAGAGAACGTTTCCTGCAAACAACAACCCCCGGGGATCACTCCCCGGGGGTTTCATTTTATCCTTTGGCGGTGCTTGCCGCAGGGGGTTCCAAGGCTGCTCCGCCGGTGCGAAAGCCGCCCCTTTGTCAGCGCTCCCGAAAAGAGTATCTCAGGGGAGCCCTCTCACGCGAAGGGCCGCACCCGGAAGGCGGCGCCCAGGCTCTCCGCCAGCTGGCGGCAGGCCTCGATCTCCTGGGGGCTCTTGTCGTAGTCCACAATGCTGACCATCACCCGGGGCACGAACTTCGCCGCCTGGCGGACGAAGTCCAGCATGGCCTCCCAGGCCTTTCCCCCCGCCCCGGGGCGGGTGAGCCGGAGGTACTCCTCCTCATTGGACCCGTTCAGGGACACGGACACCGCGTCCAGCCGCCCCTGCATCTCCGGGGCGATGTCCCGGTGGTTGATGAGGCTGCCGTGGCCGTTGGTGTTCAGCCGGATGGGGGGCAGATCCTCCCGTCCCGCCGCCCGGAGCTGGTCGCAGATCCAGAACATGTCGTCCGCCCGGCAGGTGGGCTCTCCGTAGCCGCAGAAGACGATCTCGGCGTACTGGCTTAAATCCTGGGACAAAATCTCTTCCAGCACCTGCTCCCGGGTGGGCTCCTTGTCCAGCCACAGCTCCCCCAGGGCGGAGGCGTCCTGGTCCCGGATGCAGAAGACGCAGTGGCAGTCGCACCGGTTGGTCATGTTGATATACAGGCTGCCGAAGTAATCATAGGTGATGATATCCATGGCTTATTCCTCGATTCCAAACAGACGTTTTCCGTTTTCCGTGGTGATTTGCTCCACGTCCTCCCGGCTCAGGCCCTTAATCTCCCCAATGGTCTCCGCCATCCGGTAGACATACCGGGAGTCGCACCGCTTCCCCCGGAAGGGGGTGGGGGCCATGTAGGGGGAGTCGGTCTCCACCATGATCCGGTCCATGGGTACCGCCGCGATGACCTCCGGGGCCTTCCGGGCGTTTTTGAAGGTGATGGTGCCGGTGAAGGACAGGTACCACCCCAGCTTAATGAGGGTCTTGGCGTCCTCCGCGCTGCCGGAGTAGCAGTGGAACACCCCCCGGACGTTGGGGAATTCCTTGACGATGGCCAGGCTGTCCCCGTGGGCCTCCCGGTCGTGGACGATCACCGGCAGGTTCAGCTTCTCCGCCAGGGCCAGCTGGGCCCGAAAGACCTCCTTCTGCAGGTCGTGGGGGACCTCCTTCCAGTAGTAGTCCAGGCCGATCTCCCCGATGGCCTTCACCCTGGGGTGGGCGGCCATGGCCTCCACCTGGTCCAGCCAGTCATCGGGCAGGCCCAGAGCGTCCTCCGGGTGGACCCCGGCGGCGGCGTACACATAGGGGTACTTCTCCGCCAGCCGGATGCTCTCCCGGGAGGTAGCCAGGTCGTTGCCCGGGCAGAGCACCAGCCCCACCCCCTCCCCGGGCAGGGAGGCGAGGACCTGGTCCCGGTCCTGGTCAAAGGCGGAGGCATAGTAGTGGGCGTGGGTGTCGAAGAGCATGGGTCAGTCCTCCTTCCGGGCGGCTCCGCCGCCCCGGCCCTGGGTCTCCAGCTCCAGCACCTGCCGGGGGTCCGCGTCCCGCAGGTTCAGCAGCTTCTCCGCCAGGATGCGGGAGAAGCCGGACATGAGGATGCTCTGGAGGATGACGTTCTCCACCGCCCCCTCGTTGGCGGTCTGGGGGTCCAGAATGTCCTGGACCGCGTCCCGGGTCTGGGAGGTGTAGAACAGGGCGATTTTCTGTAACCGCTCCACATAGCTGGTGTAGAAGGTCTTGACCTCCTCCTCGTCGGCGGAGGCGGGCAGAAGCTGCTGGATGGCGTTGATGCTGGTGCCCTGCTTCAGGGTGAAGATCATAATCAGGTAGGCAATGTGGATGCGGTAATACTTCCGCTTTTCCGGGGCGGGCATGACCTTCAGCCGCACATAGTTGTTGATGGTGGTGGGGGTGACCGGCTTATTCTTCGGGTCCTCCACGGGGATAAAGTCCAGGTACTGGCCCAGCAGGGCGATGACCTGGTCCATATACAGGCCGATGTCCGGCAGCTCCTTCCAGGCGGGAAGCTTGTAGTTGTTGAGGTAGTCCTCCCACCGCAGGAGCTTATGGGCGATCAGCTCTTTGTCGTATCGCATGATGCCGCTCTCTTTCCGGGCCGCCGGGCGGCCCTTCCGCTGGTAACGATCAAAAGCTACCATTTGTTTCAGTTTTATTTAACTATCATACCACAAAACCCCCGGAGGAACAACTGAAATCTGCGCCCTCCGATGGCATTTCTTGAGTTGAATATTAAATGCAGCGGTTCCCAGCGTCCAATCGGCACAGCTCTCTCCAGCAACAGGAAAAAACTTTGCAAATTCCCCGTTTTCTTGTTGACAAATGCCGGGTTCCTGCTATAATAGTCGTTGCGCGTCCGCGAGGGAAAAATCCCTTACCGGAAACAGCCGCCCAGGTAGCTCAGTTGGTAGAGCAGCGGACTGAAAATCCGCGTGTCGCTGGTTCGATTCCGGCCCTGGGCACCAGAAAAAGCAAGTCTTCGGACTTGCTTTTTTAGTTATCCTTTCCACTTTACGCCGAAAAGAGGAACGCTTCATGTCAAATACTCCTGTTTCCCCGCCGGTTGAAAACAAAATGGGCGTGCTGCCTGTGGGCAGGCTCCTGGGCGGCATGGCGGTGCCCATGATGATCTCCATGCTGGTCCAGGCCTTTTACAACATTGTGGACAGCGTGTTCGTCTCCCAGCTCAGCGAGGACGCCCTCACCGCCGTCTCCCTGGCCTTCCCGCTGCAGAACCTGATGATCGCCGTCATCGGCGGCACCGCCGTGGGCATGAACGCCCTGCTCTCCCGCTCCCTGGGGGCCAAGGAACAGGCCCAGGCCGACCGGGCCGCCAACACGGGCATCTTCCTGGCCCTGTGCTCCTTCCTGGTCTTTGCCGCAGGGGGGCTGACCCTCTCCGGGGTCTTTTTCCGGCTCCAGACCGACGTGCCCCAGATTGTGGCCTATGGCACCGCCTACGGCCGGATCTGCCTGGGGTGCTCTCTGGGCCTGTTCTTCCAGTTTACCTTTGAGCGGCTGCTCCAGTCCACCGGCCGCACCCACCTGTCCATGTGCACCCAGATCTGCGGGGCAGTGCTGAACATCATCCTGGACCCCATCCTGATCTTTGGCCTCTTCGGGGCCCCCCGGCTGGAGGTGGCGGGAGCCGCCGTGGCCACGGTGATCGGCCAGAGCACCGCCGCCGCGCTGGCCTTTGTTCTGAACATCAAGTGCAACAAGGACATCCACCTGGACATCCGCCGTGTCCGCTGGCACGGGCCCACGGCCAAGTCCATCTACCGCATCGGTTTCCCCTCCATCCTGATGCAGAGCATCGGCTCGGTGATGGTTTTCGGCTTGAACCGCATCCTCATCTCCTTCACCACCACCGCCACCGCCGTGTTCGGGGCTTATTTCAAGCTCCAGAGCTTCATTTTCATGCCGGTGTTCGGCCTGAACAACGCCATGGTGCCCATCATCGCCTACAACTTCGGGGCCAAAAAGGCCCAGCGGGTGAAGCGGACCATCAAGCTGGCTGTCATCACCGCCATCTGCATCATGGCCGTGGGCACCGCCGCCTTCGAGCTGATCCCCGGCCAGCTGCTGTCCTTCTTCAACGCCTCCCCGGACATGCTGGCCATCGGCATCCCCGCCCTGCGGATCATCGGCGTCCACTTTGTCCTGGCTGGCTTCTGCATCCCCGCCGGGTCCGTGTGCCAGGCCATCGGAAACCCCTTCTACAGCCTCATCGTCTCCGTCTGCCGCCAGCTGCTGGTGCTGCTGCCCGCAGCCTGGCTGCTGGCCCGGACGGGGGTGCTCACCCTGGTGTGGCTGGCCTTCCCCATCGCGGAGGTGGTCTCCCTCACCCTCAGCTCCATCTTTCTCCGCCGCACCCTCCGCTCCGCCGACAAGGCCATGCAGGGCGGAGAATGAGCCTCTATGCCTGCGAAAACCCCCACCGTTTCCGATCAGAAACGGTGGGGGTTTTGTGTTGCAAAGGTGAACTGCCGCCGCCGGCGGGAAAGCTGTTCCGTCACCACCGCCGGCCTGCGTACTGCTTTTCCGCCGCCTTCACCGAGGCCAGGCAGAGGACCACCGCCACCACCAGCACCGGGGGAAGGGGAACGTGGGGCAGCAGCGCCGGCTGTTTTTCCAGCAGGTAGGCGGAGGCGCCCCAGACGCCCATGACCCCGGCGATCACCAGGATCATGCACACTCTGGCCTTCTCCACCCCCATCCGGAAGATCAGGGGGAAGAGCACCGCCTGGAACACCAGCACCACGGAAAACAGAGCCGCCAGGGTGGCGAAGGAGCCGGTCTCCAGGCTTTCCTGGCCGTTGATCAGAAGGCCGATGCAGTAGAACACCCCGGCGAACAGGGTGGCTCCCCAGCCGAACACATACCGGCTGAGCACCAGCTGGCGGGGGGAGTAGGGGAGCATCTCCGCCAGATTGTCCCACCTGGCCCGCTCGTCATAGGCCAGCAGGGAGGTGGGGATCACCAGGCCGGCGTAGACCACCCACATGTTGTTCAGGCCAAAGCCCAGGTTGGGGAGCAGGCAGAAGATGGCCACCATAAAGATTACAAATTTCATTTGCTTCCACAGGACCAGAAAATCTTTGTACAGCAGAGCTTTCATTGCTTGGAACCTCCTTCCTGAGCCAGAAACAGGATGATGTCCTCCAGGCTGGTGTGCTCGGTGACGAAGTGGGGCGGGATGCGGTCCCGGCGGACCAGGGCCTGGGCCCCGTAGGGGGTGACCTTCCGGCCCGCCACCGCCGCCGGGTCCAGCTCCGCCAGCTGCTCCCGGGTGAGCTTCACCAGGGCGTACTCCTCCAGCAGCCGGTCCTTCTCCTCAAAGAGCACCAGCCGGCCGTGGTGGAGAAAGGCGATGTAGTCGCAGATCTTCTCCAGGTCGCTGACAATGTGGGAGGAGAGCACCACCGTGTGGTCCTCCTCCCGGGTGAAGTCGTTGAACACGTCCAGAATTTCGTCCCGGACCATGGGGTCCAGGCCGCTGGTGGCCTCGTCCAGCAGCAGCAGGCGGGCCCCATGGGACAGGGCCACGGCGATGGCCAGCTTCATCTTCATGCCCCGGGAGAACTCCTTGAACTTCTTCCCCTCGGGGATGCGGAACCGGTCCAGATACCGGCGGTACCGGTCGCTGTCCCAGTTCCGGTAGGTGAGGGCCATGATTTTCCCCAGCTCTTTGGGGGTGACGACCTCGGGGAAGCAGGCCTCGTCCAGGACGATGCCGATGTCCTGCTTGGTGTCCCGGAAGGCGGGGCTCTGGTTGTCGGTCCCCAGAAGGGAGATCTGCCCCTCGTCCCGGGGGATGGCGTTCATGAGGAGCTTCAGGGTGGTGGACTTGCCTGCCCCGTTTTCCCCCACCAGGCCCAGGATGCACCCGGCGGGCAGGGAAAAGGTGATGTGGTCCAGGGTAAAGTCTTTGTAAGCCTTGGTGAGATCGCGGCATTCAATGGCGTTCATACGAGGTACCTCCCGTGATATTATGGGTCGTTTTGGGCCAGCAGGCGGAGCATCTCTGCCAGGTCGTCGGCGGTGAGGCCGCAGGCGGCGGCCAGAGAGAGAATCTTGGTCATGTGCTCTTCGATCTGGGTGAGATAGGCCTCCCGGACCAGCTGGGTGTTTTTTTCTGCCACGTAGCAGCCCTTGCCGGGGACGGTGTAGAGATACCCGTCCTTTTCCAGCTCGTCGTAGGCCCGCTTGGTGGTGATGACGCTCACCCGCAGGTCCTTGGCCAGGGACCGGATGGAGGGCAAAGCGTCCCCGGGGCGCAGCGCCCCGGCCAGAACGGCGTTTTTAATCTGGGTGCAGATCTGCTCGTAGATGGGTTTGTCGTTGGCGTTGCTGATGAGAATATTCACATGGCACCATCCATTCTGTTCATGTACGGTATACACAGTATACCCGGTCAGTATCCCACTGTCAAGGGGGAATTGCGAATCTGGAGAAAAATAACCCCCGGCCGGGTATTGCTATGCTCCCTCTACGAGAGACAGTGTTCTATTTCACTGTCTCTCGTAGAGGGAGCATAGCAGGTTCCTTCCGGGGCAGTTTTTTCTTTATCCCGCGTTTTCCGCAGCGTACAGGTCCAGATGATCCAGAATGTTCTCAATTTCCGTCTGGCTCATATAGCCCCCATAAAAGCTGATGGTGCTGTACTTCGTGGCGCAGAACGCCCAGCTGCACTCTCCATAAATCTGTATGACAAATTCAAATCCGTCGGAGGTCGTATAGGAGTAAACTTCATCATAGTCGCCCTTCACCAGATAGGTGCTGCCGTCCTCGTTGCTGCTGCCCGGGTCCCGGCTATAGCACAGGGTGAACCAGGCGCTTTTGTCCTCCTTGGCGTACAGCGCCTCGAAGCACTCGCCTGCGTATTCCCCTTCTTCGTCCGCAATGGTATAGAAGAAGTTGGCGTTGGGGATATAGCTGTAATTCTCATTCACCCAGGACAGATCCATGCGGATGCAGTCCGACTCCACCGCGTTCAGATCCCTGGGATTTTCCGCGGTATACTCCGTTTTTACGGCGCCGCTCTCCGCGTACACATACCGGGACCGGATGGGCCCATCCGCATCGGCCACCTCCATGGATACCCACTGGTACCCGGGCCGGATCGCGCCGCCCATGGTATCCTCGGAGGTCCAGCCCCTTGCTTTGTGGGTATAGGCCTCTGTCACTTCTTCCAGCGTGGGCGGCGTGCCGGAGCCCGGCGACATGATCCCGACCCCGCTCTCTGCGCCGGAAGCACCGGCCTGGTCTGCCTGCTGGGCAAAGGCATCGTCCCGATTCTCCACAATGGTGGGGTTGCAGAACAGATGGATGCCCACCGCAAAGGCTGTGACGGAAAGCAGGCTGACCACCGCTGCAATCGCGGCAATTTTCACGAGATTTCCGGCCGTCTTTGGTGCTGGCAGGCGAATCCCTTTTCGGGCGCAAAAAAGCCTCCCTTGATCGGGAGGCTTAGGATTTCGTTTCAAACTGTGACGCGCAGGAGCGGCAGGTGATCTGCACCTTGCCCAGCCCCCGGGGAATCCGCATGGGCTGGCCGCAGGTGGGGCACTTGAAGTAGTAGTATTCCTTGTCCGTCTGGAGGGTCTGCTTCCGCCGGCGGAACCACTGGACCACCGCCCGGAACAGGGCCAGGAACCGGGCGTTTTCCATCTGCCGCTTTTCCTGGTTTTTGGACAGCAGCCGGAACACCAGATACACCAGCACCACCAGGGCGGGGATCAGCAGGGGCAGGTAAAACCGCCCCAGGCCGGCCAGCACCAGGAAAATCACCAGCCAGAACAGGCTGTAAGCGTCAACGCCCGGGTGCCGCTGCCAAAAGTTCTTGTTTGGTTCCGCCATGGGGTCACCTCCCTGGAAAGGCTGCACCATTTCCAGATTTTATTATACCCGCCGGGGAGAGACAGTCAAGGACAGAAGGTAAAAAAACTGTAAATTTCAGGGGGTATCCTCCTGGGACGGCCGCACCCGCACCTCCCCGGAGGACAGGGTCCGGATGGTGCCGTCGGCCTCCTGCACCCGCAGGGAGAAGTCCTCCTCCAGGTCCAGGGCAACCCCCGTCCGGGTCCGGCCCCGCTCCAGGATCTGGATGGGACGGCCCAGCACCAGGGACCGGCTGCGGTAGTCCTGGAAAAAAGGCTTGTCCCCCAGGTTGGGGTAGAAGGAGAAGAAGTGGTTCAGGATGCTCCCCGCCAGCTGGCTGCGGCTCTCCAGCCCCTGGGGCTTGGAGGGAAACACCGCCCCGGCTTCCGTCAGCTCCGGGGGAAAGCCCTCGGCAGGGGGAAAGAGGTTCACCCCGATGCCCACAATGGCGTATTGCAGGCCGCCGGTCTCCAGGTCCATGGCCGCCTCGGTGAGGATGCCGCAGACCTTTTTCCCCCCGCAGAACACGTCGTTGACCCACTTGATCCGGGCGGGAATCCCGGCGCACTCCTCAATGGCCAGGGCAACGGAGGCGGCGGCGCAGGTGGTGAGGGACAGGGCCTCCTGGGCGGCCAGCTCCGGCCGGAGCAAAAAGCTCAGGTACAGCCCCGAGTCCGGCGGGGAGAAGAAGGTGTGGTCCCGCCGGCCCCGCCCGGCGGTCTGAGCCGCGGCGGCCAGCACCAGGCCCTCGGCCTCCCCCGCCTCCGCCCGCTGGCGCAGGACGGTGTTGGTGGAGGTCACCACCGGCTGAACCTCCAGCCGCAGGCCGGGCACCGAGAGGTACTGGGCGATGCTCTGGGGGGAGAGGATGGCGCTCTCCGCCCGGAGGCAGTAGCCCCGGTTGGAGACGGCGTCGATGGGGTAGCCGCTCTCCCGCAGCTGGGTGATGGCCTTCCAGACGGCGCTGCGGCTCACCTGGAGCCGCTGGGCCAACGCCTGGCCGGAGAAATACTCCCCCCGGTGGGTCTCCAGCGCCTCCAGGACACGGTCTTTTACCTGCATGGCATACACCTCTCAGCCTTTCGTCTTTAATTTATCCATATGGTTCAGCAGAATCTGGGCGCACTGGCCGGTGAAGAAGCCGGTGATGACCCCGGCGATCACCAGCACCGGGGCGTACCAGGCGATGGAGGCGGTGCCGGTGACAAAGGCCGCCACCAGGAGCTGCCCGGCGTTGTGGCCCAGGGCCCCCAGGATGCTCATGATCCAGATCTGGTTCCGCTTCATGATGGGCTTTAACAGGCACATAATGACCCAGCACAGCAGGCCCCCCGCCAGGCTGAAGGCCATGGCCATGACGCTGCCGGCCACCAGGTTGCCCAGAATCACCCGGATCAGCAGGATGGCTCCCGCCTCCCGGCGGCCCAGGGTCCAGATGGCGTAGAGGGTGATCACGTTGGCCACCCCCAGCTTCACCCCCGGCACGGCGAAGGGCAGGGGGATCTGGGCCTCAATGAGAAAGACAATCATGGAAATGGCCGTGAGCAGGGCCATTTGGGTGAGCTTTTTCGTGTTCATTTAAGATACTCCATCCAGTTGGGCTTCGTCCCCGGGGGTAATGACCTCCGCCACCAGGTGGTTGGGCAGGCAGACGATGGGGTCCGCCGTCTGGTCCGTGGGGCCGTGGCGGACGCAGACCTGGTCCGGGCAGGAGGCCTCCTCCATGCGGACCTGGCCCTTTTCGATCACCAGCACGTTGCGGCCGCCGCCGTCGGTTTCGTAGACCTTGGTGCAGTCCTGGTCCAGGGGGAGCAGGTCCACCACCTGCCCGTTCTGGGTGACCCGGACCTGGCCGCCGGTCTCCCGGGCGAAGTGCACCGCCGCCATGCCCGCTGCCGCTGCCAGCAGGATGAGCAGAATGAGGATGAGCCAGAACCGGTTGGACTTGCCCGGAACCTTGGAATCTTCGGCCATGAAAGCACCTCCGGGAGAATCAGTTAATTGCAATTATCTTACTGCATTCGGGGCAGAATAGCAAGTGTTTTATCCCCGCCTCCCCCTTGACAAGCGCGCCAAAATAGGATATGATGCCCTGTGAAAAAGGGAGTAGCTGGCACAGTTTTTTGTGGACCCGCGGCGTCAGTACGGGCACGGCCCCGCTTCGGGTTGAAATGGCGAGACTTTTGCAGCAGTGCAGGGAGCATTGGCGCAAAAGGGCTCGCTTTTTGTTTTTTCAAGGCTTCCGCAAAAGAAAGGAAGAAAGCAATGGATCACAGGAAAGAAATTTGGCAGCAGACCAGCCAGGAATTGGGCGACGGTCTCCAGAGCGGGCCAGGGGGGCTCTCCGGCCAGGAGGCCGCCCGGCGGCTGGCGCAGTACGGCCCCAACGAGCTGCGGGAGGGGGGCAAAAAGAGCACCCTCCGCATCTTCCTGGAGCAGTTTCTGGACTTTTTGGTGATAATCCTCATCATCGCCGCCGTGGTCTCCGCCGTCCTGGGGGACGTGGAGAGCATGGTGGTTATCCTGGCGGTCATCACCATGAACGCCATCCTGGGCACCGTCCAGACGGTAAAGGCCGAAGCGTCATTGGACAGCTTAAAGCAGATGTCCGCCCCCACCGCCAAGGTCCTGCGGGACGGGAAGATCCTCCAGATCCCCGGCCGTGAGGTGGTCCCCGGGGACGTGGTGGTGCTGGAGGCGGGAGACGCGGTGTGCGCCGACGGCCGCCTGCTGGAGTGCGCCAGCCTGAAAACCGCCGAGGCCGCCCTCACCGGGGAGAGCCTGCCGGTGGAAAAGCTCACCGACCCCATCCCCGGGGACGCCCCCCTGGGGGACCGGAAGAACATGGTGTTCTCCGGCAGCTTCGTCACCTACGGCCGGGGCCGCTTCCTGGTCACCAGCACCGGCATGGACACGGAGATGGGCAAAATCGCCGCCCTCTTAAAGTCCACCTCGGAGAAAAAGACCCCCCTCCAGGTGAGCCTGGACCAGTTCGGCAAAAAGCTCTCCATCGGCATCCTGGTGCTCTGCGCTCTCATCTTCGCCGTGAGCGTGCTGGTGCAGGGGGAGAACATCATGAGCGCCTTCCTCTTCGCCATCGCCCTGGCGGTGGCCGCCATCCCCGAGGCCCTCAGCTCCATCGTCACCATCGTCCTGTCCTTCGGCACCCGGAAGATGGCCAAGGAGGGAGCGGTGATCCGCAAGCTCCAGGCGGTGGAGGGCCTGGGCAGCGTCTCCGTCATCTGCTCCGACAAGACCGGCACCCTCACCCAGAACCGGATGACCGTCCGCCAGCTGTATGTGGGGGGGAAGGTGATCCCCGCCGCCCAGGCGGACTTCCGGGACCCGGTGCAGGAGCCCCTCCTCCGCACCGCCCTGCTGTGCAGCGACGCTACGGTGAACGAAAAGGGGGAGGTGGGCGACCCCACCGAGACCGCCCTGGTGCGCCTGGGAGAGGACTTCGGCTTCGACGAGGAGGACGTCCGGGCCCGCTGGCCCCGGCTGGGGGAGCTGCCCTTTGACTCTGACCGGAAGCTCATGTCCACCGTCCACCGGTTCTCCGGGGGCCTGATGCTCATGACCAAGGGGGCCGTGGACGTGCTGCTGGACCGGACCATTCTGGGGCCCGGAGAGCGGGAGGAGATCGAGAAGGCCAACCAGGAATTTTCCGACCAGGGCCTGCGGGTGCTGGCCTTCGCCTGCCGCCGGCTGGAGCAGGAGACCGTCACCCTGGCGGACGAGAACGACATGCTCTTCCTGGGCCTCATCGCCATGATGGACCCGCCCCGGGAGGAGTCCAAAAAGGCCGTGGCCGACTGCATTGCCGCCGGCATCCGGCCCATTATGATTACCGGCGACCACGTGGTCACCGCCTCCGCCATCGCCCGGGAGATCGGCATCCTCACCCCCGGCACCAGGGCCGTGGAGGGGGCTGTGGTGGAGACCATGTCTGACGAGGAGCTGCGGGGGTTCGTGCCGGAGGTCTCCGTCTACGCCCGGGTGTCCCCGGAGCACAAGATCCGCATCGTCCGGGCCTGGCAGGACCGGGGCTGTCTCGTGGCCATGACCGGCGACGGGGTCAACGACGCCCCCGCCTTAAAGCAGGCGGACATCGGCGTTGCCATGGGCATCACCGGCACGGAGGTGGCCAAGGACGCTGCCGGCATGGTCCTTACGGATGATAACTTCGCCACCATCGTCCAGGCGGTGAAGAACGGCCGGAACGTGTACGCCAACATCCGCCGGTCCATCCAGTTTTTGCTCTCGGGAAACATGGCGGGCATCCTGACGGTGCTCTACGCCTCCGTCATGAGCCTGCCGGTGCCCTTCGCGGCGGTCCATCTGCTGTTTATTAACCTGCTCACCGACTCCCTGCCCGCCATCGCCCTGGGGCTGGAGCCCCACACCGACCGGGTGATGCAGGAAAAGCCCCGCCCCCGCAGCGAGGGGATTCTCACCAGGGCCTTCCTCACCAACGTGGGGCTGGAGGGTCTGGTGATCGCCGTGGCCACCGTCCTGGCCTTCCACCTGGGGCTGTCCCACGGGGGACATTCCGCGGCCATGACCATGGCCTTCGCCACCCTGTGCCTGTCCCGGCTGTTCCACGGCTTTAACTGCAAGGCCGCCGAGCCGGTGCTGTTTACCAGAAAGTTCTGGAACAACAAGTCCCTGCTGGGGGCCTTCCTGGTGGGGGCGGTGCTGCTCTGCGCGGTGCTGCTGATCCGCCCCCTGGCCCGGGTGATGCAGGCCGCCGCCCTCACCCCCGCCCTGCTGCTGGCCATCCTGGGTCTGGCCCTGGGCAGCATGCTGGTGATCCAGCTGCTCAAGGCCATTCGGACCAGAGGGAAGAAGTAACCCAGACAAAAACCGGCGCGGCGCCGCTTCACGCTCCCTATGTTCTGGAAAACCCCCGGCCCGGTCTGTACCATCTGAGGCGTACAGACCGGGCCGGGGGTTTGGTTTTCTTAGGGAACGGTGACGTGGGGGCCCACCAGAACCAGGATCAGGGCAACCACCGTCAGGAGGGGCTGGAGGAGGGACAGGCGGTTTTTCCAGGCGCTCAGCCGGGCAAGACCCCTGGTGGGGGTGTAGACCCGGCGCAGGCCCCGGGCGGCCTTTAGCTGGGCGGCGTGGCGGCAGGAGGTCACAATGACCAGGGCCAGAATCCCCAGGGACAGCAGGCAGACCCCCAGCAGGAGAACCACCAAGGTGGACCCGGAGAACAGCCACTGGCGGAGGGCCGGCTCCGGCACCAGAGCCGCAATCAGCACGGCGGTGGGGAAGAGATGGAGGAACCCCAGGCCGAACCGGTCAAAGCTGGGGTCGGGGACCATGCCGGTGTTGTCCTGGAAGGTGTCCGCCCAGTCCGGGTCGGGGGAGGCGGGCTGGTCGGCGGGGTAGATGCCGATGCCGCTTTTGCTGTGGCCCAGCACCCGCTCCTTCCCTTCGGGGGAGACGGCGGGCCACTGGTTCATGGGGTCGTAGGCCATGGTGTACCCCTTGGGGGGCGTGTCGGTGCGGCGGAACACCGTGGCGAAGGGCCAGACGCGGACGGCCTCCCACCCTGCCCGGGCCTGCCCCTGGAGGAAGGCCAGAAAGCCCTCCCGGTCCTGGAGATCGGTGGGGTTCACTTTGAGGGTGTAGTCCATGGTTCTCCTCCTCTCGCGCGGGGCTTGTTTCTGTCTATACCAATAGAATACCATAGGGAGAGGGGAAACACAAGACGGGGTCGGCAAAAACAGCCGCCACGAGGCTGCTTCTCGTGGCGGCTGCTTTTTTATATTGAATGGGATCTTATAGCGAAAGTTACCGCACAGCGGCGAAGCCACGCTCCAGGTCGGCGATGATGTCGTCGATGTGCTCGGTGCCGATGGACAGGCGGATGGTGCTGGGGGTGATGCCCTGGTCAGCCAGCTCTTCCTCGGTCAGCTGGGAGTGGGTGGTGGTGGCCGGGTGGATCACCAGGCTCTTCACGTCTGCCACGTTGGCCAGCAGGGAGAAGATTTCCAGGTTGTCGATGAACTTGTGGGCCTCTTCCTGGCCGCCCTTGATCTCGAAGGTGAAGATGGAGGCGCCGCCGTTGGGGAAGTACTTCTCGTACAGGGCGTGGTCGGGATGGTCAGGCAGGGAGGGGTGGTTGACCTTTGCCACCTGGGGATGGTTCACCAGGTACTCCACCACCTTCTTGGTGTTCTCTGCGTGGCGCTCCAGGCGCAGGGACAGGGTTTCCACGCCCTGGAGGAGCAGGAAGGCGTTGAAGGGGGACAGGGTAGCGCCGGTGTCCCGCAGGAGGATGGCGCGGATGTAAGTAACGAAGGCGGCGGGGCCTGCCACGTCAGCGAAGGACACCCCGTGATAGCTGGGGTTGGGCTCTGCGATGGGGGCGAACTTGCCGGAGGCCTTCCAGTCGAAGGTGCCGGCTTCCACGATGACGCCGCCCAGGGAGGTGCCGTGACCGCCCAGGAACTTGGTGGCAGAGTGAACCACGATGTCTGCACCGTGCTCGATGGGCCGGATCAGATAGGGGGTGCCGAAGGTGTTGTCGATCACCAGGGGCAGGCCGTGCTTGTGGGCGATCTCAGCGATGGCGTCGATGTCGGGAATGTCGGAGTTGGGGTTGCCCAGGGTCTCCAGATACACCGCCTTGGTGTTGGGCTGGATGGCGTTCTCTACCTCTGCCAGGTTGTGGGCGTCCACGAAGGTGGTGGAGATGCCGTACTGGGGCAGGGTGTGGGCCAGCAGGTTGTAGGTGCCGCCGTAGATGGTCTTCTGGGCCACGATGTGGTCGCCGTTCTGGGCCAGAGCCTGGATGGCGTAGGTGATGGCAGCGGCGCCGGAGGCCACAGCCAGACCGGCGGAACCGCCTTCCAGCGCGGCCACCCGGTCCTCAAACACCTGCTGGGTGGAGTTGGTCAGACGGCCGTAGATGTTGCCGGGGGCTGCCAGACCGAACCGGGCTGCTGCGTGGGCAGAGTTGCGGAAGACGTAAGAGGTGGTCTGGTAAATGGGCACGGCCCGGGCGTCCGTGGCGGGGTCGGGGCTCTCCTGGCCGACGTGGAGCTGCAGGGTCTCAAATCTATACTTATTGTTTGCCATGATGCAATACTTCCTTTCTTAAATAAACAAATGTGAGGTGTTGTGTGTTGATGGTTTCGTTAACAGCAGGGACAACAGGGACACATTCGTCCGCGGCGGAAGTTTGCCCGTAAGAGGCGATCAAATAAAGGCTTCATGTTAAACAACCTACCAATCATGTGGGATGATGGGATTATAACCCAACTTTCCCACCATGTCAATGGGTTTTTAGAAAAAAGTTTCCGCTGGTCCCGGTTTTGTAGAACCTGCAAAAAAGCTCCCCCCGAATCCAGGGGGGCTTTGGGATGGTTGGAAAAATCCTTGTGAGGCTGCCTCCGGCAGGGCGCGCCTTCCCTGGTCGGATACCCTTTTTTTACGGAAAGTCCCTGAAAGGGGAGCGGGCGAAGAAAGTGGGGAGGAGAAAGGTGTACGTTTGCGTACACAAAACCGGGGTGTTTCCCCAAGGGTAAAAGGAGGTTTTGCAAATGAACGATCTTGACGCGCTGACACCCTTTACCCGGAACACGAGCCTGGTGAACTTCCTGCCGGTGCCCCGGTATCTCTTTGCCATGCGGCTGTCCTCCACGGCGCTGCTGCTGTACATCCTGCTGCTGGACCGGGCCAGCCTGTCCAAGCAGAACGGCTGGCACAACCGGGAGGGCTGGGTGTACCTGATCTACCCCGTGGCGGAGCTGGCCCGGGTGCTGGGGAAGAACCGGGCCACAGTGCAGAAGCTGCTGCGGGAGCTGGAGGGCCGGGGGCTGGTGATCCGCAGCCACCCCACCCCCGGGGGCGCCACCCATTACTTTCTCCGGGTGCCTGCCGCCTCCGCCGTGGCCGGGGAGGAGGCAGCCTTTTTTTCCGGCCCGGAGAAAATCACACCGGCGGCGGAATTGGAGGAGGGATGGCTGAAATTTCAGTGGGACCGGGCGCAAAAATCAGCCCCAAATAAACAGAGAGAATAAACCAAACAATAAACCGATCTCTCTTCCTGCTTTTTTGGCGGAGCGGGAAATTCAGCCCTGAATCTTCCGGGCTTCGCCCACCAGGGCGGAAGCACCCAGGCGGTCAGCCCCCAGGTCCAGGTAGGCCTGGCCGTCCTCCAGGGTGCGGATGCCGCCGGAGGCCTTGAGCTTGATGTGGCTGGCCAGGTTCTCCCGGAGCAGGGCCACGTCCTCCCGGGTGGCGCCGCCGGAGCCGAAGCCGGTGGAGGTCTTTAAGTAGTCCGCCCCGGCCTTCTCCACCACCTGGCAGAGCTTGACCTTTTCCAGGTCGGTGAGCAGGCAGGTCTCGATGATGACCTTCAGGGGGCGGCCCAGGCAGGCGGCCTTCACCCCGGCGATCTCCTCGGTGAGCTCCTTCCACTTCCGGTCCTTCACAAGACCCACGTTGATGACCATGTCGATCTCGCTGGCGCCGTTCTCCACGGCGTCCTTGGTCTCAAAGATCTTGCTGGCCATGGTGTTGTAGCCGTTGGGGAAGCCGATGACGGTGCAGAGCTTCAGGTTGCCCTGGACGTAGTCCGCAGCGGGCTTTACATAGGCGGGGGGGATGCAGACGGTGGCGCAGCCAAACTCCATGGCCTCGTCGCAGAGGGTCTTGATCTGGTCCCAGGTGGCCTCGGGCTTGAGCAGGGTGTGGTCCACGTGGCTGAGGATGTTGGAAATATCCATGGTCATTCTCCTTTTCTTTTTTTCTTATCCTATCGTATTTTCCCGCCGGAAACAAGAGGTTACCGGAGGGACAGGCTGTTGTTCAGCAGCAGGGAGCTGTAGAGAAAGAGCACGTCCTGGCCGTGAAAGTCCAGGTACTCCCCCAGCAGGGCGCTGGGGAGATACCGCAGGTCCACCAGGGTGATCTGACCGTAGCCCTCTGCCAGCAGGGGAGCCAGGCTGCTGCCGAAGGAGTCCCGGAAGAGGAGCAGCTCCTTGTCCGGGTCCCCCTGGGGGTTAACCAGGGTGACAAGCCCCTGGGCCCCGGAGAGGAAGATGTCATAGCCATCGTCCCTGGAACGGTCGTAGAGGGGGATGGGCTGGGGGACGCCGGAGAGGTCACAGCGGGCGGCCTGGCAGCCCTCCAGGGTGGGGCTGGTCAGGCAGCACAGGGGTTCCGGGGGCAGGGGCAGGTTCAGCTGCTCCAGGTAGTCGCCGGTGAAGGCCCGGTCCAGGGTGCAGACGGTGTACTGGGCGGTCACATCGGTTCCCATGGCCTCCCCCAGGTACCGGGCCACGTCCGGAAGCATCTCCTGCCGCCAGTGGCAGTCGGTGCGGTAGTAGTCCTCCAGAGACAGGTAGGGGGTCAGGTCCAGCTGGGTGCAGAAGGGGGTGCGGGCGGCCATCTCCTCCGCCAGCTGGCGGTAGTCCAGGCTGGGGCGGCCCTCCCCCAGAAAGCAGTGCTTCCCAGGGACCATGGCAAAATAGCAGGGGGACCCGGTGCCCGCCAGGTAGGCGTCGTAGACGGACTGGAAAATTCTCCCGGCGTGGTCCAGCATGGCCGGCTGGAGGGGATACTCCTCTTTGGCCAGCCAGCCATCCTTCTGGTAGAACCCATCCTGCCCCTGCTGATCCAGAGCCTGGTCCACCAGGTCCTCCACCGTGAGAAAGTCCTCCTGGCCCCCGGCGGCGGACCCATCCCCGGAAAGGGGGCTTTCACAGGCGCAGAGCAGGACCGCCGCCAAGAGAGATGCCAGCGCCGCCGCCCCAAGGGCGGCTGTTCGCCTGCTCATCCCGCCCAGTCCAGGGGGCACATGAGGAAGAACACCAGGTCCCCGTCCTGGCGGACGATGGTCTCGTCGGCCTGGGTGCAGATGTTCCACTGGGGATCGGCGGCGTCCTGGAGGACCTGGCAGAACGCCGCCCCGGCCCCCGGGTCATCCAGCTGGAAGAGGTAGCCGATAAAGGGGATGGTGCCGATCACCGGGCCGAAGGTGGCCGCCGACTGAAAGCCGGTGATCTCCGTGTTGCCGAAGCCCGCCAGCAGGCCGGGCTCCACCTGGGCGACGGCCCCGGCGAAGGGGATGCTCTCGTGGGACAGAAGCTCCTCCGCCAGGGTGAGCACGTCCGCCTCCGGGTTTTCCTGGTGCAGGTCCAGAAAGACCTGGCACAGGTTCTCCCCCGGGGTGGCGGCGGTCTGGCCGCAGGCGGTGAGGGTCAGGGCCAGCAAAGCGGCCAAAAACAGGGACAGGGTTCGTTTCATGGTGCAGTCTCCTTGGAATGGATTGGGTTATTGGTCCAGCAGCTGGCTGAACCGCTGGAACAGGGCCGCCCCCTGGCAGCGGGTGGCCAGGGCCTGGGGGCTGAGGGTGTCGGGCTTGGTGCCGGTGAGGACGCCCCGGTCAATGGCCCAGCCGAAGGCCTCTTCTGCCCAGTCGGGCACCTGGTCCCGGTCGGCAAAGGCGGCGGGGATGGGGGGCGCGGCGGTGTCTGCCCCTGCTGCTTGGGCGTACCGGCAGAGCAGGGTCACCAGCTCCTGGCGGGTGACGGCCCGTTTGGGCTGGAAGGTCCCGTCGGGATAGCCCTGGGCCACCCCGGTCTCCGCTGCCCAGGCGGCGGCGGGGCCGTACCAGTCGGCCTCAGCCACGTCGGAGAAGGCGGTGCCTTGGACCTCCGGCTCACCGGCCAGGCGGTAGAGCACCGTCACCATCATCCCCCGGGTCATGGAGGCGTTGGGGCGGAACAAAAGCTCCGAGACCCCGCTGAACAGGCCCTGGGCCACCACATCCTCCACCGCCTGGGTGTACCAGGCGTCCAGGGGGACGTCCGCAAAGCAGGCGGGAAAGACCGTGTCCTCTGTCCAGCCCATCACCTGGCTGTAAAGCCACTGGTTCCGCTGGGCCAGCCAGGTTTGCAGGTTCTGCACCGCCGTCTGGTAGCTGCCGGGGGTGGTTTTCGGCCAGAGGACGTGGTCCATCCGCTGGCTGGCGGCCAGCCGGGCGCCGTAGTCCAGGAGGGTGCCCAGCCGCCCGGCCTGGGTGCCGCTCTGGCCGCTGAGGGCCACTTCCTCCACCAGGGGGTACAGCTCCTCATAGCACTGCTGCACCGCCGCCCGGAAGGAGGGGATGGACAGCAGCTTCCGCCCCAGGTAGGTCTGCCCGGCGGTGAGGGCCTCGGGGTCCAGGGCCCGGTCGTAGCTGCCGTAGGCAGAGTCAAAGTCCCACACGGGACCGGCGTAGAGCTTTTCTTCCCCGGCGGGCTTGTAGAAGAAGGTGGAGGACTGGAAGGCGTCCCCGTCCTGGCTCAGCTCCAGGATCAGGTAGCACCGGGCCAGGGAGTCCAGGTCCACATAGTCCGTGTAGTCCAGGCCGGTGACCGGGTGGGTGCCCCCGTTCACCACCGCGTCCTCAAAGTCCTGCCAGAGAGAACTGATATACTCCATGGCGTCCTGGGGGAGATATTCCGGGCTTTTGCACACCACATACTTGCCGGAGGCGGAGACGAACCAGCTCTTTTCCGCCTGGGCCCGGGAGGCGAAGTCCAGCTCCAGCAGGTAGCCCCCGGAATAGTCCTCCGGGGTGGTGAGGCCGGTGACGTACTGATACTGGTTCCCCCGCTGGCTCACCCCCTGGGCGGTGGGCAGGTCGTCCAGGTCCTCCGCCTGGGGGTTGGCGTCCTCGATGGCCCCCTCCAGGTCGGCCACCTCCACCCGGCCGGCGCCCACCTCGGTCTTTTCGCTCAGGAGATAGCTTCCCCGGTATTCCCCGTCGTAATACAGGTCCACGGGCTTGCAATAGGGGGAGTAGGGCAGGTTAAACTGCGCGGCCAGGTCATAGGTCAGCTGGTTGTGGAGCAGGCTCTCGTCGCAGTAGTTGGCCAGCAGCACCCAGGTGGAGGCGGCTTCCGTGGGGTCGCCGGTCTCCAGCAGGTCGGCGGCCTTGGAGAGCTTGATCTGGTAGGGCTTTTTGGGGTAAAGCCAGGTGGAGTTGCCCCGGCCCTTGATCTGCTTCAGGTCCCCGGACCAGATTTCTGTCCCGTCGGCCCCCAGGAGCACCGCCGCGCCCTTGGCCTTGTTCTCCTTGTCCTGCTCCACCCAGAGCCGGTCTTTGGCTGGGTCCTGGCTGGTGAGGAAGAGGGCGGAGAGGTTCTGGGACTGAAGCAGGCTCAGTTCCAGAGATGCCTGTCCCCGGGTGAGGGTCACGGTGACGGTTCCCTCTGCGGGGCTCTGCCCGGTGAGGGCAGTCAGGTCGAAGGGCACGCCGCTGGTGAGCACTGCCCAGCGTTCCCCGGCGGAGACGGTGATGGGTCCGCCGTCAAAGGTCAGGGTGAGGGCAGCAGGGTCTGCCGGGGCGGGCAGGAACAGCCAGGTCTCGCCATCCTGCTGCTGGGCGGAGACCGCAGCCCCTTCGGGGCCCTGCCAGGTCAGGTCAGATAAGCTCGTCCCTGCGGCGGCAGAGGGCAGGGTCAGCCCCAGGCACAGGGCCAGGGCCGCCAGGGTGAGCAGAAAGGTACGGGTGGTGGGTCGTTTCATAACCGTTCTCCTCCGGATTGTCCGCGATGAAGGCCCCGGGCTGCCAGGGCCGGTATGGGGGTAGTATACCATAGTTTCCCCCGGTGTGCCAGAGAGGAGGGTCGGTTTCTTTCGTCCGAAAATTTTTAAGATAGGACAAAACAGGGGTTTGGGACTTCTCTTTTTCCAATACTTGTGGTATAATAATTTTCTTCCAACTGTACCCAACGTATTTCCCGGAAAGGAGAGGCTTATGTCTGCGAATCCTCCCGCTTTCAGCCCGCTCACAGAGGGCGAAAGTCTGTTTTACAAGGACAGCACCCATGAAATCGTCTCCGCCGTGGCCTATCTGGCCGGCGTGCCCAAGCGAATCTTTGAAAACGAGTACGAACCCCCCAAGCTGGAAAGCTACCAGCGGCTGGAACAGGACAAGAACGCCCGGATCATCCGCAACCTCTGCCAGGTCCGCACCGCCATCCAGCGCAACTTCCGCGCCATCAACGAGAAGATGCGCACGGAGTACAAGAGCCTGTTCACCCTGCCGGAGTATGTCCCTTCCGAGTGCATCAACCAGCTGTCTGCGGACGGGATCTCCTTTGTGAAAAAATCCAGCATCCGCCTGGCCCAGCACATTGTGGAGATCAACCGGATTCTCACCGACCGGATCAACAACTGCAAGCATCTCTTCCCCCTGTGGATCAACTGGACCTACATCCGGGAGCTGTTCCTCATGCCCGACGGGCTGAGCGAGGCGGGCACCAAGGCGGCCTCCCAGCTCTACTATGCCAACCTGAGCTACTACCCCTACCAGGTCTATTTGAACTGGGTCCCCTCGGACAAGGGGAACATCCTCTACAACGACAAGAAGTTCGTCACCCTTCTCTACCAGGAGCACGAGGACGCCTTCCAGGACTACCACCTGGTCACCGACGCGGGCACCGGGGTCAAGCGGGGAATTTACGACTTTCTGGACGAGAGCCGCAGGACCGTGGTGGTGGTGGACTGCGAAAACTCCGACCCCTACAAGCTCTGCGCCACCCTCAACGGCCTGGAGCCCGACCGGCTGGAGAAGATCAGCAAGGTGATCCTCTTTGACGACGTGCACACCGTGGACGCCTGGCGGGTGCTGGAGAGCCACACCCCCCTGCCGGTGGAGCACGTGATGATCGAGCGGATCAAGCAGAACAAGTCCCTGGTGGACATCCGCCTGGCCACCGGGGTGTGCCACGAGTTTTACCGGAGCCAGGCTGACTCGTTTATTCTGGTCTCCAGCGACTCGGACTACTGGGGGCTGATCTCCTCCCTGCCGGAGGCCCGGTTCCTGGTGATGGTGGAGCACGACAAGTGCGGCCCGGACATGAAGGCCGCCCTGCAGAAATCCTCCATCTTCTACTGTTACATCGACGACTTCTACACCGGGGGCCTGGAGGAGCTGAAGCGGGAGGTGCTCTTTAAGGAGATTTCCGCCCGGCTGGACAAGATTGACATAAACGCCTATACCCTCCTGGCAGACGCCCTGCGGGCGGCCCGGATGGAGATGACCCCCACGGAGCAGCAGCGGTTTTACGAAAAACACCTGCGGCAGATGTCCCTCCGGGTGTCCGAGGACGGCAAGGTGATCTTTGAGCTGAAGAAGAAGTAAGGATACAAGACAAAAGCCCGGCGGGGTGCGCATATGCGCACCCCGCCGGTTTTTTTGGTTCTCTTGCGGTTAGGGCTCTTCATCCAGGTCGAACAGCAGAGCGGCGTAGTTGCGGCGACCGTAGAGGATGCGGTCAACCGTTACCAACCCCTTATCTATACGATAAAAAGCAAGGTATTGGCCACACACCAGGAACCGCTCTTCCGGCAAATACATTTCTTCCCGATCGACCACCGGCCCCAGCTGAGGAAATCGTTCCAAGCGGCGGAGTTCTTTGGTGATCCCGACAATGGTGTTTTTGGCTGATGTGGGATTCTGAAGATGGTGGGAAATATAGACCTTGATCTCCTCCAGGTCCTTTTTTGCCTGGGCGGTCAGTACGATCTTACTCATAGTCCTTCTCCGTAATTCCCAGTGCTTCCTCTACTTCCTCCAGGGAAAAGGTTCCCTCTTCCTCCCCGGAGCGGCGGCCCTTTTCGATCTCTTCCAGGAGCTGGTGCATGGCCCGCATTCGTTCGTACTCCCGGTATTCCTCGATGTCCAGGACGGCGTAGCGGCCATAGCCGTTCTTGGTGAGGAACACTGGCTGGCCGATGGCCACGTCCCGCAGGACCTCGCCGTAGTTGCGCAGGTCGGAGACCGGCTTGATATTCGGCATAGCGGCACCTCCTTTCTCCCTTCAGTATAGCAAATCCTTCGTAAAATGCAACGATGAATTTTACGAAAGCTCCGTCCACACCTCGTCCGGGCAGGCTTCCACGGTGACGCCGGTGTAGTAGTGCTCCAGGATTTCGGTGTAGGTATTCCCCGCCGCCGCCATGGCGTTGGCGCCATACTGGCTCATGCCCACCCCGTGGCCGAAGCCGGTGACGGAGAAGGTAACCGCGTCCTCCGTGCAGGACACGGTAAAGCAGGCCGACCGCAGGGAGAAAATCTGCCGCACCTGGGTGCCCGTCACCGAGACCCCGCCGATCTGGATGGTATGTACGCTCCCTCCGGCGGTGCGGACGGTCTCCCCGAACCAGGTCTCCGGCGCGCCCTCCAGCGCGGCCTCCGGCTGGGCGGCCAGGAAGAGGTCCCGGAACTCCTGGGCGGTGAAGGTTGCTTCGCTGTGGTAGTTGGGCACCTCCTCCCCCTCGGGGGAGGACACGCTTTGCAGGTAAGGCACGCTCCCGCCCCAGACCTCCACCGCGTCCAGGGTGGCGTCCCCGGAGGAGGAATGGAACACCGCGTCGATGAGCTGGCCCTCATAGAGAACCACCTGCCCGGCGGTGTCCGCCACCGCGTGGGTGATCTTGTCGGCGTAGACCCCGGCGTTCTCCCCCCAGTTGGCCTCGGCATCCTCCCGGGAGATCCACGCCTGGCAGCAGCGGTAGTCGGTGCACAGGTCGGCCTCCGGGTGGTTGGGGGAGCCGCCGGCTTTGTTCAGGCTGTAGGTCCGGGCGGCCACCGCCTGGGCCTTCAGGGCCTCCTCCTCAAAGGAGGCGGGCATCTCCGCGGCCACCACCCCCCAGATGTACTGCTCCAGGTCCATCTCCTGGACCTGCCCGTCCACCAGAATGGACAGGGTGTGCCCGCTGTCGGGGAGGGTGGCCTGACCGGCCTGGCTCTCCTCCCCCTGCCGGGCCTGCTGGCGCAGACCCAGGGGAATCAAAAACAGCACCAGGGCCAGCAGCAGCCCCACGCCCGCGATCTTTTTCATGGTTTCCTTCCTTTCCTGTGGCTCAGCCTGTGCCCGGGGGCAGGTTCAGGTAGACCTGTCCCTTCTCCGGGGTCACCCCCCGCAGGGCAAACAGCTCCTCCACGGTGACAAAATAGTAGTCCTCGGCCAGCAGCAGATCCACGCACTGGAGCGCAGCCTCCACCGAGGTTTCAAAAATATCGTGCATGAGAATAATCGACCCGTCCCGGACCTGGTCGGTGACGGTGTCCACAATCCGGTCTGCGTTCCGGTCCTTCCAGTCCTCCGTGTCCACGGACCAGCAGATGATGGGGGCCTGGGCGCACCGGAGCAGGGTGTCGTCCACAAAGCCGTAGGGCGGGCGGACCATCAGCTCCACCGGGCCTAAAATCTCCTGGAGACAGGCCCGGCACCGGCCCAGCTGCCCGTCGATCTGCTCCGGGGTCATGCCCTTGAGCTGGACGTGGTCCCAGGTGTGCACCCCAACCTGGTGGCCCTCGGCGGCCATGCGCCGGACCAGGTCCTCCTGACCCGCCACCTGGCTGCCGATGAGGAAAAAGGTGGCCTTCACCCCCCGCTGGGCCAGGCCCTCCAGCAGGGCCTGGGTGGTCTCCGGCCAGGGGCCGTCGTCAAAGGTCAGGGCCACATAGCCTCCCCGGGCCGCCGCCGAAGCCGGCCGGGCCGCCTCCGCCCTGCTGTCCAGGGGGAGAAGAGCTGCCAGCTGGGCCAGGATCAGGGCCGCCGCCCACAGGCTCCACAAAATTGTTCCTTTCCGCCGCGCCACACCGTTCGCTCCCTTCCAAACCGAGATGCCATCAGTATGCCCCGGGCGGGCGGTGAACTATCCCTTCCCGTTCAGTATACCCGCCGTCCCGCCCTGCCGTCAAGGCGGGAGCAGGAGGAAAGCCTTCCCCTTTGTTTCGGGAATTTCCTGCCGTTCTGGGATTTTTCAACAAAAAGAAGGCGTTTCCTCTTGCTTTTCATTGGCTTTTCTGTTATAAATGGATAGCCCGTGCGGGCAATTTTTTGTGAGAGAAAAGGAGACATTTCCCATGGCGAAAGAAAAAAGCCGCCTGGGCACGGAACCGGTCTACGACGCCCGGACCCTGGGCAAACCCCGGATGCTCATTTTGGGCCTCCAGCACATGTTTGCCATGTTCGGGGCGACGGTTCTGGTGCCCATCATCGTCAGCGGCAGCTACGGCCTGCCCCTGAGCGTGCAGACCACCCTGTTCTTTGCCGGCATCGGCACCCTGTTTTTCCATCTGTGCACCAAGCTCCAGGTGCCCGCGTTTCTGGGCTCCTCCTTTGCCTATCTGGGGGGCTTCATGGCCATCGGCCAGCTGGAGAGCGGCCCCTACGCCGCCATGACCGGGGAGGAAAAGCTCCCCTACGCCCTGGGGGGCATCGTGGTGGCCGGCCTGCTGTACCTGATCCTGGCCCTGCTCTTTAAAGTGGTGGGCCCCCAGCGGGTCATGCGCTTCTTCCCCCCCATCGTCACCGGCCCCATGATTATCCTCATCGGCCTGTCCCTGGCGGGCACCGCCGTGTCCAACGCCTCCACGTGCTGGCCCCTGGCCCTGCTGGCCATCGCGGTCATCGTGGTGGCCAACATCTGGGGCAAGGGCATGGTGAAGATTATCCCCATCCTCCTGGGTGTGGTGATCCCTTACATCGTGGCCCTGTGCCTGGGCATGGTGGACTTTGCCCAGGTGGGCGAGGTCTCCCCTGTGGGCCTGCCCCCCTTCGTGCTGGCCAAGTTTGACGTGACCGCCATCCTGGTGATGGCCCCCATCGCCATCGCCGCCATGATGGAGCACATCGGGGACATGTCCGCCATCTCCGCCACCTGCGGGAAGAACTTCATCGCTGCCCCCGGCCTCCACCGGACCCTGCTGGGCGACGGCATCGCCACCGCCCTGGCCGGTCTCTTCGGCGGCCCGGCCAACACCACCTACGGGGAGAACACCGGCGTGCTGGCCCTCTCCCGGGTCTATGACCCCAGAGTCGTCCGGCTGGCCGCTCTCTACGCGGTGATCCTGTCCTTCAGCCCCAAGTTTGCCGCGGTGATCAGCTCCATCCCCACCGCCATCATCGGGGGCGTGTCCTTCATCCTCTACGGCATGATCTCCGCCGTGGGCGTGCGCAACGTGGTGGAGAACCGGGTGGACCTGACCCAGAGCCGGAACCTGATCGTGGCCGCTGTCATGTTCGTGTGCGGCCTGGGCTTCAGCGGCGGCATCACCTTCACCGTGGGGGGCGCCACCATCACCCTCACCGCCCTGGCTATCGCCGCCCTGGCGGGGGTGATCCTCAACGCCATCCTCCCCGGCAAGGACTACACCTTCGGCGCCGACGCCGCCAGCGACGCCTCCGCCGACCTGGGCCGGTATTAAGCTTCTCAAAACAAAAGCGTGGTCAACCCCTTTTGAGGCTGACCACGTTTTTTGCGTTTTTGAGGGACTTACAGCCCGTACTCCTCCGCCAGCTTTTTGAACTTGGGCAGGGCCCGCTGGATCTGCTCCGTGGGGACGCAGTAGGAAATGCGCACGTGGCCCGGGCAGCCGAAGCTGTCCCCGGGGACCAGGATCAGGTCGTACTTTCTGGCCCGCAGGCAGAAGGCCCGGGCGTCGGGCTCCAGGGCACGGGGGAAGAGGTAGAAGGCCCCGTCGGGCTGGGCGCAGGTGTAGCCCATCTCCCGGAGGGAGTCCAGCAGCAGGTCCCGGTTCCGGTGGTAGATGGAGATATCCGCCGTCTGCCCGGCGCACCGGGCCGCCACCTGCTGGAACAGGTTGGGGGCGCACACATAGCCCAGGGCACGGCCCGCCCCGGCGATGGCGGCGTAGGCCAGGTCAAAGTCCTCCACCGTCCGGGGCACCAGCACATAGCCGATGCGCTGGCCGGGGAGGGACAGGGACTTACTGTAGGAATAGCAGACCAGGGTGTTGGCATAATAAGAGGGAACCCAGGGCAGAGGCTCCGCCCCGTAGACGATCTCCCGGTAGGGCTCGTCGGAAATGAGATAAATGGTGTGGCCGTACTCTTTGGACTTCTCCGCCAGCACCTGGCCCAGCCGCCGGATGGTGGCTTCGGAATAGACCACCCCGGTGGGGTTGTTGGGGCTGTTGATGATCACTGCCTTGGTGCTGGGGTTCAGAGCCGCGTCCAGGGCGGCAAAGTCGATCTGGAAGTCCTCGATGTTGGACGGGACCGCCACCAGCCTGCCCCCGGCGCTCTCCACAAAGACCTTGTACTCGGGGAAGTAGGGGGCGAAGGTGATGAACTCGTCCCCCGGGCAGCCCATGGCGGACAGGGCGCAGCAGAGCGCCGCCGCCGCCCCCACGGTGAGGTAGAAGCAGTCCTTGTCATAGGCGGTGCCGTAGCGGGCGTTGAGCTCGTCGGCCAGGGCCTGGCGCACCCCCGGGTCGCCCTGGGCGGGGGTGTAGCCGTGGAGCTGCACCGGGTCCATCTCCGCCACCAGCCGGGTGATGGTCTGGCCCACGCTCTCCGGGGCGGGGACGCTGGGGTTGCCGATGGAGAAATCATCCACGTTTTCCGGCCCCACCTCTGCCGCCCGGGCCTGGGCAAAGGCAAAGGCCTCCCGAATCTCCGACCGGGCGCTGCCCAGGGCCACCATTCGTTCCGATAATCCTGCCATAGTTTATGACCTCCAATCCGTTGGAATTCAAAGTTTCCCGTCGATTATACCATAAAGAAGGTGGGAGAACAAGGTGTTGGGGATGGGGGGGCCAGGCAGATATTTTTAGCACTCACGCAAAAAGAGTGCTAATGTTAACAATTTAGACACACTTTTTACTCGCTTTGTTCACAAAGTATGGGTATGATATGACCTGTAAACAAGAGGTGAGCCGATAAAACGTAAGCACTCAACCTCAAGGAGTGAAAATCAATCCTCGCTGACTCGCCTCCCCGGGACCTCCCGGGTGACGGCCCGAAATAGATCTGAAAAGGAGATTTCTATGATGTTTGGTATGATTCCGTTTTCCCGTCGCGACGACAACATGTTCGACCTGTTCGACAACTTTGAAAAGAATTTCTTCGGCAGCTCCAACAGCAGCATGCCCGCCTTCCGCACCGATATCCGGGACCTGGGCGACAAGTTCCTGATGGAAGCCGAGCTGCCCGGCTTTGACAAGGAAGACATTCAGCTGGACCTGAAGGACGGCTTCCTGACCATCAAGGCCCAGCACAAGGAAGCCCAGGACCAGAAGGATTCCCAGGGCAGCTATATCCGCCGGGAGCGGCGCCTCGGCACCTTCGCCCGCGCCTTCGACATCAGCGGCATTGACGAGGCCGGCATCACCGCCTCCTACACCAACGGCATCCTGTCCCTGACCCTGCCCAAGCAGGCTCCCGTGGTGCCCGCCGCCCGCCAGATTGCCATTCACTGAAGCCTTTCCCCCAGCCGGGGAAAGGCCCCGGCAAGGTAAGAGAACGCACCTCCTGCACTCCAAACTTTACACGTTACCCTTAATACCTCCTATTTTTTTCATTTGCTCTCTTCTATACTCCTCTCTTTTCTCTGTTTTTCGCACCCCCAACGGCAGGGCGCCGGCGCATGCCGGCGCTCTCGCCATGTGGGGAAACCTTTCACACAAAGGAGTGAACTTGTATGAACGCTGAAAAACTGACGCAAAAATCCGCCGAGGCCATCCGCACCGCCCAGGCCCTGGCCCAGGAATACGGCAACCCCCAGATTGAGCAGATCCATCTGCTCTGCGCCCTGCTGTCGGACGAGGCGGGGCTGATCCCCCAGCTGCTCTCCAGCATGGGGCTTACCCTCCCCTCCTTCATGGCCGCCGCCAAGGACCTGCTGGAGCGCCAGCCCCGGGTGTCCTCCTCCGGCCACGAGGCCGGGAAGGTCTACATTTCCACCGACACCGACAAGGCCCTGAACCGGGCGGAAAAGACCGCCGGGGAGATGAAGGACGAGTTCATCTCCGTGGAGCACCTGTTCTTAGGGCTGCTGGACACCGCCGACCGGGAGCTGAGCAAGCTCTTCTCGGACTACCGGGTCACCCGGGAGGGGGTCCTCCAGGCCCTCACCGCCGTCCGGGGCAACCAGCGGGTCACTTCCGATAACCCGGAGGAGACCTACGACGCCCTGAAAAAGTACGGCTCCGACCTGGTGGAGCGGGCCCGGCAGAACAAGCTGGACCCGGTGATCGGCCGGGACGACGAGATCCGCAACGTGATCCGCATCCTCTCCCGCAAGACCAAGAACAACCCCGTCCTCATCGGCGAGCCCGGCGTGGGCAAAACCGCCATCGCCGAGGGCCTGGCCCAGCGGATCGTCAAGGGAGACGTGCCCGCCTCCCTGAAGGACAAGACCATCTTCGCCCTGGACATGGGCGCCCTGGTGGCCGGGGCCAAGTACCGGGGCGAGTTTGAGGAGCGGCTGAAGGCCGTCCTCAACGAGGTGAAGAAGTCCGAGGGGAAGATCATCCTCTTCATCGACGAGCTGCACACCATCGTGGGCGCCGGCAAGACCGAGGGCGCCATGGACGCGGGCAACCTCTTAAAGCCCCTGCTGGCCCGGGGCGAGCTCCACTGCATCGGGGCCACTACTTTAAATGAATATAGACAGTATATTGAAAAAGACGCCGCTTTGGAGCGGCGCTTCCAGCCCGTCACCGTGAACGAGCCCACCGTGGAGGACACCATCGCCATCCTCCGGGGCCTGAAGGAGCGGTACGAGGTGTTCCATGGCGTGAAAATACAGGACGGGGCCATCATCGCCGCCGCCACCCTCTCCAACCGGTACATCACCGACCGGTTCCTCCCCGACAAGGCCATCGACCTGATCGACGAGGCCTGCGCCCTCATCCGCACGGAGATCGACTCCATGCCCACGGAGCTGGACGTGATTCAGCGGAAGATCATCCAGCACGAGATTGAGGAAGCCGCTCTGAAAAAGGAGACCGACGCCCTCAGCCAGGAGCACCTGGCGGAGATCCAGAAGGAGCTCTCCGACATGCGGGAGGAGTTCAAGGCCAAGAAGGCCCAGTGGGACAACGAAAAGGGCGCCATCGGCAAGGTCCAGCAGCTCCGGGCCGACCTGGAGCAGGCCAACGCCGACCTGGAGCGGGCCCAGCGGGAGTATGACCTGAACAAGGCCGCCGAGCTTCAGTACGGCCGCATCCCCGCCCTGAAAAAGGCCCTGGAGGAGGAGGAGCGCATTGCCAACGACAGCAAGGCCCGTTCTCTGCTCCGGGACAAGGTCACCGAGGAGGAGATCGCCCGGATCATCCAGCGGTGGACCGGCATCCCCGTCTCCCGCCTGATGGAAGGGGAGCGGGAGAAGCTGCTGCACCTGGAGGATATCCTCCACCAGCGGGTGGTGGGCCAGGACGAGGCCGTGCGCCTGGTGTCCGAGGCCATTCTGCGAAGCCGCGCCGGCATTGCCGACCCGGATAAGCCCATCGGCTCCTTCCTGTTCCTGGGCCCCACCGGCGTGGGCAAGACCGAGCTGGCCAAGACCCTGGCCGAGGCCCTGTTCGACTCGGAGAAGAACCTGGTGCGCATCGACATGTCCGAGTACATGGAGAAGTTCTCCGTCTCCCGGCTCATCGGGGCCCCTCCCGGCTACGTGGGCTATGAGGAGGGCGGCCAGCTCACCGAGGCGGTGCGGCGGAAGCCCTACTCCGTGGTCCTCTTCGACGAGGTGGAAAAGGCCCACCCCGACGTGTTCAACATCCTGCTCCAGGTCCTGGACGACGGCCGGATTACGGACAGTCAGGGCCGGACGGTGGACTTTAAGAACACCATCCTGATCCTCACCTCCAACCTGGGCTCCCAGTACCTGCTGGAGGGCATCAACGACCAGGGGGAGATCTCCGACGAGGCCAAGATCCAGGTGGATCAGCTGCTGAAGAAGTCCTTCCGGCCTGAGTTCCTCAACCGGCTGGACGAGGTGGTGTGCTACAAGCCGCTGACCAAGGAGAACATCACCTCCATCGTGGATCTGATGATTGCCGGCCTGAACAAGCGCCTGGCGGACAAACAGCTCTCCGTGGAGCTGACCCCCGCGGCCAAGACCTATGTGATCGACAACGGCTACGATCCCCTCTACGGCGCCCGGCCCCTGCGCCGGTTCCTCCAGCACACGGTGGAGACCCTGGTGGGCCGGAAGATGATCGCCGACGAGGTCCAGCCCGGCACCACCCTGACGGTGGACTGCGTAAACGACGAGCTGGTGGTGCGGTAATTCTCACCCGGGCCCCGGCCCCCCGGCGGGGGGGCCAAAGCCAAAGGCCCGGACGGCATAAACCTGAACCGCATCCCGTCAAGCGGACAGTGAAAAACGATAACATTTTCCCGGCCAGCAGACATGCGCTGCTGGCCGCTTTTTATGCGGCCAGAGATAGCCGGTGCTTTTCCATTGGCGTCAAAACACCCAAATTGCGCTGCACCCGTCTGGTGTTGTAATAGGGGACCCCAATTTTACTTTTGCTCCGCCGAAATGAATTCGGCTCCGCCAAGGTTTTCCCTGCCGGGAAAACGCTTGTGCGCGCAAAAGCGCGTCCTGCCTGCGGCAGTGCCGGAAGGCAAAACGGTCATTCGTCCAGCTTGAGAACCGCCATAAATGCTTCTGTGGGCAGCTGTACCGTACCCAGCGTCCGCATCTTCTTTTTGCCTTCTTTCTGCTTCTCCAGCAGCTTCTTCTTCCGGGTGATGTCGCCGCCGTAGCACTTGGCCAGCACGTCCTTGCGCATGGCCTTCACGGTCTCCCGGGCGATGATCTTGCCGCCGATGGCCGCCTGGACAGGGATCTCGAAGAGCTGGCGGGGAATGTTCTCCTTGAGCTTCTCGCAGATCTTTCTTGCCCGGGCGTAGGCCTTCTCCCGGTGGGCGATGAAGGACAGGGCGTCCACCTGGTCCCCGTTCAGGAGCATATCCACCTTCACCAGGTCGGACTCCCGGTCCTCCAAAAACTCATAGTCCAGGGAGGCGTAGCCCTTGGTGCGGGCCTTCAGGGCGTCAAAGAAGTCGTAGATGATCTCGTTTAAGGGCATATTGTAGTGAATCTCCACCAGGTTGGCGTCCAGATACTGCATGTCCTTAAACTCTCCCCGGCGGTCCTGGCACATGGGCATGATGTTGCCCACATAGTCCGGGGGAGAGATGATGGACACCTTCACGAAGGGCTCCTTCTGCACCTGGATGTGAGAGGGATCGGGATAGTTGTGGGGGTTGTCCACCCGCACCACGGTGCCGTCGGTCTTGGTGACCTCGTAGATAACGTTGGGCAGGGTGGTGATCAGGTCCAGGTCAAACTCCCGCTCCAGCCGCTCCTGGATGATCTCCATGTGGAGCATCCCCAGGAAGCCGCAGCGGAAGCCGAAGCCCAGGGCGGCGGAGGTCTCCGGCTCGAAGGACAGGGAGGCGTCGTTGAGCTGGAGCTTTTCCAACGCGTCCCGCAGGTCGGGGTACTTGGAGCCGTCCTCGGTGTAGATGCCGCAGTAGACCATGCTCCGGGCGGGGCGGTAGCCGGGGAGCGGCTCCGCCGCGGGGTTGGCCGCGGTGGTGATGGTGTCGCCCACCTGGGTGTCCTTCACGTTCTTGATGGAGGCGGTGAGGTAGCCCACCTCTCCGGCGGAGAGGACCTTGCAGGGCTCCAGCCTGGTGGGCAGCAGGTGGCCGATCTCCACCAGGCCGTACTGGGCCCCGGAGGCCATCATCTTCACCGTGTCCTCCAGGCGGAGGGTCCCCTCCATCACCCGGAAGTAGACCACCACGCCCCGGTAGGCGTCGTACTGGCTGTCGAAAATCAGGGCCTTGAAAGGGGCCTTGGGGTCCCCGGCGGGGGCGGGGACGTTCTGCACCACGTCCTCCAGCACCGCCTGGATATTGATCCCCATCTTGGCGGAGATTTCAGGCGCGTCGGCGGCCTCCAGGCCGATGACGTTCTCCACCTCCTCCTTCACCCGCTTGGGGTCGGCGGCGGGCAGGTCGATCTTGTTGATCACCGGGCGGATCTCCAGGTCGTGCTCCATGGCCAGGTAGGTGTTGGCCAGGGTCTGGGCCTCCACCCCCTGGGAGGCGTCCACCACCAGCACCGCCCCCTCGCAGGCAGCCAGGGAGCGGGAGACCTCGTAGTTAAAGTCCACGTGGCCGGGGGTGTCGATCAGGTTCAGGGTGTAGGTCTCCCCGTCCTGGGCGTTGTACTGCACGGTCACCGCCCGGGCCTTGATGGTGATGCCCCGCTCCTTTTCCAGGTCCATGTTGTCCAGCAGCTGGTTTTCCATCTCCCGCTCGGATACCGCGTGGCACAGCTCCAGCAGCCGGTCGGCCAGCGTGGACTTACCATGGTCGATGTGGGCGATTATAGAGAAATTTCTGATCTTGCTTTGATCGGTCATCGTTCTACCTCCTTCTTTGACAACGCGGCGCGCTCACCGGCCGGGGCCTTTGCCCAGGTCCTTGCCCAGCTGGGTGGCCAGCCGGCGGAACAGCAGTCCCAGCTCCGGCTCCTCCCGGCACAGGTCCGCGCAGACCCGGCTGAGGGTGTCCGCCGTGCGGAGCATGACCGCCGGGTCCGGCTGGCTGCTCTCGGTGGTCCCGGCGGGACAGGACCGGTCGTTGGTCCGCCCCAGCAGATAGTCCGCCGACACCTGGTAATAGTCGCAGGCCTTCACCACAAAGGTCAGGCCGGGCTCCCGGATTCCGTTTTCATAGTGGGACAGCAGGGCCTGGGACACCCCCAGGTCCTGGGCCGCCTGCCGCTGGCTGATCCCCTTTTCATGGCGCAGATAGGACAGCGCCTGAGAAAACATGACATTCATCCCAACACTCCTCCCGCGCCGGTCAGAAGCCAGACCGGCGCGGTTCTTTTCTCTTTTAACAGTTCGTATTATTATATCCTGAGAAATACCCGCTGTAAAGGGCTTCTCCCAATCTTTTTTTGCGCCGTCCCCTTTCTTCCCCTCAATGGGACGGCAAGGAACAAAAAGGCCCAAAAGCAACCCCTTGACGAATCCGCCCACCCCCTTGTATGCTAATTCTGTCACCAGTTTGTAACTCTTTTGTTTCTTTTAGAACGGAAGAAAGGAGCGATCCCTTTGAACAAGCATCCCCCTTCCCGGGGCTGGAGCCAGGACGACCTGACCGGCCCGGAGGAATTTTTCTGTCAGCTGGAGGACCTTCGCCTCCAGGCGGCCCAGCCCCGGCGGAAGCGCCCCCCCAGCCGGCGGGCGCTGCTGGCCGGGACCCTGCTGGGCCTGGCGGGGCTCACCACAATTGGGGCGGTGGTGGCCTCCACCTGCACCCTGTGCTACGCGGTCATCTCCCAGGGGGACGCCCCCCTGGCCTACGTCCGGGGGCAGGAGACCTACCAGCAGGCGGTGGACCAGGTGGAGCGCCAGGTCTCCCAAATCATCCACGCCGACTACGCCTACCCCCAGGACACCAAGGTGGCCCTGACCATCGCCCCCAAGGAAAAGCTGCAAACCTCCGAGGAGCTCACCGCCAGCCTGATGGAGACGGTGCCCCAGGTCCAGGAGGCCTGCGTCCTCACCGTGGACGGCATCGCCGCCGGGGCCTGCCTGAGCCGGGAGGAGATCCACCAGGCCCTGGATCTGGTCCGGGCGCACTACGCTACGGCGGACACCCTCTCGGTGACCTTCGCCAGCACCCTGGAAATCACCCTGGACTACCTCCCCGCCCAGGCGGAAATTCTGGACCCGGAGGCCCTGGCTGCTCGGCTGGAGCAGCCACCGGAGGAGACAGAAGAAGGAGACGCCGTCACAGTGATGGCCGCCCTGGACGCTGCCGCCCTCCCGGAGACAGAAGAAACCGCCGCGCCCCTGCTGGTGGTGGAGACCATTGAGGAGGTCACCTACACCCAGCCCATCCCCGCCCCCACCCAGGAGCAGGAGGACGCCTCCCTGCTGGCGGGAGAGACCCAGGTCATCCAGCAGGGGACGGAGGGGGTGGAAGCGCGCACCGACCGGGTCACCCGCCGCTGCGGGGTGGAGACCGGCCGGGAGAACCTCTCCAGCCAGGTGCTTACGGAGCCGGTCCCCACCCTTGTGTCCGTGGGCACCGCCACGGGGGTCCAGGGGGCCCAGGGGCGGTTCCAGTGGCCCTGCACCGGGCAGATCACCTCGCCCTTCGGCTCCCGGTACATTTTCGGCTCCACCAGCTTCCACAGCGGCACGGACATTGCCAATTCCATGGGCACCCCCATCTATGCCGCCGCCGGGGGCACCGTCACCTGGTCCGGCGAGAAAGGCAGCTACGGCAACCTGGTGATCGTGGACCACGGCAACGGCTTTGCCACCTACTACGGCCACTGCTCCCAGCTGCTGGTCCAGGTGGGGGAGCAGGTAACCCAGGGCCAGCAGATCGCCCTCATGGGCTCCACCGGCCGGTCCACCGGCCCCCACTGTCACTTCGAGGTCCGCTGGCAGGAGGAGCCCATCGACCCCCTGCAATGCCTCCCATAATCTCAAAATCCTGTTTGTTTCCCCGGACGGCTCCCTGCCGCCGGGAATTTTTTTGTCCTTCTCCTTGCATGGCCTTGCAGAGCTTCCGCCGTTTTTCGGGAAATTTCCCGGAAATGCCCGGGTTTTCCCAAAATATCCCTGCCGGTTTTCCGCCGTTTTTCATGAAAGCTTCAGGTTTCCTTGGGAATTGCAGGCGTTCCGTCTTTTTTCGCGAAGAAATCTTTCCAATCGTTTTCTTTAGGCAGAATAGGTTGATCTTTTGTCGTTTATCCGGTAATTTATGGTCTAATTGATGCTTGGGCGGTCCCAGGGATTTCCTGGCGAAGCGCCCGGATTCCGGTTTCAGCGAATAGAAAGATTTTAAAGGAGGCCTCTAATGCTCCCAGTAAACCCTGAAGCAATCGGCGTATTCGGCCTGTTCGCCACGGTCATCTGTTTCGGTCTGGAACAGGTGGGCGTGGGCGTCAAGGGCGGCAAGCACGAGGAAATCACCCGCTCTCTGGGCTTCATCGCCATCCTCTTCGGCGGCGTCTGCCAGCTTTTCACCTCTGTTTGGATGTTCCTGTTCTCTGTGGGCGGCGACCACAGCAGCTACCTGGGCACCGTGTTCGGCTTTTTCGGCCTGTTCTGGGTCCTGGTCGGGCTCTTTTTCTTAAAGGGCGGCGACAAGAAAATGATGGCCCACTTCTTCCTGTGCGGCCTGGTCCTGTGCATCCTGTTCACCATCCGCGCCTTCCAGGACGGTCTGGTCTGGCCCCTGGGCATCGACCTGCTGGTCATTGACTTGCTGCTGCTCACCCTGATCCCCGCCTGGTACACCGGCAAGCCTGCCCTGAGCAAGTTTGCCGGCGTCTGCAATCTGGCCATTGGCCTGATCTCTCTGTTCCTGCTCTTCCCCCAGCTTATCTAAAAGCAGAAACAAAGACCTCATCCCATCCACCCATGAAACCGGCTCAAGAAAACGGTCAGACCCCAGAAGGGTCTGACCGTATTTTTTGTTGACAACCTTATTCCCTGGAAAGGGGGCCCCGCCGGAGGCGACCCCCCGCGCATGCCGCAATGCGCTCTTTTATTTCTCTCAGTTTAAAATCTGATACCCCGCCTTCCGCAGGGTGTCCAGCAGCCGCTGGCCGTGCTCCTGGCCGCTGACCTCGCACACCACGTGGATGATGGCGTCCCCGATGGCCAGGTCGGCCTGGACCCGGTCGTGCTGGAAGTTGATGATGTTGGCCTCCGCCCCGGCCACCAGATGGGCAAACCGCTCCAGAGCGCCGGGCACGTCGGGCATGACGGTGGAGAACTTCAGGTGGCGGCCCCGGGTCACCAGGCCCTTTTCCACCACCTTGTGGATAAAGGACACGTCAATGTTGCCCCCGGAGAGGACGCAGCAGATTTTCTTCCCCGCCACGTCCACCTTGTGGTTCAGCACCGCCGCCAGGGGAGCCGCCCCGGCGGGCTCCACCACCTGCTTGGTGCGCTCCAAAAGCAGCAGGATGGTCCCGGCGATCTCCTCGTCGGAGACGGTAACCATCTGGTCCACGTACTGGTTGATGTACCCCATGGTCACGGACCCGGGGGTTTTCACGGCGATGCCGTCGGCAATGGTGTGGACCGAGGCCGAGGACTGCACCGTGTCCTTCCCGAAGGAGGACACAATGGCGTCCGCCCCCTCTGCCTGGACCCCCACCACCTGGATGCGGGGGTTAATCTGCTTGATGCAGGCGGCAATGCCCGACACCAGCCCGCCGCCCCCGGCGGGGACCAGGACCATGTCCACAAAGGGCAGGTCGGAGAGGATCTCCAGGGCGATGGTGCCCTGGCCGGCGATCACGTCCTCGTCGTCGAAGGGGTGGATGAACTCCGCCCCCTCCTGCTCCACGATCTCACAGGCCTTGGCGTAGGCCTCGTCGTAGATGGCCCCGTGGAGGACCACCTTGGCTCCGTAGCCCTTGGTGGCGGAGACCTTGGCAATGGGGGTGGACCGGGGCATGACGATGGTGGCGGGCACCCCGATCCGGGAGGCGGCGAAGGCCACCCCCTGGGCGTGGTTGCCCGCGGAGGAGGCCACCACCGCCTGCAGGCCGCCCTCCTCATACCGCTTCATGATCTTGTTGTAGGCTCCCCGCACCTTGAAGGAGCCGGTTTTCTGCTGGTTTTCGTATTTTAAATAAACCTCCGCTCCGGTCATCTCCGAGAAGGTCTTGGAGGAGGAGAGGGAGATCTTGTGGACAACATTTTTCAGGCGGTCCGCAGCCGCCTGGAAGTCATTGATGGTCAGCATGGCGCATCCTCCCTGTTTTTGTAGGTTAATTTGCAGTATACCGCAAATCCCCGGTTCTGTCACCTGTTTCCCGGAAAAAAGCGGGGACATTTCCCCCGGAACAGGTTGCGGAAGGGCAAAGGGCATGATATAATCTATAAAAATAGACTTTCGAAAGGACCCCGCGATGAACACAAAACTTGTCATTCATCCTGTTGACCTGCAGGACCAGGCCGGGTTTCTCCGGTTTCTGGACCGCTATGCCCGCCAGGGGTACCAGGCCAGCCGCATCTACCGCTCCTTTACCCTGTTCCGCAGAACGGACGCGCCGCCCCGGGCATACAGCATGCGCTTCGACCCGGACAGCCCACCCCTGGAGACCTTCCGGGGTGCGGACAAGATCCCCGGCCTGAACAACGGGGCCGAGATCTTCCCCACCCCAGGGGAGCCCGTCTGGCAGCAGGACTGGGCCAAAAACGTGGCGGGCCACTACACCGACTTCGTTCCCTGCAACATAAGCGCCGCCATCTCCGCCGCAGCCCGGCGTCTTGCGCTCCCGCTGCTGCTTCTGCTCCTGCTGCTGGCCGGGGATACCCTCCCGCTGGCCGGGGCCGGCAGCGCTGACGCCCGGTCCCTGCTCTTTCTTGGGATCGCCACCCTGCTCTGCGCGGCGGCCATGGTCGCCATCGAGGTCCTGGCCTACGCGGTGGACACCCTCCACCTGCGGGGGCTGAAGCAGGCCCTGGAGACGGGGATTCCCTACTCCACTCCCCCCGCCCGGTATCCCCTGATCCGGGTGAAGAATTTCTGCGTGATGTTCAGCATGGTGCCCAGCCTCTGCCTGATCCTTGTGCTGCTGGGGTATCTCTGGTGAATCAAAGCAAAACGCTGCAAGCCAAGGCTTGCAGCGTTTTTTGGCACCCCCGACCAGACTCTAACTGGTGGCCTACCGCTTAGGAGTTGAGTTGTCCGTTTCGTATCGTATGGTTCACAGCACCCGAAAATACCGAAAAACCCTTGAAAATCAACACTTTTGATCGAACTTTGTGCTGTGCAGTGGTGCCAGATATTCCGCCGTATTAGCCAATTTCGGGGCAAAATCAGCCCACGTATTAGCCACTTTATTAGCACATTTTATTAGCCACACACTTATCCAAGCCGGTCAAAGAGACTTTATATGCTCTGATTAAATCTTGAATACGCTGCAAGAGGGAATGTCAAAAGGCACTCTCTCTTGTTCTACATACATCTTTTTCTGGAGGGCGATATCCGTCCTCTGATACCTTATCGCAGTTACAGAGGCATTATCAGTTGCTTTCCGTTTCGGAAGTATCCCGCCGGAACTAATGTAAGCGATGCCCGGAAAGCCTCGAAAATCAAGGGTTTCCGGGAATCGGGCGTGTTAGGGTAGCGCCGCCGTTATTGTAAGCGGTGGCAGAAAATTAAGGTAAGCGGCCGTTCATCAACTAAGCGATTAGTATTCTAGTAATTCTTGGAAAAGGGAAATTGCAAAGCGATCGGTCATACCGGAGATGTAATCGATAATTGCCCGAATATATAGCTCGCGCGTTTGCAACTCCTGGTAGATTTTTTCATTTTCGCATTGCAAGGAGAGTTCCTTAAGTTTACCGGCAGGAATGATTGTTTCAGAACAATATCGGGCTAACCACTTTTCAAATGAATCAATTAATGTAGGCGTAAAATGTTTGTTCTCGGCTAGCAGATTCCAAGTATGCCTCCCATCATAGAAAGAAAGCAATGTGTTAAATATTTGTGTAATCACTAACTCCGAATAATGCTTAAATGGCTCAAGCCTATTGTGACGATATATGTGCTTATAATTAAAGGATTTAATTTCGTCTAACTGTTGACTAAACCGGGGACTCATATTAATA